>DPXQ01000158.1 GCA_003527225.1 Rhizobium sp.
TGGAAAGGCCTGTGCGGCCGAGCGGGCGCATCTGCATAGCGGAACTCCATGATTAGCCGGGACGGCCGCGAAGGGCCGGAAGGATGAGAACCGAGGTTAGCAATCGCGGCGGTGATCGACTACTCAATTTCTGTGATTTAACGCCGATAGTGACTGGGCGGGAGACTGTTGTGCTGCGACCAGACGCGGCGCATATGGCGCGGCGAGGCAAAGCCCGCGCGCTCGGCCACGCTTTCCATGTCGAGGCGCGTGTTCGCGAGGATGTCGCGGGCAAGGGTCACCCGCATGAGATTGACATAGGCGGTGACGGAGATGTTGGTCTGCTCACGGAAGAGCCTTGTCATGTGCCGCTCGCTGAGACGGCCGATGTCGGCTATCTGCGAAAGCGTCCAGTCGCGCGCTGGCTCGGCCATGATCGCATCCTGGATGCGGTGGATGGCGGGATGAACGTGGTTGCGTCCGGAAAGCCAGGGCGAAAGCTGCGGGTCCGAGCCGCTTCGGCGCATGTAGACGACCATGGTGCGAGCGACGGCGAGCGCCGTCGGGGCCGAAGTGAGTTTCGAGACGATGTGCAGCATGAGATCCGTACCGGTCGAGATGCCGGCGCTGGAGAGCCGCGCGCCGTCCTCGACGAAGAGGCGGTTCTCAAGAACCTGGGCCGTCGGCGAAAGCCGCTTCAATTCCTCGATACAATGGGCATGGGTGGTGCAGGCATGTCCGTCGAGCAGGCCGGCCGCAGCGGCAAGAAGCGCACCGGAGCATATGGTCACCAGCGTTACGCCCGGAACGACCGCCCGGCGCAGCCACACGGAAAGTTCCGCCCGTTCAGGCCCGGAACGTTCGGGCTCGGGAGCGCTGCTCGTGCTGCCCGCGACAATGACATAGGCATTCCCGGGTAGCCGGTCCGGCAATGGCTCCAGATTGGCGAGCGTCAGGCCGATCGATGTCGTCTGTTGGGGTCGGGCGGCGATGTAGTGGTACTCGAACAGGATGTCCTCCTGTTCGAGATTGGCGTAGCGCAACACCTCCAGCGGTCCGGCGACATCCATCAAAAGCGTGTGCGGCGGCAGCACGACATAGACGGGGATGATCCGGCGGGCGGTGTGACAAGCCGCTGTCATGCGGCCTGTCCGATCTTCGGAACCGCCTGTTCGACCGTCGCAATGCGGGCGAAGCGGCCGGCGAGCACGAGTTCCGTGCGCTTCTTGATGTCGGCGGCGCTGAAGACCTCGCCGGAAGCGTGGGTCATCGGGAAGGTCAGCGTTGCCTCCGTGACGTAGTCGACCTTGTAGCCGAGATCGGCGGCATGGCGCGTGGTCGTCTCGCAGCACTGCTCGGTGCGGATGCCGGACACGATCAGCCGGTCGATTCCCTTCTCGCGAAGCCAGACGTCGAGCGGCGTGCCGACGAAGGCGGAGTGCCGGGTCTTGTGGAAGACGACGTCGGGATCGATCCTGAGACCTGCAAGCGTGGTGACATAACCGCTGTCGAGGCGGAATTCCGCATCGTCGTCGGTGTGGAAAATCTGCACGACGGCGTGTCCCGCCGCCTTCGCCCCGTCGATCAGGGCCTGGAGCCGGGACAGGAAGGCGGGAATCTCGTCTTCCCGCCAGTACGGGCGATGGCGGAAGGATTCCTGGACGTCAATCACCAGAAGGGCTGTTCTCGAATCGGTCATTTTTGTCATCTCCACAACATTAACGATAGCCCATGATAGCGCTTCTTCGTAAGCCTGAAAGACGCATTGGAGACGAATAGCGGACGTATCCGGCCAAGACAACGTGCTCGGCTGCGGGATCGATGCGCGCCGGCCATTGCATTGACGGCGGTCTCTGAATAGTTTCTGGCGGCAACGATACAGGCCGGAGAAGAGACATGCTGCGTTTTGGAATTCTGTCGACCGCGAAGATCGGCCGGGAATTGGTGATTCCGGCCATTCAGGACGCGGAAAACTGCGTGGTGACGGCGATTGCCAGCCGCGATCTCGCCAAGGCCCGCGCCATGGCCGACCGGTTCTCTGTACCGCATGCCTTCGGGTCCTATGAGGAAATGCTGGCGTCGGATCTGATCGACGCGGTCTATCTTCCGCTGCCGACCTCGCAGCATGTCGAATGGTCCATCAAGGCGGCCGATGCCGGCAAGCACGTGCTGAGCGAAAAGCCGATTGCCTTGAAGGCAGACGAGATCGACCGGGTGATCGCTGCCCGCGACCGCAACCGGGTGCTGATTTCCGAAGCATACATGGTTACTTACGCGCCGGTCTGGCGCAAGGTGCGGGCGCTGCTCTCCGAAGGGGCGATCGGACGCCTTCGCCATGTCCAGGGCTCGTTCACCTATTTCAACCGCGATCCCGCGAACATGCGCAACGTACCGGAGCTTGGCGGCGGCGCGCTTCCGGATATCGGCGTCTACCCGGCGATCACCACACGCTTCGTCACGGGCAAGGAGCCACTGCGGGTCCAGGCGGTGGTCGAGCGCGACCCGGATTTCGGCACCGACATCTATTCGAGCGTGAAGGCCGATTTCGGGACCTTCGAGATGAGCTTCTATGTCTCCACCCAGATGGCGAACCGCCAGTCCATGATCTTCCACGGCACCGAGGGCTTCATCGAGGTGAAGTCGCCGTTCAACGCCGACCGCTGGGGCGCGGAGGAAGTCGAACTCACCAACCAGTCGCACAATCTGTCGCAGATCTTCCGTTTCCAGGACAGCCGCCAGTACAAATGCGAGGCAGAGGCCTTTGCCCGCGCGGCGATGGGCGAGAAGGAAGAGGTCGTCTCGCTCGAATATTCCAGGCTCAACCAGAAATTCATCGATGCCATCTACCGGGCGAGCGAAAAGGATGGCTGGGAGACCGTCTGACGGACGCGGGGCATCGCCCCCCGCGCTCTACCGCCTGAAGACGAAGCGGGAATAGCCGAAGAAGCTGAAGGCCATGGCGGCGATCGAGGCCAGAACGAGGGCGGCGAGGGGTTTCAGGATCGGGATCGAGATCAGCAGACCCGAATAGAGCATGTAGTTCACGAGCGCCGAGGTGACGCCGACCGAACCGTAGCGGAAGCCTTCGACCGCCAGCGAATGACGCGAGGCCCCGAAGGTGAAGCTGCGGTTGAGCAGCCAGGTGGCGGTCATGGCCACCGTAATGGCGATCGCCCGGGCGGCAAAGGGCCCGAGCGATGTGACGTCCAGCAGGAGCATCAGCACGGCGGCATCGACCGCAAATCCGGCGCAGCCGACAAGGCCGAAACGCAGGAGCTTCTTCATGCCGCATCCGCTTCAGGAGCAGCATCCCTGCGCTCGCGCCGGTCTCTTGCCGGCGCCCTTGCTGGCTTGTCGGCGTAGTCCGACGTGAGGCCCGGCAGGGTCATGTAGTGGATGCGCAGCTGTTCGGCGCGCGAGCGGGCAAGCGAATCGAGAATGAGGCCCGCCGTGAAGAACAGGAAGGACATCATCATCAGCGCCATGGACATGACCCATGTCGGCATGCGCTCCACAAGTCCCGTCAGGAAGTACTCGTAGAGCACCGGCGCCATGAAGATGAGGCTTGCCGAAAAGAAGCCGGCGCTGATGACGCCGAAGAATGCGAAGGGGCGTGTTTCCTTCATCAGCATGGCGAACATCCAGAGGATCTTCGCGCCGTCGCGGAAGGTCGAGAGCTTGGAATGCGAGCCCTCCGGCCGCCGCCCGTAGTCGAGTTCCAGTTCGCAGACCGGCAGCTTCAGCCGCGAGGCGTGCACCGACATTTCCGTCTCGATCTCGAAGCCGGCCGAGACCGCCGGAAAGCTTTTGACGTAGCGTCTGGAGAAGGCGCGGTAGCCTGAGAGGATATCGGTGAAATCCATGCCGAACAGGAACCGGTAGAGACGATTGAACAGGCGGTTGCCGAAGGCGTGGCCGTTTCGGCCGGCATCCTCGTGGACGCCGCGCCTGATCCCGACCACCATGTCCGCCCGCTCCGTCACGAGCGTGCGCACGAGGTCCTCGGCGTCCTCCGGCGCGTAGGTGCCGTCGCCATCGGCCATGACGTAGATGTCCGCCTCGATATCGGAGAACATTCGGCGCACGACATGGCCCTTGCCCTGCCGCCGTTCGCGAAAGACCGTGGCTCCGGCCAGCATGGCATGAAGCGCGGTGCCGTCGGTGGAATTGTTGTCGTAGACATAGATCCGCGCATCGGGGAGCGCCTGGCGAAAGTTCCGCACGACTGCCCCGATCGTCGCGGCTTCGTTATAGCAGGGCAGAAGAACGGCTATGTCGAGATGCTCGGACCCGGATACACGCATGCTGATCACCCGCCAATGGATTGCCGCAGCCGTTCATGGCCCAGGCCCGGCTTTACTATTTCTTGAGAAGGTTAAGGCTAGGTTTCGCGCGTCACGACTCTTCAACGATTTTTGCCGTCGGCCGTCTGGCCGCAAAGACGGCCCGCGGGGACGCTGCGCACATGGCGGGAAAAGCAATGTCTGAAGGCGCTTCAGCGCCGCTCTGGTCCCGATATGGACTCTCCGTTGTCTTCTACAGCCTGCTTGCTTTCGCGGCCATCGCCCTCCTGAACCTGCCCGGGACCGATGATTATGTCGGGGCCGACAACGACGACGTCATGCGCCTGGTCGAGGTGCGCGATTTCCTGGCCGGCCAGGGCTGGTTCGACCTGATGCAGTACCGGCTCGGCCTTGAAGGCGGCACGCTGATGCACTGGTCGCGGCTGATCGATCTGCCGATTGCCGCCCTGATCCTGTTTTTCCGGCAATTCCTGACGCCTTCCGGAGCCGAAGCCGCCGCGCTCCTCGCATGGCCGATGTTGCTGTCGGTACCGCTGCTGGCAGCCATGGGGCTCGGCGGGCGCCGGATCGGCGGCCCGCAGGCGATGCAGCTTGCCATGGCGCTCACTGTCGTCCTGATCGTGACGGCGAACCGTTTCCTGCCGGGCTCGATCGATCACCACAACGTCCAGCTCGTGCTGGTCGCCACCATCGCCGCCATGCTGGTCGACCGGAAATACCGGCCGGCAAGCTTTGCGGTCGCGGGCCTTGCAGCAGCGCTCGCGATCGCGATCGGGGCGGAAACGACGCCCTTCGTGGCGATGGCCTGCCTCGTTGTCGCGGTCATGTGGGCCTGGCATGGCGAGGCCTTTGCGGGCGCGGCGCGCGCCTTTGCGCTGACGGTCGCCATCGCGATCACGATCTTCTTCTTCGGAACCGTCCCGCCGCGCCTCTATCCGGTGGTGACCTGCGACAGCCTCTCGATCGGCTATTACGGGATCGCGGCCGTGGGCGGCGCCCTTCTCTTTCTCTCGGCATTCCTGGCCAGCGGGCTCAGACGCGAACTCCGCTTCGCGGTCCTTGCCGCCGACGGCGCGGCCGTTCTCGGAACCGCCTTCGTGCTCGCGCCGCAATGCCTGCAAAACCCGCTCAATGACCTCGATCCGCTACTCGTCACGCTCTGGCTCAAGAATGTCACCGAAGCGCAGTCGATCCTCGACCAGTTGCGCATCGAGCCGGCGAGCTTCGGCGGTTTCTATGCCGTGGGCTTCTTTGCCCTTTCCGTCTGCTTCTTCCGGATTCTCCGGCGCGACCGGGTGGAGCCGCATGCCATACTGTTCTCGCTCATCCTGGTTGCCTGGGTGATCGCGTCGATACAGGTCCGGGGCGCCATATTCGCCAATCTCCTGTCGATCCTGCCGCTGGCATTGCTGATCATCGAACTGCGGCGGAACGCCCATGCCGATCCGGACAATATGAGCGCCGGATTTGCCTTCGTCGTGGGCGCGCTGATGACGGTGCCGAGCGTGTGGGCAGTGGTCGGCGTGTTCGCGGCCGAGGGCACCGGCGGCATTGCAGACAGGTTGAAGGGTGACAACACGCAAGCGGCTATTGTCGAAAAGGCGGACTGCGAGTCTGCATCTGCCATCCAGCAAATGGCCGGTCTGGAGCCGACGACCGTCGTCGCGCCGTCCAACAGCGGCGCCGACATTCTGCGCTTCACTGCCCACCGCGTGCTCACGGCGCCCTATCACCGCAACCAGGGCGGCATGCTGACGGAACTGCATATCGGGCTTGCGACACCGGTCGAGGCTCAGGCTTTCCTGCGTGGTTCGGACGCGCGACTGATTGCCTTCTGCGCCAGCGACAGCCAGACGAAGAGGCTTGCCGAAATGAAGCCCGACGGGCTCTATGCGGCACTCGAGCGGGGCGAGGTCCCGGCCTACCTCGAACCCCTGCCAAGGCAGGAGGGATCGGGCTTTGCGCTCTACCGGGTCGACCTGCCCGGGATGAAGTGACAGCAGGGGGCCTGCGGCCATCCGGGGACTTTCCACGGCAAAAAGCCGTCACGGCAAATCCTCGACTGCTGATCTTCGCTGCGTTTTGGGTTAGTAAAACCCATGAGCAGCATTTTCAGCGATGATTCGCCCACCAACCTTGCCGAGTTCACGGTTTCGGAACTGTCCGGCTCGATCAAGCGCACGATCGAAAGTGCCTTCGATCATGTGAGGGTGCGCGGGGAGATATCCGGCTATCGCGGTCCGCATTCCTCGGGACACGCCTATTTCTCGCTGAAGGACGACAAGTCGCGCATCGACGCGGTGATCTGGAAGGGCAGTTTCGCGAAGCTGAAATATCGCCCGGAAGAGGGCATGGAGGTCATCGCCACCGGCCGCGTCACCACCTTCCCGGGATCGTCCAAGTATCAGATCGTTATCGAGTCTCTCGAGCCCGCCGGCGCCGGCGCGCTGATGGCGCTGATAGAGGAGCGCAAGCGCAAGCTTGGCGCCGAGGGCCTTTTCGATCCCGCCCGCAAGCAGCTTCTGCCCTTTATGCCCAAGGTGATCGGCGTCGTCACCTCGCCGACGGGCGCGGTCATCCGCGACATCCTGCACCGGATCTCGGATCGCTTTCCCGTTCACGTCATCGTCTGGCCGGTCAAGGTTCAGGGCGAGGGATCGGGCGAGGAGGTGGCGAACGCCATCAACGGCTTCAACGCCATGGAGGCCGGCGGGCCGATTGCACGACCCGACGTGCTGATCGTGGCGCGCGGCGGCGGCAGCCTGGAAGACCTCTGGAGCTTCAATGACGAGGCGGTCGTGCGCGCGGCGGCGGCAAGCGCCATTCCGCTGATCTCGGCGGTCGGGCACGAGACTGACTGGACCCTGATCGACTATGCTGCCGATGTGCGCGCGCCGACGCCGACGGGCGCTGCCGAGATGGCAGTCCCGGTCAAGGCCGATCTCGAAGCCCAGATCGCCAATCTTGCCGCGCGGCTTTCCGGCGCGACCAGCCGGCAGATGGATCTTCGCCGCCAAGGCTTGCGCGCACTGGCGCGCGCTCTTCCCTCGCTCGACCAGCTGCTCGCCCTGCCTCGCCGCCGTTTCGACGAGGCGGCCATCGCGCTCGGGCGCAGCCTCGAACTCAACACCATGAACAAGCGGCAAAGCTTCGAAAGGGCGGCCTCCCGATTGGGTCCCGACATGCTGGCGCGCCGGATCGTCGAGCGGCGGCAACATCTGAACGAGCGCGCCGCGATGGCGGAACGGATCGTCGAGCGCATGGTCGAGCGGCTGAAGACGCGGCTCGGCCGATACGATGCCGCCCTGACGGCGGTGCCCTCGCGGCTGCAATCCCAGACCGGTCGGGCGCGCGACCGATTGGCAAGCCTGATGCTGCGTGCCGACAGCGCCGTCATCGGCGAGGCTCGTCGGCGGCGCCAGACGATTGCCGCCCATGACCGCATGCTGCAATCGCTGTCCTACAAGAACGTGCTGATGCGCGGCTATGCCGTCATCCGCGATGCCGAAGACCGGCCCGTTTCGCGCGCAGCCGCCCTTGACCAGGGGGTTGAGATCGTCATCGAGTTCACCGACGGTCGGGTTTCGGCTGTCACAGGCGAAGGGGGAGGGGCGCCTCCGGGCTCCATACCGAGCCCGAAAGCGACCGCCAAGCCGGCTAAGAAGGCTGACCCGCCTGCCGGACAGGGCAGCCTGTTCTAGAGATTGCTACTCGAAATGCGCGAGATAGGTCCGCAATATGCGGTCGAGCGTCTCGCGATCCTCCTTGCCGAGATGGGCCACCAGCCGGTGCTGGTTGGCGACATGGGCCGTGACGGCGGCATCGACCACTGACAATCCCTTTTCGGTGAGCGCGATGAGGACGCTGCGGCGGTCCTGCGGATTGGCGATGCGCTGAACCAGTCCTGCCTTTTCCAACTGATCGATCCGGTTGGTCATGGTTCCGGAACTCACCATCATGGTCCCGAGCAAGTCGCCGGGAGAGAGCGAGTAGGGCGCGCCCGAGCGGCGCAGCGTCGCCAGCACGTCGAAGCTCGATCCGTTCAGCCCGTGCTCGGCGAGCACCTTCTCGACCTCGCGCCCAAGATGGGCTCTGAGCCGCGACAGCCGGCCGAGCAGGCCCATGGCCCCGACATCGAGGTCCGGCCGTTCGCGTCGCCACTGCGAAAGGATGCGATCCACTGCGTCCTTGTCGTTTTTGGTATCCATTGTTCTTCGATAGGGTCAGGGAATCTTGACGTCAAGATATTGGCTGCTAAATTGGCTATATCTTGAGGTAGAGAATATTGATATGAAGATAATGTCAACCAATGCTGCGACTGTCGCGATTACCGCTCTCGCACCGGCGATCTGGGGCAGCACCTACATCGTCACCACGACGCTCCTGCCCGCGGGCTATCCGCTGACGGTCGCGATGTTGCGGGCGCTGCCGGCGGGGCTGATCCTGCTCCTCCTCGTCCGCCGCCTGCCCGAAGGCCCGTGGTGGCTGCGTGCCTTCGTGCTGGGTGCGCTCAATTTCACGCTGTTCTGGGCCATGCTCTTCATTTCGGCCTATCGCCTGCCGGGTGGAGTAGCCGCGACAGTCGGCGCCGTCCAGCCGCTGATCGTGATAGCGCTGTCGCGTCTGGTGCTGACGACGCCGGTCCGTCCCATGGCGCTTGCTGCCGGCCTTGCCGGCCTCTTCGGTGTGGCCTTGTTGGTCCTGACACCGAAGGCCGCACTCGATCCGGTCGGCATCATTGCAGGGCTGGTGGGAGCCGCGTCCATGGCCGCGGGCACGGTGCTGACGCGCCACTGGGCGCCGCCGGTTTCGAGCCTCACCTTCGCCTCATGGCAATTGACGGCCGGCGGGCTGCTGCTTGTGCCACTTGCGATGTTCCTTGAGCCGCCCCTGCCCGAACCGACGGTCGGGAGTGTGCTCGGGATCGCCTATCTCGGCCTGATCGGGGCGGCGCTCACCTATATCCTGTGGCTTCGCGGCATCGCAAGGATCGAGCCCTCGGCGGTGGCTTCCCTGGGTTTCCTGAGCCCGCTTGTGGCAACGCTTCTCGGCTGGTCCATCCTCGGGCAGAGCCTGACGCCGGTTCAGGGCGCGGGATTTGTCCTCGTGCTCGGCAGCGTCTGGCTCGCCCAGAGGGCGAATGCAGCAGGGGCCGTCAGGCCCATTCGCCCTTCCGCATGACCGCAACCTTGCTTCCGTCGGCGCGCACACCGTCAATATCGACCTTGTCGGAGCCGATCATCCAGTCGATATGGATGAGGCTCGAATTGCCGCCCTGTGCCTTGACCTGCTCTTCGCTGAGCGTCGTCCCGTCGAGGAAGCACTTCGAATAGCACTGGCCGAGAGCGATGTGGCAGGAGGCGTTTTCGTCGAAGAGCGTGTTGTAGAACAGGATGCCGGAGGCCGAGATCGGCGAAGAATGCGGCACCAGTGCCACTTCGCCGAGTCTGCGGGCGCCTTCGTCGGTGTCAAGCACCTTGAGGAGCACTTCCTCGCCCTTGGTCGCCCTGGCCTCGACGATGCGGCCGCCCTCGAATTTCACCTGGATATTGTCGATCAGCGTGCCCTGGTGCGACAGCGGCTTGGTCGAGGAGACATAGCCCTCCACCTTCAGCGCATGCGGCGTGGTGAAGACTTCCTCGGTCGGGATGTTCGGATTGCAGGTGACGCCGTTCTTGGCGGTGGACGCACCGCCATGCCATTCGTGGCCATCCGCCAATCCGACCGTCAGGTCCGTGCCGGGCCCGGTGAAGTGCAGTGCTGAGAAGCGCTCGCCGTTCAGCCAGCTCGACCGCTTGCGGAGTTCCGCATTGTGCGCGGCCCAGGCGGCGACCGGATCGGCCTGATCGACGCGGGAGGCGGCGAAGATCGCATCCGCAAGCTTGCGCACGGCCTCGTCGAGCGGGATGCCGGGGAAGACGAGCTTCGCCCAGGACGGGTTCGGATAGGAGCAGATGTTCCAGTTGATGTCGAAATTGGCGATGTGTTCGAGCGCCGGCTTGTAGGCGATGGAATTCGCCTTGTTGGCGCGTGCGACCTTGGACGGATCCTGGCCGGACAAGAGCATCGGGTTGTCGCCGGCAATCGCAAGCCGGGCGGCGCCCTTCTCGAAGGCCTTGGCCATGCCGTCATAGAGCCAGCCGGATGCCTTGTCGAAGCTTGCGTCCGGGGCGTGCGCATAGCGCGACAGGGTCATGTCCTCGTCGGAAAACAAGGTCGTGACGATCCCGGCGCCGGCCATATAGGCATGCTTGGTGATAAGGCGCGCCAGAGGCAGGGCGGCGATCGGCGCCGTCATCACAAGGTCCTGGTCCTTCTGCAATTGCAGGCCGACCTTGACGGCCACTTCGGCGAGCTTTTCGAGTTTTGCCGGATCGACGACGCTGGTGAAATCGGGGGCGATTGTCATGGGGGACCTGCCATTCTGTTTGTGATGCTGCAAGAGACTTAGTTGGCTTTGCGGCCAAATTGAAGAGTGCCGACCCGAAAACCGATGGTCCGGCCCGTCAGACAGGACGTCTCAGGCGACGATCGCGGCGGCGATGGCGTTCAACACTTTCTGCGCGTCCTGCGGAGCGAGCCTCACCTGCAGCCCGCGCTGGCCGCCGTTGATATAAACCTGCGGCTCGGAAAGTGCGGCCATCTCGATGGCCGTCGGCACGGACTTCTTCTGGCCGAAGGGGCTGATGCCGCCGACATGATAGCCGGTCAGCCGTTCTGCATCGGCGGGCTTCATCATCGCCGCCGATTTGCCCCCGAAAGCTGCCGCCAGCTTTTTCATGCTGACCTCCTTGTCGGAGGGCAGGACGACGCAGACCGGTTTGCCGTCGAGTTCCGCCATCAGCGTCTTCAGGACACGGCGGGGATCCTCGCCGAGCGCTTCTGCCGCCTGCAGGCCGATACGTTCGGCATCCGGGTCATAGTCATAGGTGTGGACGGAAAAGGCGACGCCGGCCCTGGCGAGCATCTGGGTGGCGCGCGTGGTTTTCGACATGTATCCCTCCTTCAGCCGGCAAAGAAGCGGTCGTAGAGATCCGGCTTGAAACCGATCAGCAGCCTGCCGCCGGCTTCCAGAACGGGCCGCTTGATCATCGACGGCTGCGCGAGCATCAGTTCGATGGCTTTCGACCGATCGAGATTTGCCCGTGCCTCCTCCGGCAGCTTGCGGAAGGTCGTTCCGGAGCGGTTCAGGACGGTCTCCCATCCCATTTCGTCGCACCAGCGCTGCAGGCTTTCGCGGTCTATCCCGGAAAGCTTGTAGTCGTGAAAGGAATAGGCGATTGCGTGATCGTCGAGCCACTGGCGGGCCCTCTTCATCGTGTCGCAATTCCTGATGCCGTAGATCGCCGCAGTCATGTCCAGAATCCGAATGTTTCTTTCGCACGCACTATCACGAAGTCCCGCGAAGGAAAATGCAATCCCGCGCCGGGCCGCTGTCGAATGATCATCCGGATCGATACCGGGAATCAAATGGCTTTGATGGAGCGGGATCGCCAAAGCCGTCGGCCAAGGACTATCGCGGCAATTACCTCATGCGCGCATCGGAGTGTGGGTGACGGTGTACCCGGCGAGATCGGCGGGAGGCGGAGCGTGAGCGACACAGTTGCGGCCGCCGCTTTTCGCCACATAGAGTGCCCTGTCGGCATGCTTGATCATGCTTTCCAGATCATCCCGGCTGTCCTCGCAGCAGACGACGCCGGCGCTCGCCGTCAGGCGCAGGCTGTGGCCGTTTTCCAGGGCAAATCCCACAAGCTCGAAACGCTGCCGGACCATCTCCGCGATCGCGGTTGCGCGGTCCAGGCTGGTGTTCGGCATGAGGGCGATGAATTCCTCCCCGCCCCAGCGCGCGGCAATGTCTCCGCTGTGAAGGACAGGCTTCATGAGATTGGTGAATTCGCAGATCACCGTATCGCCGACGTCGTGGCCGTGATTGTCGTTCACGGATTTGAAGTGATCGAGGTCGAACAGGATGATCGATGCCGGCAGTCCCGCCTGTCGGCTTCGCAACAGCTCCTCCTTCGCCAGACTGGTGAAGGCCCGGCGGTTGTATATGCCCGACAGCGGATCGGTATTGGCCAGGCGTTCGAGCGCGCTCTGGTGGTTCAGCCGTTCTGTCAGATCCCGCATGACCGCGATGAAGACTGGTCCGTTCGGGCCGCTCGTGCGCAGGATCGTGGCGCCCAGATGGACCTCGGTGCCATCGGCGCGCAATCCCACGATGGATGCGCGCCGGCTGCCCATGTAGCGTGCATCGACCGGGCCGTCGTGAAAGTCCGACAGATGGTGCGCATGCATTCGCCTGAAGCGCGGGGGAAGAAGACAGTCGAGCGACTTGCCCACAAGGCTGCCTTCGCGGGCCAGGAACAGGGCTTCCGCGGAACGGTTGCAGAAGAGGATGGTGCTGCTGGCGTCGATGGCGATGATCCCGTCGTCCATTTCAAGGACGATCTTGCGGAGTATGTCGTCGTCTACATATGCCTCGGCACTGGGATTTATTGCGGCGCTCACAAGAAAGTACCTTTTGTATAACTAGGATATCTAAGGAATGACTGATCTATACGCGGCGTGATTGAAGAGGATATTGGTTGCCAATCAGGTCCGGAGGCACCGCCCCGCCCAGCTAGAATTCCTCCCAGTTCGCGGCGGCAGCGGCGGACTTTCCCTCACTCCCGAATGCCTGCGCCAGTCGCTTCTTCATCACCTGTACCGGCGCATGGTTCGCCTGGGGCTCGGCAGTAGTGCCCGCAGAGACGGGCGGCCGGGCAGGAGAGACCGGTTCTGGAAGGGCGGCGAGGCCCCTGTGCCTGTCGGCGACATTGAACTCCTGAACCATGTCCACGATCCTCGACACTTCGCCAGCAAGCGAATGGGTGGCCGCCGTCGATTGCTCGACCATCGCTGCATTCTGCTGGGTCGCCTGATCCATGCTGCCGATTGCGGTATTGATTTCCTTCAGCGCCGTGGCCTGTTCGCGCGCCGACTGAACGATTGCCCCGATATGTTGATTGAGTTCAATCACCTCGGAAGCAATGACCTCGAGCGCCTGTCCGGTTTCGCCGACGAGGGCGACACCGTTGCGGACCTGTTCGCCGGAATTCGTGATCAGCGTCTTGATCTCACGGGCGGCCTGCGCCGAGCGCTGCGCCAGTTCGCGCACCTCCTGGGCGACAACCGCAAAACCCTTTCCGGCATCTCCCGCGCGCGCCGCCTCCACGCCCGCATTGAGTGCGAGCAGATTGGTCTGGAAGGCGATGCTGTCGATGACGCCGATGATGTTGCTGATTTCACTGGAAGAGGTCTCGATTGCATCCATCGCCGAAACGGCGCGCTTGACGACCTCGCCGGACCGCTGGGCACCGTCTCTCATTTTCTCCACCAGCTTTCCGGCTTCGTCGGCACGCCGGCTCGCATCATTCACGGTCGTCGTTATTTCCTCGAGTGACGCGGCCGATTCCTCAAGCGAAGCTGCCTGGCGTTCCGTGCGCTTGGCCAGGTCTTCGGAGGCCGTCTGGATTTCCCCGGTGCTCGCGCGGATTTGCTGTGTGCCGCCCGCAATCCGCCCGATCGTTTCCGAGAGTTGCTGAACGGCATCGTTGAAATCGTTGCAGACGGACTGATAGGCGTCCGGTACGTCCTCGCTCATGCAATGGGTCAGGTCCTTCGCGGCGATGCGCGCCATGGCGGTGCCGAAAATATTGCTGACGAGCGCCCGTTCGGACGCGATGGCCTCGGCTTGCGCCTTCTGCTTTGCGGCTTCGGCCTCATCGATATAGACCGAGATTGCCAGGTCCATGTCGAGCATGACCGCCTTGACGAGATTGCCGAGCGCCTTGCCTGCCTCTTCGGCCTCCATGTGACGCTTGCCGATCAGCGACTTCTTCGGGAAGACTTCCCTCACGACCTGCTGGATCAG
This sequence comes from Rhizobium sp., assembly GCA_003527225.1. The sequence goes on from DPXQ01000158.1 coordinate 14,197, forward strand.
GTGGTCGAGCACGATGGCATAGCCGCCGATATACCACCGTGGCTCAAGACCGATCCGGGCATGAACCTGTCCGATGGTACGGACATTCGCGACATAGTCGGTGTTGAAGTTGCCGCTGGAGATATTGCTCCAGTGGCCCGTTTGCGCGCCTTTGGCACGGTCGATATGCGCCTCGGAATTGAAGAAACGGCTGACTTCGGGCGTCTTGCGAAGCTGCGCGTAGAACTTGTCGAGGCCGAGTGGCAATTCCCTTTCGACGATCGATTTCAGCGAGCGGATGCTCTGCAGGTCGCGCTCTTCGATCTGCATGAATTCGAGGCGGCGTTCGATCGTATCGCTGTCGCCAGAGGTTGGGTGGGGACGGTCGGCCTTGTGTTGGGCCGGGGCAGGTCTGGACTGTTCGGCAATCATATTCACGGCGGCTCTCCTCGCCAAAAGTTCTAAAAAAGAAAAGGAACGGGCGAAGAAAAAGATGGTTATCGCTCCGTTAAATATGAAAATTAATATGAATTGGTTTACAAAGCGTGAGTTCCGGAAGAGCAGACGGCGAGAGTATTATAAGAGCTGTCAAAGATAGTGTGCGAGTGCAGCAAAACGGCTGGTGGTCTAAGCAACATTGCATCGTTCAATCCAGCGACGCTATATTTTATATTATTATAATATACTCATCTTGTGAGAATGTTATAATGCGATCTTGGGAGCATGGAGCAACTCCTGCATCGAAGGGCTGATTGCGCAGGCGGGTGAACGGCGTGGAGGGGTGCGATCAGGTGCCTGTGTGGGACTGATCCGGAATGATGTCCGAATCCTCCAGCCGGCCGTCGCGCAGGCTGAAGATCTTGTCGAAGCGGTCGAATATCTTCTCGTCGTGGGTGACGGCGATGATGGCCGCATCGTGCTCGACGGCGACCTTGCGCAGCAGATCCATGACGATCCCGGCGCGTTTGGAATCGAGCGCCGCGGTCGGTTCGTCCGCGAGGATGATACGGGGCTGGTTGGCGAGCGCGCGGGCGATCGCCACGCGCTGCGCCTCGCCGCCCGACAGTTTTGCCGGCATAGAGTTCTTCCGGTGGCCGACTTCGAGATAGTCGAGGAGCTCATGGGCGCGCCGCTTCGCAGGCGTGGCGTCCATTCCGGTCAGTTGCAGCACCAGGGCAACGTTGTCGGTCGCATCAAGGAACGGGATGAGGTTGTGGAACTGGAAGATGAAGCCGATCTTGTCGAGGCGCAATTGCCGCAGATTGGAGCGCAGCCAGCGACCGTTGTCGACGACGCGTTCACCATCGAGCTCCATCGACCCCGAGGACGGATTGATGATGCAGCCGATGACGTTGAGGAGCGTCGTCTTGCCCGATCCGGAGGGACCGAGAAGCGCGACGACCTCGCCGGGGTGAATATCGATTGAAACGTTGCGCAAGGCGTCGACGCGGGTTTCCCCTTCGCCAAAGTGCTTGGAGATGCCTTCGAGCCGCACGAGGGGGGCGATGTCGGTCACATTCGTCATGTCAGCCTCCGAGCGCCGTCGCCGGATCCACCTTGAGCGCCACGCGAACGCCCAGCGCGCTCGACAGCAAGCAGACGGCAAATACGATCGCTCCGAGCGTCAGGATGTTGTCTGGTTCGAGCACGACGCGGCGCGGAAAGTAATCCTTGATGTTGAGGATCAGCGTGGCGCCGATCGTGAAGCCGATGACGCCGAGCGCCAGCGCCTGCTGGACGATCATGCCGACGATGGTGCTGTCCGGTGCGCCAATCAGCTTGAGCGTGGCGATCTGCTTCAACTTCTCCATCGTCATCGTATAGATGATGAGCGCGATGATCACCGCCGAAACGATAAGCAGGAGCGAGGTGAAGAGACCGATCTGGCGTCGGGCCCGGTCAACGAGCGAACGTGTCAGAATGGTCTCCTGCGCCTCCTGTGTGATGGCCGAGAGATGTTTCCAGCGCCGGACCGATTCTGCAACGGCATCGGGCGACGCATTGGGCTGGAGGCGGGCCACGACGGCGTTGACATTATCACTGCTGGCGCCGCCGCTACCGCGCGCAAGCTGTATGCGCGCTGCGGGAGGGGAAAGGTCGAATTGCAGTTTCTGCGCATCCGAGAGCGTGATGTAGGTCGCCGGGTCGCCGCCCGAATTGACCTGATGCCGGGTCAGGCCGACGATGGTGAACGTGTGACGGCCGAGCGCGATACGGTCTCCGACAGCGAGCCCGCTGGATATATCGGCCACCATTTCGTAGTGACTGCGTCCGATCCCGCGACCGACAGCGATTTCCGGTGGTCCGCCGGGGCGCGTCGGCTCGTAGCCGATCACATAGAGCCTGAGCTTGCCACCGCGATACTCAGCCTCGACGGTCTGGTAGGTGATGCTGCCTGCCGTCGCGACACCGGCCATACGGGCAACGGTCTCGCGAACATCGCCGGGGATGCGCGAAGCCTCCGCGAAGGGGCCGCGCGTGTTGGCTTCCACCACCCAAAGATCGACGGCAGGAGCGCGCGCTATGGTGAGGGCGTCGACCACAAGGCCGCGGTAGATGCCGATCATCGCCAGTACGACGCCAAGCAGCAGACCGAGGCCCACGCAGGTCAGAAGGAAGCGTCCCAGGCTGTGCCGGATGTCGCGATAGGCAAGATTCATTTCTCTTGTGTCCCGGCTACGCGCACCATGCGGCCCTCGTGGAAACCACTTTCGACGCGCGTCACGACTTGCGCACCTTCCGGCACGCCGCTGACAATCTCGAGCCGCGCATCCTCCGTGCGGTGACGGAACGTCACGGGCGTGAGCTGCAATTGTCCGGATTCAACCGTCCAGACCTTGCCCTGCATACCATCGTAGCCTTGTACCGCTGCCTCGGGCACGAGGAGTGCGGAATCGAGGGTGGCGACCGTGATCCAGAACTCCACCTGTTCTCCGAGATAGATCTGGTCCGGCGGATTATCGCCCTTGATGAAGACCCGCCTTTCCTCGGTCACGCGGTCGCTCTCCAGGCTGATCCGTTCGACCCGTCCCGTGAACGTATCCTGCGGGCGCGAGCGTTGGCGGGCATCGACGTGCTGCCCCTCCCGGATGAAGCCGGCAAGCGCCTCGTCGACATAGGCGAGGCCCCAATAGCTCTGGTCCGCGATCAGGGTGAAGATCGGGTCGCCGGCCTTGACGACGGTGCCAAGCTCCTTCTGGCGCTCGATCACGATCGCGTCGTAAGGCGCCACAAGCGTGCGGTGCCGGAGCATCGTCTCCTCGAATTGCAGCTGGGCCCGGGCGTCGGTAAGGGAGGCTTTGGCGACATCGATCTCGCTCTGCGCCACCGAGACATCCGCCTTCGCCACGTCCTCTTCGCGCTGGGCTTCCTCGGCCGTCTCGCGGGAGACGACATTGCGTCCGACCAGCGCCTGTGTGCGCAGGTTGGCTTCCTGTTTCTGCAGGAGAATGGCGCGCGTCTTCTCAAGGCCGGCCTTGGCCCTCTCGATATTCGCTTCCATACTGATCAAGGCAGCTTTCGCTTTCGCGACCTTGGCTTCCTGTTCGCCGAGGTTGAGACGCGCAAGGACATCACCCTTCCTGACGCGGTCGCCATGGTCGGCGTTGAGCTCGACCAGTGTCGCGCCCACCTCGAAGCCGATTTTCGACATGACGCGCGCCTCGACCGTACCCAGACCGAAGACGCGAACGGGGACATTGCGCTCGATCGCGGCGACCTCGACCGGGATGGGACGATTCTTGTAGAACTGGGAACCGAATACAGCGAGCGCGACGATCCCGGCTGCCGCCAAGGGGTATTTTACAACGGGTTTGCGAAGGAACGAGCGGGCGCGCCGCCCGGCTGCCGGAGGGGTGGCCGGGAGGCTATTGTCTTGCGGGTCGCGAGGTTTTTCCATGGTGTTCAACCGAGCTTGAGGGGCGTGCGCCGGGCGACGACCGCGATGACGATCCAGACGAGGCTGCGCAAGGCCATCGCCCCGACTGTCCGCATCTCGTATGCCCCGCCCGAAAAGACATGGACCGCGAAGGCGAGAGCCACAAGGACGGTGGCGCCCGCAATCAGTGCCGCGAGCCGGGCGGCCCAGCCGGCGCGCATCAGCAGGCCGATGCCGGCGACGACATAGGCAAAGCCCGCCCCGAAATTGAACCACAGGACGAAGGGCACGGCTGCGCCGACCGCGGCCCGTGCGGCCTCGTTGCCGAAGAGCGCCTGGCCCCCGGAAAAGATTGTCAGCAGGCCGAATATGACGGCAATGGCACCGGCGACAATGCCGGCAATACGCATTCCTGAACCTTGGGGCATTTTCTTGGATATCACTCCCGGTTTGAGGCGTTCGAAGCGAGGGTCATCGGCTGATTCCGCGCATATAGATCTCGAAGACATTGCCGGCATCCTTGCGAATGAGCTCGATGTCGCCCGAGAGCAGGGATTGCATGACCAAACCCTGGATAGTCCCGATGAACAGCATGACCGCCGCGTTGGTGCTTGTCTCGGCCGCGACGTCTCCGGCGCTCTTGCCTTCCTCGAGCTTGCGCGCGATCCGCTCCGCATAGCTCTGCATCAGGGCGCGAGCGATATTCTTGGCGGGCGTAGGTTCGGCCCGCTGCAACTCGCCGAACATCATCCGTGGAACGCCGGGATGCTCGATCAGGAACTCGACATGGCTCATGAACATGGCGCGCAGCGCCTCAAGCGGCGTTCGCGCCTCCGCGGCCGCGCGGTCGATGCGGTCCAACAACCGGCCCTTCACCCACTCCATGACCGAACGCCAGATCGCGTCCTTGTTCGGGAAGTGGCGAAACAGCGCACCCTGCGTCAGGTTCATGTGCTTGGCGATCGCATCGGTCGTGATCTCGCTGGGGTTCCGGACGCCAGCGAGCTCGACAACCGCCTCGACGGTTTGGGCGCGACGTTCTTCGGCTGGAAGCTGCTTTCGTGACATGCGGTTGGCCAATCTGAAAGATAGTGAGTAATTACTATCATTGGTTGGCACCCTTCGTCAACAGGCAGATGGAGGTTGGGGGACCGGTCGCCAGCAGGCCCTGGGGGGCGCTCAGGTGCCGGCGAGTATCTCGGTCTGCTCGGCCAGTTGAGCTGCCAGGTCAGGGGAGATCAGTCGGGACAGCCTGGCGTGCGCGTCGCGCCAGATCGGGATGGCTGCGTCGAGCTGTCGGGCCCCGGTCTCGGTGAGCCATACGGCGCGACGCCTGAGATCCGTCTCGACCACGGCGATTTCGATCAGCCCTGCGTTTTCGAGGGTGCGCAGATTGCGTGACAGGGTCGATTGCTCGAGGCCGGAGCGTCTGGCAAGTGCGCCCAGCGTGTCGTCGGTCATGGCGGCGATCTGCGCCATCAGGCCGACCTGAGTGACGGTGAGGCCGGCGGCTGCCATCTCGCGGTCGAGGAAATTGCTGATACGTCGTGCCGCCAATCGGCTGTTCCAGCCGGCGCAGGTGTCAACCAGCGCGCGGGCGTCCGTGCGTAGCGTCTTGGGCTGTTGCTTTCGTGTGTTCATAATTCTATGTATATACATGGAATGAAGGTCATGGAAGGGCCACAGGCAGGATGAGAGAGCCGCGACCGGGCGAATTGAACGTGGAGACTGGGCGATGGAACTTGCGCTGAAGCGCGTCTATGAGCCGCCGGGTGCCGGCGACGGGACCCGTATACTCGTCGACCGGCTTTGGCCGCGCGGGATTTCCAAGGAGAAGGCGGGGATCGATCTCTGGCTGCGGGACATCGCCCCGAGCGGTGCCTTGCGCAAGCAGTTCCACGGCAAGCCGGCGGATTGGGATGCATTTTGCGCCGCCTACTTTAGCGAGATGGAAGGCGCTGCCGCTCAGGCCGCCGCGCGGGAACTGCTGGACCTGCTGCGGAAGGGGCCGGCGACCCTGCTTTATGCCGCCCGTGACGAGCAGCGAAACAATGCCGCCGCGCTGAAAATCTGGCTCGAGCGGCATCGGGAAAGCGGAGAGACCTCATGAACGGATTGCGGACCAGCATTCTCGATGGCATCGGCAATACCAGCCTTGTGCCCTTGCGCAACGTCGTGCCGGAAAACGGATCCAGCATCCTTTTGAAAGTCGAAAGCGAGAATCCGACCGGCAGCATGAAGGACCGGATGGCGCTCGCCATGATCGAGGCGGCGGAAGCGGACGGGCGTCTGGAAGCGGGTGGTTCGGTGGTCGAGTATACCGGCGGCAGCACCGGCGTTTCGCTGGCTCTGGTCTGTGCGGTGAAGCAATATCCCCTTCACATCGTGACATCGGACGCCTTTGCCCGGGAAAAGCTGGAACATATGAAGGTCCTGGGGGCGAAGTTGCAGGTCGTAGCGAGCGACGGCGGGCGTATGACGGAAAAGCTGACCCGCGACATGATCGAGGCGGCGCGCCTCGTCGCGGCGGACACCGGGGCGTTCTGGACCGACCAGATGAACAACCGGGACCAGATTTCGGCCTATCACAGAATGGCGGAGGAGATCTGGCTGCAAACCGGCGGGCAGGTCGATGGCTTTGTCCAGAGCGTCGGTACCGCCGCGTCTCTTCGGGGCACGGCAGAAGCGCTTTGCCGCCGCAACGAGGACATCAGCATCGTGGCGGTCGAGCCCTCCGAATCCCCGGTGCTTTCCGGTGGTCGGACGGGAGCCCACAAGATCGACGGGATCGGCGCGGGATATGTCGTTCCGCTCTGGCGGCCGGACATTGCCGACGGGATCGAGCGGGTTTCCACGGAGGAGGCGCGCGAAATGGCCGACCGGCTGGCGCGGGAGGAAGGGCTCTTTGCCGGAACGTCCACGGGCGCCAATGTCGCCGCCGCCCTGAAGCTCGCGCAGCGCCTGAAGCCCGGCGCGACCATCGTGACCGTCATGTGCGATACCGGCATGAAATACCTCAGCAGGCGGTGAGCTTCCTGGGGCTCCTGCATGCTTCGATATCCATCATTCCCACTCGATTGTTTTGAGCGATCATAACGCATTGATCTGACGGAGCAGATATTCCTGCCGCGACGAAGATCCGTCTCTGGAAAGCGTCGGCCAGTTGAGCGATGATACCCTCGACCTGCCCGCCGCGGCACGTTGATCAACCCGGCCCTTGCCGGAGAGAACGGCGGCCAACGCCGTCAACGACAACTGCGCCGTGGGACACGATCCATTGTGCGGAAGTGCCTCGACCTTTGTAGCCCTGCCTTGAGGAGAAGAGAGTGTCAGAAAAAACAGATGCCGCGATCGATCACCCGGGAATGGGAGCCATACCGGGCGCAGGCGGCGTAACCTTCCGCGTATGGGCGCCCAATGCCGAAAGGGTTTACGTGACCGGAACCTTCAATGACTGGAGCGACGCCGCGACACCTCTGGCCAGCGAGGAGAACGGTTATTGGTCGGCTGATGTCTCAGGGGCAAAGACAGGAGATGAATACAAGTACTTGATCCATGGTCCCAAGGGCGTCCTCTCACGCATCGACCCCTATGCCAGAAAGGTGACCAACTCAGCTGGCAATGGGGTTGTCTATGATCCCAAGGCCTTCGACTGGGGTGACGAGAACTTTCAGATGGCCACGGGAAACGAGCTCGTCATTTATGAGATGCATATAGGCACCTTCAACGCCAAGGAAGCAGGGCGGCCGGGTACGTTTGAAAGCGCCATGGAAAAATTTCCCCATCTTCAAAAATTGGGGATCAATGCTGTGGAGGTGATGCCGATCGCGGAGTTTCCAACCGACTTTTCGTGGGGTTACAATCCGTCTCATCCATTTGCCATCTCAAGCATTTACGGCGGGCCGGACGCATTCAAGCAATTTGTCAAAGCGGCTCACGCGCATGGCATGGCTGTCATCGTGGATGTCGTTTACAACCACTTTGGCCCTTCCGATCTCGATTTGTGGCAGTTCGACGGCTGGAGCGAGAATGAGAAAGGGGGAATCTACTTTTTCAATGACCGCCGATCGACCACGCCGTGGGGCGAGACACGCCCCGATTATGGCCGGGGCGAAGTGCGCCAGTATCTGCGCGATAACGCCCTGATGTGGTTCGAGGAATACCACGCCGACGGTTTGCGCTGGGACGCAGTTCCTTATATCCGCAATATCGAGGGCAAGGACGGACACGCTCCCACCGAGATTCCCGAAGGCTGGAGCCTGATGCAGTGGATCAATGAAGAAATCAGGCAACGGTTCCCCGGCAAAATCAGCATCGCCGAGGGTATGCATGATAACGCCTGGGTCACCAAAGACGTGGGGGCGGGCGGCGCCGGCTTCAATGCGCAATGGGATAGCGAATTTGTGAACCCCGTTCGCCAGGCCATTATTGCCCGTGACGATCAATCCCGCGACCTGGGGGCAGTCAGAAGAGCGATTGAGTATCGCTACGACCTGGATTTTTTCCGCAGAGTCATTTTTACCGAGTCGCACGACGAGGTCGCCAATGGCAGTGCCCGCGTGCCCGAGGAGATCTGGCCAGGCAAGGTCGACAGCTGGTTTTCCAAGAAACGCTCTACATTGGGCGGTGCTCTTGTTCTCACCTCGCCCGGTATCCCGATGATCTTCGAAGGGCAGGAGATTCTGGAAGACTGCTGGTTCCGGGATAAAGTCGCTATCGACTGGTCCCGGGCCGAGGACGAACACGGCATTCTCGGAATGTACCGGGATCTGATCGCCCTGCGGCGCAATCTGTCGGGCGTGACGCGCGGGCTGTGCGGTGGAAATATTCATATCTATCATTCCAACGATCAGGCCAAGGTCATCGCGTTCCATCGCTGGGACAAACAAGGACCCACCGACAGCGTCATTGTGGTGGTGAATATGATGAATCAAAACTGGGATGATTATGTCATCGGTTTTCCGCGGCCTGGATTATGGAAAACACGATTCAACAGCGATTCGTACAACTACGGCCCGAATTTTGCCAATCATCCCACGCCTGATGTGGAGGCCCAGGAAGAAGCGGCCGACGGGCTAACCTGCTCCGGAAAAATCAGTATCGGGCCATACACCGTGGTCATTTTTTCGCAGGATGCGGACGATTCGGCCCATGCCGACACCTAGCGCGCCGGCCGACGCGATGCCGCTTGCGAAGCTTGAAGGCGGCAACACGGCCGGTGCAGCCAGCCGCGTCGGCGTCCACGACTAACCGCCGATGCTGTCGGCGGCTTTCTTGGCCCTGTCGGCGGCGGCCTGCGCATCTATGATGGCCTGGACTGCTTCCTCGCGGCCGGTGGCCGCATGGCTTTTGGCCATCTGGGCAAAATTCGCTGCAGTCTGCGCAGAGGACTGCGCACCGGCTTTCAACGCCGTGACCACCGCCTGGTCCCCCTTTGCCTCGGCCTCCTTGGCTTCTTGGGCCAGGTTTTCGGCTTGGATTGCCATCTGATTGGCATTGGCCGCAAGATGCATGACGAGCCGGGCCTCGTTCAGGCTGGAGACGGTCGAGGTGCCCCTGTCATTCATAAAAGTCGTGTCCCAGTTCAATGCGGCGGCAGGCTCGACACAGTGTGTTTGTATGTAGGCTTGGAATTGTGCCGTCAGATCGGCCATCTTTTGGGAAACGTTGTCGCGCGTGCGCGCCGCCTTTCCCAACTCCACCCCGTAAGCGACCCCCAGTTTGAAACCTTCCTGCAATCCGTCGCCAAAACCGAGGCGCGCGTCGCCCTTGGGGAGCGCTGCCGGAGTGGGGACCTTCAGCAATAGGTTCGAGGGGTTTTCAACGGGGCTCTTGGACAAATCGTTATAACCATCGACAATTCCGCGCAGCCACCCGGGATAGGCTCCTTCGCACGCCCCTCTTTCACGCTGCGGATTATCCCGATCGGCCAGAGCCGGGGTCAAACCCCAGATGCTCGTGCAGAGGACGATGATGGCCGCAATGAAAGAGAGAGATGCCTTGGCGCTTATTCTGCGAATGAAGCTCTCGACCCGCTCGACCTGCCATCTCATGTTGGCCTCCCGTAATCGATGTCCGTCTCTTTGATGAGGGTAATCATAGGGCGCAGGCACGGCAAGTTGCATTGACCTGCATCAGCTTTGTCGGGCGAAATGGTGAGGACCGCCGCAAGTCTCGAGCAGCACCTGCCGCCGGAAATCGGAGCCCTTGCCAGTATCATTATCTAGCCCGATATGGGGCTTGCAGCAAGCTGGGTGCCTATCGCATGAACACCGCCCTCGATTCGTCAGAAGGAGCCATAGACCTATGACAAACACAGCCAGCGTTTTTACCCGCCAGTTTTTTCATGGGACACGCGCAAATCTCGAACCCGGAGATCTGATCGCCGTCGGCTACCAGTCCAACTTCACTGAAGCCAAGCCGTTATCCTGGGTGTATTTTTCAGGTACGCTTGATGCCGCGATCTGGGGCGCTGAGCTTGCGGCAGGCAGTGGGCGAGAGCGCATCTATGTCGTGGAGCCAACCGGGCCAATCGAGGACGACCCGAACCTGACAGACAAGAAGTTTCCTGGAAATCCAACGCTATCGTATCGCTCCCGCGATCCGCTGCGAATTGTCGCCGAAGTGACAAAATGGCGGGGTCACTCGACTGAGCAGCTACAGCAGATGAAGGCTAACGTCGACCGCTCGAAGACAGAAGGTGCTGAAATCATCGACTAGGGCCGATCGACATTCAGGTTTCGGGCATGGCGCCGCGGGATTTCCTTCCCCGGGAAAAGCGAGCCTTCATTCCCACTCGATCGTTCCGGGCGGCTTCGAGGTGACGTCGTAGACGACACGGTTGATGCCGCGCACCTCGTTGATGATGCGGGTGGCGGCGCGGCCGAGGAATTCCATGTCGTAATGGTAGAAGTCGGCGGTCATGCCGTCGACCGAAGTCACGGCGCGCAGCGCGCAGACGAATTCGTAGGTGCGGCCATCGCCCATGACCCCGACGGTCTGCACCGGCAGGAGCACGGCAAAGGCCTGCCAGATGGCGTCGTAGAGACCGGCCTTGCGAATCTCGTCGAGATAGATGGCGTCGGCTTCGCGCAGGATGTCGAGCTTCTCGCGGGTCACGCCGCCCGGGCAGCGGATGGCAAGGCCCGGACCCGGGAAGGGATGGCGGCCGATGAAGCTGTCCGGCAGGCCCAGTTCTTTGCCGAGAACGCGCACCTCATCCTTGAAGAGCTCGCGCAGCGGCTCGACGAGCTGCATGTTCATGCGTTCCGGCAGGCCGCCCACATTGTGGTGCGACTTGATAGTCACGGATGGGCCCCCGGTAAACGAGACGGATTCGATTACGTCCGGATAGAGCGTTCCCTGACCGAGGAAGTCGGCGCCGCCGAGCTTCTTCGCCTCGTCCTCGAAGGTCTCGATGAAGAGCCGGCCGATGATCTTGCGCTTGGTCTCCGGGTCGGAAACACCTTCGAGCTCGCCGACAAAGCGGTCGACCGCGTCGACGTGGATGAGGTGCAGGTTGTAGTGTTCCTTGAACATGGCGACCACGTCGGCCGCCTCGTTCTTGCGCATCAGGCCGTGGTCGACGAGGATGCAGGTCAGCTGATCGCCGACCGCCTCGTGGATCAAAAGGGCCGCGACGGATGAATCGACGCCGCCCGACAGCGCGCAGATGACGCGCTTGTCGCCGACCTGGTCGCGGATGGCCTGAACGGCCTTGGCGCGGTAGGCCGACATCGTCCAGTCGCCCTTGATGCCGGCGATCTTGTGGATGAAATTGGCGATCAGCTTGGCGCCGTCCGGGGTGTGAACCACTTCCGGATGGAACTGTACGGCGTAATACTTGCGCTTCTCGTCGGCGATGAAGGCGAACGGCGCGTTGGACGAGGTGGCGACGACCTCGAAGCCCGGCGGAATGGCGGTGACGCGGTCACCGTGGGACATCCACACCTGATGGCGCGATCCCGCCGACCAGAGCCCTTCGAACAGCGGGCATTCCTTGTCGATCTCGAGGAAGGCGCGGCCGAACTCGCGGTGATGTCCGCCCTCGACCTTGCCGCCGAGCTGCATGCACATGGTCTGCTGGCCGTAGCAGATGCCGAAGATCGGCACGCCGCTGTCGAAAATGATCTGTGGCGCGCGCGGGCTTCCTTCCTCCAGGGTCGATGCGGGGCTTCCCGAGAGGATGACAGCCTTGGGCTTCAACCGGGAAAAAGCACTTTCGGCGGTCTGGAAGGGAACGATCTCGCAATAGACGCCTGCCTCGCGAACGCGCCGGGCGATCAGCTGCGTTACCTGGCTTCCGAAATCGATGATGAGAACGCTGTCGGGATGTGCTGTCTGGGTCATGTCGAGCCTTTAAAGAAAACCGCCCGTTCTGGCAATCTCAGAATTGCCCCGGGACGCGAAAATTTCGCGTCTTCCGTCTCGCTCTAGAACCAGAATACGCCGTCTTCCATTGCGCCGAACAGGTCATCCACGGTAGCCGCGAGCTTCTGGTCGATAACATGCAGATATTCCGTCCAGTCGCCGACGTGCCGGAGTTCGTCCTTGCCATCTGAAATACCCCGAAGCCCGATCAGCGGCAGCTTGTAGGCGTCGCAGACGCGGAACACCGCGAAGGTCTCCATATCGACCATGTCGGCGTCGATCGAATGATAGGCGTCGCCGGATACGATGTTGGCGCCGGTCGAAAGGCTTGCTTCCGGAATGCCCGGAATGCGCAGCGGCAGTTCGATGACCGCCGGCAAGTCCAGAAACGGCGTTCGCCCCTTCTCGAAACCGAGCGGCGAAGCGTCCATGTCGCGGTAGGAGACTGAAGCTACCTGGTAGATTTCCGTCTGCGCCAGACGGTTCGAGCCAGCCGAGCCGAGCGAGACGACAAGATCCGGCATCTTGCCGCCGGCCTCGAGAGTGGAGACTGCCCGCGTCAGGGTCACGGCCGCTTCGACCGGACCGACGCCGGTCATCAGCGGGGTAATGCGCGAGCGCAGGAACGGACCATATTCCGCGTCGACCGCCATCACGAACAGGATGGACTTTCCGGAGACGGATTTGAGTTCGAATTTCACCCGGATATTCCTTCGCGTCCACGCACGACCATCATGGTGCTGGTCATCGAGGCGATCAGTTTGGCCGGGCCGTCGCCGATGGCGTAGCCGCGTCCGTCGGCCACGATGATGGTGGAGCCGGGCTTGGTGATCTCGCCACGAAACAGGAAACGCTCGCCCTTGCCGGGCGACATCAGGTTGACCTTGAACTCGATCGTCAGCAGCGAGACGTCGGGCCCGATCATCGTATAGGCGCTATAGGTGCAGGCGGTATCGAGCGCGGCCGAAATCACGCCGGCATGCAGGATGCCGTGCTGCTGCGTCAGCTTCTCGTCGAAGGGCATTTCGATCTCGACGACGCCCTGGCTGACGCTGGTGAGTTCCGCGCCGAGCGTGTGCATGGCGCCCTGGCGCGCAAAGCTCTCCCGGATACGCTCGCGGACATCCCCGCTATTGATATCGCTCATTATTACTTGTCCTCTCGCAACCGCGAAATTGGCATGCCCTCATTCGGCACGCAAGCGGAACGAATGGATAAATCAGTTGAGAAGGAAGAGAGATGCGTTGAGCAGAGTGGCGAAACCAACCCATGCCGCATAGGGCAGGAACAGGAGGCTCGCAGGCCGATCGACCGGATGGGCTTGCCAGATGAAGGCGAGGATCAGCCCAAGAAGCGGCACGATCACCAAGAGGCCCATGGCCGGGCTCTGGAGACCGAAAAACGCGGGCGACCAGAGGAAATTGAAAATCATCTGGCCGAACCACAACTGCATGGCCGCAGAAGCCGGTGCCTTGTCCCATGTCCGGGCGCCGGCGATGCCGATCAGGATATAGAGCACGGTCCAGACCGGCGCGAAGATCCAGCCCGGCGGGTTGAAGAACGGCTTCTGCAACGATTGATACCAGTCGCCCGGCATATTGGAGAGCCCGGAAATGATGCCAAGCCCGACGACGAGCGCAATGAAGACGAAATGGGTCAGGATCTTTCGCATGGAGAAAGAGATAGCGCGCGTGCGTCATCTGCCAAGGGCAAGGCGAACAATGTGCTGGTCCCATGCGACGGGGCTTTGCGTGGCCGCGAAACACCCGCCATAGGAGGAAACGGCAAAGCCCCCTGCGCCGGGTGCGATGCCGGCAGCATCGGCAATCCGCTGCTCATGGACCACTGTACCGGTCTTCGCATCCAGCGTGACGGCGAGCCCGCCCTTGGGCGAGGTGATCCCGACAAGTCCTTCACGCCGGTTGACCGCGATCGCGCCCACATAATTGGCAAGGCCGATGGTGGTGTCTTCCGGCAGCCCGACGAAGGAAATGTCCTCACCCTTGCCGAAATGCCCGATCAGCGGCGGCAGGTCGTTGCGCGCTCCTTCGTACTGGCAGGCGAACCAGACGCGCCCGTCTGTGCCGATATCGAGATGCCGGGTCGAGAGCCGGCGAAGCGATGGGGGCAGCACGTGTTTCTCGATCAGCGCCCCGGTTGCGGCATCGGCGATTACCAGCGAGGGCTCCATATGGTCGAGATTGAGCTTGGTGCGCCCAAAATCCGGATGGGTGGCGATGCCGCCATTGGCGATGATCAACAGGCGTCCGTCATCGCTGACCGTCATGTCATGGGTGCCGATGCCATGGGCCGGAAACTCGCCGATTCTGCGAAATCCGTCACGGGCGTCGTAAAGTCCGATCATGCCGCAATTGTTGTCGAAGTCGTTCTCGCTGGCATAGAGCAGTCTGCCATCGGGCGAAAAATGCCCATGACCGAAAAAGTGCCGGTTCTCTCCTGAGGCGAGGACAACAGGTTGCGAGCTTCCCCTGGCGTCGAAGACGACTGCAAAGGTTCCCGGCCGGCGGGCGAAGGCGACGGCTTTACCGGTGGCGGGGCAGAAGCCAAGGCCGTGAACGCGCCCGGGAAGGTCGATGCCGGCAACGCATTCGCCGCGTTCGCTGAGGAGGGCGAGACCGAACGAGCCATCGGGAGCGCGATAGCCGGAAGCGAAGATGGCGTCGGCGCGTTCAAGCGCGAGAGCTCCGCGCGGCGCAAGCGCGGCGAGGAAGGCCGCGCCCGCTGCCTTGACGAAGATGCGCCTGTCGATCAGCACGCTCCGCGTCATGGTCAGTCCCCGTCCGAGAAGGAGAAGCCCGCCCCAAGTCCGATTGCGCCGCCGAATTCGTCGCTCAGCCGCAAGATCAGGTCCTTGCTGTTGAGCAGCAGGAAATCGAGCCTGGCGCGCTCGGCCTCGTCGGCGACGGCCGCCTCGATATCCGGGTTCATGTCCTCGGTCACCCGGATCAGGGACTTGATGACGAAATCGATGGAGGCGACGACCGAACGGGAATCCTCGTCAAGCAGGGCGACCATGTCCGACTGCTCAAGCAAGGTGCGAAGGCCTTCGAGATTGCCGTGGATCGAGTTCCAGGTATTGCCGGAACGCCAATAGATCGCCTGCCGGGGGAAGGCCTTGTTTTCCTTGCCCTTGTAGAAGGTCTCGATCCGCTGGTCGCGAATGGCTTCCGCGCTGTGAACGAGAATACCGAGCAGGGCGGTGATCGCCTCGCGGCCGTCGCGGAAGACCGGATTGTCCGGGCCGGGGTGTTTCCAGGCCGCTTGTATGCCGTCGGGCTCGTCCCATTCATCGGCAAGTTCGCCGCCGAGCCGCAGGAGATTGCCGGCGATCGCCGCGCCGTAGCGACAGCGAAAACCGTTTCTTTCATTTGCCAGGAATTCCGATCCCGTACCGAACAGCACGAATTCCAGAGCGCCGAGCCCCTGCATCGCGACGCTCTTGTCTTTCAGGGTCTCGACCGCGGTCGCGCTTTCATCCGGTGCGGCGAGGATGGCCTGCACCTGCTTCAGGCCCGTGCCTTTGCGGTCGGGGTAGAAGAGAATGCGTTCGAAACGGTTGTCTTCGATCACGGGTCCGACACGGACGATCTCGATCCGCGACCACGCCGAAACCGTCTGGTCGAAGGCCGCACGGGCCGACGTCAGGTTGCCGGCGGAGGGTTCCGCGCAGAGCGCCTGCATAGATGTCCGGAGATTGTCGGCCGTTTCGCGGAAATGGCGGTAGCCGGGGCGGATAAAATCATCCACCGCCTTTTCCATGACCATCGGGATGATCTCGGCACTGCGGTCCTGCGCCATGGCCGGGAAAGCCAGGCAAAGCGCGGCGATGAAGGAAAGGCCAATCCGCATCACAGTGACTCCAGGAACCTGATCAGTGCTTGCCGCTCGTCGGGTGCCATGGCGGCGAAGGTGTTTCGGGCATGTTCGGCTTCCCCGCCATGCCAGAGGATGGCCTCGGTCAGATTGCGCGCCCTGCCGTCGTGGAGGAAGAAGGTGTGACCGTTGACATCGTCGGTCAACCCGATGCCCCAGAGCGGCGCCGTTCGCCATTCGCGGCCATCGGCATCGCCGACCTGCTGGCCGTCGGCCAGACCCTCACCCATGTCGTGCAGGAGGAAATCGGAATATGGCCAGATCAGCTGGAAACGGTGCGCCTTGTTCTCGGCCTTGCGGCTCGTCACGTATTTCGGCGTGTGACAGGCGATGCAGCCGGAATTGTAGAAGAGCGACTTGCCCTTGAGCACCGTGGCATCATCGACATCGCGGCGCTTCGGAAGCGCCAGGTTTTCGGAGTAGAAGGTCACGAGGTCGAGCACCGGATCGGGTGCCTCGGTATCGCCGAGCCTCTTCTGCACGCCATGCTGCATATCGCGGCACTTGCTTTGGGCCCGCGTGCAGTCGCCCCAGTGTCTCTGGGCGTCGGGCGTCGAGATACCGATGTCGCCGGCAAAGGCGCCCGAACTCTGGTCGCGGACCGAAGCGTTCTGGGCTTTCCAGCCGAAGCGGCCCAGTTTCAGCTCGCCGGTCCGGTGGTCGCGGGCGCGCGCTGCGCGTCCGGAAATCCCGTCGCCATCGGCATCTTCCGGGTCGGCCCTGCCGAGAATATCGGCATCCGCGATCGCTTGGATCAGGCCCATACCGATCATGGGGTTGGCGATGCGCGGCGAGAGCGTTGTTCCGGGATCGAGAGGACCGTATTGCAGGTCGCCGACCTCATAGCGGGGCCGGCGCAGGGAGGCCTTCTCCCCTCCGGCAAGCGTCACGGTTTCGTCGGTATAAGTGATCTTCATCCGCCCTTCGGCCGCAAGACCGGGCACGGCCATGTCCTGTAGTTGTTCGCCATAGACGGGATCGGGGAAGTTGAGCGCCTTGAGATCGGCGATCATCTGACCCTCCTCGTCGTCACGCGCCGGTCGCGCAAGACGGAGGAACATCGAAGTCGCGTCCGTATTGCCTTCCGGCGGATGCCCGCGGCCATCCTTCAGGTGGCAGCTCTGGCATGCCCTCGCATTGAATAGCGGGCCGAGCCCGTCGGAGGCCTGCGTCGAGGAGGGCGAAGACACCCAGAATTTTCGAAACAGCGCATTGCCGAGCTTGAATTCCTCCTCCTCGGCAAAGGTGAGGTTCGACGAGAAATGCGAAAAGGAATCGGCATTGACCGGATAGCTCGAGGTCGCAGCACCCCCCTGCATCGGCTCGAACGGCTCGGGTTTGGAGAAGTCGGCGGTCGGCCTGACGACCTGCTCGACCCTCTTGGCATCCTTCGGCGAAAGATCGGTCCTCTTCGCCGGCTGGTCTTGCGCATGCGCCGTAGGCAGGCCGGCGAGGGATGAGACAGCGGTCAGGAGCAGTATGCGGCTATGACGGAAGATCAGGCCTGTCATTGGCGGAATTCGGGCCACGGGGGGGAATCCGGCGGCCCGCCTTTTCTTATTGGAACACGGCGTTGGGATTATCCAGGCTATCGGAGCCTTCAAGCTCGACCGCGGCAAGATCCAGCGATGCGATGACGCGCTCGATGGTCCTGGTCTGGTCGATCAGCCCGTCGATGGCAGCCTGTACGGTGGCGTTGCCCTCCGCGTTGCCCTCGCCGATCATCTGGTCATAGGCCTCGACCGTTTCGGCGCGCTTGGCCATGGCGTTCATGGCGTCGAGCGTCCTGCCGAGCTTGTCCTTCATTTCGGCATCGAGGGCAGCGTCCTTTTCCGCCACGAGTTCGGAAAGCGACGGGCCGGACATCTTGGTGCCGTCGACGCGGACATATTCGCCGGTATAGGCAGACACGATGCCGATGGCATCGTTGAGATGGGAGGCATGGGTGTTGTCGGAGAAGCAGTCGTGCTCTTCTTCCGGGTCGTGCAGCAGAACGCCGAGCTTCATGCGTTCGCCGGCGAGTTCCCCATAGGAGAGCGATCCCATTCCCGTCAGGATCGTCGAAATGCCGGCCTTCGGATCGGCTTCGACCGCCTTCGTGGCTTCGCCGTCGGGTTGCCATGCCGCGACCATTTCCGCGAGGTCGGACACGAGAAGCGCCGAGGCGGCCTTCAGATAGGCGGCACGGCGGTCGCAATTGCCGCCGGTGCAATTCCTGGTGTCGAAATCGGTATAGGGGCGATTGCCGGCACCCGGTCCGGTGCCGTTCAGATCCTGGCCCCAGAGCAGGAATTCGATGGCGTGATATCCGGTCGCGACATTGGCTTCGATTTCGCCGGCTTCATGCAATGTCCCGGACAGGAATTCCGGCGTGAGGTTCGTCGCGTCGACCTCCTTGCCGTTGATCTTCAGCTTCGGGTTGGCGATGACGTTTGCGACATAGAGCGTGTTCTCGTCGCTCTCGCTGCCATAGGACGCATCGACATAGTCGATCAGGCCCTCGTCCAGCGGCCACGCATTGACCTTGCCTTCCCAGTCATCAACGACGGCGTTGCCAAAACGATAGACTTCCGACTGCTGGTAGGGAACGCGCGCCCTGATCCAGGCGGCGCGCGCCGCTTTCAGGGTTTCCTCGCTCGGGCCGGCGGTGAGGGCGGCGATGGCCTCGTCCAGAGCCTTGGCCGTCGCCAGTGAATCCTCGTATTTCGCCTGGGCCATGGCCGCATAGTGCTTCAGCACGGCCGCCTGATTGGGCGCGGCAACGGCCGGGCCGGTCGCGAAGGTCACCGAGGCGATCAGGAGCGCCAAAGTGGCGCCCAAAACGGGTTTTCGGGTCATGGTCTCTCCTTTGACGCGTGAGCGCCATTGCGTGAAACGAACCCGTCCCTCTTGGATGAAAATTAAACTGGTGTCAAATAGTCTAGATTAACTTTTTGCGATTCCGCGATGCTTTCTTTCAGAGTCGGTCCCGGCCGGATCACGGCTTGCGTTGCATGCGGCAAAAGAAGAATCCGTCCGTATCCGTCGTGGCCGGGCTCAGGGTGATCGTCCGTCCGTTGGAGCGCGGCTGTGCTCTTGCCGTGCCGAAGAGCTTGTTCCAGGTCTCCAGCGCCGGGGCGATCTCGAACTCGTCATGGGTGGTGCAGAAAGCCTCCACCTGGGCGTCGTTTTCCTCCGGCAGCAGCGAGCAGGTGACGTAGATCAGTTCTCCGCCCGGACGCACATAGGTTGCGGCCTCGGCCAGCGCTTCGCGCTGCTGACTGACGCGCTCTTCGAGATTGCGCGGGGTCAATCGCCACTTGGTGTCGGGCCGGCGGCGCCAGGTACCGGTTCCGGTGCAGGGCGCATCGACGAGCACGCGATCGAAACGGCCGCGCATGGCGGCAATGCCGGAGACGGCGTCATGGACCTGGACATTGTGGGTCCCGGCGCGCTTCAGCCGTTCGATGATGGGGGCGAGCCGCTTGCGGTCGGCGTCGTAGGCATGCACCTGACCCTTGTTGTGCATGGCGGCTGCCATGGCCAGCGTCTTGCCGCCGCCGCCCGCGCAAAAGTCCAGCACCTGATCGCCATCGCGGGGATCGACGAGATCGGCAACGATCTGTGATCCCTCGTCCTGGACTTCGAACCAGCCCTTCTGGAACGACAGTTCCGCCGTGACGTTCGGAAGCCGGGACGGGCCCTCGCCGGCGGCAATCCGGATACCGTGGCGCGCAATCTCGGCGGCCTGCGCGCCGGTGCGCTCCAGTGCCTTCAGGACCTTTTCGCGGGTTGCCTTCAGCGTATTGACGCGGAGATCGAGCGTGGGGCGCCTGGCAAGGGCCTGAGCCTCCGACAGCCAGCCTTCACCGAACGCTGTTTCCAATGAGGGCTGTACCCAGTCGGGGATATCGCCCTGGACGTTCAGGGGCGCGTCCTCGATGCAGCGGGTGCCAAAAGCCGACAATTGCGCCGGCGTCAGCGGCTCCGGCGCGAAATTGTCACCATCGAGCGTGGCGGCAAGCGTTTCGATCGTGAAGTGCCACTGGCGAAGCAGGACCGCATGGGCGAGCGCGGACGCACTGTCATCGTCCATCAGCCAGGCATGGGAGAGTTTCATCCGCAGGGCGTCGTAGACGATGTTGCCGATTGCGGCGCGATCGCCCGATCCCGCGAAACGGTGCGACAGCCCCCAATCCTTCAGCGCATCCGCGACCGGCCTGCGGCGGGTCTCAATGTCATCCAGAACCTCGATTGCACCGGCAAGGCGGCCGCCCAAACGCATGTCATCTCTCCTAGAACAGAAGATTGCGTGGTAACGGCGAACCGCGGCAAGAGCAAGCGCCTGGGGCCGATCGACCTTCAGGTTTCGGGCGTGGCGGTATTCGTCAGCCAATGATCTCGTAGCAGACTTTGCCATGGCCAGCCCGGATCATGCCGATGTTCTGGGCGGCGGCCTTCGAAAGGTCGAGCACCCGACCGCGGATGAACGGGCCGCGATCATTGATGCGCACCACGACGCTTTTGCCGTTCTTGGCATTGGTGACCTTGAGTTTGGTCCCGAAGCGCAGCGACTTGTGAGCGGCGGTGAGGAGCGAGGGGTTCATACGTTCACCCGAAGCTGTCTTGGAGTGAAGCGCATACCAGGATGCGCCGCCGCATGAAGATCCTGCCGAAGCTTCAAGCGGGGCGAGAACACCAAGGGCAGATATAGCTGCGACAGTGATAATAGAGCGCCGGATATTCTTCAATGTAGATTTCCCTATGCGTTGAAGGTAGCCAGAAATTGCGTGACTACGCTTAGGCTGAGGGAAAAATGGCAAAAACGTGCCTCGTTGCGATCACGTACTGTTACACAGTGTAACATTCGTGATGACGGGCGTCTGATATGGGCGGGCGGGATTTTTCTCTATTCGGAGAAAAGTTGTTTAAAAACAGCCAAAAAGCCGGAATGGCATTTCAGTCGAAGGCCTGTCTGAGGCGTTCACGAAAAATATTCTGGAAAATTTTTGCAGACTGCCACATTCGCTGCCCAAAATGCGGAGATTTCGAGGCATCGTGTAGTGCGTCGCCGCAGAGGCGGCGCCGATCCACCTAAATGCGGGAACGCCTCATTTGTTCCACTGGCCGCTCTCCCAGAGCTGTTTCAGGGAAACGCGGTAGTCCGGATAGAGGAACCGAAACCCCAGCGCCTTGATCCCTGCGTTCGAAACCCGCTTGTTCTCGCCATAGAAGGAGCGCGCCATGGGCGAGAGTTCCGCCGTTTCGAAATCCTGTTCCGGTGGCGGGACGACCCCCATGAGGCGCGCGGCTTCGGTAATGACGTCCTGCGGCGGGCAGGGCTCGCTGTCGGTGACGTTGAAGATGCCGGCTGAACGGGCCGCGGCCGAGAGAAGGGTGGCGCCGGCGATATCCTCGACGCGAATGCGGTTGAACACCTGGTCTTTTTTGATGAGACGCCGCGCCGTACCATTGGCAAGATTGACAAAGGCGTTTCGTCCCGGGCCATAAATGCCAGAGAGCCTGAGGATGGCGAGCGGTATGCCGCTTGCTTCGGCGAGCGCGCGCCAGGCATCTTCCGCCTCCAGCCGTTCCATGGACCTGGCCGAAACGGGTTTGCAGGGCGTGTCCTCGTCAACCCACGCACCGCCATGGTCGCCATAGACCCCGACCGTCGAAAGATAGCCGATCCATTCGAGCGAGGGCATCAGGCGCGCGAGATCCGTGCCGAGAATTCGGATCAGCGGATCTCCCTCGCGTCCGGGCGCGATCGACTGCACCAGATGAGTGACGGTTCGCAATTCGGTCGAAAGGTCAGGTGAAATCGACGCGCCTTCGAAGACGTAGGGGCGCATTCCGGACGCTTCCAATGCCGGCATCTTCTCCGCGCTGCGCGTCGTACCGGCGACCGTGTGTCCCTGGCTGGCGACAAGGCTGCCGATCGCCTTGCCGGAATAGCCGGCGCCGAAAATCATCATTCGCATCGTGTTGTCCTCATCGGTCCCATTCCGACAGCGCGTCCGGATCGGTTTCAAGCGGGCGATTGGCGTTGCGCAGCCGGGCGAAAGCATCGGGGTCCATCAGCCGGGACAGGGCCCAGGCGGCCATGCCGCGAACCTCCGCCGCTTCGTCGTGAAGAAGGTTCGTGCACGGACCGATCAGGTCCGGCAGGCCCGAGTTTCCCGCAGCGATCAGCACGTTGCGCACGAAGCGGGCACGCCCGATCCTCTTGACGGGCGAGCCCGCAAAGAAGGAACGGAAGGCGGGATCGTCAAGAGTGAGCAGAAAGGCGATATCCGGCTCGCGCAGATCGTCTCGGGCCTTGAGTTTCATTTCCCTCGCCGTTTCGGCAAACTTGTTCCATGGGCAGGCCGCAAGGCAGTCGTCGCAGCCATAGATGCGATTGCCGAAGGCCGGCCGGAGTGCGGGATCGATGGCGCCCTTGTGCTCGATGGTGAGATAGGAAATGCAGCGGCGCGCGTCGATCCTGTAGGGTGCGGGAAAGGCATCGGTCGGGCAGGCGTCAAGGCAGGCGCGGCAGGAGCCGCAATGGTCGGTCTCGGCCTCGTCGAAGTCAAGCTCTGCCGTGGTGAACAGGCTTCCGAGAAAGAGCCAGGAGCCATAGGTGCGGCTGACGAGGTTGGTGTGCTTGCCCTGCCAGCCCAGCCCGGCGGCTTCGGCCAGCGGCTTTTCCATCACCGGCGCGGTGTCGACGAACACCTTCACGTCCGCTCCGGCGCGCGCGGCAAACCGCGTGGCGATTTCCTTCAGCCGGCCTTTCATGACGTCGTGATAGTCGCGATTGCGGGCGTAGACGGAGATCGCGGCCTTGGCGGGTTTGGCCTGCAGATAGCGTGGGTCGAGGTCGGGGCCGTAGTTCATGCCGAAGAGCACGATCGAGCGCACCTCGCCCCAAAGAACGCGGGGATCGCAGCGGCGCTCGCGGGTTTCGGGCATCCAGCTCATGGTGCCGTGATAGCCGGCATCGATATAGGCTGACAGACGCGCAGGCGCCTGCGGTATCGCATCGGGACCGGTGATGCGGCAGAGCTCGAAGCCCTGCGCCGCGGCTTCCTGGCGGATGAAACCGGTCAGGCGCGCGCGCGTCCGGCTCTCCTTTTCATCGGCCTGCTTCCCGGGCATGGCCGCTCCTCGTCAGAAATCCAGATCCGCATAATGCGAAACCGGCGTCAGTCCGCGCACGCGTTCTGCAAGCAGCGGGCGGAACGAAGGGCGCGATTTCAGGCGCTGGTACCATTCCTTCGCGACCGGCGTCTCCGCCCAATCGATCTCGCCCATGTAGTCGAGAACGGATATGGCGGCTGCGGCAGCAAGGTCGGCATAACTCATGCGGTCGCCTGCAAGCCACGGCCGCGACCCGGAGAGCCATGTGAGATACTTCATGTGCTGACGGATGTTGCTGCGGGCCGTGCGCAGGACTTTGGAATCCGGCGCGCCGCCTCCCAGCCCGTTTGGAATTTGCAGCTTGTGGACGCGCTCGCGCACCAGCGGGCGGGTTACGTCCTGTTCCATCTTCTGTAGGAACCACTCAGTCAGCCGTCTGATCTCGGCGCGCTGGAACGGATCTTCGGCAAGGAGCCTCCGGTCGCGCTTGAGCACGCCATGCGTCTCATCGAGAAATTCCGAGATCACCGTGGCTCCGCAAAGCGCGCGCATATTGTCGTCAACATAGACCGGTAGCGTTCCCGCCGGATTGAGCGTCAGGAATTCCCTGCGCTTTTCCCAGGTCTGCTCTTCCACAAGATCGGCCTGAAAGCCGTATTCGGAAAGAACCAGCCGGATGAACCGGGACGCGGTCGACATGGGATGATGATACAATGTTGGCATTGCTGTCCGTATTCTCTGCTACTTGGACGCCGGCAGGCTACGGCCGCAACTCGGGCGGCTGGCCATGACCACGGCTTCCAAGCTATAGGTGCTTGGCCCCATCAACACAAGCGAATCAACCCCATCACCACGTTGCCTCCAAAGGACTTTTCATGGAAGACCAATCGATCCTCAGTGCGCTTTTCCTCGGCCTGATAGAGGGCCTGACGGAATTCATACCGGTTTCTTCCACTGCCCATGTCCTGCTTGCAGGGCATTTTCTCGGCTTCAAGTCACCCGGCAACACCTTCGCCGTGTTGATCCAGCTCGGCGCCATCCTGGCCATCCTCAGCGTCTACACCTACAAGCTGGTGTCGATCGCGCTCACGCTTCCGTCGAGCCCCCGCAGCCGGCATTTCGTGATCTCGATCCTGCTCGCCTTCCTGCCGGCGGCGGTGATCGGCGCGCTTGCGCACGACTTCATCAAGTCGGTCCTGTTCGAGACGCCGGCACTGATGTGCATCGTGCTGATCCTCGGCGGACTTGTTCTGTTGTGGATCGACCGCATCACGCTGACGCCGAAATATACCGACGTCATGGAGTATCCGCTGCCGCTCGCCTTCAAGATAGGCCTTTGCCAGTGCGTGGCGATGATCCCCGGGGTTTCGCGGTCGGGAGCGACGATTGTCGGCGCGCTTCTGCTCGGAACGGACAAGCGTTCGGCGGCGGAATTCTCATTCTTCCTTGCCATGCCGACGATGGTCGGGGCCTTTGCCCTCGATCTCTACAAGAACCGCGCCGCGCTGAACTTCGACGACGGCGCGATCATAGCGATCGGCTTCATCGCAGCGTTCATTTCGGCGTTGCTGGTCGTGCGCGCCCTGCTCGACTATGTGTCGAAGCGCGGTTACGCACTGTTCGCCTGGTGGCGCATTGCTGTCGGTGGTCTTGGCCTGCTTGCGCTGACCCTGGGATTTTGAAGGAAGAGGAAGTCTAAGGGCGGGCGACGCGGGCGCCCGCTGGGCCGGCGCGTCTCAGTCTGCGAGGGAGACCGAACCCGTGCTGCACGGATCGACGCCATAGGCCGGCGCGCAGTTGCCCTTGCCGGCTGCTACAGTGGAGGGCGCCATGAACGAGCCTGCCATGATGACCAGTGCCGCACACGCAAAAAAGAGTGCGATAGACTTACCCATAAAATCTGCCTCTCAGAATAGTGGTATGCGTTTCCGTCAGTGTCGCAGCAAGGCGCTCCCGAACGCGGTGCACTCTGTACCCATTGACAATCTCCACATCAATAGAAGATCTTGCTGAATTGGCGGTTAACGCACGTATTTTTCCGTTGCGTCATTTGTGCAACGCCGGAACACCCAAAGGGTTCCAACGGCGGCCGTCAGGCGGCTTTCCCTGACCCGGTGAACTGCCCGTGGGGGCGGTACTGGACGAGGTAGGTCGGCAGGATGGATTCCAGCGTGACCGGGACGATGCCCAAGGCCTCGAGCGTGCGGCCTTCGGCCTTTGCCTTCTCGGAAACGACATTGTCGGTTTTCAGAAGCTTTACCTGGTCGCTGGTGAGCGGCGGCGCCACGAAGGGGATCGCGGATGCGACACTGCCGATGAAGGACGCGATGTAGAACGGCATGGGAACGAAAGTGCGCCGACGCTCGACCACCTTGAGCATGGTTTCGAGACATTCGCGGAAGCTCAGGATCTCGCGGCCGCCGAGCTCATAGATCTTGCCGGCATCGAGCTTGCCGTCCACCGAACGGGCGACCGCTTCGGCCACATCCTCGACGTAAACCGGCTGGAACTTCGTCTTGCCGCCGCCGATCAGCGGCAGGAAGGGCAGCATCCGCGCCATGCTGGCAAACTTGTTGAAGAAGCCGTCCTCGGGGCCGAATATGATCGAGGGCCGCAGGATGACGGCATCCGGCTTAATGGAATGGATGGCGGCTTCCGCCTTGCCCTTCGAGGAAGCGTAGCTCGAGCGGGATTTCGCGTCAGCGCCGATGGCGGAAATATGGGTCAGGCCGGCGCCTGCTGCCCGGGCGGCTTCGGCAACGGCGCGCGCGCCGAATTCCTGCACGGCGTCGAAGCTGTTGCGCCCGCTTTCAAACAGGATGCCGACGCAATTGACGACGTGATCGGCGCCCTGGACGGCCTTGTCCACCGAGGCGCGGTAGCGAAGATTGGCCTGCACGAGGGAAATCTGCCCGACATTGCCGAGCGGCAACAGGAAGCCGGCGAGGTCCGGGCGGCGCACGGCAACGCGGATACGGTAGCCGCGCCGGGCAAGCGCCCTGACAACGTGCCGGCCAACGAAGCCCGATCCACCAAACACGGTTACGAGCGGCGGAAGATTGGACAAGGTCATGGCGGGCTCCCTGGAAGAGAAATAGGCAGGTTGGCATTCAAGCTGTCTTTAGACGAATCGCACCGCAAGGTGAAGTGCGATCACGCGCTATGGAACGAACTGCCGATGGGCAGTCAGACGCCTTCGACGACGACCATTTCGGCATCCGCCACTTCCTGGCGGATTTTCGCTGCGATCTGGTATTCGGGCGAATTGTAGCAATCGACCGCGGCCTGGTGCGAAGGGAATTCGATGATGACGTTGCGGGCGCGGGCCTTGCCTTCGAGCTCCGTGAATGGGCCACCGCGGGCGAGGAATGTCGCGCCATATTTCTCGAATGCAACTTTTGCCGCCGAAACATAATCCTTGTAACGCTCGGCGTCACGAATATCCACGCGCGCGATCCAGTAGCCCTTGGCCATGTGTTCACCTCACCCTTGAATGTTGTGAGCGTTTCATTCAGCAATTTCGCGAAAGGGTCAAGCCTCTGCCGCGACCGACATTTCCGCGAGGATCGCCCTTGCCGCCGCCTTCGGGTCCGGCGCCTTGACGATCGGCCGGGCCACGACCAGATGGCTCGACCCCGCCTTCAGCGCATCCGCAGGCGTCATCACCCGCTTCTGGTCGCCCTTGTCCGCGCCGGCGGGGCGAATCCCCGGCGTCACGAGCGCCATATCCGGACCGATGATGGATCGCACGGCCTTCGCCTCTTCCGCCGAGCAGACGATGCCGCCCATGCCGGCGGCGCGCGCCTGTTCCGCCCGCCGCAGCACCAGCGTGTGCGGATCGTATTCGTATCCGGCGTCGATCAGGTCCTGCTCGTCCATCGAGGTGAGCACGGTGACACCGAGCAGGCAGAGGCCCGAGCCTTGCGCCGCTTTGACGGCCGCCCGCATGGCTTTCGGATAGGCATGGAGCGTCAGCATCGACATGCCCATCTTGGCGATGTTCTCGACGCCGGAGGCCACCGTATTGTCGATGTCGAGGAGCTTCATGTCGAGGAAGATCTTCTTGCCGTCGCGTGCAAGGTCGCGGGCGAATTCAAGGCCCCCGGCAAAGGCCAGCTGATAGCCGATCTTGTAGAAGAGGATGTCGTCTCCCAGCGTATCGACGATGGTTTCCGCTTCCCGGACGGTCGGAACGTCCAGCCCGACGATGAGGCGCTCGCGTATGTTCACGGGTCCACTCCCTGCCAGATTTCGATAGGCGTCCAGTCGCATGAGACGGAGAGGTCCGCAAGAGAGAAAGCGAAGAGATTGCCGCCGCCGGGCAGATGGTCGTGGCTGCGGCTGATCGGGATGCCGAGCAGGTGGCATTTGAGCAGGGTGCCGACGCCTCCATGGCCGACAAAGGCGATCGGGCGTGCCGGATCGTGTGCGTCAAGGACCGCCGAGACGGCGCTAACGATGCGGGCCTGGGCGTCCGCCGCCCGCTCCCAGCCGCGAAAGCTCTCCTGCGGATGGGCGAAGAACCAGTCGGCGGCCTTCTCGAATTCGCCGGGCTTCAGGAAGCCGGTGGCCGAGCGATCGTTTTCGTGCATCGCCTCCACGGTCTCGAAGCCGATGCCGGCGGCTCTGGCGAGGATTTCCGCGGTCTCGATCGCCTTCACCTCGGCGCTGGAGACGATGCGCGCGAGTTGCTTCGCCCAAGGGCGTGCCGCGGCCTGTTCAGCGCGGGCCGCGCCGATGTCCGACAGTCCCCATTGCGGAACGGGAACAGCCGGATCGATCCTGACCTGGGGGTGGGTGATATAGAGGCCGAACATTCGGGCTTGCCGCCAGGGATCAGCCGCGACGATAGATCCACAGCTGCGCCGGCGGGATATTACGAACGATGAAATCGAAATGCTGGATGTGGTAGCTGTCCGGCTTTGCGATGATCGGCGAGACCGGCCCGTAGGAGATCTGCACGACGGGACGACCGTGTGGCAGCCGGTCGAGCAGGGCTTCG
Organism: Rhizobium sp.; assembly: GCA_003527225.1. The sequence goes on from DPXQ01000158.1 coordinate 42,423, forward strand.
AGCAGCCGGATGCGGTCCTTCATCGGAAAATTGAGGAGCGGAACCGCAGAAATGACCGAGTCGAAGGTCTGGCCGGCCAGCGGACCGAGCGTCCGTTCCAGGTCGAATGCGTCGCCGTGGATGAAATTGACACCCGGATAGGTGAGCTTGAGGTGCTGGTAGAAATCCTCGGAATACTCGATCGAAACCAGTTTTTCGGCCGGGACGCCGCGCGCAAGGATCGCCTTGGTGATCACGCCGGTGCCGGGGCCCAGTTCGAGGACCGGGAGGCCCGACTGTGGATTGATGACGCTCGCCATTTTCTTTGCCGTCACCGAGGACGTCGGGACGATGGCGCCGACCTGCTTCGGACCCTGCATCATGCCCCTGAAGAAACGGATTTCCTCATCGAACTTCTTTTCAAACCGTTCCTTCAAGCGCCGTACCATGGCCTAATCCCCACTCAAGACCGCATGCGCATCTGTGCGCGCAGCCGCCATGTTGCGCGGCTTTGTCGCAAAAACAAGGCAGAATGGCGCTAATGGAGCAGAAATCCAACGAAAGTTGACTTCAGACCCGCATCGGCATCAGCACATAAAGCGCGTCGTCGCCGGCCGTGTCGCGGATAAGCGTGGGAGATCCGGCATCCGCAAACAGGAAGATCGCGTCGTCGCCCGACAGCTGCGCCGTGATGTCGAGGAGGTATTTGGCATTGAAGCCGATTTCCATCGCGTCGCTTTCGTAGCCGACCGCGACTTCTTCCGTCGCACTGCCGGAATCCGGATTGTTGACGGTCAGCATCAGGTGGCCGTCGGAAAGCGCAAGCTTCACGGCGCGGCCACGCTCGGACGAGATCGTCGAAACGCGGTCCACCGCTTGCGCGAAGGTCTGGCAATCGACCCGCATTTCCTTGTCGTTTGCCTGCGGAATGACGCGCTGGTAGTCGGGGAACGTTCCGTCGATCAGCTTGGAGGTCATGACGATCGAGCCGATGGTAAAACGGATCTTGGCGTCCGAGACCTCGATGGTGACGACAAGATCCGGATTGTCGACCAGCTTCTGCAACTCGCCGACCGTCTTGCGCGGAATGATGATGCCGGGCATGCCTTCGGAGCCCGAGGGCGCGTCGACATCGGCGCGCGCCAGACGGTGTCCGTCGGTCGCCACGGCACGGAGCTTCAGCGCGCCGGCGCTTTCGATCGTATGCAGGAAAATACCGTTCAGATAATAGCGGGTTTCCTCGGTCGAGATCGCGAATTGCGTCCGGTCGATCAGCATCTTGAGGTCGGTCGCCTTCAGGCGGAAGGAGTGGCTGAAGATGCCTGCCGTCAGATCCGGGAAGTCCGATTCCGAAAGGCACTGCAGCGAGAATTTCGAGCGGCCGGAAGCGACCGTCATCGATGTGCCGTCCGGGTTGGTGGCGAGCAGCACTTCCGAGCCGTCCGGCAATTTGCGCACGATTTCGTAGAGCAGGTGCGCCGGAACCGTCGTCGCGCCGGCCTGTTCGACCATGGCCGGTGCCGCCTCGGTGATCTCGAGATCGAGGTCGGTCGCCTTCATCGCCAGGCTTGCGCCGTCGGCGCGCAGCAACACGTTGGACAGGATCGGTATCGTGTTGCGCCGCTCGACCACGCGATGCACATGGTTCAGCGATTTGAGAAGGTTGGACCGTTCAAGAGTAATACGCATGGACTCTACCGCTTTCGACCTGTCGCCATCCGCAGTTCGGGGATGGCCGCAATGCTCCCGGCCATTGTCCGGCCGGATGATGTGGACGGGCAAAATGGCAGCAAAAGCCAATCAAATGCAAGAGGCAAGCAGCGGATCTCCGCCCCATTTTGGAGCGTCCCGCCGTTGCGGGCGCCGCAAGCGCCACCCTTGCCCAAATGCGGACAGTAAACCATAAAGGGCCTCTTCAAACATTTTAGAGATAGGCCAAGGTGACAGAGAGCAAGAAGGACGGGGCGGGAACCTCCAGAACCTATCGCCTGAACGACATGGCGATCGCGGCCCGCCCGCTCGAACCCGCGCTCTATCTGGTCGCAACGCCGATCGGCAATCTCGGCGACATAACCTTGCGCGCTCTGGAAACGCTTGCCGGCGCGGATGTTCTGGCCTGCGAGGATACGCGCGTGACGCGCGTCCTGCTCGACCGCTACGGGATCCAGAACAGGCCTTATGCCTATCATGAGCACAATGCCGACGAGGCGGGGCCGAAACTGATAGCAGCGCTCGATGCGGGCAAATCCGTGGCGCTTGTTTCCGACGCGGGCACGCCGCTGGTCTCGGATCCCGGTTATCGCCTCGGGCAATTGGCCATAGAGACCGGTCACCGGGTCGTGCCGATCCCCGGCCCGTCTGCTCCGCTCGCCGCTCTTGTCGGCTCGGGCCTGCCGAACGACGCCTTTTTCTTCGCCGGCTTCCTGCCCACGAAAGACAAGGCGCGACGCGACCGGCTTGAGGAATTGCACACTGTGCCGGCGACGCTTCTCTTCTTCGAGTCGCCCCACCGAATTGGCGCGACGCTTGCCGCAGCGGCAGAGGTGCTCGGGCCCGCGCGTGCCGCTTCGGTCTGCCGGGAACTGACCAAGACTTTCGAGGAGTTTCGCCGCGGCACGCTTGGGGAATTGGCGCAATACTATGCCGGCGACCGCGTCGTGAAGGGCGAGATCGTGCTGGTGATCGGCCCTCCGGCTGCGCCGGAAGCCCCCGAACAAGGCGAGGTCGACGCGCTGCTTTCGCAATTGGCCGCGACCCTGCCGGCGGCGAAAGCGGCGACGGAGGCCGCGAGGCAGACCGGACTTCCGCGCAAGGACCTTTACCAGCGCATTCTCGAACTCAAGGACGGCGCATGAAATCCGGGCGGCCGGATATGCGAAAACCGGATAGCCGGCGTCTGAAAGCCGAGCGCCGGGGGCGCATTTCCGAATACCTGGCGGCGCTTCATCTCATGCTCAAGGGCTATAGAATTGTTGCCCTGCGTTACCGGACGCGGGTCGGCGAAATCGACATCGTTGCACGCAAGGGCGATCTTGCCGCTTTCATCGAGGTCAAAGCCCGCCGGTTTGAAGGCGATGCCCTGGATGCCGTAGGGTTTTCCGCGCAGAACCGGATCAGGGCGGCGAGCGATATCTGGCTCTCGCGGCAGGCCGACGCGGCGCGGATTTCCCTTCGTTATGATATTGTTGCGGTTGTACCCGGACGGTGGCCGAAACACTATCGGGACGCATTCTGACGGATCGGATGATGCCTCCGTCAGATCGCGATTAAAGCGCTTTGATGTGTAATATTGGCGACATAAAAGCGTCAAGAGCTTGTCATACAAACTGACTAATGCAATCCTCATCCTAAAAATTAAAGGAGAGGATCATCCATGTTCACTAAATTATCGATTGCAGCCTTGGCCCTCGGATTGTCGGCGACGACGTCGCTCGCCGCGACCGAAATCAGCTGGTGGCACGCCATGGGCGGCGAGCTTGGCGCCAAGCTCGAAGAGATCGTTGCGGGCTACAATGCCTCGCAGGACAAATACAAGGTCGTTCCGACCTTCAAGGGTACCTATCCTGAGACCATGACAGCTGCGATCGCCGCCTTCCGCGCTGGCGAACAGCCCGATATCGTCCAGGTCTTCGAAGTCGGCACCGGCACGATGATGGCCGCCAAGGGCGCCGTCTATCCGGTCTATGAACTGATGAAGGACGCTGGCGCCAAGTTCGATCCCAAGGAATACCTGCCGGCCGTCGTTGGCTACTATTCCGACACCGAAGGCAACATGCTGTCGCTGCCCTTCAACTCGTCGACCCCGATCTTCTACTACAACAAGGACGTCTTCAAGAAGGCCGGCCTTGATCCCGAAACCGCTCCGAAGACCTGGGAAGAAGTCGAAGCCTTCTCCAAGAAGATCATGGAATCGGGCGCTGCCAAGTGCGGCTTCACGACCGGCTGGGTTTCCTGGGTACAGCTCGAGAATCTTTCGGCCTGGCACAATCAGCCGATCGGCACGCTTCAGAACGGCTTCGGCGGCATGGACTCCAAGCTGACCGTCAACGGCCCGGTGCAGGTCAAGCATTGGGATAACCTGAAGAAGTGGCAGGATGCCGGCATCTTCCAGTATGGCGGTCCGACCGGCGGCAACGATGCTCCGCCGAAGTTCTACAGCCAGGAATGCGCCATGTACATGAACTCGTCGGCATCGCGCGCCGGCGTCCTTCTCAATGCCAAGGACTTCCAGGTCGGTTTCGGCATGCTGCCCTACTATTCTGACGTTCAGGGCGCCCCGCAGAACTCGATCATCGGCGGCGCCACCCTCTGGGTGCTGAAGGGTCATGACGCCGAACAGTACAAGGGTGTCGCCGATTTCTTCACCTACCTGTCCTCCGCCAAGGTACAGGCCGACTGGCATCAGTATTCGGGCTACCTGCCGATCACGCAGGCCGCCTATGACCTCGGCAAGTCCCAGGGCTACTATGAGAAGAACCCGGGCTCTGACGTCGCGATCAAGCAGATGACGCTCAACGCCCCGACGGAAAATTCCAAGGGCCTGCGCTTCGGCAACTATGTGCAGATCCGCACCGTCATCGACGAAGAATTCCAGGAATTGCTGGCTGGCAAGAAGACCGCCCAGCAGGCCCTCGATGCCGTCGTCGAGCGTGGCAACAAGCTGATCGCCGACTTCGCCGCCGCCAACTGAGGCAATCCACGGACACGAAAAAGGAAGCTCGCGCGACGGCGCGGGCTTCCCTCCCTTTTTCGGAATATCCCATGCAAACCAAGCGCGTCATCTTCAACAACCGGCTGTTGCCTTACCTGCTGCTTCTGCCGCAAATGGCGGTGACCGTCGTCTTCTTTCTCTGGCCTGCGGGGCAGGCCTTTCGGCAGTCTTTCCTGCGCGAGGACGCCTTCGGTTTCAAAACCACGTTCGTGGGATTGGCCAATTACACCGAGCTTTTTTACGATCCGAGATATCTCAACTCGCTATCCGTGACGGTGGTGTTTTCGATCAGCGTTGCGGTTCTTTCGATCGGGTTGTCGCTGCTTCTCGCGGTGGCGGCGGACCGGATGGTCAGGAGCGCCCAGTTCTATACGACCCTTCTGGTCTGGCCCTACGCCGTCGCGCCGGCGATTGCCGGAACGCTGTGGTGGTTCATGTTCAACCCCACCATCGGCATCCTGCCCTATATCCTAGAGGGCCTGAACTATGACTGGAACCACGGGCTGAGCGGCACCGATGCCATGATCCTCGTGGTCCTGGCCGCCACATGGAAGCAGATCTCCTACAATTTTCTTTTCTTCCTGGCGGGCCTGCAGGCCATTCCGCAATCCCTGCGCGAAGCCGCAGCCATAGATGGCGCGGGTCCTGCGAAGCGATTCTTCACCATCGTCTTTCCGCTTCTCTCCCCAACGACCTTCTTTCTCGTCGTCGTCAACATCGTCTATGCCATGTTCGATACCTTCGCGGTGATCCATGCGACGACGGAGGGAGGGCCGGCCCAGGCGACCAACATTCTCGTCTACAAGGTCTTCGAGGACGGGTTCATCGGGCTCAATCTCGGCTCGTCCGCGGCGCAGTCGGTCGTTCTCATGGCGATCGTCGTCGTCCTGACCGTGATCCAGTTCCGCTGGATCGAACGCCGCGTAGAATACTGAGGTCCCCGACATGGTCGAAAACAGACCCTTTCTCACCTTCCTGGCCCATCTCGTGCTGATTCTCGGCGTGATCGTGGTGGCATTTCCCGTCTATCTCGCGGTGATTGCCTCCACCCATGGCCCGGGCGATTTCCTGTCGGGAACGATACCGCTCCTTCCGGGAACCAATACCCTCGAAAACTACCGGTCGATGCTGATCTCCGGCGCGTCGACCTCGGGAATGCCGCCCCTCGGGCGCATGATGGCGAATAGCCTGATCATGGCTCTGGCCATCGCCATCGGAAAAATCGCAATCTCGATCCTCTCGGCCTTCGCGATTGTCTATTTCCGCTTTCCCTTCAGGCAGGCCGCCTTCTGGGTGATTTTCATGACCCTGATGTTGCCCGTCGAAGTGCGTATCGTGCCGACCTTCAAGGTCGTCGCCGATCTAGGGATGCTCAATTCCTACGCAGGGCTTTCCATCCCGCTGATCGCCTCGGCGACCGCGACGTTCCTCTTCCGGCAATTCTTCCTCACCGTGCCGGAGGAGATGCTGGAGGCGGCGCGCGTCGACGGCGCCGGTCCGATGAAATTCTTTCGGGATATCCTCATTCCCCTGTCGCGCACCAATATGGCCGCGCTTTTCGTCATCCTCTTCATCTACGGCTGGAACCAGTACCTCTGGCCGCTACTGGTGACGACCGACAGCCGCTATTATACGGTCGTGATGGGCATCAAGCGCATGGCCGAGGTGGCCGATTCCGACCCGCAATGGAACATCGTGATGACAGCGGTGGTGCTGGCGATGATCCCGCCGGTTTTCGTCGTCGTCTTCATGCAACGGCTTTTCGTCAAAGGCCTCGTCGAAACGGAGAAATAACAATGGCAACGATCGAACTTGGCGAGGTCAGCAAGGTCTATCCCGGCGGCGTGAAGGCGGTGAAGGATGTCTCTCTCGCGATTGAAGACGGCGAATTCATCGTCCTCGTCGGCCCTTCTGGCTGCGGCAAGTCCACGCTCCTGCGGATGGTGGCAGGCCTCGAGACGATATCGGAGGGAACCGTCAGCATAGGCGGGCGGGTCGTCAACCAGATGGAGCCTGCGGATCGCGACATCGCCATGGTGTTCCAGAACTACGCGCTCTATCCGCATATGACCGTCTACGACAACCTTGCCTATGGCCTGAGAAACCGCAAGACGCCGAAGGCGGAGATCGAGGCGCGGGTCGCCGAAGCCGCCCGCATGCTCGAGATCGAGCCTTATCTCGCCCGCAAACCGAAGGCGCTTTCGGGTGGCCAGCGCCAGCGCGTCGCGATGGGTCGCGCCATCGTGCGCAAGCCTGCGGCCTTCCTGTTCGACGAGCCGCTCTCCAACCTCGACGCAAAGCTGCGCGTCACGATGCGCGGCGAGATCCGCAAGCTGCAGCGGCGGCTTGCCACCACCGCGATCTATGTCACCCACGACCAGTTGGAGGCGATGACGCTTGCCGATCGTCTCGTGGTACTGAATGGTGGTGTCATCGAGCAGATCGGCACCCCGCTCGAGGTTTATCACCGGCCCGCCTCCACCTTCGTCGCAAGCTTCATCGGTTCGCCCGCGATGAACCTCGTGAAGGGCTCGCTGGATGGCAATCGCCTCATGATCGGCTCTGCCAGCATTACCTTCGAGGGAAAGATTGCCGCTTCCGGACCTGTCACCGTCGGCATGCGCGCCGAGGATCTGAACGTTGCGACAGACGGCGAGCCCATCCTGCCGTTCAAGGTCGACTATGTCGAAGAACTGGGTGCACACCGGCTGGTACACGGTCATCTGGGCGATCAGCCGTTGACCGCCACGCTTGCGCTCGAGACAGCGATCACGCCGGAAATGCGCCTCGTCGTCCAGCCGGACCGGGTCCATTTCTTTTCCCATGAAAGCGGGAAGCGGATCGAGACACCCTTTGCCCACGAGGTGAAGGCGGCTCCCGTCCATGCGGCACCCATCGACACCTTGGCATGATTTTCCCGGTTGCGCCGAACCCTGGCGGTTCGGGCGCAACCGATCCTGATCCGCTCGGAGCGCCCGAACGAAGGCGGCGTTGCGAACAATTTTAGCGGTCGCAATAACGGTGTTCTCATTGTTGTTCGCTACTCCTGCGAGAAATCTGTCTTTCTGGAGAGCGCAATGGCTTTGAAGCTTCTTTTTGTCGGAATGGCCGGTGCACTGGTCGCGATGCCGGGCGCGCGCCGCGAGGGCGAACAGCCGCCACTGGTTGCCGCCAGCAGCGATCACCTGGCTTTGAGGCCGGCCCCGATCAACCCCGACTGGGTCATCCGCGGCACGCCGATCGCACGTGTTGCGGATCACTCGACGAGCACCGACGAGGCGAGCTCGACGGCGGTCTGGGACTGCACCGCCGGCGAGTTCCGCTGGTATTTCGGCTGGGACGAAACAGTCGTCATCCAGGAAGGGGAGGTGCATGTCACCGCCGAGGATGGAGCCGAGCGGCTGCTGAAGGCCGGGGACATCGCCTATTTCAGGGGCGGCACCTGGGCAACCTGGCGGATCGACACCTATGTCCGCAAGATCGCCTTCCTGCGCAAGCCGTTTCCTGAACCTTTGGCCACGCTCTACCGCATCCGAAACGCCTTGCGCGCACCATCGGGTACCCGTTTGTTCGGCTGAACGGCCGATCAGAAAATTAGAGCCGTCCCGACATTGCCTTTGCCCCGCTTGCGGCCTAAATCTCAGCTGCTTTCAACGAGGGGTAGGCCATGGCAAAGATCACCAATGTAGCGGTCCAGATGGACCATGTCGCCGGCATCGCGATCGCCGGTGACTCGACCTTCGCGATGAGCCTGGAGGCCCAGGCGCGCGGCTACAGACTCTTCCACTATACGCCCGACCGGCTAAGCATGCGCGATGGCCGCATCATCGCGACCGTCGAGCCCATGGAACTGCGTGACGTCAAGGGCAACCACTTCACGCTCGGCGAGCCGGAGCGGCTCGACCTGTCGACCATGGATGTGGTGCTGCTGCGGCAGGATCCGCCCTTCGACATGGCCTATATCACCTCCACGCATCTGCTCGAGCGCATCCACCCGAAGACGCTGGTCGTCAACGATCCGGCCTGGGTGCGCAATTCGCCGGAAAAGATCTTCGTCACCGAATTCGCCGACCTGATGCCGCCAACGCTCATCACGCGTGATGCCGACGAAATCGCCCGCTTCCGGCAGGAGATGGGCGACATCATCCTGAAGCCGCTCTACGGCAATGGCGGCGCAGGCGTCTTCCATACCACCCGCGACGACCGCAACTTCACCTCGTTGCTCGAGATGTTCCACCAGATGTTCCGCGAGCCCTTCATCGCCCAGGCTTATCTGCCGGATGTGCGCAAGGGCGACAAGCGCATCATCCTGATCGACGGGGAACCGGCGGGCGCGATCAACCGCGTGCCGGCCGAAACCGACAGCCGCTCCAACATGCATGTCGGCGGTCGCGCCGAGGCGACGGAACTCACGGCCCGCGAGAAGGAAATCTGCGCGCGGATAGGTCCGGCACTGCGCGAACGCGGCTTCCTGTTTGTCGGCATCGACGTGATCGGCGACTACATGACCGAGATCAACGTGACCTCGCCCACCGGAATCCGCGAGGTCAAGCGGTTCGGCGGTGCCGATATCGCCGCCCTTTTGTGGGACGCGATCGAGAAGAAGCGCGCCTGACGGGCTCCTCCGTCGTCCGCCGGAGGCTGTGCGCGGGTCTGTTGGTTCTCCGGGCGGCGTTTGTTCCCGCGATGCAACCGGGTGCAATTCTAAAGCGACCTATGTGGGAATTTGTTCCGTAAACGTTCTTGTTTTTTCCCGAGATCGGTGTCAGATTGCCGTTCGCAACGCGCAGAAGATGTATTCTGCGGGACGGTCTTGGGGCAGATCAGGGGGCGGGCAATGGTGGCGCGGGTCAGTACGGTTGCATTTCAGGGTATCGAGGGCGTTCCGGTCGATGTTCAGGTCATGGTCGCGCCCGGCAAGGTCAACATGCATATTGTCGGGCTTCCCGACAAGGCTGTAGCAGAGAGCCGCGAGCGCGTTCAGGCCGCGCTTCATGCCTCGGGTCTGGCCCTGCCGCCAAAGAAAGTCACTATCAATCTGGCTCCGGCGGACCTGCCGAAGGAAGGCTCCCATTTCGATCTGCCGATCGCACTCGGCCTGATGGCGGCGCTGGGCGCGATCCCGGGCGACGCGCTGTCCGATTATGTCGTGATCGGCGAACTCAATCTCGATGGCACCATAGCCCCCATCGCCGGTGCCCTGCCGGCGGCGATCGGCGCCAACGCGCTCGGCAAGGGCCTGATCTGCCCGGCGGAAAGCGGGGCCGAGGCGGCCTGGGCCGGTGCCGATATCGACATCCTGGCGCCTCGCAGCCTCATCGCGCTCGCCAATCATTTCCGGGGAACGCAGGTGCTGACCCGTCCGGAGCCGGCGATCCGGTCATTGCCCGCAAATCTGCCTGATCTCGCCGATATCAGGGGGCAGGAGAGCGCCAAGCGCGCGCTCGAGGTAGCCGCGGCCGGCGGACACAATCTGCTGATGGTCGGGCCTCCGGGGTCGGGAAAGTCGATGCTCGCTGCACGCCTTCCCTCGATCCTGCCGTCGCTTTCCGCACCCGAGCTTCTGGAAGTGTCGATGATCCATTCCATCGCCGGCCAATTGTCGGGCGGCAAGCTTTCCGATCGCCGGCCCTTCCGCACGCCGCATCATTCCGCCACCATGGCAGCCCTTGTCGGCGGTGGTCTGAGGGCTCGCCCCGGAGAGGCCTCGCTTGCTCATCGCGGGGTGCTTTTCCTCGACGAGTTTCCCGAGTTCACGCCGCAGGTGCTCGACGCCCTGCGCCAGCCGCTCGAGAGCGGTGAATGCGTGATTGCCCGGGCCAACCATCGCGTCTCCTATCCGGCCGATTTCCAGTTGATCGCGGCGATGAATCCCTGCCGCTGCGGCATGGCCGGCGAGCCGGGCCATACCTGCGCCCGCGGCCCGCGCTGTGTTTCCGATTATCAGGGTCGCATTTCCGGTCCGCTGATGGACCGGATCGATATCCGCATCGACGTTCCAGCCGTCTCCGCCTCTGACCTCATTCGCCCCGTGGCGAGCGAAGGGAGCGCTGATGTGGCCCGGCGGGTGGCAAAGGCGAGGGAGCGTCAAAGGGAGCGTTTCGAGGCAGCGGGCGTGGCGGGCGTGACCACCAATGCGCGCTGCTCGACAGCACTGATCGAAAGGCTGGCAGAGCCGGATGCTTCAGGCCTGCAGCTTCTGCGGGACGCGGCCGAGAAGTTCAAGTTCTCCGCCCGTGGCTACCATCGCGTCCTCAAGGTCGCACGCACGCTTGCCGATCTCGACGGTTCGGAAAGACTGGGACGCATTCATCTGGCGGAGGCGATTTCCTATCGGATTCCTTCCGAAAGGTTGTCGGCGGCGGCCTGACGCGGATTTCTGCCGGGCCGGGCGGCGGACAGATCGGCGGCCTCGCCGGGCGGTGGATGTGAAGTTTGGCATTTCGCGGCGGGCGCCCGATATCGGGCAGCCCTTGAGTCCCGGGAGGGTCTTATTCGCCAAGACCGGCAAAGAGAGCGGTCGAAAGATAGCGCTCGGCGAAGGAGGGAATGATCACGACGATGGTCTTGCCGGCATTCTCGTCACGGCTGCCGATCTTGATCGCGGCCGTCAATGCGGCGCCGGACGAGATGCCCACCGGCACGCCTTCGAGCCGGGCGACGAGGCGGGCCGTCTCGAAGGCTTCGTCATTGGTGACGGTGACGATCTCGTCGTAGATCTTGGTGTCGAGGATGGCGGGAGCAAAGCCCGCGCCGATGCCCTGGATCTTGTGCGGACCGGGATTGCCGCCGGAAAGAACCGGGCTGTCGGCCGGCTCGACGGCGATGACCTTCACCGATGGCTTCTTCGCCTTCAGAACCTGCCCGACGCCGGTGATCGTGCCTCCGGTGCCGATCCCGGACACGAGGATGTCGACTGTCCCATTGGTGTCGTTCCAGATTTCCTCGGCCGTCGTCTTGCGATGGATTTCGGGATTGGCCGGATTCTCGAACTGCTGCGGAATCACCGCGTCGGGAAGGCTGGCGGCGAGTTCCTCGGCCTTGGCGATCGCGCCCTTCATGCCCTTCGGGCCTTCTGTCAGGACCAGCTCGGCGCCGAGCAGCGCCAGCATCTTGCGGCGCTCGATCGACATGGTCTCGGGCATGGTAAGGATCAGCCGATAGCCTTTGGCGGCGGCCGCGAAGGCAAGCGCGATGCCGGTATTGCCGGACGTGGGCTCGATGAGAACGGACTTGCCGGGCGTGATCTTGCCTTGGGCTTCCAGCGCCTCGATCATCGCGAGCCCGATACGGTCCTTCACCGATGCAATCGGATTGAAGAATTCGAGCTTGGCGAGCAGGTTGGCCTTGACGCCCTTCTCCTTGGCCAGCTTGTCGAGGCGCACGATCGGGGTGTCGCCGATCGTCTCGGTGATCGAGGCATAGACGCGGCCGCGGCCCGGTTTCTTCGTGTCGGACATGGTGTTCTCCCTTTGGATCTGCTTTGACGGCACAATAGGGCGAAATCCGCAGGCTCGCCAGAACCCATCGCCTAGCCCGGCGCGTTTGGTTAGAAAATTCGCGCAGGCGGCGGTGCCGCCTTGCGAAACTTTGTTCAGGCGCGCGCGGCGATATAGGCCGCGGTTCCAGCAAGGATGCTGGCCGCCGAGCGGTTGAGGGCCTTCAGCGAATTGGGCTTTTTCAGCAGCGTCCGGGCCTGCGAGGCGAGCAGGATATAGGGAATGAGAACCGCGATGAGCACGACGAAGGTGATGCTGACGAGGGCTGCATAATCCTTCGGGCCGATGGCCTCCAGCGGGATCAGGGTGGGCACCAGCGCGACGTAGAACAGCATGGTCTTCGGATTGCCGAGCGTGACGAGCAGGCCGGAGAGGAAGGAGAGGCCGACATTGGTCGAGCGCTTGGCCTCGATATCCTGCGCGATGAGGCCTGTCGTCCAGAGCTTCCAGGCGATGTAGACGAGATAAAGCGCGCCCAGATACTTGATGATCAGGAAGGGCGTGGTGAAGGTCTGCGCCACCAGTGCAAGACCGAGGATGACGGCGGTCAGATAGCAGAGATCTCCGAGGATCAGGCCGAGCCCCATGAAGAAGGTCGGACGAAATCCGGACCCGAGCGCACGAGCCACAATCGCCGCCATGCCGGGGCCGGGAATGGCTGCGGCAACGAAAAGAGCGCCACTATAGGCGAGAAGCGTGGTGGGCGTCATGGGGACCTCCGTGAATGGCGCATTGCCAGAGCGTTTCCGGTCAATTCGGGGTCGGTTCTGTTTCTCGATTGGCGTGCGCGATCCGGTGGTGAACCGGTCGCGGCGCGATGCACGACATCGGGCAAGACCGGATCGCCATCGGGCGTCCGCCAATCGGAAACCCTGAGGGACGGGCGCTTTTGCGTCAATATCGGCGCAAAGCCGCTCGACCGTATCTTCGGATATGCTCTTCGCGTCTCTGCTTGATCTTGCCGCAAAATCGCTCCGTCAGAACGACTCCCAATTGGCCGGAAACGCTCTAGCGCCACGCGGAAGAACTTGCAATGGTGACAAGATCGCCATTGCGGCGGGCCGATGGCTTGGCCATAGATCGTTGAGGAGAAACACCAGCCGAGGCTTTGCCCCATGCCCTCCTCTTCGTCCCTGATCGCCTTTTCCCTCATCGCCCTTGGCATGGTGCTGACGCCCGGCCCGAACATGCTCTATCTCGTGTCGCGCTCGATCTGCCAGGGACCGATGGCCGGCCTGGTGTCCCTGGGTGGCGTGGCGCTGGGCTTCGTCTTCTACATGTTGTCGGCTGCCCTCGGCATCACCGTGCTGGTCATGGCAGTGCCTTTCGCTTACGACGTCCTGAAATTCGCGGGTGCCGCTTACCTGCTCTGGCTTGCCTGGCAGGCGGTCCGGCCGGGCGGCCGCTCGCCCTTCCAGGTGCGTGACTTGCCGAAGGACAGCCCGCGAAAGCTCTTCATGATGGGGCTCGTCACCAACCTGTTGAACCCCAAGGCCGCCGTTCTCTATCTCTCTCTGCTGCCGCAGTTCGTAGATCCTGACCAGGGAAGTGTGCTCCTGCAGTCCGTCATTCTGGGCTTCACCCAGATTTCCATCAGCGTCTCGGTCAATGCGATGATTGCGGTGATGGCCGGATCGATCGCGCTGTTCCTCGCCGGCCGGCCCTTCTGGATGGTCGTGCAGCGCTGGCTGATGGGAACCGTTCTCGCCGGGCTTGCCGTCCGCATGGCGACGGAAGCCCAGCGATAGAGTTTCAAAAATTGGCCGCATGAAGCTGCGCTCATAGCTGAGGATGCAATGCGTCTTTTCGGCCAGCGCAAAGGCAGCCTGGCATTCGGCGTCGATGACATATCGAAGCGTGCAGGTGATCAAGGGAAATTCTTTTCAGATGCTCTTTGCCTGATTTGGGCAAACGGCAGACGCCAGCCCAGATTCATGCCGGCCGCCGCGACGAGGATGACAGCCGAGCCGAGGATTTGCAGAGGCTGCAGCGCGTGCCCGAGGGCCACCCTGTCGACGACGATTGCCGCAACCGGATAGATGAAGGACAGCGCGCCCGTCAGGTGGGTCGGCAGCTTCTGGATCGCGCCATAGAGCAGAACATACATCAGCCCGGTATGAATCACACCGAGCGCAACGAGGCTCGACCAAGCGGAGGCCGATTGCGGCAGAACGGAAAAATCCGTCAGCGGCGCCAGCATGACGATCCCGGTCGACACCTGGATAAGAGCGATCAGGTGCGGCGGCGTGCCTTTCAACCATTTCGCGGCCAGCGCTGCGAGCGCATAGAAGAAGGCAGCGCCCAGCGCCATGGCTATACCGATGGCATAGTCCGTGCCGCTCGCCCCGGCTGAAGGCTTTGCCTGCACGATAGCGATCATGCCGCCAAAGGCGAGCGCCAGCCAGAAGAGCTTCGTGGCGGTAATTCTTTCACGGAGGAAGAGCGCGCCGAGCGCCAGAAGCATGAACGGCTGGGTATTGTAGACCGTCGTGGCGATCGAGATCGAGGCGCGCGGATAGGCCTGAAACAAGAGCAGCCAGTTGATCACGATGGCGATGCCGCCGGCGACCGCGATCGCCAACCGTCGTGGCGTGATGATGTCCGGCCGCAAAAGACCGAGAAAGCCACAGATCGCCAAAAGCGTGATCGCCCCGAACAGGCAGCGCCAGAAAACGACGCTCGTCACCGGCTCCCCCGACATCAGCACGAACCAGCCGATCGTGCCGGAGATCAGCATTGCCGCGCTCATTTCCACCGTGCCTGTGCGTATTTCCCTGTCCATCGCTTCGCTCCCGTTCATGGTGAGTGAAGGATACAAATGTGATTCGCCTTTGAATACGAAGTATGTAAGGTGATTGCATGGTTCTGCCTTATTCTGTAAGGCATATCCGGTCATTTGGAGAACAAGGGAGCGGGCGTCCGATGCTCGACGAGATCGACATACGCATCCTGGCGCTGCTTGCGGACAACGCCCGGATGTCGCTGAAGGAACTCGCCGGAGCGGTGGGCCTGTCCTCGCCCAGTGCCGCCGAGCGGCTGCGCAAGCTCGAAGAGCGGGGCGTCATCGACGGCTTCACCTTGGCCATCAATCCGGCGGCGCTCGGATACTCGTTGCAGGCCATCGTGCGCGTACGCCCGATGCCTGGACAGTTGCACATTGTCGAGCGGTTGCTCCAGGAGATGCCGGAATGCGTCGAATGCGACAAGGTGACGGGCGACGATTGCTTCATCGCCCGCATCTATCTCCGTTCCATGCAGGAACTCGACACGATCCTCGACAGGATTTCGGAGCGCGCGCAGACGAATACATCGCTCGTCAAGGCGACATCGGTGAAGCGCCGCCTGCCGCCTCTCGCCTGATCAAACCCCTGTGGAACCGAAGCCGCCTGCGCCCCGCTCTGTCTCGCTGGCCGCCGCCACCTCGGCGACTCGCGCCTGCGTGACCGGCGCGATCACCATCTGTGCGATCCGGATTCCGCGGGTAACGGTGAAAGTTTCCTCGCCGAGATTTACGAGCAGGACCTTGACCTCACCGCGATAGTCGCTGTCGATCGTGCCCGGCGTATTAAGGCAGGTGATCCCGTGCTTGAAGGCGAGTCCGGAACGGGGCCTCACCTGTGCCTCGAAACCCTCCGGGATCTCGAAAACGAAGCCCGTCGGCACAAGCGCCCGCTTGCCCGCCTCGAGCGTCAAAGGTGCATCCTCCGCGACCGCTGCCCGAAGATCCATGCCGGCGGCACCCTTCGTCTCGTAGGAGGGGAGATCCAGGCCTGCTCCATGCGGCAGGCGGACGATCTGGATCGTGGGACCCAATACGCTTTGCATTGCGGGCAATTCCTTCCTTCGTTCGCTGAAGCGGTCCTCATTGCATATTCGGCTTCAAGTCGCTAGATAACCGGCCAACGAACAGGAATTTCAATCCATGGCTGAAACGCTTGCAGAGGCGGTCTCCCGCCGCCGCACCTTCGCGATCATCGCGCACCCGGACGCCGGTAAGACCACGCTCACCGAAAAGCTGCTGCTGTTCGGTGGCGCGATCCAGCTCGCCGGCGAGGTCAAGGCGAAGAAGGATCGCATCCAGACCCGTTCGGACTGGATGAAGATCGAGCGCGAGCGCGGCATCTCGGTCGTCACCTCTGTGATGACCTTCGAATATGACGGCAATGTCTTCAACATTCTCGATACGCCCGGCCATGAAGACTTCGCCGACGACACCTATCGCACGCTGACGGCGGTCGACGCGGCGGTCATGGTCATCGACGCCGCCAAGGGTATCGAACCGCGCACACTGAAGCTGTTCGAAGTCTGCCGCATGCGCGACATCCCGATCATCACCTTCATCAACAAGATGGACCGCGAGAGCCGCGATCCCTTCGAGATCCTCGACGAGGTCGAGGAGAAGCTGGCGCTCGACACCGCGCCGGTGACCTGGCCGGTCGGCCGCTCGAAGTCCTTCTGCGGTTCCTACAATCTGGTGGAAAACACCTTCCGCGGCTCGGACAAGCAGGTCGAGGGCCTGCCGGTCAGCAGCCCGGCAAATGTTGCCGAGCAGTTGCCGGAAAACGAACGCGCCGCCTTCATCGAAGAGCTGGAGCTGGCCCAGGAGGCCTGCCGTCCGTTTGATCGTCAGGCCTTCCTCGAAGGCCACATGACCCCGGTCTTCTTCGGCTCGGCGCTGAAGAATTTCGGCGTCCGCGATCTGATCAACGCGCTGGGCGATATCGCACCGCCGCCGCGCGACCAGGTGGCCGACATCCGTACCGTCCATGCCGCCGAGGACAAGATGACGGCCTTCGTCTTCAAGATCCAGGCCAACATGGACCCGAACCACCGCGACCGCATTGCGTTCGCGCGCATCTGCTCGGGCAAGCTGGAGCGCGGCATGAAGGTGCGGCTCGCCCGCACCGGCAAGCAGATCGGGCTGACCGCACCGCAGTTCTTCTTCGCCTCGCAGCGCCAGCTCGCCGATACCGCCTTTGCCGGCGATGTGGTTGGCATCCCGAACCACGGCACGCTCAGAATCGGCGACACGCTGACCGAGGGCGAGGCGCTGGTCTTCCAGGGCGTGCCGAACTTTTCGCCGGAAATCCTGCGCCGCGTCCGTCTCGAGGATGCGATGAAGGCCAAGAAGCTGAAGGAAGCGCTCCAGCAGATGGCCGAAGAGGGCGTGGTCCAGCTCTTCTCGCCGGAAGACGGCTCGCCGGCGATCGTCGGCGTGGTCGGCGCTCTGCAGCTCGATGTGCTGAAGGAGCGCCTCTCGGCTGAATACGGCCTGCCGGTCTCGTTCGAAATGTCGCGCTTCTCGGTCTGCCGCTGGATCTCGGCCGATCAGCCGGCCGACCTTGAGAAATTCCTGACCGTCAAGCGCGGCGATATTGCCCGCGACCTTGATGGCGACCCGGTCTTCCTGGCGCAAGATGCGTTTTCGCTACGCTATGAGGCCGAGCGCTATCCGGCCATCAAGATGGTCGCGATCAAGGAATATCACGTCGCCAGGGCGGCGTGAGCTCCTAACGATCGGCGATCGCCAGGCTTAGCCCGAGCGCAGCAAACGCGCCGGCAAACGATCGCCGGAGCCACAGCTGCAGCCGCGGCCGGCTGATGACGTGGCGTCGCGTGGCCGCGGCAAAGACGCCGTAGCCAAGGAACACTACGAAGGTCAGTCCCATGAAGATGCCGGCCAGCGCCAGCATGTGCAGGGATGCGTTCGGCGTGTTCGCCGGAACGAACTGCGGCAGGAAGGCTAGAAAGAAAAGCGACAGCTTCGGGTTGAGGATGTTGAGAAGCAGGCCGTCAAGGATGATCTTGCCTGCTCCCGATGATGTGCGGGTCGAGGCGACCTGAAGCACACCCTCGTCCCGCCATATGCCCCATGCCATGACGAGCAGATAGGCGACGCCGAGATACTTGACCGCCTGGAAGGCGAGGGCGCTTGCGTGAAGGAGTGCGGCAAGGCCGGTGACGCTCGCCGCAACATGGGGAATGATGCCGAGCGTGCAGCCGAAGGCGGCGATCATGCTCGCCCGCCAGCCCACGCCGAGCCCATAGGCAATCGTGTAGACGACGCCGGTGCCGGGCAGAAGGATAATGATTAGCGAGGTCAGGAGGTATTCAGGGGTCATAGCGGCTCTCCTTGCACGGGAGGGCAAAGCAAACACCAGAACGTCGACGCCGGTCTTGAACAGAATTGCAGCTGGCTCTCAGTGGACGGCGGCGGCAAAAGCGCCGGGCGTCACCCCGTATCGCTGCACGAAGGCGCGAGTCATATGACTCTGATCGGCAAAGCCGCTTGCTGCTGCCGTCTCGGCAAGCGACATGCCGACGCCGATGAGGCGCCGTGCGACGTCGATCCGCCGTTGGATCTGATAGGCATGCGGCGTGAAACCGGTCTGTCGTACAAAGGCCCGAAGGAGCTGAAACTTGCTGAGGCCGGCTTCCTGCGCCAGTTTGCCGAGGGTTATCGGGCGCGCAGGATCGTCGTCCAGCAGTCTTGCTGCCCGCCGGATTCCGGCACTCTTCGTCGCGACTGCTGTCGCGCGTGGCTGCAACACGGAGGCGATGAGCGTCACAAGTTCTGTTTCGCTCTCGAGAAGCGCCCCGTCTTCTGCCGTCGTGGCGGCAAAGAACTGTCGAAAGCGCCCCGCGAGGCGGGCGTCCCGGATAACCGGATACTCGAACTCGAACATATCCGTTCGGCCTTCGGTGATGTCACGTGTTGCGGCCGTCAGTGTCTCCGATAGGAGATAGAGCATCTGCCAGAAACGACCGTGGTCACCGATCGGCGCACCGTCATGCACTTCGCTGGGATTGACGGTGATGATGTCGCCCGGGCCCGCCTCCACCACGCCGCGCCCGCTCAGGGACTTCTGCGCACCCCGGCGGATGATCCCGATCCCGAAGGCGTCGTGCGTGTGGCGCGGGAAGCTGTGTTGCGTGTCGGCGGTGACTGCGGTCACGCCGAAGAGGGGCGTGTGCAGGATCTTGAAACGGCTGTCCTTCATCCGCTCGGCGGGCTCCGATGTTCTGCCTCGGTCGGCTATGTCGTCGCCGCACACAGTGCCAGTTTCGTCCTTTACGGGCAACCAGTCTTGAAAGAGCCCGCGTGACAGCCGCAGCGATCTATGCGACAGGAAAGACGAGACAGGGGCGTTCGTCGCAAGACGGGCTGAGAAGGACCCTTTGAACCTGAACCAGATAATGCTGGCGGAGGGAGTCGTTCGGATCGGCGTGAGACAGACTGTTCATGCGATCCTCACGGCTTTCGCCGCCTTCCGGAGGAGGCAGGCCGTGGCCGGGAAAAGGAACAATGCTGCTGGGGCGGCAAAGGTGATCCGCAACGTTTTATCCATTGCCGGCTCCGATCCTTCGGGCGGCGCTGGCATCCAGGCCGATCTCAAGGCTTTCTCCGCCCGTGGTGTCTACGGCATGGCGGTCATCACGGCGCTGACGGCCCAGAACACCCAAGGTGTTTCCGGAGTGCACGTCTTGCCCCCGGATTTCGTCGCGGAGCAGATCGGGGCGGTGTTTGCCGATATCCGCGTCGATGCGGTCAAGATCGGTATGATCGCCAATGCGGCGATCGCGGCAGCCGTGGCCGAGGCGCTGGCACCCTATCGCGGCATCCCGATCGTTCTCGATCCGGTCATGGCCGCCAAGGGCGGTGCGACCCTGCTGGCGCAAGACGCCGTCAAGGCGCTGACCGAGCGTCTTCTGCCGCTCGCCACGGTCCTGACCCCGAACTTGCCCGAGGCCGCCGCGCTCCTTGGCGAGCCGGAGGCGCGCCACCGCGACGCGATGGCGAGCCAGGCACAGCGTTTGCTGGCGCTCGGCCCGGGCGCCGTGCTCGTCAAGGGCGGGCATCTGAACTCGGGCGACAGCCCGGATGTATTGGCCACCGGGAAGGGTCTTGCCTGGTTCGAGGCAAGACGCGTCGAAACGAAAAACTCCCATGGCACGGGCTGCACGCTGTCGAGTGCCATCGCCGCGGAGCTTGCCAAGGGACTGGCCTCCGAAGACGCTATTGCTATCGCCAAACGCTATCTCGCCGAAGCTGTCGCGGCCTCCGGTCGCCTGACGGTTGGTTCGGGTCACGGCCCGGTTCATCACTTCCATCAGTGCTGGGACGGCAAAGTGTAAGGAAGGCAACCCGCTTCCGAATTGCCGCCGGTTACGGCATTTTCGACGGCAGGGTGATGTCGTCGCCATCGATCGCGAAGGTGCCGTAACCCTTGTGGTGTATGGTCCTGGGCGCGGTCTGCCTGGGGTCGCGCCAGGCCTTCACCACTTCGAGCACGAACAGATTGTAGCGATCGACGAAATCCTGGTCGACGACGCGGCATTCGAGATTGGCGAAGCATTCGCCGATCAGCGGTGCGGATACCTCTTGGGCCGGCAGGGCAGTGAGCCCGATCTCCGCAAATTTGTCGGTGTCTCGTCCCGAGCAGTTGCCGATGGCCACGACCTTTTCGGCAAGCTCGACGGAAGGGATGGCGATCACGCATTCCTGCGTTTTCGCAAGCGCGGTGAAGCTGTAGTCGCCGCCGCTGACGATGCAGGCGATCCTTGGCGGCTCGAATTCCATCATCATGTGCCAGGACATGGCCATGACATTGGCATGTCCCTGATCGCTTGTGGTCAGCAGCACCACGGGTCCAGGCTCGATCAGCTGGTAGACCTTAGAGAGTGGATAATCCTTCAGCATTTTTCTTTCCTGTCGTCGGTTTGGAATCCTTGCGTTGGCTATCAAGCCATTTTCGATAGGTCTCGGCATCGCCATATTCGAAGAATGCCTCGAAATGATCATGGGGATCGGCGGCGCGGCGCGCATGTTTGATCGGGCACCAGAAGGCCTCGGTGCGTCCGGCGATCTCGCGGGCAAAGGCGATCACGCCGTTGGCATAGCTGCAATAGACGCAGTTGAGCTTTTCAAGGCCGTTCAGGTAGGCGAGATGGTGGCGGTCGATGACAATATGGTCGCCCCGGCGGACGCGGGGTATTCCGTAAGCCCTGAAGCAGATGTGCTGGTAGACCGTCACAGAGAGATCGAGCAGCACCAGCGGGACGATGAGCCCGTAGATGACCGGCGCCGTCAGGACGTAAGCGAGGCGAGCCCGGGTGATGTATGGCCAGAGCCCGATGCGGTATTTCGCCTGCAGCTTGCGCACATCGCGTTCGAAGCGAACCTTGCCGCGCTGCAGATGGTACTGAAACCTCGTGCGCTGTTCTTCAAGCTGCCGCTCGATCTCCGCTTCCAGTTCCTTCCGCGTTGCGGCCAAGCGTTCCTGGATGTCTTCGAGAACGGTCTTTTCCATCGGCTACTCCTTGTATCAGCTGCAAAGACCCTATCACTGATGGGCAGCGTGTCGATGCTTCGAAAAAATGCCGGGCGTTGAAACCCGGCATCTTGTTACAAGGACGATGCATTCATGCACTGTCAGTGATCGGCCTTGATGAACGTGCCGTTCTGAAGCTCCCGCATGGCCTGCATCAGTTCCTCGCGGGTGTTCATCACGATCGGGCCATGCCAGGCGACCGGCTCCTTGATCGGCTTGCCGGTAACCAGCAGGAAGCGGATGCCTTCATCGCCCGCCTGCACCGTCACTTCGTCCCCGGTGTCGAAGACGACCAGCGTCCGGTTGCCGGAGAGGTCGCGGATATTGAGTTCTTCACCCTGGTATTCCTTCTCGACCTTCACGCCGAAGGGCTTGGAGGCGTCGCGGAAGGCGCCGGAACCCGCAAAGATATAAGCGAAAGCCGAGCGGTAGGTATCGACTGGAAAGCTCTTGCGCTTGCCGGGCTGGACGGAGATGTCGAGGTAGACCGGTTCTGCGGCAATGCCGTCGACGGGTCCCGTCTTGCCCCAGAACTCGCCGGTGATGACGCGCACGACGGTGCCGTCGTCATCGACGACCACGGGGATGTCGGTGCCCTTGATGTCCTGATAGCGCGGCGCGGTCATCTTCAGCGACGAGGGCAGGTTGGCCCAGAGCTGGAAGCCGTGCATCTTGCCGGCGAAATCGCCCTTCGGCATTTCCTGGTGCATGATGCCGCTGCCGGCGGTCATCCACTGCACGTCGCCTGCGCCGAGCAAGCCGCGATTGCCGAGGCTGTCGCCATGCTCGACGGTGCCGGCCAGCACATAGGTGATGGTCTCGATGCCGCGATGGGGATGCCAGGGAAAGCCCTTGATGTAGTCGGACGGGTTGTCGTTCCTGAAGTCATCCATCATCAGGAAGGGATCGGTCATCGAGGGATCACCGAATCCGAAGACGCGGTGAAGCTTGACGCCGGCGCCCTCCATCGCGGGTGTGGCGCGGCTTTCGTGTTTTACGGGCCGAATGGACATTGCTTGCTCCTTTCGAGCGGGAACTGCGTTGGACCCAATATAAGCGATCCTGTGCGGACGCGAAGACCACGCGAAAGAACGCAGTGTTCACAGAACGCGATACGGCGGCGCAAAAAGTGATTGCGGGGATTGTCAAAATTCGGTCATGAATGCCATGTTCGTTCAGACTTCGTTATCCATTAAAGCGAAAACTGATGCCGTGGTCATCGCCAGCCAGTGGCTGCGGGCAAGCTGGAGTTTTGTGAAGCATGTGTCGTTGGGCAGCCTATCGCGGCGAGCCGCTCTACCTTGAAGAGCTTGTTACCTCGCCCGCCCATTCCCTGATCGAGCAATCCCATTGCGCCATGCGCGCCAAGACCGCAACCAATGCCGATGGCTTCGGCATTGCCTGGTATGGCGATCGCCCCGAGCCTGGACGTTTTCGCGACGTGCTGCCGGCCTGGTCCGATTGCAACCTGAAAAGCCTCGCCCGGCAGATCCGCTCGCCCCTCTTTCTCGCCCATGTGCGCGCGGCAACCCATGGCGCGACCCGGCGCGACAATTGCCATCCTTTCGTGCATGACAACTGGTCCTTCATGCACAACGGTCAGATCGACCATTTCGAGCGGCTGCGCCGGCCGATGGAATCCATGCTCGACGACGAGCACTTCCATGCACGCACCGGCACCACCGACTCCGAACTTCTGTTTCTCCTCGCCCTGCAATTCGGCATGCGCGAGCGGCCGATCGCCGCGATGGCCGAGGCCGTTGGTTTCGTCGAAAAACTCAGCCTCAACCTCACCGGTACGGCAAGGGTGCGCTTCACCGCCGCCTATTCCGATGGGCGCACCCTCTATGCGGTGCGCTATGCGACCGACGCCCATGCGCCGACGCTCTACGCCGCGCCCATGGGCGGCAAGGGCGGCTACTGCCTGGTTTCCGAACCCTTGAACGACGACACGGATACCTGGGTGGAGATCCCCGCCGGAAGCGCCGTCATACTGAACGACAGTGGTCTCGATGCGGCCTCCTTCGAGCCGATGGCGGAGCATCCCCTCCCGCAGGTTCGGGCCATGGCCGGGTAAATCCTCGTACTAGAGGGAAATGCCGAGTTCGCTTCGCAGCTTCTTCGTCAGGCCCGCCGCGACGAGTTCATAGGATCGCACGAGGTAATGCCGCAGTTCCTCCTCCGGGAGCGGGGCGGTGCTTGCGATGGCGACCCATTTGCGTTTGGCGAAATAGGGCGCCTGCTCGATCCCGTCGAGAGCTGTCAGAATCTCGAAGCTTTCCTCGCTCACCTTGATAACGATCCGCGCCTCGCCATCGGTCAGTAGCGCAAACACCTTGCCCCCGACCTTGGCCACACGGGATTCCCACTGGTCGACCAGTGTGACGCCGGCAAGACTTGTGGCGAAGGCGTCGAATCCCTTTCGCTCGAAGAAGCTCATTGCGGTGTCCCGCCGGTGATGCGGGCGGCGACGAGGTTCGCCAGCCGCTCCGCTACCTCGTCCTTGTCCATGTCCGGCCATTCCTCGACCCCGGACTTGAATATCAGCTTCACCCGGTTGCGCGTACCTCCCATGATGCCGGTTTCCGGCGAAACGTCATTGGCGACGATGAGGTCTGCCCCTTTACGCTCAAGCTTGGAACGGCCATTTGCCTCGACGTTCTGCGTCTCGGCGGCGAAGCCGACGACGAACTTCGGCCGCTTTTCATGATAGCCGACGGTCTTCAGGATATCCGGGTTTTCGGCAAGTTCGAGCGGCGGCGGGGCTTCGCCAGGCCGTTTCTTGATCTTCTGATTGGAGGAGGCGGCCACGCGCCAGTCGGCGACGGCGGCGACCATGACGGCGATATCCGCCGGCAGCCGGGAGATAACCGCGTCGCGCATCTCTTCGGCCCGCTCGACATGGATCGTTTTCACTCCCTTGGGATCGGGAATGGAAACCGGACCCGACACGAGCGTGACGTCGGCTCCAAGTCGTGCAAGAGCCGCGGCAATCGCATGGCCCTGGCGCCCGGAGGACCGGTTGGCGATGTAGCGCACTGGGTCGATCGGCTCATGGGTAGGGCCTGACGTGACGATTGCCGTCTTGCCCGCAAGCGGCTTCGGCCCGCCGGCGAGCAGATCCTCCGCCCCCTCCACGATCTGGAGCGGTTCGGTCATGCGCCCGAGACCT
Organism: Rhizobium sp.; assembly: GCA_003527225.1. Next base: position 67,116 of record DPXQ01000158.1, read on the forward strand.
TTCTCGCCGCTTTCCGCCATCTCACCTTCCATTGGACCGGCAAAGTGGATGCCGTCGGCGCGAAGTGTTGCGACATTGCGCCGGGTTGCCGGATTGGACCACATTTTCGGGTTCATCGCCGGCGCAAGGAGGATCGGACGGTCGCTCGCGAGCAGCACGGCGGAGGCAAGATCATCGGCAAGTCCGTTTGCCATTTTCGCCATCAGGTCGGCGGTGGCGGGCGCGACGATGATCAGGTCGCATTCGCGCGCCAGCCGGATATGGCCGACATCCTGCTCGTCTTCGCGGGAAAAGAGATCGGTATAGACATGGGAGGCGGAAAGCGCGCCGACGGCAAGCGGCGTGACGAATTCCTGCGCGGCTCGCGTCATTACCGGACGCACGGAGGCGCCGCGCTCTCGCAGGCGGCGGATCAGATCAAGGCTCTTATAGGCCGCGATGCCGCCGGAGATGACGAGTAGAATGCTTTTGCCCGAAAGAGACATGCCCGATATTCCCCAGATGGATCGCCGCGACCCTAGCGCAAAACGGGCCCAAGTGAAATTGTCAGATCTGCCCGCCCGGGTCCGCGTTCCCGGCGACGCGTGACGGTCGATACCGGCGCATTAGCCAATATTGACGGCGATATAGACAAGCGCGACCGCGATCACCCAGAGTGCCAATCTGCCGAAACGGCTATGGCGGGCTTCCGACCTGCCGATCGCGTCGGCTGTCTCGGCATCGAAACGCAGGCCGTGCTCGCTCATATGCATGAGCTCACCGTGGAATTTCTCCGTCTTCGCGGCGATCTCGGGCGCGACTTCCGCGAGCCGGAACGCGGCCTTCAAGCCGTCCTTCAGGTCCGTGGCGATGCGCTTCGGTCCGAGATTGTCGCGGATCCACCCCGATACGACGGGTTCGGATGCCTTCCACATGTTGAACTGCGGATTGAGCATGCGGGCAACGCCCTCGACCACGACCATGGTCTTCTGGAGCATCACAAGCTCCGGGCGCGTCGCCATGTCGAAGAGTTCGGTGACCTCGAAGAGCAGCGTCAGCAGCTTGCCCATGGAGATGGTTTCCGCCGGCTGGCCATGGATCGGCTCGCCGATCGCCCGGATCGCCTGGGCGAAGCTTGCGACATTGTGATGGGCGGGTACATAGCCGGCTTCGAAATGCACCTCGGCCACACGCAGATAGTCGCGGGTGATGAAGCCGTAGAGGATTTCGGCCAGGAAGCGCCGTTCCTTCTTTCCGAGCCGCCCGACGATACCCATGTCGACGGCGACGATCATGCCCTGCGGATCGACGAAAAGATTGCCCGGATGCATGTCGGCATGGAAGAAGCCGTCGCGCAGCGTGTGGCGAAGGAAGGACTGGATCAGCGTATCGGCCAGCGCGTTGAGATCGTAGCCGGCCGCCCTCAGCGCCTCAACGTCCGACATCTTGATGCCGTCGATCCACTCCATGGTGACGACGTCGCGGCCCGTGCGCGCCCAGTCCACTTTCGGAACCCGAAATCCGGGATCGTCTTTCGTGTTGTCGGCGATTTCCGAAAGCGCTGCCGCCTCGAGCCGCAGATCCATCTCGATCTTGGTCGTCTGCTCGAGGGTTCTTGTCACCTCAACAGGTTTCAGCCGGCGCATATGCGGCAGGAACCGTTCTTGCAGACGGGAAACGAGATACATGGCTTCCAGATCGGCTGAGAAACGCCTGCGTACGCCCGGCCGGATGACCTTGATCGCCACCTTGCGCCGGCCTTCGTCGGTGTCGACCTCGCCGGGATGCACCTGCGCGATGGAGGCGGCCGCGATTGGTTCGTCGAAAGCGGCATAGAGCTCCCCGACCGGTCGCCCCAGGGATTCCCGGATCGACGACTTTGCCTCATCGGTCGGGAAAAAGGCCATGCGGTCCTGCAATCCCGAGAGATCTTCGGCCAGCTCGGCGCCGACCACGTCCGGCCGGGTGGCGAGAAACTGGCCGATCTTGACATAGGAGGGCCCAAGCCGTGCCACGGCCTTCGAAAGCCGGTCCGAACGCTCCTGCCGCATGGCGCGCTTGCGGGCGAAGATGCCCGCGGCCGATTTGGCAAACGCGATCATCGGCGGCAGGCCTTCCGACGGCAGCGCGGAGATGACGCCTTCTCGCACGAGAACCCAACCGACCCGTGTGAGGCGGAAATATGCGCCGATCGTGCTCATCTCGATGTTTCAATCCGTAGTGTCTGGTCGGCAAAAGGCTTCTCGCTCAACGGCACCATGGATCAGAGCTTCCAGCCGGAGTGAAGCGCGGCGATCCCGCCTGAATAATTGGTGAAGGTGACGCGAGAGAAACCGGCCTTCCCGATCATGGCGGCGAAGTCGCGCTGGTTGGGGAATTTGCGGATCGATTCAACGAGATACTGGTAGGGTTCCGCATCGCCGGTAATCATCTTTCCGAATTGTGGGATCGCCTTGAAGGACCATTGTTCGTAGAACCGGTCGAGGAGCGGCATCTGAACGTCGGAAAACTCGAGCACGAGAAGCCGGCCGCCGCGCTTGAGCACCCGGTAGGCCTCCCTGAGAGCCACATCGATATGCGGCACGTTGCGGATGCCGAACGCGATCGTATAGGCATCGAAGCTGTTGTCTTCGAAGGGTAGCTCCTCCGCATTGGCCTCGACAAAGGTGAGGTTGTCGGAAATCCCCTTCTTTTGCGCCCGCTCCGCCCCGACGCCGAGCATCGAGCCGTTGATGTCGAGAACCGTCGCGTGGGCGAGCCTTTTCGAGGCTTCCACGATCCGGAATGCGATGTCGCCGGTGCCGCCGGCAACGTCCAGGACCTTGTAGGAGGGGTCTTTGCGTGGATTGAGCGCGGCGACCATCGCATCCTTCCAGAGGCGGTGAAGTCCTGCCGACATGACATCGTTCATGACGTCATAACGTTTCGCGACCTTGTGGAATACCTCGTTGACCAGTCCCTGCTTTTCACCTTCCGCAACAGTGCGGAAGCCGTAGGAGGTTTCCATGCCGCCTTCGGCGGACGTGCGGTTCTCGGGCATGTGGTCGCTCCATTGTCTGATATGGTCCGAGGACCATAGCGAAAACGTCAAAGGCACGCTATCTGTCACGCCGGAGCCCGGCCGCGACACTTCGCGCTGGTCTATAGACCACAAAAAGCGTGGTTGAAACAGAAAGATGGGTCGGCGATGCCGGAATTGCCAGAAGTCGAAACGGTCAGGCGGGGGCTCTCGCCCACGATGGAAGGTGCGCTTGTCGCCCGGCTGGAATTGCGCCGCGCCGATCTTCGCTTTCCGTTCCCGATTGATTTCGCTGCCCGTGTTTGCGGGCGCCGCATTCTTTCTCTTTCCCGGAGAGCAAAATACCTTCTGATCGATCTCGACGACGGCGAAACGGTCATCGCACATCTTGGCATGTCGGGTTCGTTCCGTATCGAGAAGGACGACGAAAGCACTCTGCCCGGCGCGTTCCATATTCCGCGTTCGAAGGACGAGAAGCACGACCATGTCATATTCCATCTGGAGGGGGACGGCGGCCCCGCGCGCGTCATCTATAACGATCCGCGCCGCTTCGGCTTCATGGATATCGCCAGCCGCAACGCCCTCGACCTCTATCCGGCGTTCCGCAATCTCGGCCCGGAACCCATCGGCAACAGCCTGAGCGCAGAAAGCATGGCCGAACGCTTCGGTGGAAAGAAGCAGCCTCTGAAGGTGGCGCTGCTCGACCAGAAGAACGTGGCGGGGCTCGGCAATATTTATGTCTGCGAGGCTTTATGCCGATCCGGTCTCTCGCCGCTTCGCTCCGCCGCCTCGCTGGTGACGAAGACGGGAAAGCCGAACAAGGAACTCGTACTGCTGACAGAAGCGATCCGCGCCGTCATCGCCGATGCGATTGCCGCAGGCGGATCGTCCCTGCGCGACCACATCCAGACGGATGGCACGCTTGGCTATTTTCAGCATACCTTCCGGGTCTATGACCGCGAGGGGCAGACTTGCGCCACCCCCGGCTGCGGCAGTACCGTTCAGCGGATTGTCCAGGCCGGAAGATCGACATTTTATTGTAGCCGCTGCCAGAAATAGAGGGCGGGTTAAGGGAGAGACAGATGACTTATGAAACTCTGCTGGTGGAACTGCGCGGCCGCGTCGCCATCATCACGCTGAACCGCCCGCAGGCGCTGAATGCGCTGAATTCCACCGTCATGACGGAGATGCGCCAGGCGCTGGGTGAAATCCAGAAGAACGGCGAGGTCGGGGCCGTGGTCCTCACAGGTTCGGAAAAGGCCTTCGCCGCCGGCGCCGACATCAAGGAAATGCAGTCGCTCGAATTCGTCGACGCCTATATCTCTGATTTCTTCTGCGGCTGGGACGAGGTGGCGGGTTTCCGCAAGCCGATGATCGCCGCCGTTTCCGGCTTTGCGCTCGGCGGCGGCTGTGAGCTTGCCATGATGTGCGATTTCATCATTGCCTCCTCGACGGCGAAGTTCGGCCAGCCCGAGATCACCCTTGGCGTCATTCCCGGGATGGGTGGCTCCCAGCGGCTCACGCGCGCGGTCGGCAAGGCGAAGGCGATGGACCTGTGTCTGACGGGCCGGATGATGGACGCCGCCGAAGCAGAGCGTTCCGGCCTCGTCGCCCGCGTGGTCGAACCGGAGCGGCTTCTCGATGAAGCAATTGCCGCGGCCGAAAAGATTGCCTCCTTCTCGGCTCCTGCCGTGATGATGGCCAAGGAGAGCGTCAGCCGCGCGTTCGAGCAGACCCTTGCCGAGGGATTGCGTTTCGAGCGACGCCTGTTCCATTCGCTTTTTGCCACAGAAGACCAGAAGGAGGGCATGACTGCCTTCGTCGAAAAGCGGAAGGCAGCTTTCAAGAACCGCTGAGGCGCCATGATCGTCGGCAATGCGCGGTTTCGGCGAAATTGCGCGTTGACGACGGTGCGCTTTCCGGCTATATGCCCGCCCACAGTTAGGAAAGCTTCTGGCTTTTCCGCGATTGCTCCCGAATTGCTGAAAGCGTAGGTCGCAAGGCCCGATGCGGCGATGGCGGAGTTTGGTTTGAATTCGAAGAGAGGCATCCATGGCCAATACAACTTCGGCGAAGAAGGCGACCCGCAAGATCGCTCGCCGTACTGCAGTCAACAAGGCTCGCCGTTCGCGGGTTCGCGGTTTCATCCGTAAGGTCGAAGAGGCGATCGCCTCCGGTGATGCAGCCGTCGCTCAGGATGCCCTGAAGGCGGCCCAGCCGGAACTGCAGCGAGCCGCCGGCAAAGGCGTTGTCCATGCCAATACGGCCTCGCGCAAGATCTCTCGTCTGGCGCAGCGCGTGAAGGCTCTATCGGCCTAATTCCCGACGCAATTTTGACATTTTCTCTAAGCTCGGCTGTCAAGCCGGGCTTTTTGTGTTTTCTTTCAGCTTGTTGTCATCAGTCTGTCATCATGAAAAGTCGATGTCAGGACGATGACAGGAAAAACGCAATAAAATCATTTACTTACTGGAGGTGCGATCGCCCCGTTTCGCTTTACTTAAGGGGAGGCGACGCCAGTTTCGAGTCAAGCAAATTTTTATTTTTTTTGATTCTGGCGTCCTGTCGCCGTCGCTCTTTTTGAATCCCCTTGATTCAAAAGCGATTCTTGATCCCCGGATTGTGACAGTCAAAATAGTGGTCGCGAGTCAATGGCCAGAACTTAATTTTGCGTAAAATTCACTGTTGATCTTGGCTTTTGATCCTGCCTAAATGAGTTCCAGCAAGAGGCACGGAGTTGACCTCGGAGGGCAATTTGCAGCTGGCCTACAGTTGCCAAAGAGCCTTCGGTGCATCTTGTAGCGGAATGTTTCTATTCCGTTTTTTCAGACAGTGTTCGACCTTGCATCGGGATCTTACAAGATTCCGTATGGGTACTTTCGTGCGCGGTCCTAGGGGGGGCTGGCGGTCGATGGAGAAGGGGGAAGACTAAAGCGCAGACGGTCATTTCATTCGAGGTGGAAGGACCGGGAAGATCATAATGGGGGACTGGCCTTGGCCGGTCACGCCAAGCGGTGCCAAGCCCGATTGGTTTGGGCTCAAGGTGCAGCGGACGTGAGGTGTTGCCTGAACTCTCCCTGGGGAGGGCGGCAGCGCAGGCAGCAGGGGCTACCGGACGTAAATTGCGACGTCCGGTCTAAAAGACAAAATTTGGAAGGCGGCAAAATGCATATCAATTCAGTGACGGCCGGTGCAGCGGTTGACGGGAACCATGCACAAACGGCGATCGGTGCCGTATGCTCTGAAGCGGCAGGGGACAATTCCGAGATGAAGCATGATGTCTTGTTTGAGCGGTTCAGTCTGAGGCTGAAAGCTCAGGTTGGTCCTGACGTCTATGCAAGCTGGTTCGGTCGGCTGAAGCTGCATTCTGCATCGAAAAGCCTCATACGCCTGACGGTCCCGACGACCTTTCTCAAGTCCTGGATCAACAATCGTTACCTTGATCTCATCACCAGCATTTTCCAGCAGGAAGATCCGGGCATCCTGAAGGTCGAGATCCTTGTGCGCAGCGCCAGCCGTAGCGGCCGGGTCGCCGTCGCGGAAGACCAGAAGCCGGCAACCGATGCCGCGCCCTCCGCTCCTGCCCGCAAGCCGATGGCGCAGCAAGTCGGGCAAATAGCGCCACATCATAGCGCCACGTCGCGCGCAGCGCCGCTCGGACCGTTGTTCGGATCGCCACTCGATTCCCGCTATACGTTCGACGGCTTTGTCGAGGGCGCCTCGAACCGCGTTGCCCTGGCCGCCGCCAAGACCATTGCCGAGGCCGGCGCCGGCGCCGTTCGCTTCAATCCGCTCTTCATTCATTCCTCGGTCGGCCTGGGCAAGACCCATCTTCTGCAGGCGGTCGCCAATGCGGCAATCAACAGCCCTCGGGCTCCGCGCGTGGTCTATCTGACCGCCGAATACTTCATGTGGCGCTTTGCGACTGCAATCCGCGACAATGACGCCCTGACGCTGAAGGACTCGTTGCGCAATATCGATCTCCTGATCATCGACGACATGCAGTTCCTGCAGGGCAAGATGATCCAGCACGAATTCTGTCATCTGCTGAACATGCTGCTCGACAGCGCCAAGCAGGTCGTGGTCGCGGCTGATCGGGCGCCCTGGGAGTTGGAGTCGCTCGATCCGCGGGTGCGCTCGCGCCTGCAGGGCGGCGTTGCCATCGAAATGGAAGCGCCCGACTACGAGATGCGCCTCCAAATGCTGACGAGCCGGCTGGAGGCTGCCTGCCGGGACGATGCCACGCTCGACATTCCCCTCGATGTCCTTGCCCATGTCGCCCGCAATGTAACGAGCAGCGGTCGCGACCTGGAAGGTGCCTTCAACCAGCTGATTTTCCGCCGCTCCTTCGAGCCGAACCTGTCCATCGAGCGTGTCGACGAGTTGCTGGCCCATCTGGTCGGAGCCGGAGAACAGAAGCGCGTCCGCATCGAGGACATCCAGCGGGTCGTGGCCCGTCACTACAATGTCTCGCGTCAGGAACTGGTGTCGAACCGCCGCACGCGCGTCATCGTCAAGCCGCGCCAGATCGCCATGTATCTGGCAAAGACGCTGACGCCGCGCTCCTTCCCGGAGATCGGCCGCCGCTTCGGCGGGCGTGACCACACGACGGTCCTGCATGCCGTGCGCAAGATTGAGGAACTGATCGGTGGCGATACCAAGCTCAGCCACGAGGTCGAACTCCTGAAGCGGCTGATCAACGAAAACAACGCATGATGAAAGGCCGGCGGAGACGTCGGCCTTCTTCGTCGCGACCTATTGTGGAGCCACGGTTTGGGCAATTCCCCGGATACGCCGATCGCCTTCTATGACGAGAATGCGGTCACCTATGCGGCCCGGCAGCGCCAGGCGCCGATCGAACGGCTGAAGGCTTTCGCGAACGTTCTACCGTTGGGTAGCGCGATCCTAGAGCTCGGCTGCGGCGCGGGCGCGGACAGCGCATGGTTCATCGAGCGCGGCTTTGCCGTGACACCGACGGACGGATCGGCCGCCATGGCCCACCAGGCGGAGGCGAGGCTTGGCCGTCCCGTGCGGGTGATGCGCTTTTCGGACCTTGACGATTTGACGGCCTATGACGGCGTCTGGGCGAATGCCTGCCTGCTGCATGTGCCCCGCGCCGAGCTCCCCGACGTCCTCCTTCGCATCCGCCGCGCCCTGCGGAACAACGGCCTCTTCTATGCAAGCTTCAAGGCCGGCGTGGAGGAGGGGGCAGACCGGTTCGGTCGCTACTACAATCGGCCCTCGCCGGAATGGCTGACAGAGTCCTATCGCCTGGCTGGCTTTGCCACGCCCCGGATAGAGACGGCCTCTGGCGGCGGCTATGATGGCGAGCCGACCGATTGGCTGCATATTTGGGCTTGCAGCTGATCATGCCGATTACGGGAGACGGCAGTGTCAGGCCCGGGCGATGACAATGATTTCGGGGCTGCGCGGGACAAGCGGCGTTCTGTCCCAGTCGCCCAGCCATGTGACCGAGGAGAAGCCGGCGGACTCGAGCAGACGTGCGATGATCTTGCGTCCCGGAAACCGTAGCGTGCTCTCGCTGATCCGGCGCTCGCCGCTCGCCAGCAGGGTGAAAACGGCGTCGAAGCGGACGAATTCCTCCCATGCCTGCCGCACCTGGTAGTAGACCTCGACCGGGCCGACGCCCGGCACCTCGGTCCGTTCGCGCGTCCGTTCCTCGGTCCAGCTTTCCCATGCCCGCGTTGGTGGGTTTCGGCTCTCGAATACCAGCCGGCCGCCTTCCGCGAGGTGACGCCGCGCGCTGGAAAGGACCGCGAGCGTCTCGGCGTCGTCGAGGAAGACCTGAAAGACGTGGCCCGTCATGATGATCAGGTCGAAGGTCTCGCCAAGCGTGAAGTCGCGGGCATCTCCGGCAATCCAGCGAACTGTGCCCGCCTTGTCTTTCTCGCGGGCCACTGCCAGCATGCCGGGTGCGGGGTCGAGCCCTGTAACGGTATGACCGTGATCGGCGAACCTCAGCGCGACGGAACCGGTACCGCAGCCAAGGTCAAGGATGCGGCAGGGGATCTCGGGCAGGCTCAGATAGAAGTCGCCATCGTTGCCGTGAATATTGAAGCTGTCATAGAGGACAGCCATGTCGTGGCGGGCAAAGGCTGCATCGATCGGCATGGCGTCTTTCCTCTCGTTTCAAGCTGTCTCAGCAGGCGAGGTCGGCGACAACGGCATCAAGGATCAGCATGCCTGACGGCGTGCAGCGGAGTCGGGAATTGCCGAGCCGTTCGACAAATCCGTGATCGAGCAGGAATTGCTCCCGGTCGGGATCGAGATCGCGGCCGGAAAGCTGCTGCCAGCGGGCGAGATCCACGCCTTCGCGGAGCCTCAACCCCATCAGCAGAAGCTCGTCTGCCTGTTCATCGAGGCTCAGCGCTTCCTGGTCCACCATGCCGTGGCCGTCGCGCTCGACCTCCTCGAGCCAGCTTTCCGGATTGCGCTCGGTCGCTGTCGCCAGCTTGCCCCGCCCCTGGGAAAGCCGTCCATGGGCGCCGGGACCGATCCCGGCATAGTCGCCATAGCGCCAATAGGTGAGATTGTGCCGGCTTTCGGCGCCGGGACGCGCATGGTTCGAGACCTCGTAAGCCGGCAGCCCCTCTCTCGCGGTGATCTCCTGCGTCGCTTCATACAGGATCGCGGATTCATCTCCGTCGGGGACGACGAGTTTCCCGGCCTTGTGCAGCCCGAAGAAGGGCGTGCCTTCCTCGATCGTCAGCTGGTAGAGCGACAGATGATCGACCGCGTAGGAGATCGCTTCCTTGAGTTCCCGCTCCCATGACTCGACCGTCTGGCTGGGCCGGGCATAGATCAGGTCGAAGGACATGCGCGGAAAGATGTCACGCGCGAGCCTGATCGCCTTCAGCGCGTCGGCGACGTCGTGCAGGCGGCCGAGAAACCTGAGGTCCGGGTCATTGAGCGCCTGGACGCCGAGCGATACGCGGTTGACACCCGCCGCGCGGTATCCGCGAAAACGTGTTGCCTCGACGCTCGACGGATTGGCCTCCATCGTGATCTCTATGCCGTCCGGCACATGCCAGTGGCGCGCAATTCCGTCGAGTATGGCCGAAACGGTCTGAGGGTCCATCAGCGAAGGCGTGCCGCCGCCGAGAAAGACGCTGGTGACGGTCTTCGGACCGCTCAGCCGGCGCATGGTCTCCATCTCCTTCAGAAAGGCCGCGGTAAAGCGCGGCTGATCGACAGGTTTATGACGGACATGACTGTTGAAGTCGCAATAGGGGCATTTGGCCGCGCAGAACGGCCAGTGGACATAGACGCCGAAGCCCGGCTCGCCCGTGTCGGGAAGAAGGAACGGCGCGGCTTCTGACATGAACGGTTCAGGCCTCCAGGCAGGTTTCGACGAAGGTCTTGAAGGCGCGGGCGCGATGTGACAACGCGGTTGCCTGGCCAGGCTTCCAACCGTGCTTTTCCTGAGCTGTCATCTCGCCGAATGTGGTGTCGTAGCCCGACGGCTGGAAGACCGGATCATATCCGAAGCCCGAGGTGCCGCGCGGCGGCCAGACGACGGTGCCCTCGACCTCGCCTCGGAAGACCTCGGTATGGCCATCGGGCCAGGCAAGGCAGAGCACGCTGACAAAGCGGGCGGTCCGCTGCGCGGGCGAGGTCGCGCCATGCTCCTGAAGCGCTTGCTCCACCTTTTCCATCGCCATGCCGAAATCGCGGCTTCCGTCCTCGCGTTCCGCCCAGTTGGCGGTGTAGACGCCGGGCGCGCCATCCAGCGCATCGACGACGAGACCGGAATCATCCGAAAGCGAAGGCAGTCCTGACGCCTTCGCCGAGGCGAGCGCCTTTATCGTTGCGTTCTCCTCGAATGTCGTTCCGGTTTCGTCCGGTTCCTCGAATTTGAGGTCCGCCGCGGACTTCGCCGAAAAACCAAGCGGGCCGATCAGATCGGCGATCTCGGCGATCTTGCCGGCATTGTGGCTGGCAACGACAATCGTTCTGGTTTCAAGTTTGCGCATTCAGCTTTCCTATTCGAGATTCCACAGGCGCGGCTCGGCGCATTCGAGGCTGTTGCCGGCCGGGTCGCGGAAATAGATGGACCTTGCCCCGTTCGGCCAACGGAAATCAGCCTCGATCGCGACACCTGCCTCGCCGAGGCGCCGGGCGACGGCGTCCAGATTGTCGGCTGAAACCCGGAAACAGGCATGTCCCGGACCGGTGGCGCCATGGGGTGGCACCGGCAGTGCGTCGGAGGGTGCTGGCCTTGCCGTCTCGTCCGGATTGAAGATGAGCAGGATGCCGGCTCCGCATCGGTAGAAGACATGCCGGTTGGCCTTCCGGGTCACCTTCTCCAGTCCGAGAATGCGGCCGTAGAAATCTTCGGCCGCATCGAGGTCGGTGGCGTAGAGCGCAGTTTCCAGAATGCCTTCCAGCTCTTTGGTCATCGCATGCTCCTTCGCCCTTCGACGACTTAGAGAATGGCCTGCTTCTGCAGGTTCACCAGTTCGCCAATGCCTTCGCGTGCAAGCCGCATTAGCGTCAGGAATTCCTCTTCGGTGAAGGGGGTGCCCTCCGCCGTGCCCTGGATCTCGACGATGGCCCCGGCGCCGGTCATGACGAAATTGGCATCCGTCTCGGCCGCCGAATCCTCGAGATAGTCGAGATCAATCACGGGCTGGTTGGCAAACACGCCGCAGGAAATGGCAGCGACATGGTCCTTCAGGACTCTCTCGACCTTGACCATGTTGCGCGCTTCCATCCACTTCAGGCAATCGTAGAGGGCGAGCCAGGCGCCGGTGATGGAGGCCGTGCGGGTTCCCCCATCGGCCTGGATGACGTCGCAGTCGATGGTGATCTGGCGTTCGCCAAGCGCCTCGAGGTCGACGATTGCCCTCAGCGACCGGCCGATCAGCCGCTGGATTTCCTGGGTGCGTCCGCCCTGCTTGCCGGCCGCCGCCTCGCGTTTCATGCGCTCGCCGGTTGCCCGGGGCAGCATTCCGTATTCCGCCGTGACCCAGCCCTTGCCGCTGTTGCGCAACCACGGCGGCGTCTTTTCCTCGAGGCTTGCGGTGCAAAGCACATGGGTGTCGCCGAATTTCACAAGGCAGGAGCCTTCCGCATGTTTCGAGAAATTGCGCTCGAACGATACCTTGCGCATTTGGTCGGTTTTTCTGCCTGATGGCCGCATTGGGTTCTCCTCGGATTGGTAAAGGCCTTCTACGGTTCGCCGCGGAGATTTGCAAAGAAAAACCATGTTCTGGCCGGGGAACCGGGCGGTTTGGATTTTCCCGTTTGTGATTGGGGCCTGAGTGACTATATTTTGCTGTAACGGCACTCAAACAATGTTTGTGCAGAAAATGGGTTTTCCGACGACACCGGTGAAAGAGGCTTCCACAGCCCTGGACGAACGCTCCGGGGAGGTTTTTCGACGCATTGTCGAAACCTATCTGGAATCCGGCGAGCCGCTCGGTTCGCGCAACCTGTCGCGCCTCCTGCCGATGTCGCTATCGCCGGCGTCGGTGCGCAATGTCATGAGCGACCTCGAAGACCTCGGCCTGATCTACGCGCCGCATGTCAGCGCCGGACGCCTGCCGACCCAGCTCGGGCTTCGCTTCTTTGTCGACGCCTTCATGCAGGTCGGCGATCTTTCCGAGGAGGAGAGAGGAAACATCGAGCGCCAGATCCGGCCGCCGGGCTCGGTCCAGCCGATGGATACGCTGCTGACGGAAGCGAGCCGCATGCTGTCGGGCCTTTCGCGCGGCGCAGGGCTGGTGATCGCGGCAAAAAGCGATCCGCTTCTCAAGCATGTCGAATTCATTCGGCTGGAGCCGACCAAGGCGCTGGCGGTTCTCGTCGGCGAACACAATCAGATTGAAAATCGCATCATCGATCTGCCGGCAGGCATCACAGCATCGCAATTGACCGAAGCGGCAAATTTCCTGAACGCCAATCTCGCCGGCCAGACGATGGCGGAACTGCGCGGCCAGCTCGTGAAACTGAAGGAACAGGTGGCGGGTGAACTCGACGTCCTCTCGCAGGATCTCGTCGAGCGCGGCCTTGCCGTGTGGTCCGGCGGCCGGGACGCGGAAAAGCCGACGCGGCTGATCGTCCGCGGACGGGCCAATCTGCTCGAAGGGGTCGCCGGCACCGAGGATATCGACCGCTTGCGGCTGCTCTTCGATGATCTGGAACGCAAGGAAAGCCTGATCGAGATCCTGAACCTTGCCGAGAGCGGCCCTGGCGTTCGCATCTTCATAGGCTCGGAAAACAAGCTCTTTTCCCTGTCCGGCTCGTCCTTGATCGTTGCCCCCTACCGCGATGGCGAGGACAGGATCGTTGGTGCGGTCGGGGTCATCGGCCCGACGCGTCTCAACTATTCGCGCATCGTGCCGATGGTCGATTATACCGCCCAGCTCATGGCCCGCTTGTCCCGCTCGCAGCTCTAGTGGTTGTCGTCCTTTTGCTCGACCACGAGTGGGGACGTTGCTGTTCTTCTCACGCAAGTCTTGATTTTTTCACGTCAAACGCTGATATCGGGCACGAATTCCCCAACCAGTTCATTCGGAGAACGTCATGACCGACGAAACAAAGAAAAACGGACCTGACGCAACTGTTGCTGAAAGTCACATCGCTGAAGAGCCGCAAAAGGCAGGAACGGAAACTCCGGAACCAGAGGTCGATCCCATGGAAGCTATCAAGGCGGAGAACGCCGAACTGCGCGACAGGTTCCTGCGCCTCGCCGCCGACATGGACAATCTGCGCCGCCGCACCGAGCGCGACGTAAAGGATGCGAAGTCCTACGCTGTCAGTGGTTTCGCCCGTGACATGCTGGCCGTTTCCGATAATCTGCGCCGCGCCCTGGATGCCATTCCGGAGGAAGCCCGCGCTGGAGCCGATGCAGGGCTTGCCGCGCTGATCGAAGGCGTGGAGATGACCGAGCGGAGCATGATTTCGACGCTCGAACGTCATGGCGTGCGCAAGATCGAGCCGGAAGGCCAGAAGTTCGATCCGAACTTCCATCAGGCGATGTTTGAAATTCCCAATCCCGACGTTCCGAACAATACCGTCGTCCAGGTCGTGCAAGCGGGCTATACGATCGGTGACCGGGTTCTGCGGCCGGCCATGGTCGGCGTTGCCAAGGGCGGGCAGAAGACCGAAAGCCAGGTTGAGCCGGGCACGGCGCCGGTCAACGAAAAGGACGCTTAAGCCTGCAACGGGGTGCGCCAGTCCCGTGCTGGCGCTCTTTCAGGCCTGGTTTCAGGCGGCGTTGGAAGCCTGTTCCTCGTTGAGGAAGGCATAGATGGCCGAGGCGGAATCGGTCGCCCTCAGCTTGGCGACGAGATCCTGGTCGCGCAGCACGCGGGCGATCCGGGACAATGCTTTCAGATGATCCGCTCCGGCACCTTCGGGCGCCAGCAGCAAGAAGACCAGGTCGACCGGCTGATCGTCGAGCGCTTCGAAATCGACCGGCGTTTCCAGCCGCGCGAAGATCCCGATGATCGTCTTGATACTGGTCAGCTTGCCGTGCGGTATGGCGATGCCGTTCCCCACGCCCGTGGAGCCGAGCCGCTCGCGTTGCAGAATGACGTCGAAGATTTCCCGCTCGGGGATGTTTGTCAGCTTTGAGGCTTTAGCCGCCAGTTCCTGAAGCAATTGCTTCTTCGAGTTCACCCTGAGGGCGGGAACGACCGCGTCTTGTTGCAGCAAATCTGCCAAGGCCATTTCAAAATCCTTCATGCCGCCGAGTCAAAGGAAGAGGAAACGGCGTCGGACGCCGTTTCCAGGGCTCTGTCAGCCTTTGATGTTGGCGGAGTCGATCCACCCGATATTACCGTCATTGCGGCGGTAAACGATGTTCAGTTCATCCTTGCCAGGGCTGCGGAACAGCAAGACAGGCTCGTCCGTCATGTCGAGCGCCATGACGGCACTTGCCACGGACATGGTCCGCAGCTGCTTGGTGCTTTCGGCGACGATAGTCGGCGCATAGTCTTCGGGTAGCTCGTCATGCTCATCCGATGTGGCGTCCATGACCGTATAGGCGATCTCGATCGACGGGTTCGCCTGGTTGGCCGGGTGATGATCCTTGAGCTTGCGCTTGTATCGGCGCAAACGCTTTTCGACGCGGTCCGCTGCAATATCGAATGCAATCTGCGGATCGTTCGCCGAACCGGTCGCGTGCAGGTTCACTCCCGTGTCGAGATGTATCAGGCAATCAGCCACAAACTGCGCCGCGGCCGCTGCCGACTTGGTTACAGTGATCTGGCCCGAATACCCCCCGTCGAAGTACTTCGTGATCGCCTCCAGAACTCGCTCTTCGATCCGTTGCCGGAAGGAATCGCCGATTTCCATATGTTTGCCGGATACACGCACACTCATGGAGTTTCCCTTCTTATCGTGATTTGCGGGTATCAGTTTACGTCAAGCGCCGCCCGCATCCAAGCTCTTCACGCCGGTATTGTCGGTTTCTATCGCGGCTGCAGGGCGGATATTGAGGATAAGTTGAAAGGGCTTCGTACCTCTATCGATCGGGCCGGGCTTCTAGCCCTCGTTTGCCGCAGAGTCAACGCCCCGCTAACCGATTCTTAACCAATCGCCCCTCCTCCGCGAGGTCTCAGCCGGCAGAAACCTTTGCGTGTGCCCGCTTTTCCCGCCGCCGCTGGACCGACGATGGAATGTTCATCGCTTCACGATATTTCGCGACCGTACGGCGTGCGAGCTCGACGCCGCAGCCTTTCAGCGAATGGACGATGTCGTCGTCCGAAAGTACGGCCTCCGGGCTCTCCTGGGCAATCAGTGCGCGGATCCTGTGGCGCACCGCCTCTGCCGAGTGATTGTCGCCGCCTTCGACGGAACCGATGGAAACGCTGAAGAAATATTTCAGTTCGAAGAGGCCGCGAGGCGTCAGCATGTACTTGTTCGAGGTGACCCGGCTGACGGTGGATTCGTGCATCTTGATCGCATCGGCCACGGTCTTCAGGTTGAGCGGGCGCAGGTGGTCGACGCCAAATCTGAGGAATGCGTCCTGCTGGCGTATGATCTCGCTTGCGACCTTGATGATGGTTTTCGCGCGCTGATCCAGGCTCCGGGTCAGCCAGTTGGCGTTCTGCAGGCATTCCGACAGAAAGGCCTGATCTCCCTCCTTGGCGTCACCGCGCTTCGATACCTGGGCATAGTAGCTCTGGTTGACGAGGACCCGCGGCAGGATGTCCGGATTGAGCTCCACCATCCAACCGCCGCCCGACGAGGGCCGAACGACGATATCGGGCACGACGGCTTCGCTGATATTGGGTTCGAAGCCGCTGGCGGGCTTCGGATTAAGCTTGCGGATTTCGGCCAGCATGTCGATGAGGTCTTCCTCATCGACGCCGCACAGTTTCTTGAGCGTGGCAAAATCGCGCTTGGCGAGCAGTTCGAGATTCTCCACCAGCATTGCCATGGCTGGGTCGAAACGGTCACGCTGCCTCAGCTGGATAGCCAGGCACTCGCTGAGCGAGCGGGCGAAGATGCCCGGAGGATCCAGGCTTTGCAGTGTTTCGAGCACCGCCCCGATACGCTCGGGATCACCGCCGAACCGTTCCGCGATCTCAGTGAGGTCGGCCCGCAGATAGCCGGCTTCGTCGAGCTGGTCCATCAAGGCAAGCGCGATCATGCGGTCGGCGGGATCGGTCAAGGAAAAGGGTATCTGCTGGTTGAGATGGTCGCGCAGACCGATCTGCCCGGCGACAAAATCATCGAGGTCATAACCTTCGCCGGTGTCTGAACCGCCGCCAGGCATAGACTTCCATTGGCCAAGCAATTCCGGGGCATCCGCCCGGGCGGCGGTGCCTTCATCGGCAAATTCTGTATCGAAATTGGAGTCCAGGCTCTCGTTGAGCGGCTCGCTCTTGCCGGGCTCGTACCAGTCGCTGGCCAGGTTTGCGCCCTCGCTATCGTCACCCCCAGAGCTCTCGCCAGGCATGTGATCGGCGCCCGTTTGGTGGTCGCCACCGGCGGGGCTGGTTTCGATGCCCGATTCCCCGTCATCTGGAGCGAATTCGAGCAGGGGATTCTTTTCGACTTCCTGGGAGATGAACTGGACCAGTTCGAGATGGGTCATCTGCAGCAACTGGATGGACTGCATCAGTTGCGGAGTCATGACCAGGGATTGGCTCTGGCGCAGGAAAAGATTGGCTGACAAAGCCATGGTGGACGCAAAACTCCCCTACAGGTCCCCGTGAAGCCTCTCGCGATCCCGAAAGGGATCACGAAATTCCAACTGGCCCAAAAATTGCTTTTTTAGAGGGTTTGGTCAAGCCGGACTATGGGAGTATTCGCGAATCCGGCAGGGTGGGGACCTTCAGAGACTGAACTTGTCGCCCAGATAGAGCCTGCGGACGTCCGGGTTGTTGACGATGTCGTTGGCGCGCCCGTGGGTCAGCACTTCGCCCGCGTGGATGATATAGGCGCGATCGATCAGGCCCAGTGTTTCGCGGACGTTGTGATCGGTGATGAGCACCCCGATGCCGCGTGCCGTCAGATGACGGACGAGATTTTGAATGTCTGAGACGGAAATGGGGTCGACGCCCGCGAAAGGTTCATCGAGCAACATGAATGTCGGATCGGTCGCAAGCGCGCGCGCGATTTCGAGGCGCCGGCGCTCACCGCCGGAAAGTGCTACCGCAGCCGATTTGCGCAGTTTCTCGATGTGGAACTCATAGAGGAGTTCATCGAGCTTGGCTTCGCGCTTGTCCCTGTTGGTTTCGTGGACCTCGAGCACTGCGCGGATATTGTCCTCGACGCTCAGTCCGCGAAAGATCGAGGCCTCCTGCGGCAGATAGCCGACTCCAAGCCGCGCGCGGCGGTACATAGGCATCGTAGTGACGTCATTGCCGTCGATGGCAATCGTTCCGGCATCGACCGGCACCAGGCCGGTGATCATGTAGAAACACGTGGTCTTCCCCGCACCGTTCGGGCCGAGCAGGCCGACGGCCTCGCCACGGCGAACGACAAGCGAAACCCCGTTGACCACGCGGCGCGTATTGTAGCTCTTGGTCAGACCATGGGCGATCAGCGTTCCCTGATAGCGCGCCTTGTCGAGGCGCAACTCTTCGGGTTTCGGCTGCCGCGTCTGGCCCTTTCCGAACAATGTTGAGACGACGGAAATTTTCACGTGCTGGCCGGTCTTGTTATTTCTTCTGGGATTTCGGATCGAGCTGGATCTGCACGCGGCCGCCGCAACTGTCCAGCTTGGCTTCCCCGGTGTTCATCTGTACCGTGAGCTTGCAGCCGACGAAGACATTCTGACCTTCCGAAAGCACGACACGGTCGCCTTCGAGCACGAAGACCTGTTTGTCCATGTCGAAATGGCCTCGGTCGGCGGTCGCCTGCTGGGTGCCGGAAGAGAGAAACACCTTGTCGGTTACATCGATGTTCTGGATGTTGGCATCGCCGCTGGTGACCGATGTGCCTTCGCCGCGATAATGAACGACCATGTTGCCTGATTGCAGGACGGTCGTGCCCTGGACAACCTTGACGTTGCCCTTGAACAGTGCGGTCTTGTCCTGCTCGCGTATCTGGAGTTCGTCGCTCTCGATCTGGATCGGCTTGTCGTTCGATAACCGCATTCCGTCCAGGCTGCTTGTGGTTGCCTGCGCGCTCACCTGCGATGGCAAGGCGGTCGCAATGGCGATGGTGGCGATCAGCAGGCCAGGCCACAAAACTGATTTCTGACGATTGTCTCTCATGACTGGCCCGGTTCTCATTTACCCGTTTTGCGTATTGCGGCGGCTTCGATATGCATGCGAACGCCGCCGACGAAAGTGATGACTCGACCCTTATCCGTCATCTTGAGCGACTGCGCAACAATCGAGGCTTCCTTGGCGGTGATCGACACAGGCTCGTCCGTTTGCATGTTTCCGCCCTTGATGTCGAGATGGGCGGACTGAAAGCTTGCCTCAATGCCGCTGCTGAGCGTTACGGTAAAGGGTTCGGTCATGTCCAGCTGGTCGGTGGAACGGTCGAAGATGCCACTCAATGCCACGACTTTTGCGATAACCTTGTCGTTGATGGGGACTGCGGCAGCGATCGTCTCGAGTGTGATGACGTTCGGGTTCGTAATATCCTGAAGCGCGCGCTCGGCCCGCATCGAATAGCTGATACCATCCGAATTGCGCCCGGAGACTGCGGGTTTCTCCATGACGACCTTGCCGTTCTCGATCCTGGCGGATTCGATCTTCACGTTTTCCGGAAGATAGGCACGCACGACCGAAACGCCGATGAAGACGAGCGAAATGACAACGGCGGCGACTGGCAAGAGCACCTTCAGCCGCCGCACGCGCGCCGAATGCTCGACCGCTCTTGTATAGGCGTTGCCGCCTTGCTGGCGTCCAGGGGACGCCGCACTGTCAACTGCTCTATTCAGCATGAATCAGGCCTGTCCAAATTCGTTCGAGTGGGAATAGGCCCCGCTCCCAGCCTGCCACATCGCATGATTGCAATTGCTTGCCAATATGGAAATTGCCGGTGGGAATACAAGTCTGGGCGTTCCCGGATCGGGGCGGTCGGCGCCAATTTGCCAATCTGGCGGACTCATTTGCCTCCGGTGGGCGACGGCGATTGATTATTCGCATCGCTTGTGCTGTTTTACGGCAACTGCCGGGCGGGTCCCAGGCGCTAAGTTGTTTCTTGACGGTCCTTTTTGTGTTTGGCACCTTTGGATCCGTCTGTTCCTAATAACAAACAATTCAGGGGGCGAGCGTGATCAAATCGGAACTGGTGCAGATCGTCGCAGCGCGAAATCCGCATCTCTATCACCGGGACGTCGAAAATATCGTCAATGCCGTTCTCGATGAGATCACCGATGCCCTGGCGGCAGGAAACCGGGTCGAGCTTCGAGGGTTCGGTGCTTTTTCGGTAAAGAACCGGCCATCGCGCTCCGGACGCAATCCGCGGACCGGCGAGGCAGTGTTCGTCGAAGAAAAGTGGGTCCCCTTCTTCAAGACCGGAAAAGAGCTGCGTGAGCGCCTGAACCCCGGCATGGGCGACGACAACGACGATTGATCCGTCCGGGTCGGTTGTTTCCCGCCTTTCCGGCGCCGCGGCAACGCTGCGCTTGATTGCCACAGAATTGCACTTATTTTGCTGGACACGGTCGGCTCGAACTTGAGCGTTCGTTTGTCGCCAAGGAGAATGCGCAATGGTGAAGAAGATCGTCAATCTGGTAATCCTGGTGCCTCTCGGGATCGTGCTGATCGTGCTTTCTGTTGCCAATCGTCAGAGCGTGACCCTGGCGCTCAACCCCTTCCAGCCAGAAGATCAGTTGCTGGCCGTGAACGCGCCTTTCTTCGTGTTCCTCTTCCTGTCCCTGATACTGGGCGTCGTGATCGGCGGGCTGGCCATGTGGTTTGCGCAAGGCAAGTACCGCAAGCGGGCTCGCAACGAATCCCGTGCTGCGCTGAAATGGCAGGTCGAAGCCGACAAGCATAAGACCCGCGCCGAAGAGATCGCTGGGCAGGGCCTTCCGCAGCTTCAGTCCAAATAGGCAGGAAGCGATCATACACTGCTCCGTGGCGTGTCGGGAAAGCGCTTTCCCGGGCCTCGCCGGAATGCTATGGGCTTGCGATCATTCGAGGATCGAGAAGGCAGGACCGTGAAGAATAAGGAACGTCGGCCGGCGCAAAAGGCCGGTCCGTCCGGCAAGGGGCCACGGATCGGAAAACGCACTGACGGCGACGCCGGTCGCGGTGGCGGCCCAAAGGATCGCGACGTAAGGCGCCATGCCGCGGCAAAGCAGGACGGTGCGCCAGCACCCTTGGCCGCGCAGCCGGCGATGGAGCCCGCGCGCGTGCTCCAGATACGGGCAGGCCAGAGGCCTGCGGAACACGTGCCGCTCATTCTTGAGTCCCTGGGCGCCGGTGATTTCCACCTGATCGACAGTGGCGAAGGCCTGAAGCTCGAACAATACGGACCCTATCGCATCGTTCGTCCGGAGGCCCAGGCCTTGTGGCCCAGGGCGCTGCCTGCCCATATATGGGAGCGCGCCGATGCCATCTTCACGGGCGACACGGACGAAGACGGGATGGGACGTTGGCGTTTTCCGCGTGAAGCGCTTGGCGAGACCTGGCCGCTCTCCCTGCTCGGCGTCGATTTTCTCGGTCGCTTCACCTCTTTCCGCCATGTCGGCGTCTTTCCCGAGCAGATTGCCCACTGGACATGGATGAAGGAGCGGATTGAAAGCGCCGGACGGCCGCTGAAGGTCCTGAACCTTTTTGGCTATACCGGCGTCGCCTCGCTCGTTGCCGCAGCCGCGGGAGCGGAAGTCACCCACGTCGACGCCTCCAAGAAGGCGATCGGATGGGCGCGAGAAAACCAGACGCTGAGCCGTCTCGACAAGGCGCCGATCCGCTGGATCTGTGACGACGCGATGAAGTTCATCCAGCGCGAGGAGCGTCGCGGCCACCGCTACGACATCATCCTGACCGACCCGCCGAAATTCGGGCGTGGCCCGAACGGCGAGGTCTGGCAGCTTTTCGAACACCTTCCCCTGATGCTCGACATTTGCCGCGAGATCCTGTCGCCGAAAGCGCTCGGCCTCGTGCTGACCGCCTATTCGATCCGGGCGAGTTTCTATTCGATCCATGAATTGATGCGCGAAACAATGCGCGGAAAAGGCGGTACGGTGGAATCGGGCGAACTGGTGATCCGCGAGGCCGGTCTCGACGGCAAGACGCCGGGTCGGGCTCTTTCTACCTCTCTCTTCAGCCGGTGGGTGCCGAAATGAATGATGACGCTCGCGAACAGGGGCCGCGGCGGGTCGGCCAGGTCAAGGAAGTGACGAGCCTCGCCAATCCGATCGTCAAGGACCTCAAGGCACTTTCCCAGAAGAAGGCGCGTGACGAGACGAGGAGTTTCATGGCCGAGGGCCTGAAACTGGTCATCGACGCGCTCGAACTCGGCTGGACCATAAAGACCCTCGTCTATTCCAAGTCCGGGCGCGGCAAGCCGCTCGTCGAAAAGGTAGCGGCCCGCACCGTTGCCGCTGGCGGCCTTGTTCTCGAGGTCAGCGAGAAGGTCATGTCGGCCATCACCCGGCGCGACAATCCACAAATGGTCGCCGGCGTCTTCGAGCAGCGTTTCATGGCCTTGAAGGACGTGCGGCTCGCCCCCGATCAGACCTGGGTGGCGCTCGACCGCGTGCGGGATCCCGGAAACCTCGGAACGATCATTCGCACCGCTGATGCCGCGGGTGCGGCAGGCGTCATGCTGATCGGTGATTGCACTGACCCGTTCTCGCTCGAAACCGTGCGCGCCACGATGGGCTCGTTGTTCGCACTGCCACTGGTAAAAGCATCGGCGGAGGACTTCATCCGCTGGAAGAAGAACTGCGGCGGACAGGTCGTCGCGACCCATCTTGCCGGTGCGGTGGATTATCGTCTCATCGACTACAAGGCCAGGCCCGTCGTCATCCTGATGGGCAACGAGCAGTCCGGCCTGCCGGAAGAACTGGCACGTGAGGCCGATGCACTGGCCCGCATTCCGCAGTCCGGTCGCGCCGATTCCCTCAATCTCGCAATAGCGACAGGGGTCATGCTGTTCGAGGTGCGTCGGCATCTGCTGACGCTTGGCGAGGCCAAATGAACCCGAAAACGGCCATCTTCGCGCGCCCGCTGCCGGCGCTGCTTCTCATGGTGTTTGCGCTTGTGCTCGACCAGGCGATCAAATATCTCGTTGAAGTGACGCTGCCGCTGCAGCAGGCGGTGCCGGTCATGCCCATGCTCGCCCTCTACCGCACGCACAATCTTGGCGTCGCCTTCTCCATGCTGTCGGGTGCCGACGGATGGTTCATCGTCGGTCTTCGCCTCGCCATCGTCGCTTTCGTGTTCTGGCTATGGCGCAGGACGAGCCCGAAGCACCATTTCGCCCATCTCGGCTTCGTCATGATCATCGCGGGTGCGGTCGGTAATATTATCGACCGATTCGTATACGGCCACGTAATCGACTACGTGCTTTTCTATACGCAGACATGGTCCTTTGCAGTCTTTAACCTTGCCGACAGCCTGATCACGGTCGGGGCGGGATTGATTTTGCTTGATGAATTGCTGATTATGACGAATCGCAAGGATTGACTACTCTATTCAGCCGGATTCCGAACGAGGCGTGCAGGCGGTGACGTCAGCGAATTTGCGGCAGGAATCTGAAAATGGTAGCCTTGTAAATGTGACAGCACTTGTCACTATCCTGTCGTGTAGGCGTGGTTTATGACCTTGAAACGAATCGGCTCCGGACCATTTGCCATGAGCATTGAACTTCTCGATCTTGGTTTGCCGACTGACGGCGCACCAACCTCCGCTGCGACGGCAAAGACCGAAAGCAACGATCTTTTCGGGCGCATTGGGAACCTCGAAACGCGGCTCGCCCGCAATGAACGTGAAATCGATGCGGCACAGTCCGTTCGATATCGCGTATTCGTCGAGGAGATGCATGCGCAGATTGCGCCTGACGCGGCGCGGCGCAAACGCGACATCGACACCTGGGATGCGATTTGCGACCACCTCGTCGTTCTCGACCGTTCGATAGAAGGTGATGCCGAGGACCAGATTGTCGGGACCTACCGGCTTCTGCGCCAGCATGTTGCCGAAGCCAATGGCGGCTTTTACTCGGCATCGGAATTTGCAGTCGACCGCCTGCTTGCCCGCCACCCAGGCAAGCACTTTATCGAGCTCGGCCGCTCCTGTGTTCTGCCGGAGTATCGCAACAAGCGAACGATGGAGCTTCTATGGCAAGGGGCCTGGGCCTATGCCTTGAGGCATCGTGGCAGCGCCATGATCGGCTGTGCCTCGTTCCCGGGTGTTTGTCCCGAGGAACATGCCCTGGCGCTGTCTTTCCTGCACAACAATGCCATCGCGAGCGGCGATTGGGCAGTTGAAGCCCGGCCGGAGCTTTATCGGGTCATGGACCTGATGCCCGCGGAGGCGATCAATGCCCGCAAGGCGCTTTCGTCGATGCCACCCCTGATCAAGGGGTATCTGCGCCTCGGAGCCATGTTCGGTTCAGGCGCGGTGATTGACCACGCCTTCAATACGACCGATGTCTTGATCGTACTGCCGGTATCCAGCATTTCGGACCGTTACCTGAACTATTACGGCGCCGACGCGGGCCGGTTTTCCAGCTGACTTGGCGGCTTTCAGGCGGGCATATCCCGCCTGAGGCACCGCGTTCTGGCTCATGTCCCCGCGTTATAGGCGGCGATTGCGGCCATGTTGACGATATCGGTGTCCTTCGCGCCGATCTGGGCAATCTGGACCGACTTTTCGAGGCCGACCAGCAGCGGGCCGATCACCGTCGAGCCGCCGAGCTCCTGCAGCATCTTGGTCGAGATCGAAGCGGAATGGATTGCCGGCATGACCAGCACGTTCGCGGTGCCGGAAAGCCGGCAGAACGGATACTGTTCCATGCGGTGCGCGTTGAGCGCGACGTCGGCCCCCATCTCGCCATCATATTCGAAATCGACCTGGCGTTTGTCGAGGATCTTCACGGCCTCGCGAAGCCGCTCCGACCTTTCCCCGGTTGGGTGCCCGAAGGTCGAGTAGGCGAGAAGCGCCACGCGCGGCTCATAGCCCAGGCGCCGTGCCAGTCCTGCCGCTTCCTCGGCGATGTCGGCAAGCTCCTCGGCGGTGGGCATGTCATGAACGGCGGTATCGGCGACCAGAACTGTGCGCCCGCGCGTCAGCGCCAGCGATACGCCGATCACCCGGTGCCCGCGCTGTGGATCGATGCAGCGGCGTACATCCTCGAGCGCCGTCGAATAGTTGCGCGTCGTGCCCGTCACCATGGCGTCGGCGTCGCCGAGCGCCACCATGCAGGCGGCGAAATGGTTGCGGTCGGTGTTGATGAGGCGCTGGCAGTCGCGATGCAGGTAGCCTTTGCGCTGCAGGCGTGAGTAGAGATATTCGGTATACGCCTCGACGCGGGTCGAGACGCGGGCATTGACGACCTCGATACCGGGACGGTCGAGATCGATGCCGGCGCGTTTGGCGGTTTCCTTGAGCGGCGCATCGCGGCCGAGCAGGATGGCGGTGCCAAGCCCCTGATTGGCGAAGGAAATTGCCGCGCGCATGACCTGTTCTTCTTCGCCCTCGGCAAAGACAACGCGCTTGGGATGGTTGCGCACGCGCTCGTAAAAGCGCTGCGTGGTGGCAGCGATCGGATCGCGCCGGGCCGACAGTTCGCGCGCATAAGCGTCGAGATCGGGGATCGCCTTGCGGGCGACGCCGGTTTCCATCGCGGCCCGGGCCACGGCGACCGGAATGGCCGAAATGAGCCGCGGATCGAAGGGAACTGGGATGATGTATTCCGGCCCGAAGCGCGGGCGGTTGCCCTGGTAGGCGGCGGCGACATCGTCGGGCACGTCCTCGCGGGCAAGGCTGGCCAGTGCCCTGACGGCAGCGATCTTCATCGCGTCGTTGATCTGCGAAGCCCGCACATCCAGCGCGCCCCGGAAGATATAGGGAAAGCCGAGCACGTTATTGACCTGGTTCGGATAGTCCGAGCGGCCGGTTGCCATGATCGCGTCGTCGCGGATCGTGGCGACTTCCTCGGGCGTGATCTCCGGATCCGGATTGGCCATGGCGAAGATGATCGGATTGGCTGCCATGGAGCGGATCATCGCGCCGCTGAATGCGCCTTTCTGGGAAAGCCCCAGGACGACGTCCGCGCCTTTCATGGCCTCGTCGAGCGTGCGCCGGTCGGTCTTGACCGCATGCGCCGACTTCCACTGGTTCATGCCTTCGGCACGGCCCTGGTAGATCACGCCCTTGGTGTCGCAGAGGATGATGTTTTCGGGGTTGAAACCCATTGCCTTTATCAGTTCGATGCAGGCGATGGCCGCCGCTCCCGCGCCGTTGCAGACGAGCCGGGTGGTCTTGAAGTCGCGGCCGGTCAGTTCGAGTGCATTGATCAGGCCGGCGGCGGCGATGATTGCCGTTCCGTGCTGGTCGTCATGGAAGACCGGGATATCCATGACTTCGCGCAGCCGTTGCTCGATGATGAAGCAGTCGGGTGCCTTGATGTCCTCGAGATTGATGCCACCGAACGAGGGCCCGAGATAACGCACGCAGTTGATGAATTCCTCGACATTCTCGGTGTCNNCTCCAAGATTTCCGAGCCCGAGAATGGCCGTTCCGTTGGTGATCACGGCGACCATGTTGCCGCGCGTCGTATAGTCGTAAGCGGTTGCCGGATCAGCAGCGATCGCCTTGACCGGAACGGCGACGCCTGGCGAATAGGCAAGCGACAGATCGCGTTGCGTCGCCATGGCCTTGGTCGGCGTGATCTCCAGCTTGCCGGGCCGGCCCTGGGCGTGGAAATCGAGCGCTTCCTGTTCCGTGACGGATGTCTTCGCGCGTTCGGCCTTGTCTTTCTTGGGCATGGATCCTCAAACCTAGCTGTGGGCAGCCATGCAGGCGACGGCCCTTTGTTATTGTGTTTGCTTCGCGTTGGCCGTTAGTGTTGCACGACTTTTTTTTGAAGAAAACCATGCGCCCGTGACAATCAGCAATGCCCCCGCAAACGAGGTTCTGAACGCTGCCGAGCTTGCCTCGGAGGAAAGCCGCGCATCGGCCACGCCGATGATGGAGCAGTATATCGAGATCAAGGCCAACAACCCGGATTCGCTGCTGTTCTATCGAATGGGCGATTTCTACGAGCTGTTCTTTGAGGATGCGGTCGAGGCCTCGCGCGCGCTCGGCATCACGTTGACCAAGCGCGGGCAGCATCTGGGCCAGGATATCCCGATGTGCGGCGTGCCGGTCCATGCCGCCGACGATTATCTGCAGAAATTGATCTCGTGTGGCTTCCGCGTTGCCGTCTGCGAACAGGTCGAGGATCCTGCCGAGGCCAAGAAGCGCGGCTCGAAATCGGTCGTTCGCCGCGATGTCGTACGGCTTGTCACGCCAGGAACACTGACCGAGGAGAAGCTGCTCTCACCCTCGGAGTCCAATTACCTGATGGCGCTTGCCCGCATTCGCGGCGGCACCTCGCCGCAGTTGGCGCTGGCCTGGATCGATATTTCGACAGGCGTCTTCCGGCTAGCGGAAACGGAGGAGGGCAGGCTGCTTGCCGATATCCTGAGGATCGAGCCGCGCGAACTGATCCTTGCCGACAGCCTCTTCTTCGATCCTGAACTCAAGCCGGTCTTCGATGTGCTGGGGCGCGTTGCCGTTCCACAGCCGGCCGTCCTGTTCGATAGTGCAACGGCGGAAAACCGGCTGGCGCGTTTTTTCAATGTCGGGACGCTCGACGGCTTCGGCACGTTTACCCGCGCCGAGCTTGCCGCCGCCGCCGCTGCCGTCGCTTACGTGGAAAAGACCCAGATATCCGAGCGTCCGCCGCTGGGACTTCCCGAGCGGCAGAGCGCATCCGCGACCCTCTTCATCGATCCGGCGACGCGCGCCAACCTCGAACTGGTGAAGACCCATTCGGGCGACCGCAACGGCTCCCTACTGAAAGCCATCGACAGGACCGTGACCGGCGGTGGTGCGCGGCTTCTCGCCGAGCGGCTGATGTCACCGCTGACGGACCCGCAACTGATCGCCGAGCGCCAGGATGCGATTGCCTTCCTGCTTACCGAATCGTCGCTTGCCGACCGGCTGCGCGAGGCGCTGAAGCACGTGCCGGATATGCCGCGGGCGCTCTCGCGGCTCGCACTCGAGCGCGGCGGTCCCCGCGATCTCGGCGCCATCAGGCAGGGGATTTCAACCGCCAGGGACGTGGCCGGGCTTCTCGCCGATCGGGAGCTTCCGGCGGAGCTTGAGGGTGCCTATGAGGATCTGGCCCTCCTGCCGGAAGCGCTGGAAGTCCTGCTGTCCGCGATGCTCGCCGAAGATCTGCCGCTGTTGAAACGGGACGGCGGCTTTCTGCGCGAGGGTGCCGACCGCGAACTCGACGAGGTTCGGGCCTTGCGTGACCAGTCGCGTCGCGTGATCGCCGGCCTGCAGCTGCAATATGCCGAGGAAACCGGCATCAAGTCGCTGAAGATCAAGCACAACAACGTGCTCGGCTATTTCATCGAGGTGACCGCCGGCAATTCCGGGACGATGACGGAAGGCGAAGCGGCGAAGGCCCGCTTCATCCATCGCCAGACCATGGCCAGCGCGATGCGCTTCACGACCACCGAACTGGCCGATCTCGAAACCCGGATTGCCAACGCCGCCGGCCAGGCGCTTGCTATCGAGTTGCAGGCCTTCGACCGGATGACGGCGGAGGTGGTCGCCGCCGCCGAGCCGATCAAGGCCGCCGCCCGTGCTCTCGCGGTGATCGACGTCGCCGCCGGCCTTGCGGCGCTCGCCGAGGAGCAGGGCTATTGCCGGCCTGTCGTCGACGACAGCCGGATGTTCTCGATCGTCGCAGGACGCCATCCGGTAGTCGAACAGGCGCTGAGGCGCCAGTCCTTGAGCCCCTTCATCGCCAACAATTGCGATCTCTCGCCTTCCGGCTCCGGGACACATGGCGCAATCTGGCTGCTGACCGGCCCGAACATGGGCGGTAAGTCGACCTTTCTGCGCCAGAACGCGCTGATCGCGATCATGGCCCAGATGGGTTCCTTCGTGCCTGCGGGGTCGGCCCATATCGGCATTGTCGACCGGCTCTTTTCCCGCGTCGGCGCCTCCGACGATCTGGCGCGCGGCCGGTCGACATTCATGGTCGAGATGGTCGAAACGGCCGCGATCCTTAATCAGGCGGGTGACCGCTCGCTGGTCATCCTCGATGAGATCGGCCGAGGTACGGCGACCTTCGACGGCCTTTCGATCGCCTGGGCGGCGGTCGAGCACCTGCATGAGATCAATTGCTGTCGGGCGCTGTTCGCCACCCATTTCCATGAGTTGACGGTCTTGTCTGAGAAGCTGGAGCGGCTTTCCAACGTCACCATGCGGGTCAAGGAGTGGGATGGCGACGTGATCTTCCTGCATGAGGTCGGACCGGGCGCCGCCGATCGGTCCTATGGCATCCAGGTCGCCCGTCTGGCCGGCCTGCCCGCCTCGGTCGTCGCGCGCGCCCGCGACGTCCTGGCGCGGCTCGAGGATGCCGATCGCAAGAACCCGGCCAGCCAGTTGATCGACGATCTGCCACTATTCCAGGTGGCCGTGCGCCGCGAAGAGGTTTCGAAAGCAGGGCCATCGAAGGTCGAGCAGGCTCTCCGCGGGCTTGATCTCGACGACATGACGCCGCGTGCGGCACTCGATGCGCTCTATGATCTGAAGAAACAACTTGGCAAGTCTTGAACGCTAAAATGCCTGTAATCAGGGTCGGAAAGGCGCTATAGCGCTGGAGCATCCACCTGCTCGAATCCTCAGACAGCCGTCAGGGCTGGCCAGCCAGGGAAAGCACGCCGCACCAATATGACGAAGCTAGACCATGATTTCAGCGATATCCTGGACATCGCCGCATTGAAAGCCGCCTGCGAGACTGTTGCCCGCGATCATGACGGCAACTTGCTGGCTGCCCGGGCCGCACTTTTGCCGATCCTTCGCAAGGCGAGTGCGGAAGGCCGCGAGACGGCGCGCAAACTCCTGTTCGAGGACGGCAGCGGCTTGAAATGCGCTCAGCGGATTTCCTGGTTGCAGGATCAGATCATCACCTTGATCTTCAGGTTCGTTGTCACGCATGTTCATTCCGACATTGCAGACAAGATTGCTGTATCCGCCGTCGGTGGCTACGGACGCGGGACCCTTGCGCCGGGTTCGGACATCGACCTGTTGTTCTTGCTGCCGCCGAAGCTCTCCGACAACATGCACAAGACCGTGGAATTTGTGCTCTATCTGCTGTGGGACATGGGCTTCAAGGTAGGCCATGCGACTCGTACCGTCGAGGAATGCATCCGCCTGTCGAAGACGGACATGACGATCCGCACCGCCATTCTCGAGACACGATATGTCTGCGGACGCGAGGAACTGGTCGAGGAACTGCATCGCCGTTTCGATCACGAGGTCACGAACAATACCGCACCGGAATTCATTGCCGCCAAGCTCGCCGAGCGCGACGAACGCCACCGCAAGTCGGGCGACAGCCGCTATCTCGTGGAACCCAACGTCAAGGAAGGCAAGGGCGGTCTTCGTGATCTCCAGACGCTGTTCTGGATCGCCAAGTACAAGTATCACGTTCGCGATTCAGAAGAACTTGTCCATCTCGGCGTGCTTTCCCGCCAGGAATGGAGGCTCTTCCACAAGGCCGACGACTTTCTTTGGGCGGTACGTTGCCACATGCATTATCTGACCGGAAAACCGGAGGAGCGTCTGACGTTCGATATTCAGCCGGAGATCGCGCAGAATCTTGGCTACCAGTCCCGTCCGGGCCTTTCGGCAGTCGAACGCTTCATGAAGCACTATTTCTTGGTCGCCAAGGACGTCGGCGATCTGACGCGCATCTTCTGCGCGACGCTGGAGGAGCAGCAGGCCAAGGCGGCCCCCGGCCTGACGGCGGCGATCGGGCGTTTCGCCAACCGTCCGCGCAGGATCCCGGGCACGGTCGAATTCATCGAGGACCGGGGCCGAATCGCGCTCGCCAACAAGGACGTCTTCAAACGCGACCCGGTTGCGCTCATGCGCTTCTTCCATGTCGCGGATATCAACGGCCTCGAGTTTCATCCCGATGCCCTCACGGTCGTCACGCGCTCGCTTTCGCTGATCACCAACGAGTTCCGCGAGAACGAGGAGGCGAACCGTCTCTTCCTCGCCATGCTGACGTCCAGACGCGATCCCGGCCAGATCCTGCGCCGGATGAACGAGGCAGGCGTGCTCGGTCGTTTCATTCCGGAATTCGGCAAGATCGTCTCGATGATGCAGTTCAACATGTATCATCACTACACGGTCGACGAACATCTCATCCGTACCGTCGAGGTCCTCGCGGAAATCGATCAGGGCAAGGCGGAGGAGGTCCACCCACTCGCAGCCACCCTGATGCCGGGCATCGAGGATCGGGAGTCTCTCTATGTGGCCGTGCTCATCCACGACATCGCCAAGGGCCGGCAGGAGGATCATTCGGTCGCCGGAGCCAGGGTGGCGCGCAAGCTCTGCCCGCGTCTGGGTCTGAGCCCCAAACAGACGGAACTCGTCGCCTGGCTGGTGGACCAGCATCTCTCCATGTCCATGGTCGCCCAGACCCGCGACATGCACGACCGCAAGACGATCAGCGATTTTGCCGAGAAGGTGCAGTCGCTCGACCGGCTGAAGATGCTCCTGGTCCTGACGGTCTGCGATATCCGGGCGGTCGGTCCGGGTGTCTGGAACGGCTGGAAGGGCCAGCTTCTACGAACGCTCTACTATGAGACCGAGCTGCTCATTTCCGGCGGCTTTTCCGAGGTTTCGCGCAAGGAACGCGCCAGGCATGCCGCCGAGCAACTCGAGAAGGCGTTGGGCGACTGGAGCGAGAAGGACCGGAAGGTCTACACCAAGCTGCATTACGAGCCCTACCTGCTCTCGGTGCCGCTCGAGGACCAGGTCCGCCATGCGCATTTCATTCGCCAGACCGACGAGGCGGGCCAGGGGCTGGCGACCATGGTCAGAACCCATTCCTTCCACGCGATCACGGAGATCACCGTGCTGGCACCGGACCATCCCCGCCTCCTGTCGGTCATCGCGGGTGCCTGCGCCGCCGCGGGCGCCAATATCGCCGACGCGCAGATATACACCACCTCGGACGGGCGCGCGCTCGACACGATATTGGTCAACCGCGAATTCCCGATCGACGAGGACGAGACGCGCCGCGCCGCGACCATCAGCAAGATGATCGAGGACGTTCTCTCCGGCCGTAAGCGGCTGCCGGAGGTGATTGCCACCCGCAGCAAGGGCAGGAAGGGCAACAAGACCTTCCCGGTCCAGCCGCATGTCACCATCTCGAACACTCTTTCGAACAAGTTCACCGTCATCGAGGTCGAGTGCCTCGACCGCATCGGCCTGCTAGCCGAGATCACGGCGGTGCTCTCGGATCTGTCTCTCGACATTCAGTCCGCCCGCATCACGACATTCGGGGAAAAGGTCATCGATACATTCTACGTGAACGACCTGATCGGCCAGAAGATCACCAACGAGAACCGCCAGGCGAGCATCGCCGCGCGCCTGAAGGCGGTCATGGCCGACCAGGCCGACGAACTGCGTGACAACATGCCTTCCGGTATCATAGCGCAGCCGCAGCAGCGGGGCAGTGCGGTCCACAAGAAGGTCAGGGCATAAGCATGAGCCTCGTCAAGAAGTTCATGACGGTCGGCGGCGCCACCCTCGGCAGCCGTGTCTTCGGTTTCGCGCGCGAGACGCTGATGGCCGCGGCGCTGGGCACCGGCCCCATGGCCGACGTCTTCTATGCGGCCTTCCGCTTTCCGAACCTTTTTCGCCGCCTGTTTGCCGAAGGCGCCTTCAATGCGGCATTCGTTCCTCTCTTTTCCAAGGAAATAGAGGCCAATGGCCGTGACGGCGCCAAGCGGTTTTCCGAAGAGGTTTTTGGCGTACTCTTCACTGTGCTCTTGCTGATCACCATCGTCATGGAACTTGCCATGCCGCTTCTGGTGTCATGGATCATTGCGCCGGGCTTTGCCGATGATCCGCAGAAGTACGCGATCACGGTCAAGCTTGCCGTGGTGATGTTTCCCTATCTGATGTGCATGTCGCTGACGGCGATGATGAGTGGCATGCTGAATTCGCTGCATCACTTCTTTGCCGCCGCCATAGCGCCTGTCTTTCTCAATGTCGTGATGATCGCTGCGCTTTTCTACGCCCTGTATGCGGGCGCCGATCCTGCTGCCACAGCTTGGTATCTTTCCTGGTCGGTGCTGGCGGCTGGCATCCTGCAACTGGCCGTCGTCTATGGCGGCGTGCGCCATGCGGGCATGAATATCGGGCTGAAGTTTCCGCGTATCACGCCCAATGTGAAGCGCCTGCTGGTGCTTGCGGTCCCCGCGGCTGTGACCGGCGGGATAACCCAGATCAACCAGATCATCGGTCAGGCCATTGCCTCCGGCAAGGAGGGCGCGATCGCAGCCCTTCAATATGCCGACCGGATCTATCAGTTGCCGCTGGGCGTCGTCGGCGTAGCGGTCGGCGTCGTGCTGTTGCCCGAACTCTCCCGCGCTCTCAAGGGCGGGTTCATGAGGGAGGCGGGCAATATCCAGAACCGGTCGATCGAATTCGTGCTGTTCCTGACGCTGCCGGCGGCTGCCGCGCTCTGGGTCCTCTCCGACGAGATCATCCGGGTGCTCTATGAACGCGGCGCGTTCTCCGAGGAGAATACTGCCGTCGTCGCCTCGATCCTCGCGATCTATGGGATCGGCCTGCCGGGCTTCGTACTGATCAAGGCGCTGCAACCGGGCTTTTATGCGCGCGAGGATACGCGCACGCCGATGCGCTTCACCGGCATTTCGGTCGTCGTCAATTCGGCTCTGGCGATTTCCCTTTTCCCCTATCTCGCCGAGCGCGGCATCGCGATTGCGGAGGCGACCGCCGGCTGGATCAATACGATCCTGCTTTTCACGACGCTCTATCGGCGCGGGAACCTTGCCTGGGAGTGGGCGCTCATTGGCAGAGCCGTCCGGCTTCTGGCTGCCTCGTTGGTGATGGCGCTGGCGCTGGTTTATCTGTCTGGCCGATGGTCCGGCTGGTTGCAGCCGGAGACGCCGCTTCTCCATCAGGTCGGCGCGCTGGGTGCGCTCATCGCAATCGCGATGGCAATCTATTTCGCGACGGCCTTCGCCATCGGCGGCGCTGATATTGGCATGCTGAAGCGCAACCTGACGCGCAAGCCCAAAGTCTGACACACTCTCATCGGCAGTGGGCCCATTTGCGTCTGGGTCCGATATCCACATGGATGAGGCCGTTGCAGTATCGGCCAAGGCCGCCGATCCCCGGGGCGCTGGCGGCAGCGGCAAGGACCTTTCTTTCGGAAACGCCGGGAACCCGGAAATCCGCCGCGTAGCAGTGGCTGTGCTGCGACGTGCCCGAATGCGGGCGATGACCCGATGTGATGATCGGCTTGCGCTTCGTCTCAGCGGCGATGTGGGCGAGGATCGCCTTCAGTTTGGTCGGAAAACAGCCGGCCCTGACGCTGGCCCGCTGCAAGGTGTAGGCCGAGGTGGAATCGTATTTGAGTTTTGTGACGCGGCCTTTCTGGCTCTCACCGGCTGCGACGGTGGCATTGAGGCTAAGCGTCAACAGACAGGCAAGCGCGACGCGAAAAACTATGCGCATGGTATCCCCCACGAAAGGACCTTTCACCATGAGAGGCCGGCCAGGTTACAGGAGGGTATTTCATTCCTAAAAGTGACATGAATAAGGAGAAATTTGCTCCACTTTAGGATGCTTGCTGCCTTAATGGTTAAACTGGCTTAACGTGTTTCTTCAAATGCTGCTCTGTCCTCCTCCGTGAGACAGGTGCCGCTCTTCCCGATGGAGACCGCTCATGTCCAATCGATCGCTATTTCTCGTCGCCATCGTTGTCGATGACTATGAGCGTGCCAAGAGCTTCTATTGTGGCTCGCTTGGTTTCGAGTGTCTTGAAGATAGCCCTCAAGCCGAGGGAAAACGATGGCTCGTGGTCAAGCCGAAAGGCGGCGAGGGGGCGGCGCTGCTGCTGGCCCGGGCGGATGGCTCCGGTCAGGCCCGGGCGATCGGTAACCAGACCGGTGGGCGCGTCGGTTTCTTCCTTAGGACAGACGATTTCGTTCGCGACCATTCGGCCTATCTTGCCGTTGGCGTCTCGTTTCTGGAGGCGCCGCGCCACGAGCCCTATGGAACGGTGGCGGTTTTCGAGGATATCTACGGCAATCGTTGGGATCTCATCCAGCCCGCGGGCTCAGCTTCCATGGAGGCTGCCCCTTGATTGCGGGCCATGAGCCGTGCATAAGCGCGAGCAAGTATCAATCATGAGGCCAGGCCCTCCACAAGCCTGTTGAGGACGACTATGGGCGAATTCAAGCAGCTGGTTTTCTCGGGCGTTCAGCCGACCGGCAATCTCCATCTCGGCAACTATCTCGGCGCGATCCGCAAATTCGTGGCGCTGCAGGAAAGCCACGATTGCATCTACTGCGTCGTCGACCTGCATGCCCTCACCGCGCAGCTGGTTCACGAGGACATGCAGACCCAGATCCGCTCGATCACGGCGGCGTTTCTCGCCAGCGGCATCGATCCGAAGAGCCACATCGTCTTCAACCAGTCGGCTGTGCCGCAGCACGCCGAACTCGCCTGGATCTTCAATTGCGTCGCTCGCCTCGGCTGGATGAACCGCATGACGCAGTTCAAGGACAAAGCCGGCAAGGACCGCGAGAACGCGTCCCTTGGCCTCTATGCCTATCCGAGCCTGATGGCGGCCGACATTCTCGTCTACCGCGCCACCCATGTGCCGGTCGGCGAGGACCAGAAGCAGCATCTCGAATTGACCCGGGATATCGCGATGAAGTTCAATCTCGACTTCATGGAGCATATCCGCCGCACGGGCCTCGGCACCGATATAACGGTCGGCGACGAGCCGGTGCATGCCTATTTCCCGATGGTGGAGCCGCTGATCGAGGGCCCTGCGCCGCGCGTCATGAGCCTGAAGGACGGCACCAAGAAGATGTCGAAGTCGGATCCCTCGGACCTCTCGCGGATCAACCTGATGGACGATGCCGACGCGATCTCGAAGAAGATCCGCAAGGCCAAGACCGATCCGGACGCGCTTCCGAGCGAAACCGACGGTCTCAAGGGGCGCCCCGAGGCCGATAATCTGGTCGGCATCTTCGCAGCCCTTTCCGACCGCTCGAAGGTCGATGTCCTGAAGGAGTTTGGCGGTCAGCAGTTCTCGGTGTTCAAGCCGGCACTGGTCGAACTCGCGGTCGACGTCCTGTCGCCGGTCAATACGGAGATGCGACGCCTGATGGCCGATCCGGGCTATATCGACAGCGTCCTGCGCGATGGCGGCGTCAGAGCCCGCGAGCGCGCGGAAAAAACCATGAAGGAAGTCCGCGACATCATCGGCTTCGTGCAGTAAAGTCGCGCTCGTTCGCGCGGCAGGTGAACCGGAGCCTGTCGCAACAGGCGAAACGTTTATCCATCCGGCGGCGGGGTTTCCACATGGTATCGACGCGCCTGTCACGTCTTGAAGGTCACCGGCGAAAGTTCTTGGCGGTGATCGACGGCACACCGGAATGCTATCGCGCCGTCCACTATGCCGGGCGCCGGGCCAAGAATTCCAACGGCGGTCTCATCCTGCTCTACATCATCCCCGAAGGCGATTTTCAGCAATGGTTGGGGGTTGAGGAGATCATGCGGGCAGAGGCGCGCGAGGAAGCTGAGTCGGCCATGGCCAAGGCGGCGCAAACGGTGCGTGAGACGATAGGCATCGAGCCCGAGATCGTCATTCGTGAAGGCGGCGTGGCCGCCCAGATCAACAGCCTGATCGAGGAGGACCGCGATATTGCCATTCTGGTGCTGGCGGCCGGTTCCACGAAAGAAGGGCCGGGACCACTGGTCTCGATGATCGCGGGACGTGGCGCGGCCTTTCCGATCCCCGTGACGGTATTGCCGGAGTCTCTCACCAACGAAGAGATCGACGCGCTCTGCTGAGGCTGCCCGCGTGGCAAATGACAATTCGGTGCTTGAAGACGCGGATGATTAGGCCTATCTTTTTTGAAGTATTCTAAACTTGAGGGCGGCCTGTGTGCCGCACGGAGATTCCCATGTTCATCCAGACCGAAGCCACGCCGAACCCGGCCACCCTGAAATTTCTTCCGGGCAAGGTTGTGATGGAAAATGGCACCGCGGAATTCAAGGACGTGGCAAGCGCTGAGGTATCGCCATTGGCGGCCCGGATCTTCGACATCCCCGGCGTGACCGGAGTGTTCTTCGGGTACGACTTCATCACCGTCACGAAGGACGGCCCGGAATGGCAGCATCTGAAGCCCGCAATTCTTGGCACGATCATGGAACATTTCATGAGCGGCGCCAAGGTCATGGGTTCTGCCGCGACCGCCAATGACGAAGAGACCGGCGAAGAATTCTTCGATGCAGGCGACGAAACGATCGTTGCCACTATCAAGGAACTCCTCGAGACACGAGTGCGTCCCGCGGTCGCTCAGGATGGCGGCGACATTACCTTCCGCGGATTCCGCGATGGCAAGGTCTACCTCAACATGAAGGGCGCCTGCTCCGGTTGCCCGTCTTCGACGGCGACGTTGAAGCACGGCGTGGCGAACCTGCTGCGCCACTTCGTGCCGGAAGTACAGGAAGTCGAGGCGGTCTGACCGTTCGCAAGCGGGGGGCGAGGAATGATCGTTCTGGCGATCGATACGGCCGGGGTGGACTGCTCCGCCGCCGTCTATGACAGCAGCGCCGGGGTTGTGCTCGGCTCGGCTTCAGAAACCATCGGCCGCGGCCATGCCGAAAAACTGATGGAAATGATAGACCGCGCGCTTGCCGATGCCGGGATCGACCTTGACGCCGTCGAGCGCATTGCCGTGACCGTCGGTCCTGGGTCCTTCACGGGGATACGTGTCGGCGTGTCGGCGGCCCGCGGGCTGGCGCTAGCCCTTGGGGTGCCGGCGGTCGGCGTCTCCACACTTGCCGTGCTCGCTGCCGCGATGGTCGAAGAACGAGGAGAAAGGCCGATTCTGGCGGCGATCGACGCCAAGCGCGGCGAGGTCTATGTCCAGGCCTTTTCCAGCTCCGGCGAGCCGATGGCTGAAGCGAAGATTACCAGTATCGACGCCGCCTCTGGTCTCGGTGACGGGCTGAACCCCATTCTGACCGGATCTGCCGCCACCTTGCTGTCCGGCGGGACGGGCGAGACGCAGCCGGATCGGTACCCGATTGCAGTCGTTGCGCGGCTTGGTGCTGCAGCCCGGCCGGACGAAAAGCCAAAGCCGCTTTACCTGCGTGGGCCGGGTGCCAAGCCGCAAACCGGCTTTGCCATAGCCCGGATGTGAATGCGTAATGCGTGATATCTCCTTCACCCGCAAGCCCGAATTCGAAATCGTCGAGATGACGAGCGAGCATTGCGGCGCTGTCTCGGCCCTCCACGGCCAGCGCTTCGCGCGTGCATGGAACGACGGCGAGTTCCTGAGCCTGCTGCTGCAGCCCCACACCTACGGCTTTGTGACCTGGCAGACCAACACGCTTGTTTTCAGGCCGCCGCTTGCCGGCTTCGTGCTCGCGCGGGAGACGGCCGGCGAGGCGGAGATACTCACGATCGCCGTTCATGAAAAGCTCGGCCGCCACGGGCTTGGCTGGCGCCTGATGCTGGCCGCAATCCGCGAGGCGAGGGCGCGCGGTGGTGAAGCCATGTTCCTCGAAGTCGACGACGGCAATCACGCAGCGCTCGGCCTTTACCGCAAATTGGGCTTCGAGAAGGCCGGCGAGAGGCCGGCCTACTACGCAGACGAGACGGGCCGGAAATCCTCCGCGCTTGTCATGAAGCGTGATCTTCGATAGTTGCCTTGCTTGACGATTGAACTTCGGGAAATCCGGATTGCCATGAGCGAAATTACCAAAACGCTGGAGGAGCTGTGTGTCGAGCGCGGCATGCGCATGACCGAGCAGCGGCGAATCATTGCGCGGATTCTTGAGGAATCCGACGACCATCCAGACGTCGAGGAACTGTATCGCCGTTCGGTGAAGATCGATGCGAAGATCTCGATTTCGACCGTCTATCGCACGGTCAAGCTGTTTGAGGATGCCGGCATCATCGAGCGTCATGATTTCCGAGATGGCCGCTCGCGCTACGAGACCGTACCGGAAGAGCATCACGATCATCTCATCGACCTGAAGTCGGGAGCTGTGATCGAATTCCATTCGCCGGAGATCGAGGCTCTTCAGGAGCGGATCGCCCGCGAGCATGGTTTCAGGCTGGTCGATCACCGTCTCGAACTCTATGGCGTGCCGCTGAAGAAGGATGATCGCTGACGCCATGGGCGGGTTCCCGGAGGTGCGGTATTGATCAACTGGCTGCGGATCGGAATGGTCCTTCTCGCCATTGCGGCGATGACGCTTGCGCTAGCGCCATTCCAGCTTGCCGGCCTCGCATTCGACTGGAGGCTTCGCCGCAGCCTCCCCCGGCTCTGGCATCGCACCGCTTGCCGGCTGATCGGCATCCGCATCCACGTACACGGCCAGATCGAGCCGCGTCGGCCGCTGATGATCGCCGCCAATCACGCCTCGTGGAAGGATATCCTCGTCCTGGGCGCGCTTGCCGATGTCGTCTTCATAGCCAAGACGGAGGTCGGTTCCTGGCCGGTTTTCGGAACGCTCGCCAAGTTGCAGAAGAGCATTTTCGTGGTTCGCGAACAGAGACGCCGGACCGGCGAACAGGTGAACGAGATTGCCGAGCGCATGGCCGATGGCGAGATTGTCGTGCTGTTTCCCGAAGGCACGACCTCTGATGGCAATCGCATGCTCGAAGTGAAGAGTTCGCTCTTCGGCGCCGCTGCCGCCGCCCTGCCACTTGCCCCGGAAGAGGTCGTCTATGTACAGCCGGTGGCGATTGCATATACCCGCATCCACGGCCTGCCGATGGGCCGCTATCACCGGCCGATTGCCGGATGGCCGGGCGACGTCGCCATGCTGCCGCATCTCCTCGGTGTCCTCAAGGCCGGAGCGATCGATGTAGACGTGAGTTTCGGGGAGACCGTCGAGTACCGCGCCGGCGACAAGCGCAAGGACCTGAGTTCGCTTGTCGAAGGTCGTATCCGCAAGATGCTGCTCGACCAGTTGAGGGGCCGGCATCCCGGCTGATCGCGGTTCTCGCGCATTTTTTCATTTTAACTCGGGCGAAAAAACACTACATAGCCGGCATGAGCCAGGACACCGCAACACTGAACGCTCCGGAACTTCCGGAAACGGACAACGCATCGAGCCGCAAGGTCTTCATCAAGACCTATGGCTGCCAAATGAATGTCTATGATTCCGGCCGCATGTCCGATGCTCTGGCTGTGGAAGGCTATGTCGCCACCGAGGACATGCAGGAGGCGGATCTCGTTCTCCTCAACACCTGCCATATCCGCGAGAAGGCAGCAGAGAAGGTCTATTCCGCCCTTGGCCGCCTGCGCGATATGAAGAAGACACGCGAGGCCGAGGGCCGGGAGTTCATGATCGGTGTTGCCGGTTGTGTGGCCCAGGCCGAGGGCGAGGAGATTGTCAGGCGGGTGTCGGCAGTCGATGTCGTCATCGGTCCGCAGACCTATCATCGATTGCCGGACGCGCTTCGCCGCGCGCGCGGCGGCGAGCGCGTTGTCGACACCGACTATGCGGTCGAGGACAAGTTCGAACATTTGCCGGAAGCGCCCGAGGTTGCGGGCCGCCCGCGCAACGTCACCGCCTTTCTGACGGTGCAGGAAGGTTGCGACAAGTTCTGCACCTTCTGCGTGGTGCCCTACACCCGTGGCTCGGAGGTCTCCCGTCCCCTGGCCCAGATCGTCCACGAGGCAGAAAAGCTCGCGGCTTCCGGCGTGCGGGAGATCACTCTGCTTGGACAAAACGTCAATGCCTGGCATGCCGTGGGGCCCTCGGGCGAAAAGCTCGGTCTTGGCGATCTTCTCTTGACGCTCTCGGAAATCCCGGGGCTCGCGCGCCTGCGCTACACCACCAGCCACCCTCGCGACATGGATGACCGGTTGATTGAGATGCACCGGGATCTGCGGTCCTTGATGCCCTACCTCCATCTGCCGGTGCAGTCGGGCTCGGACAGGATACTGAAGGCGATGAACCGTCGCCACAAGGCCGCCGAATATATCGCGCTCGTTCAGCGCATTCGCGCCGTCCGCCCCGATATCGCGCTTTCCGGCGATTTGATCGTCGGCTTCCCCGGTGAGACGGAAGAGGATTTCCAGGCGACGCTCGACCTTGTCGAGACTGTCGGTTATGCTCAGGCCTACTCGTTCAAATATTCAACCCGACCGGGAACGCCGGGGGCTGATCTGCCTGACCATGTTCCCGACGACGTGAAGGTCGAGCGGCTGGCGCGGCTTCAGGACTTGCTGTTGAAGCAGCAGCGGGATTTTGCCGAATCCTGTGTCGGAAAGACGATCGACCTGCTGCTGGAAAAACCCGGACGGATGCCGGGACAATTGATTGGACGCTCTCCGTGGCTTCAGTCTGTGAATGTTGATGCAAAAACATCGCAAATCGGTGACATTATCAAAGTACGAATCACCGCAACCGGCCCAAACAGCTTGTTTGCCGAGGTGGCAGAGAGTTAGAGTGAGGGCTTGATACTGATCATCATGGGAGCCTGACCCGCTTGAACGCACAAGAATTGGTTTCTTCACCATCGCGCAACACCCAAACCGCCGCGACCGACGCCAATCACTTCATCTTGACGTTCGAGAACAACAGGTTTGCCAGCGAATTGTTCGGTCAATTCGACCAGAACCTGAAACTCCTCGAGGAACGGTTGAGTATCGATGCCCGTGCCCGGGGCAATTCGGTGTCCATATCAGGTGATCTGCTGGCAACCAACCAGGCGCGCCGAGCGCTTGATTTCCTCTATGCACGTCTCCAAAGCGGTGGATCGGTGGAAACCTCCGACGTCGAAGGGGCGATCCGCATGGCGGTTGCCGCCGACGACCAGCTGACGCTGCCGACGCTGGAGCGCAAAGCCAAGCTGACCATGGCGCAGATCGCCACCCGCAAGAAGACGATTGCCGCGCGCACGCCGACCCAGGACGCCTACATGCGGGCGCTGGAGCGTTCCGAACTGGTGTTCGGCGTCGGTCCGGCCGGGACCGGCAAGACCTATCTCGCCGTGGCGCATGCCGCCCAGCTTCTCGAGCGCGGGTTGGTCGACCGCATCATCCTGTCGCGCCCTGCTGTCGAGGCGGGCGAACGTCTGGGCTTTCTGCCGGGCGACATGAAGGAGAAGGTCGATCCTTACCTGCGCCCGCTTTACGACGCGCTCTATGACATGATCCCCGGCGACAAGGTCGAGCGGGCAATCACTGCCGGTGTTATCGAGATCGCGCCGCTCGCTTTCATGCGCGGGCGGACGCTTGCGAATGCCGCGGTTATCCTTGACGAGGCACAGAACACGACGTCGATGCAGATGAAGATGTTCCTGA
The DNA here is from genome assembly GCA_003527225.1 of Rhizobium sp. The sequence continues at coordinate 109,128 of DPXQ01000158.1, forward strand.
CGCGACTGGGCGAAAACGCGCGCATGATCATCACCGGTGATCCGAGCCAGGTGGACCTGCCGCGAGGTGTCAAATCCGGGCTTGTCGAGGCGTTGCAGATCTTGCGCGGTGTTGAAGGCATTTCCGTCGTTCGATTCAAGGACGTGGATGTGGTCCGCCATCCGCTGGTTGGACGTATCGTCAAGGCCTATGACGCGCAATATGCCGTCCAGGACGAAAGCGAGCAGACCGACCGATAGGGCCGGGACAAGTTGGTGATGCTGGAACTGGACATACAGATTGCCATCGAGGCCGATGGCTGGCCTGACGAGGCGGTGCTTGAGGCGTTGAGCTCGAAGGTGCTTGGCGCGGCAGCCCGCTTCTTGAAAGAGACCGAGGGGCAGCCCTTCCCGGACATGGCGCTCGAGATTTCGCTCGTCTTTACCGATGACGAAGCGATCCGCGAAATCAATGCCGAATGGCGGGGCCAGGACAAGCCGACCAACGTGCTGTCCTTCCCCGCCTTTCCGCTGATCCCTGGCGGCGTGCCCGGGCCGATGCTCGGCGATATTGTCATTGCGCGCGAGACTGTCGAGCGCGAGGCCGATGAGCTGTCGAAGACTTTCGAGGATCATCTCACCCATCTTCTGGTGCACGGATTTCTGCATCTTTTCGGCTATGATCACATGAACGCGGGTGAGGCGGAGATTATGGAGGGCCTTGAGACTCGCATTTTGGCATCACTTGGCCTATCTGATCCCTATGCGGGTCAGGACCCGGTTTGATAGTATGGAACAATGAGCGAATTTACGACGAGATCGGCCGCAGAGGCCAGCGAGGGGTCCGAAGGCTCCTCTTCAGAAGAGGGCGGGAGTCCTTTAAAGTCTGAGAGTACCGGCAGGGCGCCGTCGTCCTTCTGGGCGCGCGCGGCCCGAATTCTCCGCCCGTCACAAGGATCGAGCCTGCGCGACAACCTCACTGATGCACTCATGGCCGATGCTGGCGCAAGTGAAGCCTTTTCCCCCGAGGAAAGGGCGATGCTGCACAATATCCTCCGGTTCCGGGAAGTGCGGGTCGAGGATGTCATGGTGCCTCGTGCCGATATCGAGGCGGTCGACCAGAATGCCAGCATCGGCGAACTGATGACGATCTTCGAGGAATCCGGCCGCTCACGAATGCCGGTCTACCATGAAACCCTCGATGACCCGCGCGGCATGGTGCATATCCGCGATCTGCTGTCCTATCTGACGAAGCAGGCGAAAAACAAACGCCGTAGCAGCGCGCGGGGTGCGGCCCCATCCCAGCCCGTCGCCGTGAAGGCCGAAAAGCCGGCGCGCGCCGCCAAGCCCAGCTTCGATCTCGGCCGTGTCGAACTCGAAAAGACAGTCGCAGAGGCGGGTATCGTGCGTGCGATCCTGTTCGTGCCGCCTTCGATGCATGCCTCCGATCTCCTGAGCCGGATGCAGGCGGCCCGCACCCAAATGGCGCTGGTGATCGATGAGTACGGCGGAACGGATGGCCTCGTCTCGCACGAGGATATCGTAGAAATGGTTATCGGCGATATCGAGGATGAGCACGACGACGAGGAAGCCATGGTTTCCAGGACGTCGGACGATGTCTTCGTCGCAGACGCGCGCGTCGAACTCGAAGAGATCGCCGAAGTCATCGGCTCGGATTTCGATATCCGCGACCAGATAGACGATGTCGATACGCTGGGAGGCCTGATCTTCTCCGCCTTGGGGCGTATCCCTGTTCGCGGGGAGGTGGTGCAGGCTCTGCCCGGTTTCGAGTTCCACATCCTCGATGCCGATCCCCGCCGGATCAAGCGAGTTCGCATTATCCGCAAGCGTCCTTCCGCGCGCCGCCGGTTGGCAAAGGGCGAGATCGAGACCTCCGCCGACCCCGCGAAGGCTCCCGACCGCGCTGGCACCAAATCGCGGGAAACGGCCGGCCCGGAGCCCGTCGAACCGGACATCGGACCCTGATCGTTCCTTCCCTCGCAACCGGTTTCTCCGACGCGACAAACCCGCCGTTTTTTGGAAGACTGCGGCGGATTGATTCGTGTTGCGGGAAAGGATGACGCATGGAACGGCTTGCGGGCAGGGTCATCCTGTTCTGGGGTGCAAAACGGGCCGCGCTTGCCGTGCTGGCGGGTGCGCTGGGCGCTCTGGCACTGCCGCCATACGGCTTCTTCGCGGCTCTCTTTATCTCCTTCACGCTTCTGGTCTGGCTTCTTGACGGCGCGACCGGCGATCCCGATCGGGGACATTCGCTCGGATTGCGCTCGTCGTTTGTGACCGGCTGGTTCTTCGGGCTCGGCTACTTTGTCGCCGGGCTGTGGTGGCTTGGCCATGCGTTGCTGATCGAAGCCGACGAGTTCGCCTGGGCGCTGCCGCTCGCGGTTCTCGGATTGCCTGCCGTTCTAGCGCTTTTCTTTGGCCTGGCAACATTCATCGCGCGCTTGCTGTGGTCGGAAGGGGTGGGAAGGATCGCCGCCCTGGCGGCCGGATTCGGGCTGGCGGAGTGGCTGCGCAGCTTCGTTGCCACGGGGTTTCCCTGGAATGCGATCGGTTACGGCGCAATGCCGATACCGCTCATGATGCAATCCGTGCATGTCATCGGACTCTTCGGCGTCACGACGTTGTCGGTCTTCGTGTTTTCGGCGCCGGCGCTGCTTGGAACCCGCAAGGCGATGGTTCCTGGACTGGCAATCGCTGCCGCATTGTTCGCGGCCCATATAGGCTATGGCGCCTATCGACTGCTTGAGCCCGTACACGCCGCCGAGACGGCTCGCGAAATAACCGTGAGGCTCGTGCAGCCGGTCATCGATCAGGCCAAGAAGCTTCAGAATGGTGATCGCGCCGAAATCTTCAATAAGCACCTCTCGCTTTCGGCCTTGCCCGTGGAACCCGGCGCAAAGCGTCCGGACATCATCGTCTGGCCGGAAACTTCGATCCCGTTCATCCTGACCGAGAATCCCGATGCGCTCGCCAGCATTGCCGATATGCTGCAGGGGGGGCAGGTACTGGTCACCGGAGCGGTGCGTTCGGAAGAGCAGGGGGCCGGCCAGCCGCCGCTTTACTATAACTCGGTCTACGTCATCGACGACAAGGGGCAGATCCTCACAGCATCCGACAAGGTGCACCTGACACCGTTCGGTGAGTACGTACCTTACGAGGATATCTTGCGCCGCATCGGCTTCGATAACCTCATAAGCCTTCCGGGAGGTTTTTCTGCAGGAGCGGATCGGTCCATGCTGGCCCTCCCGGACGGGATGAAACTCTATCCGCTGATCTGCTACGAGGTGATCTTTCCCGACGAAATGAAGGGCGACTGGGCACAAGCCAACGCGATATTGAACATCACCAATGATGCCTGGTTCGGTCAGACGCCAGGGCCTTACCAGCACTTTCTGCAGGCCCGAATCCGCGCCGTCGAGAACGGTCTTCCCGTCATTCGGGGTGCCAACAACGGCATTTCGGCTGTGATTGACGACCGTGGACGAATTATTTCTGGTCTTTCTCTCGACGCGCAAGGCGTTGAAGATGCAACCATAAGTATTTACTCTGTCCCAAATAGAGACAATTTTTCCAGGTCCCGTAACTTCTGGTTGATTTTCGCGGTTGTCGCGATGGGTGCGTTGATTTCACGCATGGGTTTTATTTCGGGGAAGAATTGACCAAAAACCCCTAAAAATGCATAGTGGCTTCAGCCATAAATCTATACGTATGCTTAGAGTTCCTAGTTGGCGATACAACGCCTCGTTATGGTCCCTACAAGCAGACCGGGTTATGGATCCCTTTGCAACTTTTGTCAGGATCACATCATGATCGAGAATAAGAAGAAGCCGAATCCGATCGACATTCATGTCGGAAGCCGGATACGCCTTCGCCGAACAATGTTGGGCATGAGCCAGGAAAAGCTCGGTGAAAGCCTGGGCATCACCTTCCAGCAGATTCAAAAGTACGAGAAAGGCACCAACCGAGTAGGCGCCAGCCGTCTCCAGAACATTTCGAGTATTCTGAATGTTCCGGTTTCCTTTTTCTTCGAGGATGCGCCAGGCGACCAGGCGGGAGCCTCCGGCATGGCTGAAGCGTCCAGCTCCAATTATGTCGTAGACTTCCTGTCTTCCTCCGAAGGCCTGCAGCTCAATCGTGCCTTCGTGAAGATCGCCGACCCCAAGGTCCGCCGCAAGCTCGTCGACCTGGTCAAGGCCCTGGCAGCGGAAGCCGACGCGGAGTAATCGCCGCGAGACGCAAACGTCGAAAAGAAGCGGCCTGCGGGCCGCTTTTTTTGTGCGCAAACCAGCCACCTGTTGCTGACATAAAGATATATTTATGTCGTTGTGCGCTTGTTTTTCCGGCGCGAACTGACTAACAAGGAAGCCTCTTGTTCTTTGAGGGGAATCCCGCATGCGCGCGAACTATCTTTTCACCAGCGAATCCGTTTCCGAAGGTCACCCGGACAAAGTATGTGACCGTATTTCCGATGAGATCGTGGATCTGGTTTACCGGGAAGCGGCGAAAACCGGCGTGGATCCCTGGAGCGTCCGAATCGCCTGTGAAACTCTGGCGACCACCAATCGGGTAGTAATCGCCGGTGAGGTGCGCCTGCCTCCAAGCCTGATGAAGAAGGACAAGAACGGTAACGACGTCATCAACCCGTCGAAGTTCAAGTCCGCGGCGCGCAAGGCCATCCGTGACATCGGCTACGAGCAGGATGGCTTTCACTGGAAGACCGTGAAGATCGACGTGCTTCTGCATTTCCAGTCTGCACATATCGCTCAGGGCGTCGACAAGGCGGCCGATCACGACAACAGCGAAGGCGCGGGCGACCAGGGCATCATGTTCGGTTACGCCTGCCGCGAGACGCCGGACCTGATGCCGGCTCCGATCTATTATGCGCATCGCATCCTGCAGCTGCTCGCGGCCGCCCGCAAGAAGGGCGAAGGCGAGGCCGCCAAGCTTGGCCCTGATGCGAAGAGCCAGGTTACCGTTCGCTATGTCGACGGAAAACCGTCGGAAGTCGTATCGATCGTCCTTTCGACCCAACACCTCGACGAGAGCTGGGATTCGAACAAGGTTCGCTCGGTGGTCGAGCCCTATATCCGCGAGGCGGTCGGCGACCTGAAGATCGCCGACGATTGCAAGTGGTATGTCAATCCGACCGGCAAGTTCGTTATCGGTGGACCGGACGGAGACGCCGGCCTCACGGGCCGCAAGATCATCGTCGACACCTATGGCGGCGCAGCCCCCCATGGCGGCGGCGCCTTTTCGGGCAAGGACACGACCAAGGTCGACCGTTCGGCTGCCTATGCTGCGCGCTACCTGGCCAAGAACGTCGTCGCGGCCGGCCTTGCCGATCGCTGCACGATCCAGATTTCCTACGCAATTGGTATCGCTCAGCCGCTGTCGATCTATGTCGACCTGCACGGCACGGGCAAGGTGAGCGAAGATCAGATCGAGGCCGCGATCCGTAAGGTCATGGATCTTTCGCCGACGGGAATTCGCCGTCACCTCGATCTCAACAAGCCGATCTATGCGAAGACCTCAGCCTATGGTCATTTCGGCCGCAAGCCGGGTCGCGACGGCTCCTTCTCCTGGGAGCGTCTGGACCTCGTGAAGCCGCTCAAGGAAGCGATAGAGGCCTGATCCGCCGATGACGCCGACAGAGCGCCGCAGCCGGGCGACCGAGGCATTCTTCGGTCGCCGCAAGGGCAAGCCCCTGCGCGAGCAGCAGATCGAACGCATGGGCCATGTTCTGCCGGCCCTGCGCCTCGATCTTTCCGCACCTGCTCCGGCTGACCTTGCGACGCTTTTTCCTGTTCCTGTCGATCGCCTGCGGCTCGAGATCGGCTTTGGCGGCGGCGAGCATCTTGTTCACCGCGCGGTCGAAAGTCCCTCGACCGGGTTTATCGGCGTCGAACCCTTCGTCAACTCGATGGCGAAACTCCTCGCGCAAGTCGAGGCGAGGGAACTGCACAACATCCGCGTCTATGACGACGATGCCACCGAACTGCTGGACTGGCTGCCGCAAGCTTCACTGGATCAGATCGATCTGCTCTATCCCGATCCCTGGCCGAAAAAGAAGCACTGGAAACGCCGCTTCGTGTCCCAGATCAATCTTGCCCGCTTTCATCGCGTGCTGAAGCCGGGCGGCCTGTTCTGCTTCGCCTCAGATATCGACACCTATGTGAACTGGACGCTTCTCCACTGCCGCAATCACGGCGGTTTCGAGTGGACGGCCCGCAATACTGCGGACTGGAAGACCCCGTATGCGGGCTGGCCGGGCACGCGCTACGAAGCAAAGGCCAAGCGCGAAGGCAGAACATCCGCCTATCTGACGTTCCGCAGTATATGAAAGGTTAGTGCAGGCTGACCGTCTTCAGGTCGTCCTCCGCCGCCTTGTAGAAGGTGCTGGAGCGATTGTCGGTCAGCAGGATCGGCGTTCCGTCGGCGCCAAAGAGAGCCCACAGATCAAGTTGCGGATCGATATCCGGCGCTTCCGGGAAACAACGCGATACCTCATCGGATCGCATCTTACGGATATATCCGACTTCGCCTGCGCCAAGATGCGCCAGTTCGGATTGCGTCAGTCGGGCGTTTGCTTCTCTCAATAACATTCCGATCCTCCACCAATGAGCGGGAGCAACGGCACTCAGGCCGTTAATCCTATAGTGGCGCGGAAATGTTAATTTTCTTCACCACTTGCGCCGGTTCGGGACGGATGAGATCGATCGACAGCAACCCGGTTTTCAAGGTGGCACCAAGAACATCCAAGCCCTCGGCGAGCAGGAAGACGCGCTGGAATTGCCGGGCGGCGATCCCGCGGAACAGGAAATTGCTTTCGGCACGCTCCGCTTGCCGCCCGCGGATGACCAGTTGGTTGGCCTGGATGGTTACGTCGAGGTCGTCTTCCGAAAAGCCCGCGACCGCCAGTGTGATCCGCAGCCGGTCTTGGCCCTTTTCGCCTTGCCCTCGCAACCTCTCGATGTTGTAGGGCGGGTAACCGTTGTTGGCCCGGGCAATCTGCGCAAGCACCGATTCCGTCGTCTCGAATCCCAGCAACAAGGGGGCTGCGAGAGTTTTGATACGGCTCATTCCTCGTCCTCACTGGCATAAGATCCCTAGTCGCGCGGCCGCGATCGGGACTGAAATTATATGGGGTTGTGCGACGGACCTCGCAAGCGCGGCCACGCTTGACAAGGCGCAGTCCCAAGGCCATCAGGCATGCCGCAACCACGTTAGGATGGCGCAATGAGCGGACGTAGAAAGATAATCATCGACACGGATCCCGGACAGGATGATGCCGCAGCTCTCATGCTGGCCTTCGGTAGCCCGGAAGAACTCGAGATTCTCGGTATATGCGCGGTGGCGGGAAACGTGCCGCTCCGGCTGACGAGCCGCAATGCGAGGATCGTCTGCGAACTGTGCGGGCGCACCGATATCGCAGTCTACGAGGGGGCCGACAAGCCGCTGGAGCGCGCATTGGTCACCGCCGAACATGTTCATGGCAAGACGGGCCTCGATGGCGCCGTGCTGGACGAGCCGACAATGGCCGTCATGCCCCAGCACGCGGTGGACTTCATCATCGAAACGCTTCGGCGCGAGGAGGAGGGGACGGTTACGCTTTGCACCCTTGGTCCGCTGACCAATGTGGCTCTCGCTCTTCGAAAGGCGCCTGATATCGCACCGCGTATCAGGGAACTCGTTTTGATGGGCGGCGGTTTTTCGGAGGGCGGCAACATCACGCCAGCCGCCGAATTCAACATCTACGTCGATCCCCATGCCGCCGATCTGGTCTTTCGTTCCGGCATCCCGCTCGTCATGATGCCGCTCGACGTAACTCACCAGATCATGACCACCAAGGCGCGTGTGTCGCGCATCGCCGCGATCGGCACGAGGCCGGCCAGCGTCATGGTCGATTGGCTCGATTTCTTCGAGCGCTTCGATATCGAGAAATACGGCTCGGATGGCGGACCGCTGCACGATCCTACGGTGATCGCCTATCTGCTGAAGCCGGACCTCTTCACCGGGCGCAACTGCAATGTCGAGATCGAGACCGGCTCCGAGCTGACGATGGGCATGACCGTCGTCGACTGGTGGTGGGTTTCGGGGCGCACACCGAACGCCAAGGTCATGCGCCATGTTGATTCGGATGGCTTCTTCGACCTCCTCATCGAGCGTTTGTCACGCCTTTGATTTCGCACCAGAGGAGCGAGCGGCTCCGGCGGCGAGATGGCATGAGCACGCGTCACAGACTGGCCGCAACTTCCTCGGCAAGCGGTATCGATGGCTGGGCTCCGGGTTTCAGGCAAGCGAGCGATCCGGCAACTGCCGCGCGTCGCAGCGCTTCGCCAAAGCCCAGTTCCTGGTCCAATCCGGCGGCGAAGTACCCGCAAAATGTATCGCCGGCGCCGACGGTGTCGACCGGCACGATGTCGAGCCCCGTCGCCCGGTGTATCTGACCCTCGTGAATGGCGATCACGCCGTCGGCGCCAAGGGTAACGATCAGGGTCTGCCCGGTGTCGGCATGAAGCCGCAGGAGCGCCTTTTCCCGCTCGTCCGCGCCCATGCCGTCCTGTGCGGCAAGGCGCTCGAATTCGGTCTCGTTGGCGATGACAATGTCGGCCATGCGCCCAAGGCGTGCGGCTTCTGGTGTCAGCGGCGCGATGTTGATGATCGTCGTGATCCCGCCCGCGCTCGCATCCGACAACGCGCGGTCGAGGGCGGTTGCCGGGATTTCGAGTTGCAGCATCAGGATATCGCCTGCCTGCATGGCGCTGACGGCGGCGCTCGCATCGCTCTCGTCCAGCGTTCCGTTGGCGCCCGCCACCACGGCGATCATGTTTTCTCCGTCGCCGCCGACAAGAATGAGCGCGGTGCCGGTCGGCGCCGCGCTGCGCGTGATGGAGGAAAGATCGGTGCCTGCCGCCTCGAGTAGTGAAAGGGCAGGAGCGGCAAAGCCGTCGGTTCCGACCGCTCCGATCATCCTGACTTTGGAGCCGGCGCGGGTTGCGGCAAGGGCCTGATTGGCACCCTTGCCTCCGGCAGCGGTCGAGAAATCCTTGCCGGCGACCGTTTCACCCGGTATGGGCAACCGCGCCGTCGTGGCAATGAGGTCCATGTTGATGGAGCCGAATACGGTGATCATCGTGCTGCTTTCCGTTTTCTATCGCGACCATGAGTTTGGCTCCCAGCGTCAGTCCTCGTCAACAACCCGCAGCTTCAAGAGTCCGGTTTTGCTCTCCACTGTCCGCGAAGAAGCTTCCCCCTCGACCTGATTGACATCTCCGCCTGCGCTTTCGAATTCCAGCGCTTCGATCTTTGCGCCTCTCTTGGTCAGCTTGTCGGCCGAGGTCAGGATCATGTCGACATCCTTCTGGGCGGCGAGGAAATGGCCTTGCAGTTTCCGTGTCCGGTCGTCGAGGCGCGCCAGATCCTCCATCAGATGGACGACTTCACCCTGGATGAGATGGGCCTGTTCGCGCATCCGCTGGTCTTTCAAAACGGCCTGGATCACCTGGATGGACAGCATCAAAAGGGATGGCGAGACGATCACGACGCGCATCCGGTGCGCTTTCTGAACCACGCCTTCGAAATTCTCATGGACCTCGGCAAAGATCGATTCCGAGGGCACGAACAGAAAAGCCATGTCCTGAGTTTCCCCGGCAATGAGATACTTGTCGGAGATATCGCGGATATGGACTTCGATGTCGCGGCGAAACTGCTGGCTGGCCATCTTCTTCAGTTCCGGCGTGTCCGCGTCACGGATCGCGTTCCAGGCTTCAAGCGGAAACTTCGCGTCGACCACCAGCGGCGGCGAGTCGTTCGGCATCCGGATGGTGCAGTCCGGCCGGTATCCGTTCGACAGTGTCGGCTGGAAGGAATAGGCGCCCATTGGCAAGCCGTCGGCAACGATGGTTTCCATCCGCGACTGGCCGAATGCACCGCGGGTCTGCTTGTTGGAGAGTATGGCCTGCAGGCCGACGACGTCCTTTGCGAGCGACTGGATATTGTTCTGGGCCGCATCGATCACGGCAAGACGCTCCTGCAGGTGGCGCAGGTTCTCGTGGGTCGATTTCGTCTGTTCGGTGATTGTCGCCCCGATTCGGTGTGTCATGCCGTCGAGCCGCTGGTTGATCGCCTGGTTGAACTCCGACTGCTTGGTGCCGAAGACTTCCGACATGGCCGCCAGGCGGCCCTGCATCTCCGCCTGCGCTCGCAGGAGCTCCGCCATCCGCGCATCTGCCGCGGACTCCCGTTGGGCCGCTTCCATCTCCGCCTGGAGGCGAACCCTGTTGCCGCGCATCACGGCAAGCATGATGAGGATCAGGCCGGTGAATACTATTGCGGCCGCGATTACCGCCAGAAGAGCGGGCGAAAGCGAATACTGGCCGATGGTGAGGCCCGGCAGATTGGCCGGCATGTCGATCTTGTTCATGGCGCCAGAGTAACAGATTCCCGTTGCGATGATAGATCAAACAGGGAACATTGTTGGCGGTTTTTCGCCCGTTGCTGCGCGCGGCGGCCCCTCTCCCGCTGTGAGCGGCTGCGGCCGAATGGAGCAGGAATTCTCATTTTTAGCCCGGCGTGTTCACGCTCCATTTAGGATTTTGACGAATTCTCACCGATCAAATCCAGATGGCAGGGGTGCCGCAGTCCATGAGCACCCAGAGAGTGATCGCGAAAAGATGAGTGAAAGTGCGGATAAGAGCCTGACCGAACGTCTTGAATTCATTGAACTGGATGAAAAGACCTGCAGCACCCTTCACTCATTGCGCCCGACACTGGCCGAGATCCTCGGCGGCGCGCTCGACAAGTTCTACGCAAAGGTGGCCTCCACACCTCAGCTCTCCAAGTTTTTCCGCGACAAGTCCCATATGGGCGCTGCCAAGAAAGCCCAGGAAGGTCATTGGGACAGGGTTTCGAGCGGGACGTTCACTGCCGAATACGTCAAGGGCGTGACCGCCATCGGCAAGGCCCATGCCCGCATCGGCCTCGAGCCTCGCTGGTATATCGGCGGCTACTCGGTTCTGGTGACGGAGCTCGTATCCGGGGTCCTCGTGAAGCATTGGCCCTTTCCGTTCGGAAAGCATCACGCGACGGCCCTTGCCGAAAAGCTCGGCGCTCTGATCAAGGCTTCCATGCTGGACATGGATTATTCGATCTCCGTCTATCTCGATGCGCTCGAAGAAAAACGCCACGAACTCCAGAAGGAGGGAGAGCGCTACGAGGCCGATCAGCGGATCGCGATGGAGCACCTGCGCCAGGGGCTTCAAGCCCTGGCGAGAGGTGACTTCGAATCCAGGATGTCGGCCGACCTTCCAGACAACTTCAAGCAGATGGCGATCGACTATAACGAGTCCGTCGCCCGTCTGAACCAATCCTTTGCATCGATCCGCAAGGCATCAGAAGAAATCCTCGACGGTACAGACACGATCGCAAGAACATCGGACGAACTGGCGCTGCGCACTTCCAAGCAGGCCGCAGGCGTACAGGAAAGCTCGACGGCGCTGCAACAGCTCTCGGTGAGCGTCAGCCAGACGGCCGCCAATGCGGAGCGCGCGTCTTCGGCTGTCCGGGACACGCAGCAGCAGGCTCGGACATCCGGTGAGGTCGTCACCCGGGCGGTATCTGCCATGGCCGAGATCGAGAAGTCCTCGACCGAGATCTCCAAGATCATCGGCGTGATTGATGAAATTGCGTTCCAGACCAACCTTCTGGCCCTCAATGCCGGAGTCGAGGCCGCGCGTGCGGGAGATGCAGGTAAGGGCTTTGCAGTCGTCGCGCAGGAAGTCCGTCAACTTGCCCAGCGCAGCGCCGACGCCGCGAAGGAAATCAAGCGGCTGATCTCACAGAGCTCCAATCAGGTCAACGAAGGCGTGGGGCTGGTCTCCAACACCGGAACCGCCCTTTCGGACATCATCACCCGCATCGACACGATCAATGCCTTCGTCTCCGATATCGCCACTGCCGCCAAGGACCAGGCAACCGGCCTCAATGAGGTCAACCAGGCGACACGCAGCATGGATACGCTGACGCAAGAAAATTCCTCGATGGTCGAGCAGACCTCCGAAGAAACGCGGCGCCTGCGCAATGAGGTCGCCGGGCTGGTGGACTTGCTCAGCCGGTTGAACACGAGCGGCGGCAATCGGCTTGAGGCCGGTGCGGGTGTGGAATTCTCACCCCGGCGGAACAGGGCGGCCTGACCCTTTCCCGCCAATTCCAGAAGATGAAAACGCAGGGAGATATCTCTGCGTTTTTCGATTCCATCGGCGCGGCAGATGCGTTATGGGAGGCCCATGACGATAAAGCCCCTCATTATTTTGCCGGATCCCATCTTGCGGCAGGTCTCCAATCCCGTGGAGCGGGTGGATTCCGATATCAGGAAGCTCGCCGAGGACATGCTCGAGACCATGTACGATGCTCCGGGCATCGGACTGGCCGCGATCCAGGTCGGCGTGCCACGCCGCCTGCTGGTGATCGATGTCGCCAGGGAAGGCGAGGAGAAGCAGCCGCTTGTCTTCATCAATCCGGAGATCGTCACGTCGTCCGACGAGCGCTCGGTCTACGAGGAAGGCTGTCTGTCGATCCCCGATTATTATGCCGAGGTCGAGCGCCCGGCCACTGTGACCGTGCGTTCGATCGACCGCGAAGGCAAGGAACAGCTGACCGAGGCGGATGGGCTGCTTGCCACCTGCCTGCAGCATGAGATCGACCATTTGAACGGCGTCCTCTTCATCGACCATATCTCGCGGCTGAAACGCGAGATGGTGATCAAGAAATTCACCAAGGCGGCAAAGGCGAAGGCCATCTGAGAGGATATGCCGGGTGGCCGGCATATCTTGGAAGGCCTGCACCCACCCGAACGCCGGAGGCGGTAAGGATCATGGCACTTCGCATCATTTTCATGGGAACGCCGGACTTCTCCGTTCCGACCCTTTCGGCACTGGCGGCGGCCGGCCATGAGATCGCCGCCGTCTATACCCAGCCGCCGCGCCCCGGCGGACGGCGCGGTCTTGATCTCCAGAAATCGCCGGTCCATCAGGCGGCCGAACGGCTCGGTATTCCTGTCTTCACGCCCGTCAATTTCAAGAATACGGAAGACCGGCAACACTTCAGGGCGCTCAGCGCCGATGTCGCCGTCGTTGTTGCCTATGGCCTGCTCCTGCCCGAAGAGATCCTGAAAGGTACGCGGCTCGGTGCCTACAATGGCCATGCTTCGCTGCTGCCGCGCTGGCGCGGCGCGGCTCCCATCCAGCGGGCCATCATGGAGGGTGACGGGGAAACCGGTATGATGGTCATGAAAATGGACAAGGGGCTCGACACCGGCCCGGTCGCTCTGGTGCGCAAGGTGGATATCGGTCCGAACATGACGGCTGGAGAATTGCACGACCGTCTGAGTGTCGTCGGCGCTGAGGCCATGGAAGAGGCGATGGCGCGGCTCGAGGCCGGGGACCTTCCCGTAACATCCCAGGAAGCCGAAGGTGTCTTGTATGCGGCCAAGATCGACAAGGGCGAGACCCGCATCGACTTCTCCCGCGATGCCGGGGCTGTGCACAACCACATCCGCGGGCTGTCTCCGTTCCCGGGCGCCTGGTTCGAAGCCGTGGTCAACGGCAAGCCCGAGCGCGTCAAGGTTCTGGGCTCGGAACGCACCGAAGGGCAGGGGCGGGCAGGCGAAGTCCTGGACGATGTGCTGTCGGTAGCCTGCGGCAGCGGCGCGGTGCGCCTGACGCGGCTGCAGAAGGCGGGCGGCAAGCCGTTGCCTGCCGCCGAATTCCAGCGCGGCACTGCGATCTTGCCCGGCACGGTTTTGCACTGATGCCCCGCTTCCGCATGACCGTCGAATATGACGGCACGCCTTATGTCGGCTGGCAACGCCAGGAGAACGGCCATTCCGTGCAACAGGCGCTCGAAAACGCGATCCTTTCGCTGACAGGCGAGACGGTTTCGATCCGCGGAGCGGGACGTACGGATTCCGGCGTCCATGCGGTGGGTCAGGTCGTCCATGCCGATCTCACGCGCGCCTGGACAACCTACCAACTGCGCAATGCCCTAAATGCCCATCTGGCGATGGCCGGCGAACGGGTCTCGGTGCTGAATGTGCTGGAAGCGGACGAGACCTTTGATGCGCGTTTCTCCGCAATCCGCCGACACTACCTCTACCGGATCATCTCCCGGCCGTCACAGCTGGCGCTCGAAGCGAACCGTGCCTGGTGGGTGCCAAAGGTGCTCGATCATGTCGCCATGCATGAAGCCGCGCAACAATTGGTCGGCCATCACGACTTCACGACGTTTCGCTCCGCCCATTGCCAGGCCAACAGTCCGATGCGCACCCTCGACCGTCTGGACGTCACCCGCGATGGCGAACTGATCGAGATCCGTGCTTCGGCCCAGAGCTTCCTTCACAACCAGATCCGCTCCTTCGCAGGCACGCTGAAACTGGCGGGCGAGGGCAAGATGTCGGTCGCCGACGTCCGCGCCGCGCTCGAGGCGCGCGACCGGGCAGCATGCGGACCCGTGGCCCCTCCCGAAGGGCTCTATTTCCTCAAAGTGGACTATCCCGACGGCCTCTGATCTTCCCGTGAGCGACCTTCGGGATGCCTCCGCGCCGCGTGCGGGGTTGCCATGGCCTGCAAAATAAAATATCGATATTTCAAGAAATATCGAAATGATATGGAGCCCGGCATGACGATCACCATTTACCACAATCCCGCCTGCGGAACCTCGCGCAACACGCTCGCCATGATCCGCCAGTCCGGCGAAGAGCCTGTCGTGATCGAATACCTGAAGGAACCGCCGAGCCGCGAACGACTGGTGTCGCTGATCAAGGCCATGGGCATTCCGGTGCGCGAGGTGCTGCGCAAGAAGGACACGCCTTACGAGGAGCTGGGTCTCGACAATCCGGATCTGACGGATGAGCAGCTGATCGACGCCATGATGGCCCACCCGATCCTGATCAACCGTCCGATCGTCGAGACTGAAAAGGGAACGCGGCTTTGCCGTCCCTCGGAAGTCGTGCTGGAGATCCTGTCCAATGCCGGGATCGGCACCTTCACGAAGGAAGACGGTGAAGTCGTCAAGGCGGGACACTGAGCGGATGGACGAGCAAGGCGATCACCACGCGACGGCTGACACGCCCAATATTGATGACAGCCATTTCCGTGTGGTGGAAGATGAGCGGCTGCATCGTCCGGAGCGCATGACCCATCGGCCGCGCGTGCTGATGCTCTACGGATCGTTGCGCGAACGCTCCTATTCGCGTCTTCTCACCGAAGAGGCGGTGCGAATTCTCAGGCGTTATGGCGCCGAGGTCCGCATCTTCGATCCGCACGGGCTTCCGCTCGCGGATGCCGAGGAGGCTTCCCATCCCAAGGTCCACGAGTTGCGCAATCTTTCGCTCTGGTCGGAAGCGCAGGTCTGGTGTTCTCCTGAACGCCATGGGGCGATGTCAGGTGTGATGAAGACCCAGATCGACTGGCTGCCGCTTTCCATGGGCGCCATTCGTCCGACCCAGGGGCGCACGCTGGCCGTGATGCAGGTCTGCGGCGGTTCGCAGAGTTTCAACACGGTCAATCAGTTGCGGGTGCTCGGTCGCTGGATGCGGATGTTCACCATTCCAAACCAGTCGTCTGTTCCCAAGGCATTTGCGGAATTCACCGAGGACGGGCGCATGAAACCCTCGGCCTACTATAACCGTGTTGTCGACGTGATGGAGGAACTGGTGAAGTTCACGCTCCTGCTGCGCGAAAGTGCCGACTATCTGGTGGAGCGCTATTCTGAGCGGGTGGAGACGGCCGAAAAGCTCTCGGCGCGCGTCAACCAGCGCTCGATATAGAGCATTTCTGGGCCTGAATTGGCCGGAAATACTCTAGCCGGGGAACACACCAAGGAAGCGCTCGAGCACCTCGGAGAGGAGCATCGTCGGCACGAGCAGCACCATCGTCATGGTTGCCACGGTGAGCGTATGGTCTCCGAGGATCATCCGAAGAATGCGAAATAGCGCGAACACGAGGCTGAGCAGGAGTGCGAGCCACAGGACCGTGACTGGCCCCTTGAGCGCTGGAAGCAGCGCCATGAGAATGATCAGAAAGGCATAGGCATAAGACACCGGCAATGCGAGCCAGTTGGTTACGGCGACGATTGCCGAAAATCTGGAACCGATACCGAGCGCCCAGGCCAGCACTCCGGCAAGAATGATGGGCGCGAGCCAGTTCGCCGCCTCGACGAGCGCGAGACGGAAGAAGAAGAGGAGGCCGGCTTCGGTTCCCACGGGCATGTTTGAGAGAAAGGCAGCCCGCCACCAGATCCAGGAAACGATGATGGCAGGCCCGGCCCACATCATCGCCCAGAACGAACGCAATGCGCCGCGATCGGACAGATCGAGAAAGCCAAACCCCTTGTCATCCTGCTGGAACAGAAACCACAGCCCGGTGAGGTAGAATTTGACTTCCTTAAATGTCGGCATGCGCGAACCAGTGTTCGATGAAGGTCTTATAGATCCGGGTCAGTGTTTCCAGGTCGTCGACAGCGACCCGCTCGTCGACCATATGCATGGTTTGCCCTACAAGGCCGAATTCCACGACGGGGCAGTAGTTCTTGATATAGCGCGCATCCGAGGTGCCGCCAGTGGTCGAAAGCTGTGGTGTCAGCCCCGTCACCTGCTGGATCGCCTCCGAGAGTGAGGAGATCAGTGCATCGTCGCGCGTGAGGAAGACATGGCTCGGCCGCTCCGACCAGACGACCTCGTACTTGACCGGATTTCGACCGGGACGGAGCGCCGTATCCGTTGCCGCCGCTTCGAGGCGTCGCAGGATCTCATCCTGCAGGCTTTCCGCCGTCCATGTGTCGTTGAAGCGGATATTGAAGCGCGCGCTCGCCTTGGCCGGTATGACATTCGTGGCCGGATTGCCGACGTCGATCGATGTCACTTCCAGGTTTGACGGCTGGAAGTTGTCCGTCCCGTGATCGAACGGCGGCTGCATCAGCGCCTCGGTCAGCCGGATGATGCCGCGCACCGGGTTGTCGGCAAGATGCGGATAGGCCGCGTGTCCCTGCACGCCATGGACCGTGATGGTACCCGAAAGGGAGCCTCGGCGCCCGATCTTGATCATGTCGCCCAGCTGGTCCGGGTTCGTGGGTTCGCCGACCAGGCAGGCATCCCAGCGCTCGCCCTTGTTTGCGGCCCATTCAAGAAGCTTGATGGTGCCATTGATCGCCGGGCCTTCCTCGTCGCCGGTGATCAGCAGCGAGACGGAGCCTTTCGGCAGCCCCTTCTCCTCGATGAAACGGGCAATGGCTGCAATGAAGCAGGCGATACCGCCTTTCATGTCGACGGCACCGCGACCATAGAGCATGTCGCCGGCGATCTCGGCGGCAAAGGGCGGATGGCTCCAGGCCCCTTCGTCGCCAATCGGCACGACATCGGTATGGCCGGCAAACATCAGATGCGGACCTTTGCTGCCCAGTCGCGCATAGAGGTTTTCGATATCCGGCGTGCCGTCTTCGGACGCCACCATCCGCGAGACGGCAAAGCCGAGCGGCTCGAGCATCGATTGAAGCAGCGTCAGCGCCCCGCCTTCGGCCGGCGTGACGGAGGGGCAGCGGATGAGTGCTTTCAGGTTCTCGACGGGATTTGTTGCGGTCATGGCTCTGAACGTTCAGGGCGGGTACTCGGCTGGAAGTAGCCGCGTTCCGCGGGAGGAATTTAAAGATGTATCCGATCAGTCCCGGCCTGTCACCATCGCAGGTTTGGTCATTGCGTCTTGGGCCAGTCGGTTGCCGGGCCGTAATCATTGGCCCCTCGGACAGACGGCCAGATGCACATGACGAACAGCATGATCAGCGAAACCGCCGGAACGAAAATGATGACTGCGAGGATGCCGGGCAATCCCATGTCATGCAGCCGTTTGATGCTTAGCATGACCGTTGAGACGACCGACAGGAGGAAACCGGCAAAGAACAGCACGCTCCAAAGCGGCAGCATTTCCTCGTCGTCCTGATAAAGGGTAAGCTTCGTCACGGTGTAGGCGTTGATCATCATCCAGAATAGCCAGGAGAGGATGAAGACCTGCCGTCCCGCGCGGCCGGACGGGCTGAAAAACAGCCAGCCGACGCCCGGCCTGCGCGTTTCGCGTTGCACGGATCAGTCTCGTAGCAGCTCGTTGATGCCGGTCTTTGAACGGGTCTTTGCGTCGACGCGTTTGACGATCACGGCGCAGTAAAGGCTGGGCGCCGTCATTCCGTTCGGCATCGTCGCGTTCGCGGGAAGCGTGCCGGCGACAACGACCGAATAGGGAGGAACTTCGCCATAGGTGATATCGCCGGTCGCCCGGTCGACGATCTTGGTCGACTGGCCGATGAAAACACCCATGCCGAGCACCGAGCCCTCTCGGACGATGCAGCCTTCGACCACTTCCGAACGTGCGCCGATGAAGCAATTGTCCTCGATGATCGTCGGGCCGGCCTGCATCGGCTCGAGCACACCGCCAATGCCGACACCGCCGGAAAGATGGACATTCTTGCCGATCTGGGCGCAGGAGCCGACGGTAGCCCAGGTATCGACCATGGTCCCTTCGCCGACATAGGCGCCGAGATTGACGAAGGACGGCATTAGGACGGCGCCGGGAGCGATATAGGCGGAGCGGCGAACAACGGCATTGGGGACCGCGCGGAATCCGGCGCGTTCGAATTCGTTGGCGCTCCAGCCTTCGAACTTGGAGGGCACCTTGTCCCACCAGGTGGATGCTCCGGGTCCGCCGCTGACGACCTCCATCGGATTGAGCCGGAAGGACAGCAGAACCGCTTTCTTGAGCCACTGGTTCACCGTCCAGGTTCCGGCTTCGTCGCGTGTTGCCACGCGTGCCTTGCCGCTGTCGAGCAGGTCGAGGGCGGTTGACACAGCGTCGCGAACCTCGCCGCGCGTCGATGTGTTGACGGTATCGCGATTGTCGAAAGCAGCCTCGACAATGCGTTCCAGCTGGCTGAGATCCGTGGCGTTCATCTGAATTCCTTAAACTTCGTTGTCTATCTTGGAATCCGAGAAAACATCCGGATTCGCGATCGGAAACTGGCGTCTTGCTCTAGCGCATTCGCCCGGAGTTGAAAACAGCCGACAACCGTTTCCTTGGCGTTTCCGGCAGAGAAAGGCATGCACGATGATAAAAGTAAGGAATGGCCGCAAGAGGCGCAGCGACGGGGTTTGGGACCCGCTGAAGAACAGCCGGACCGACCGGAAAAGTGCAGCCGGCGTGCCGAAGACCCCTCAATCGGAATCCCCGTCCTACCGTCTTGCCTATATTGATGATGATTTTCTCTGCCGCGAGGAACTGCGTCCCGTACGCTTGCAGCTCGAATTGCTGAAGGTGGAAATGATCCTCGCCGAGCAGGGCATCAAATCGACGGTCGTGATGTTCGGAGGGGCCCGCATTCCGGCTCCGGGAGAGAGCGCCTGGGCGGCGCGCAACGAAACCCAGCGCGCGAGCCTCGAGGCCGCCTCCGTCTACTACGAGGAGGCGCGCAAGTTCGCCCGCCTCTGCGCGGAGCATTCGGGCAGGCTAGACCACCGGGAATATGTGGTCATGACCGGCGGGGGGCCCGGGGTCATGGAGGCGGGAAACAGGGGCGCTGCCGAAATGGACGCACCGTCCATCGGGCTCAACATTGTCCTACCGCACGAGCAGGCGCCGAACGCCTTCGTGACACCGGAGCTGAGCTTCAACTTCCACTATTTTGCCATTCGGAAGATGCATTTCCTGATGCGTGCCAAGGCCATCGCGATCTTTCCGGGTGGTTTCGGCACGATGGACGAATTGTTCGAATCCGTGACTCTGATCCAGACCAAGCGCATGGCGCCGATACCGTTGATCCTCTTCGGCGAGGCGTTCTGGCGGCGCATCATCAATTTCGATGCGCTGGCCGAGTTCGGAACGATCGCTCCCGACGATGTAAAGCTTTTGAATTTCGTTGAGACGGCTGACCAGGCCTGGAAGATCATTGCCGATCACTACGGGCATTGAAAAGAAGCGCCCGCGGCAATTGCCGCTGGCGCTTCATTCAGCGGGTAACGATCTGGATCAGAAGTTGCGCTTGGGCATGTCTGCGGCGGAGAGCACTCCGTCCCCGTTCGTGTCCATCCGGGCGAAGAGCTGATCTGCGGCGGCAACTGCTTCTTCCTTGCTGATCTGGCCGTTTTCATCGGCGTCAGCCATGCGCATGCCGCCCATCTGGCCGCCCATCTGACCGCCCCGGTTCATGCCGTGACCCTGACCACCGTCGCGCATGCCGTGTCCGCCATGACGCATGCCTCGACCCTGGCCATCGTCGTCATTCCCCATCTGGCCCATCATACCGTACTTCTTGCCGCTGCCGTCTTTGGGGCCATTGCCTCGGCCCGGAGCGTTCTGCGCTCCCGTGCCATCCTTCGGGCCGGCGCCCGGCCCGGAACCGTCCTGGGGACCCTGACCCATGCCGGGACCCATGCCGGTCGCCTGATGGGCGGCGCGCATCGCCTCGCGATGTGTGCGGAATTCGCCGGGTGTCAGTACGCCGTCACTGTTCGCATCGACGGTGGTGAACATCTTCTCCTGGGCGGTCTTGGCCTCATCCTTGGAGATCTGCCCGTCCTTGTTGGCGTCGAACTCCTGCAGCATGTAGACGAACCTGGCTTCCGGGCCTCGGCCCTGACCCTTGTTCTGATACGCGAATGCAGTGGCTGCCGACGTGCCGACCAAGAGAGTGGCGGCCAGGGCGGTGAACGTGAGTGCTTTCCTGTTCATGAGAATTCCTTTCATCCTCGTTCTGATGAAAGGAATGTAGGGACGACGAGACCCAAACCCTACTTAAAGATCGGTAAGCTGGGTGAAACTTTCGTAAGAATTGACTGACGTCAACCTGTCACACCGAGATCAGCTTTTCCAGAAAGCCCGCGAGATCGTCGGTCATATAGTCGATGCAATCCGGATCCTCGGCATTCTCCGCCTGTTCCCAGGTCTCGAGCACAGCCGATCCGAGGTTCCTCGGTACCAGGAGAACCGTCTTCATGCCCAGTGAACGCGGAACCGTGAGGTTGCGCGGCAGATCCTCGAACATGGCGGCACGCTTAGTGTCGACGCGGTTGAGGCTCATGAACTTGTCATAGGTGTCGCCCGCCGGCTTCGGCGTGTAATCCGCCGCCACAATATCAAAGATGTCGTCGAAGTGATCGAGGATGCCGAGCGCGCGTGCAGCGGCTTCCGCGTGTTTCACGGTGCCGTTGGTGAAGATGAACTTGCGCCCGGGCAGCGATCTTATGGCAGCGCCCAGCATCTCGTCGGGCAGAAGCGCCGAATAGTCTATCGCATGCGCCTTTTCCAGAAAATCGTTCGGATCCACTCCATGATGCAGCATTAGGCCGGCGAGAGTCGTGCCGTGGTCGCGGTAGTACTGTTTCTGCAGAGTCCTGGCGGCGGCCGGTTCGAGCTGCAGCAGTTGCGAAACATAAGCGGTCATGTTCCGGTCGATCTGCGCGAACAAGTTGATGTGATGGGGATAGAGCGTGTTGTCGAGATCGAAGACCCAGTCGCGGATATGCGCGAAATCGGCCTTGTCTGGATGTGCGGAAGGACTGATCATGGATTACCTCTGGCACGGATGCCGCTGGAAATAAACCGGGGCGTACCGCTTTTCGAGGTCCCGGTATGGCGGCCAGCATGCGTGCGTGCTAGCCGAAGAGAATGGAACTATGGTCACTTATAACCGTCGGCAGCGCATTCCTCCAGAATTTGCGTTCCGTCCTGCAAAAACACCTGAAAGGCCGAATGGGCACGACGGGCGCGACCTTCGTGCGCTTCGGCTACGGCGTGCCTTTCGCGCTGACCTATCTCGCGGTGCTGCATTTTGGTCTCGGCCGGCCGCTGCCGGTGCCGAACGGCGCCTTCGCCGTCTGGGCGGTGATCGGTGCCTTTGCCCAGATCTCGGCGACCTTCCTGCTGGTCCACCTCTTTTCGTTCCGCAATTTCGCCGTCGGCACGGCCTATTCGCGCACCGAGCCGGCCCAGGCCGCCCTGATCGCGCTGGTGCTGTTCGGCGAGACGATCACCGTCCCGACCCTGTTGGCCATCGTTGTCTCGGTGCTCGGTGTGATGCTGATCTCGGTGGCGCGCACGACCCTGACCTTGCCGGCGCTGTTCACATCGGTCCTCAGCCGCACGGCGCTGATCGGCCTCCTGTCGGGCCTGTTCTTCGGCATATCCGGCATTGCCTACCGTTCCGCCTCGCTTGCGCTTGAACCGAGCCTGCCCGCACCCGACAGCGTCATGCAGGCGAGCTACACGCTGATGGTCGTCATTCTCGTGCAGACCTTCGCCATGCTCGTCTGGATGCTGTGGAAGGATCGCGCCGAACTGCGGCGGGTCGGTTCCGCCTGGAAGATCGGCATGCTCGTCGGCTTCGTCGGCGCGACCGCCTCCTTCGGCTGGTTCACGGCTATGACGCTGCAGCAGGTCGCGGTGGTCAAGGCGCTTGCCCAGGTCGAGATGCTCTTCACCTTCGCCTCCTCCGTCTTCTTCTTCAAGGAGAAGATCAACCGGCTGGAAGTCGCCGGCTGCCTGCTGATCGTGGCCGGGGTCCTGCTGCTGCTCGTCGTATGAGCACTCACCCGATTTCCGCCTGCCCGCACCGATTGCGGCAGACGGAACAACTCACTATTATTCGCTCCCCTGGAAGCCGGAGGCACGAGGCGAGTGACGGAGGCGCTGTTTTGCGAGTGGTTCGACACGCCGGTCGGCGACCTGGTCGCCGTAGCCGACGACACGCATCTGCTGGTTCGCGGCTTCGAGGATGACGGATCGCCGGCCGATAGGCTGGAGCAGCAGCGCCGGCGCCTCGGCAGGGATGTCATGGCTGCGGGCAATGCGATCACTGCGATGGCTGGCCGGGAACTGCAGGCCTATTTCGCGGGCGAACTTTTCGACTTCACCCTGCCACTCTTGCCGGCCGGCAGCGAATTCGAGCAGAAGGTCTGGGCCGAACTCTTGAAAGTCCCGCTCGGCGAGACCTGTTCCTATGGCGATATCGCCAGGAATGTCGGGGGCATGGAAACCGTGCGCGCGGTCGGCAAGGCCAATGGCGCCAATCCGATCGCCATCGTCATTCCTTGCCACCGCTGCATCGGTTCGGACGGTTCTCTCACCGGCTATGGCGGCGGGCTGTGGCGCAAGAAATGGCTCTTGCGCCACGAGGGCGAGATGCGGCCGGTGGGGCTCTTCGCCCTCTGACTGCTGGGGCAGGGCCAGGTCGATCAGGGAACGATCAGTGTACCGGCGCCATGCTCGGTGAAGATTTCCAGGAGGACGGAATGCGCCGTCTTGCCGTTCAGGATCACGACGCCCTGCACGCCGGCATTGATGGCGTCGATGCAGGTTTCGACCTTCGGGATCATGCCGCCGGAGATCGTGCCGTCCTTGATGAGCGCGCGGGCCTCGGCGACCGAAAGCTCCCTGAGGAGTTCGCCGTTCTTGTTGAGGACGCCCGGGACGTCAGTCAGGAACAGGAGGCGGGTCGCGCGTAGTGCCCCGGCGATGGCGCCGGCAAACGTGTCGGCATTTATATTGTAGGTATGGCCGTCGCGGCCCGGTGCAACCGGCGCGATGACCGGGATCATTTCCGACTTGGCCAGCAGGTCGAGGAGTGTGCGGTCGACTTCCACCACTTCGCCGACGAAGCCGAGATCGAGAACGCGCTCGATGTTGGAGTCCGGATCGGTCACGGTCTTCTTCGCCTTTTCGGCAAAGACCATATTGCCGTCCTTGCCGCAGAGCCCGATCGCCCATTCGCCGGTCTGGTTGATGAGCGCGACGATCTCCTTGTTGATGGAGCCGGCAAGCACCATTTCGACGATCTCGACCGTTTGCTGGTCGGTGACCCGCAGGCCCCCTTCGAATTTCGATTCGATCCCCAGTTTGGTCAGCATCGCTCCGATCTGCGGGCCGCCGCCGTGGACGACGATTGGATTGACGCCGGACTGCTTCAGAAGCGCGATGTCGGCAGCGAAGGCCTTGCCGAGTTCGGCATTGCCCATGGCATGGCCGCCATATTTCACCACGATCGTCTTATTCTCGTAGCGCTGCATGAAGGGCAGGGCCTGGGCCAGCAGGCGTGCCTGGGTTTCGCTTTCGGAGGCGGTCATCGGATATCCCTTGTGATTGGTTGGCCGCGTTTTAGCGCAACTTCGTCCGGTAGGGAATAATCAAGGCGTCTCCTTAAACGCAATGCTGCGTGGAGGGGCGATTGCCAAGCGGGCACGCCGCCCTATATTCGCGACTGCAAGCGGAGGAAGCGAACGACCGATGACCACAGATGAGATTGGCATGCTGCTCGGTCGTGTGGCTTTGAAAGACCGCAAGGCCTTTTCCGCCCTTTATCAGAAGACCAGCCCGAGACTCTTTGGCGTCTGCCTTCGTATATTGAAGGACAGGAGCGAAGCCGAAGACGCGCTGCAGGAAGTTTTCGTGCGGATCTGGCGCCGCGCTGAAAGCTTTTCGACGGCCGGAAACAGCGCCATGGCGTGGATCTCGGCAATCGCCCGCTATCATTGCATCGACCGAATCAGGTCGCGCCAGCCTGCCGCCACGGAGTTGGACGACGCGGCAGATCTGGCGACGCCCGAGCCGGATCCGGAACGGAGCGCGGTACTGGCAAGCGAAGGAAAGCGCATTGACAGTTGCATGGAAGAGTTGGAATCTGACAAGGCTCAGGCAGTTCGTTTCGCCTATGTGGAGGGAGCAAGTTACCAGGAATTGGCCGATCGGTTCGGTGTGCCGCTGAATACGATGCGCACCTGGTTGCGCCGCAGCCTGTTGAAATTGAGAGAGTGCTTGGATCCATGAACACGCCTGACCAGAGCAAGGGAGATCGTTCGCACGACGAAGTGCTCGCTGGCGAATATGTCGTCGGCGTGCTGGATGCCGGCGCTCGCCGCGCGGTCGAGGAGCGCATGCGCAGCGACAGGAGCTTTGCCGCCATCGTCCATCGCTGGGAAGAAAATCTCTCGAGTTTCGATGCGGATTATGTCCAGGAGATGCCGCCGGCGCAGCTATTTTCCCGTATAGAAGCGCGAATCCACGGTACGCAGGATACCGAGGGGCGCGAAGCGATGATGCGCGCCGGCATATTTTCATATCTCTGGGGCTCCGTTGCCTTCTGGCGTGCCGCCGCGTTTGCCGGCTTTTTTGGTGTCGCCATGTTCGTTGGCGAACAGTTCATCGACCTGGGCAACGTGTCGCGCCCGCCGCTCGTCGCGGAAATGGCTGGCAAGGACAATGCCATCAGTCTCATTGCCCGCTACGACAACACGTCCGGACGGCTCCGGGTCACCCCTGTTGCCGCGGGCGAGGCGACCGCGCATTCGCTTGAGCTGTGGCTGATCGAAGGCGACGCGCCGCCCTTGTCCCTGGGTGTCCTGCCCCAGACGGGTGAAGGCGAAATCAATGTGCCTTCTAGTCTGCGCGACCAGTTCGCCTCCGGCGTGGTTCTGGCCGTCAGCCTGGAGCCCTACGGCGGCTCTCCGACCGGCCAGGCCACCGGCCCGGTTCTCGCCGCCGGCGAAGCGCATTTTTAAGATGCCTAAACAATTCTAATATAAATCCTTAACAATATCAGTGACGTAAGATTTTTCGCAAATTAATGCGCAAAGCCTGAAACTTAATTTCCGAATGCCTCGTCTTCTCTCATGTTCCCGCCAATGCGGAACACGTAAGGCCGATGGCGCTCTGCCAGAGCAGGTGCCCGGCCACAGTTTGAAACAGAGGAAGAGGAAACATAGAGATGATCAAGTCCACGCTCCGCCTGCTCGCCGTTGCAACCGCGATTACCGCCGGCACAATCGCCGCTCATGCCGAAAACCCGATGGTTGGTGGCGCCGCGATGATGGAAGACAAGAACATCATCGAGAATGCCATCAACTCCAAGGATCATACGACGCTCGTCGCCGCCGTGAAGGCCGCTGGTCTGGTCGAAGCCCTGTCGGGTACAGGCCCATTCACGGTCTTCGCGCCCGTCAATGCCGCCTTCGACGCGCTTCCGGCTGGCACGGTCGACACGCTGCTGAAGCCCGAGAACAAGGAACAGCTCACCAAGGTTCTGACCTGCCACGTCGTGGCGGCCGAAGCCATGTCGTCCGCGGTCGCCAAGATGATCGCCGATGACGGCGGCACCCATCCCGTCGAGACGGTCGGCGGCTGCGTACTACAGGCCAAGATGGACGGCGACAAGATCACGCTGACCGACGAGACCGGCGGCGTGGCGACCGTTACCATCGCCGACGTCAAGCAGTCGAATGGTGTGATCCACGTGATAGACAAGGTTCTGCTGCCCAAGGCCTGAGCCGAACGCTTGCCCCGCCTCTGGCGGGGCGCTGTCTAGGCCGGGTGTACTGCGTCAGGTGGCCTGGCCGATGGCCTCGAGGATTGCTGCGCGCAAATCATCGAGGCCATTTCCCTTTTCGGAGGAGGTGGCGACGATAAAGGGATAGGCGGCCGGGCGCTTCTTGATCTTCTCGAGCGTTTCCGCGATCAGGCGCGGCACGCCGGCTTCCTTGATCTTGTCGGTCTTGGTCAGAACGATCTGGTAGGACACCGCCGCCTTGTCGAGAAGGTCGAGCACTTCGTCGTCGTTCTTCTTGATACCGTGGCGGCTGTCGATCAGCACATAGACACGCTTCAGGGTCGCGCGGCCGCGCAGGTAGTCGAAGACCAGCTTGGTCCAGGCGTCGACATGCTCCTTCGGCGCCTGGGCATAGCCGTAGCCGGGCATGTCGACCAGCGCCATCGGCGGAAGGTCGCCCGCTTCGCCGGAATAGCCGTCCGGAACGAAATAGTTGAGCTCCTGGGTGCGACCCGGCGTGTTCGACGTGCGGGCCAGTCCCTTGTGACCGACCAGCGCATTGATCAGCGACGACTTGCCGACGTTCGAACGGCCGGCAAAGGCCACTTCGAGTGGGCCTTCGGGGGGCAGGAACTGCATCGATGGCACGCCGCGGATGAAGATCCACGGGCGGTTGAACAGGGCTTGTTCTGCCGCCGGTCTTGTCGTTGTCATCGCTCTTCGCCTTTCTCGTTCAAGGCCGGGCATCCGGGTTTTGAACGGCAATGTCAAGAGCGAGCATGCTTTGCGGGGCGATTGCTACGCGATCAGGCTGCTTCTTCAAGGCGCTTGAGCAGCGCCAGCACATCGGCGGACGCGGTCTCCACCAACCGTATCTGCGCAAGCGCACCTTTGATGTCGCCCGAGTTGTAGAGCCTGGCCGCCTCGATGCCGTGTTTGTGCACGCGGGCATGCGGGTCATCAAGCGCGGCGAATTCCGGGCGTGCGCGTATTTCCGGCTCGCAGACAGAGCCGTACCATTTCCCGAGACGACATGAACGGTGATCGGAAAGCTCGTTGGGATTGAGGCCTTCTTTTCCGATGATCATGTTCGCCAGACGTTTCTTCCAGATGACATGGTCCGATTGGGCGAGCTTGACGATCTTGTTCGGGAAGTTCAACTCGGCCAGATGGCCGGTCTGGCTTATCACTGCACGCTGCGTGGCGTCGATCTTGTCGACGATGCGCTCGAGTACGCTTGTCGTATGACTCGTGTTGGCGGCCATTTGGGCGATATTCGATGCCACCGTGTTGGAAGCCTGCAACTGCTCGCGCAGAGCATCGCTGATCGCCCCCGCATTGGCCGCGACACTTGTCACCTGTCGGCCGGTCGTGTCGATGGAACCACGAAGGATGCTTACGGTGTCATTGCCGCCAGTGACGGCTCCCGCACTCGACCGCATGGACTTGACCATTGCCTCCATGCCGCTCTGCAAATCTCCTATGATCTGACCGATTTCCACCGTGGCATGGGATGTCCGGTCCGACAGCGCCTTTACTTCGGAGGCGACGACCGCAAAGCCGCGTCCCGCATCGCCGGCGCGGGCCGCTTCCACTGCCGCGTTGATGGCAAGCAGGCTTGTTTGCGAGGCTATTTTCTTGATGCTTCCGGCAATCTCGTATATGCGCTTGCCGAGATTCTGGATGAGGGCGATCTTTTCGCTCGTCTCGTTTACGGCCGTCGAGATCACCTGAATCTGGGCAATCGTGTCATCGACAGCCTTCAGGCTTGAGGCAACTGCGTCGCCGGCCCTCTTGGCGTGTTCCAGTATCTCTTCTCCATACCGGCCAATTTCGCTGTTTGCTGCCGCCATTTCCTGCGCGGCTGCGGCGATTGAATGAGAGTCGTGATCGACGCCTCTGAGTTCATGCTGGAGGTTTGCCGACATGACTGCGGTCTCGTTCATCCCGATCGAGACGTTCACGATGTCGGTGAGATTGCTCCCTGCCTGTCGCTGCAGTTTCCGGATCAGCGTCGCAACGGTCGAGGAGAGGGGATCCCCACCGACAGGCGTTCTCATATAGTCTCCGACAATGGCCGCTTCCAGGCAGGCCATGATCTCGTCGATGGTGGAATTATCCCGTTCGAACAGCGGTTCGGTAGCGGCTGCGGTCATGCTGTGGCCCCGTTACGAAATCGATTTCCGGATACGTCGGTGAAGTGCCGGGAAGTGGTTCCCATATTACATATGAAATATGATATATGATAATGACGATATGCTTAATGAACTTATAATTACGTAGCATGACAGAATAAAAAAGCCCCGGAACTGGCCGGGGCTTTCTGATCATTTTCCTGCTTGTGGCTTTCGTCGGAACGTCTGTCTGAGATTGTCGAACAGCTCGACCTTGGCGCCATGGCGCTTCATGATGAGCGCCTGCTGGAGGATCGAAAGCGTGTTGTTCCATGCCCAGTAGATCACCAGACCGGCCGGGAAGCTTGCCAGCATGAAGGTGAAGACCAGCGGCATCCAGGTGAACAGCATCGCCTGTGTCGGATCCGGCGGCGTCGGGTTCATGCGCATCTGCAGGAACATCGTGATGCCCATGATGATCGGCCAGACGCCGAGATGGAGGAAAGTCGGCCCATCGAACGGCAGGAGCCCGAAGAGATTGATGAAGGTTGTCGGATCCGGTGCGGACAGGTCCTGAATCCACCCGAAGAACGGGGCATGTCGCATTTCAATGGTGACGTAGATCACCTTGTAGAGCGCGAAGAATACGGGAATCTGCAGGAGAACGGGCCAGCAGCCTGCGACCGGGTTGATCTTCTCGGTCTTGTAAAGCTCCATCATCGCCTGCTGCAACGCCATCTTGTCGTCGCCGAACTTGGCCTTCAGTTCTTCCATCTTCGGCTGCATGCGCTTCATGTTCGCCATGGAGGCGTACTGCTTGCTTGCCAGCGGGAAGAACAGCAGCTTCACGACAATGGTCGTCAGAAGGATGGCGACGCCGAAATTGCCGACCAGACGATAGAAATAGTCCATCATCGTGAACATCGGCTTGGTGATGAAATAGAACCAGCCCCAGTCGATCAGGCGGTCGAACTTCGGAATTGAATACGCGGTCGCATAATTGTCGACGACAGGCACTTCCTTGGCGCCGGCAAAGACAAGGTTCTTGACGGTTGCGCTCTGTCCGGGAGCGATGCTGACAGCATCGTTCTTGTAGTCGGCTTGAAAGCGGGGTTGTCCATCGGTGAAATGCGAAAAGCGCGACTCGAAAGCCAGCGTCTGCGGCGGCACCAGGGCTGCCGCCCAGTATTTGTCGGTGATCCCGAGCCAGCCGCCAGTCGCTTTCGCGTTGGCAATCGCTTCCTCTTCGATCGCGCTGTATTTCTCTTCGATCAGGCCGCCGTCGGCGCCGACCACTCCGAGGAAGCCTTCATGCAACACATAGACCGACGGTGTCGACGGCTTGTTATAGCGGGTGATCCGGCCATAGGGCGCGACGCTCGCGGCGCTGGTTCCGGTGTTGCTGATCGTGTCCTCGACCACGAACATGTAATGCTCGTCGACGGAGATTTTCCGGTTGAAGGTGAGGCCTGCGTCGTTTGTGTAGGAAAGGGTGACGGGCGTGGCCTGGGTGAGCTTGTCACCCTCGGAAAGCGTCCAGACGGTCGCCGGACCCGGAACGCTGGCGGCGCCTTCGCCGCCGATATAGCCGAGTTCGGTGAAGTAACCGTCCTTGGTATCAGCCGGATTGAATAGAGCGATGGTCGGGCTGTCCGCTTTGACGGTCTCGCGATATCCCTTGAGCTTCAGGTCGTCGAAGCGAGCGCCGGTCAGATTGATCGAACCAGAAAGGGCCGGCGTGTCGATGGTCACGCGTGCGCTCTTGGCGATCGCGTCCTCGCGGCTGGTCGTCGCGCTCGCCTGGGTGCCACCCGGAAGGGCGCCGCTGACCGTGCCGGCGGCAGGATCCGCTGTCGTTGTCGCCGCGGTGTCCTGTGCAGGAGTGGTCTTGGCCTGTTCGGCGAGCATGGCCTGCTCCGCCTGGCGCTGTGCCTCGATCCTGGGATTCATATAGAGGAATTGCCAGGCGAGAACGATCAGCACGGAAAGGGCAATCGCGATGAAGTAATTGCGTTTGTTTTGCATCATACTTTCCTGGAACGGGTCGCGGAGGACCGCTCGTGTTTCGGCCTGGCTTCAATCCGTTCGGCCAGTTGCGCGACGATCTTCGCAAACGGTGCGGACAGCACTTCCCTTCGGGCGACAATCACATAGTCATGTCCCGGCTGCATTGCAAATCCCGTGTTTAGCCGCACGGCTTCCTTCAGGCGCCGACGCATGCGATTGCGCTCGACGGCATTGCCATGTTTCTTGGTGACTGTGAAGCCGACGCGCGGTTCGGTACCGGGCTCGTTGCGATCGAGCACTTCAATTAGGAAGAGGCTGCCTCGGCGCTTTTCGCCATTGCGCACGGCAAGAAACTGCGGCCGGCTCTTCAGCCGCCCGACAGTCGATTTCTGTTCGTCAGACGTCATTCGCCCGTTTCTCTCATCGGGCACGCCCGGCCTTAGGCCGAAAGGCGCTTACGACCGCGAGCGCGGCGTGCGATGATGACCTTGCGGCCACCCTTTGTTGCGATGCGCGCACGGAAACCGTGGCGGCGCTTGCGAACAAGCTTCGAAGGTTGGTAGGTACGCTTCATTTATTTAATACCGCGGTGTGCGGCCCTTCTTGGGTTTGCATCTCTGCAAGAGCGTTGGATTTTTCGCACAGTTTCAAACCCGCCGGAGCGGGTCGGAATATCCGGACGTGCGCGGCTTATAAGGGCGAAGGACGCTTGAGTCAATCGGCGGAGACGTCCGGATCAGCAAGTGCGGCGTGGTCAAATCTGGCCTTCCGTCATTAAGATTTCCCCTTGGGCCTTGGCAAACATTTTTGCTGGTTTTCTGACAGGCAGTTCATTGCCCGCGGGCGCCTCCCTGGAACTGGACAACCTATTGTGCCTGACCTTCTTTGTTGCGCCGCAACAACGTTCGAATATGCTGTATTAGCAATGCAATAATTCGTTAACGGGCCTCACCTACTATCCTAAATATTGAGGGGTATTCTCCGATATCTGGAGATCGTCAGCAGGGGGGGCATTTCGTGAAAATAAGCGGCAAAGTCTATTCTTTGGTCGGCATACTGGGCCTTGCGGCCATTGTGATAGGGGCGATGGGTATCTTTGTGACCACGCAATACGGCCAGAAGTCCCACGATCTACATGTCGTCTCGGATCGTGCCTATCTGGGCGAGCGTCTCAACCGGCTCGTAACCGCTGTGGTCATGGAGGCTCGCGGGATCTATGCGGCCCCGACGACCGAAAAAGCGGAGGGGTTCGCCAAGGGGCTTTTGAAAAACCTCGACGAAATGGACAAGGTGATCGCCGATTGGAAACCGCTCGTGCCCGCGGCCCAGCAGGCGACCTTCGACGCGATGGTGGCGAGGGCGGCGGAGTTCCGCACATTCCGGGCCGAGACGGTCCGTCTTGGCACGAAGGTCGATTCCAAGGCCGCCAATGAACAGGGCAACAACGAAGCGAATCGCGCCAACCGGAAAGCCTTCCAGGCCGAAATCGATGCCGTCGTCGACAACGACAAGGCCGAACTGAAGGTCATGACGGAGTCGCTTGAATCCTTCCAATGGCTGATGTTGATCCTCATTTCCAGTGTTACGGTCTGCGCGGTCGCAATCGGCGCCGGTCTCGGTATCTATATCGGAGTCAATCAGTTGAGCCGGCCGATCCGCAATGTCACCGGCGCCATGAAGAAGATCGCGGAAGGCGATTTCAATACCGAGATTCCCTATGCCGGTCGCGCCGACGAAATCGGCGAGATGGCTGGAGCGGTCGAAGTATTCAAGCAGAACGGTCTCGCCGTCCAACGCATGAATGCCCAGGAAGCAGCCATGCGGGAGAAAAGCGATGACCTCCAGTCGAGCATGTCCATCGTTGTTGCCGCGGCCGCGGCTGGAGATTTCTCGAAGCGAATCGATAAAGACTACGCAGACACAAACCTTAACCGCTTCGCGAGCAATATCAACGATCTGCTGAAGACGGTCGACACTGGGGTCGCAGAGACCCGTCGTGTGATTGCAAGCCTTTCTGAGGGCGATCTGTGTCAGAGCATGCGCGGCGAATTCCGCGGCGCCTTTGCCGAACTCCAGACCAATGTGAACAACACGCTTGATCGTCTGCGCCAGACAATGGGCGATATCCGGCACAAGACGGACTCGATCAATGGCAATGCCGACGAGTTGACGTCTGCCACCAACGATCTGGCAAAGCGTACCGAACAGCAGGCGGCAGCCCTCGAGGAAACCTCGGCCGCGCTGGATGAGATTACTGTCGTCGTGCGAGGTTCAAGCGAGCGCGCCCAGGAAGCCAGCCAGATGGTGAACGAGGCAACGAAGAGCGCCGCCCAGTCCGCAGTCGTCGTCAGCGATGCCGTCGGTGCCATGGGCCGTATCGAGCAGGCCTCGCGGGAAATCTCGCAGATCATCAACGTCATCGATGAAATCGCCTTCCAGACCAATCTGCTGGCCCTCAATGCCGGCGTCGAGGCGGCGCGCGCCGGGGAGGCCGGCAAGGGCTTCGCCGTCGTCGCTCAGGAGGTGCGTGAGCTTGCCCAGCGTTCGGCGAATGCCGCCAAGGACATCAAGGCGCTCATCACCAAATCCGGCGAGGAGGTGGCGGGCGGCGTCAAGCTGGTGCAGAAGACCGGCGAGGCCTTGTCCGAAATCGAGAGCAGGGTCCTCAAGATCAATGACCACATCCATTCCATCGCAACCGCGGCGAAGGAACAGTCGACCGGACTTCAGGAGGTGAACACCGCCATCAATCAGATGGACCAGGTGACGCAGCAGAACGCCGCCATGGTAGAGGAAACCTCGGCCGCGACCCATAAGCTCTCCGCGGAGGCGGATGGACTGGCAGCTCTCGTTGCCCATTTCCGGATTTCCGAGGAGGGAAGGGCGCAGCCGGCCCATGCATCGACCACGGCCTCCGTTGCCGCCGCCGCTCCAGTGCAGGCTCCGGCATTGGCGAAGCCCTCGCAGCACAAGCCGGTCCAATCGCCGGCGCGTCAGATGCTCGGACATGTCGCGCGCGCCATCGGCGGCAACCGGGCGGCCGCGGTGGCGCGGGATGCGGACAACTGGGAGGAGTTCTGATCGGTCGGCATCGCAGGATGCAACGGAAAGAAGGCCGCGGGAGGCACCCCGCGGCTTTTTTCATGCGAGAGGGACGGCGGCCGAACCACGCCGCAGGGGCGGGCATTCCGCTCAGAAACAGTTGAGGGTTCCGGGAGCCTTTCGTTCATTCGCGTTATGTTCTATTGATATGAGACTCACGGTGCCCGCGTGGATCGGGCCCCTGCTTGGGAAATCGCGACGAGGAGCGACCGATGGCAGATGGAATGCAGGCCGGGCCAGGGGCGGACAAGGCGGGGCGCAGCGCCGTGCCCAACCTTTTCCGCGGACTTTCCGGCAAGCTTCTGTGGCTGACCATCGCTTTCGTCATGCTTGCCGAGGTGCTGATCTTTGTTCCGTCGGTGGCCTCCATGCGGCTGCGCTGGCTCGAGGATCGGCTGCGGACGGCCGCCGCCGCCAGCGTCGTTATCGACGGTCTGCAGCCGATCGAGCTGCCCCGGGCCATTCAGGACGAGGCCCTGATGGCGACCGGTACCAAGGCAATCGTATTGCGCAAGGAAGGAACATCGCGCCTGCTGGCCGTCGATGACATGCCGCCGCAGGTGGATGCGACATTCGATCTCACGAACGTGCAGCCCCTCGAATCGATTGGCGATGCTCTTTATGCCCTGGCCCTCGGCGGAGACCGCATCCTGCGGATATACGGCCCCGTCGGCGACAGCGATATGGTCATTGAACTTGTGCTGGATGAAAGCAGCCTGCGTGGCGCCATGCTGTCCTATGCGCGCAACGTCTTTGCCGTCTCGCTTGTCATCTCTCTGATAACGGCCCTCCTCATCTATCTGGCCATCAACCGCATGATGATACGCCCGGTCCGGCGTCTGACGCGAAGCATGCAAGCCTTTGCCGAGAATCCGGAGGACCCCGCTCGTGTCCTCGTACCGGCGCGAGGCGGCGATGAACTTGCCGTCGCCGGACGCCACCTCGCACTGATGCAGGAGCAGTTGCAGCGAACGTTGAAGCAGCAGAAGAATCTTGCCGATCTGGGTCTCGCCGTATCGAAGATCAACCACGACATGCGCAACATCCTCGCATCGGCGCAACTGATGTCCGACCGCCTGGTCGATGTCGAGGACCCGATGGTAAAGAGCTTTGCGCCGAAGCTCCTGCGCACCATAGACAGGGCGGTCGGCTATACCAGCGAGGTGCTGGCCTATGGCCAGGCCTCCGAGGCCGAGCCCCGCCGCCGTCGCTTCCGTTTGTCGGCACTCAGCCAGGAGGTGCGGGACATTCTCGCGATCAGCCCCGATAGCGGCATTGAATTCGTCGAGATGATCGACGGCGACCTGGAGGTCGATGCCGATAGTGAGCAGTTGTTCCGGGTGATCCACAACATCTGCCGCAACGCGCTTCAGGCACTCGCCAATTACGCCGCAGACGAGCCGCGGGCGGTTCGTCGCGTGACCTTGTCGGCCCAGCGCATTGGCAGTGTCGTCTGCATCGTCATCGACGATACCGGTCCCGGCATGCCCAGCAAGGCGCGAGAGAACCTTTTCGCTGCATTCCGCGGATCGGCGCGTTCCGGCGGAACGGGACTGGGGCTGGCGATTGCCCGCGAATTGGTCCTTGCCCACGGGGGCACCATCGCGCTCGTCGAGAAGCCTGGACCTGGAACCCAGTTTCGCATCGAAATTCCCGATCGTCCCGTGGCTCTCGATGACTGGAGGGCGCGCGCCTGATCTGGCAATTGCTGCAATCGGCATGCGGCAATCGCATGTGACGGCAAAATGACTCTTTTTTCCGAAAGGTGCTTGCAATCCGGCGCAGCACGTTTTAGAGGATCGCCACGCCGCCGACGACAGTCGGACCGGTACGCACCCGTAGCTCAGCTGGATAGAGCACCAGACTACGAATCTGGGGGTCAGGAGTTCGAATCTCTTCGGGTGCGCCATTTTTCCTTCAAATAGATGAAATCTATCTGGCAGCGGTTTTAGCGCCTCGCGGCACGCTGTTGGCCGGGTTTCGACGCGCGTAGTCCGACGCTGTTGTGGCTCGAGTTCGCCTCACTTGGGGTTATGGGTAAGTTGCACCGTGAACTCCCCGGTGAAGCCCTTGGCGCTCTGATCAAAGACGGTATCGACCGCCTTTTCGGTTTTCGTTTTGACGGTAAGCTCGAATTCGAACCCTTGGTCGACCTGTTGCTCGCGAAAGGCGTTGGCGAAGGCCGCCCAGACGATCGGCGCCTTGTCCGTCGTGTCCTTCCTCCGATAGGTCTCGCCATCCTGCGCATAAAAGCGGTCGAGAAAGAGCACCGCTGTGCCTTTGCAGGGATCGAAGTCCGTGATCTTGGCCATCACCGGGAAGTCCGGGGCTTGCATCGTCTGGGTGCCGTTCTTGTAGGCGTAGCTGGCATAGGTTCCCTGTCCCTCGCCGACATACATCAGCTGGAGGAGCTTGTTCTTGCCCGTAGCCAGCGTGGGGGTGAGCGAGAACTCACTCTTGAGAGTCCACTCGTGGCTCCCGCCCGATGCCTCGAGGGCCAGCAAGAGGTCGAAACGCATCGCCTCCTCGATCTGCCGCAGGATTTCGCTGGGGTCCGCGTGTCCGCTCAGCTGCCCGGATGAGTTTATTACGCGGGTCAGGGTAAAGATCGCATTGACCAGCCGGTAGTCATGCTGCGTCCTGATGTCCTTGAGCATGTCGGGAACCAGCTTGGACAGCCATCCGATGATCTCGCCGAAAAATTCCTCCTCGATCGCCGAATCTCCGAGCAGCTGGAGGATATTGGCCGCCTTGTGGGCCAGGCCGAGGATAGCCAGGACCTTGTCGCGCTGGCTGCCATAGGTCTTGATCAGTTTCTGCGCTTTCACCAGCAGCCGATTGGCGAGTTGTGCCTGGTAACTGTCGCTCGGCTCGACGCCGAGCATGGCAAGTTCTCTGCGCACGGTGATCAACTGTTCGAGAAAGCCCAGTTCCGGATCGCCGCCCTGCTTCACATATGACTGGACCAATTGCTCGGTCAGGAGATCGACGACCGGATCTTCGTTGCATTCGAGCTCGTAGGACGGCGGCGGAACGATGGAAACGTCGCTCTGCTTCAGAAGCGCCTTGATCTGTTCGATGAGCGCTTTCTGGTGCTTCGTCGAATCCGCGATGCGCTGCTCCAGGGAGCGGCCGTCGCGAACAGGGCTGTCGGACGTGCCGGCCAGTGGAGGGGGCATGAACGGCCCGAAGATATCCGGCGGAGGCTCCGGGTCCGACATCGGATAGCCATCCTCCGGCGTCGGCGGAAACATCTCGTCGAGACCTTCCTCCGTGGATGGAAAGGTGCTCGTACCATCTTCTGCTAAGGTCGGCGCACCACCCACAGCAAGGAGCACCGCCACGGCGCAGAAGCACCTGAGCCATCTTTTCGTCGGGCGTTTTGGATTTTCCAGCAGACGAGTCATGAGCGCACTCTCTCGCGGCAGGGGCTCTCGGTCAATCGATCGCTCCAGACAATCGGATTCGAGTGACAGACCCGGCGAATGCCGGATATGGTCTCCCCGGAATTGCTCTGATGTTCGGAGTGCAGTCTCCACGCGTTTGGTCTGGCTTCCGAGTCATGCGAGAAACGCATATCAGACAAGCACGCAATGCGACGGAAGAATGATTGCAATTCCCAAGCCAGGCCAATTAATCGTTCTCGATACCCGCGCACTGGCGGGCCTCCCCCATGAGTTGGCGGTTTGAAGAGGAGAAATCATGCTGCGCGATCGGATCCGACATAAACCCCTGCTAGACAAGGTCGTCAGCGCCGAGGAGGCTGCGGCCTTCATCAAGGATGGCATGACGGTCGGCATGAGCGGCTTCACCCGCGCTGGCGAAGCCAAGGCTGTGCCCATGGCGCTGGCCGAGCGTGCACGCAAGGATCCGCTGAAGATCACGCTGATGACAGGCGCCTCCCTTGGCAACGATCTCGACAGGACGCTGGCCGAGGCGCATGTGCTGGCCCGCCGCATCCCGTTTCAGTCGGATCCCGCGCTACGCAAGGCGATCAATGCGGGCGAGGTGATGTTCATCGATCAGCATTTGTCGGAAACCGTCGAACAACTGCGCACCCAGCAGATCAAGCCCGTCGACATCGCCGTCATCGAGGCTGTCGCCATCACCGAGACGGGCGGGATCGTGCCGACGACCTCGGTCGGCAATTCCGCCAGTTTCGCGATCCTGGCCGACAAGGTGATCGTCGAACTCAACCTGTCCCAGCCCATCACGCTGGAGGGACTGCACGACATCTATATCCCCACGCGCCGCCCGGCCCGCATGCCGATCCCCGTCGTGACGCCGGAAAGCCGCGTCGGCCTTCCCTTTATTCCGGTCCCACCGGAAAAGATCGTCGCTGTCGTCGTATCCGAGAAGCAGGACAGTTCGGCGACCATTCTTCCGCCCGATGACGAGACCCGAGCAATTGCCGGCAATCTCGCCGATTTCCTCGTAAACGAGGTGAAGCAGGGCCGTATGGGGTATGAGTTGCAGCCCTTGCAGGCCGGGATCGGCACGATCGCCAATGCCGTTCTCCACGGTTTCATCGATACGCCATTTCATGACCTGAAGATGTATTCGGAGGTCCTGCAGGATTCGACCTTCGAGCTGTTCGATGCCGGCAAGCTGACCTTCGCCTCCGGTTCCTCGATCACGCTGTCCGCCGATATGTATCGGAAGGTTCTGCCGCGTCTGTCCGAATACAAGCACAACCTGATCCTGCGTCCGCAGGAGATCAGCAACCACCCCGAAGTCATTCGCCGCCTCGGCCTGATCTGTATCAATACGGCGCTCGAATTCGACATCTACGGCAACGTCAATTCCACCCATGTCGGTGGAACGCACATGATGAACGGCATCGGCGGTTCCGGTGACTTCGCCCGCAACGGCTTCATGTCGATTTTCGTTACCAAGTCGATTGCCAAGAACGGGGCGATCTCAAGCGTTGTGCCCATGGTGAGTCACGTGGATCACACCGAGCATGACGTCGATATTCTGGTGACGGAAGTGGGGCTCGCCGACCTGCGTGGACTGGCGCCGCGCGAGCGGGCCGAGGTCATCATCGCCAATTGCGTCCATCCGGACTATCGCGATGCACTGAGGGATTATTCCGAGCGGGCCAGGAAGCGCGGAGGCCACACGCCGCATGTCATCGAGGAAGCATTGTCCTGGCATGCCGCGCTCAGGGAGCGCGGCACGATGCGTCCCGCCTGAGCAGGATCAGACCGAGCAATAGGTGTTGTAGAGC
Organism: Rhizobium sp.; assembly: GCA_003527225.1. The sequence continues at coordinate 147,926 of DPXQ01000158.1, forward strand.
GCGACGATCACGTTGCGCGCCGGTTCACTTTCGATCCGGTACCAGATCGTTTGCCCGTCGCGCCTGCCGCTGATGATGCGGTCGCGACGCAACAGCGCCAAATGCTGTGATACGGTGGAATCCCGGATTCCAAGAAACTCCGCGAGCTGGCCAACGGAACGCTCCCCGTCGATCAACTGACAAAGGATGAGAAGCCGATGCCGGTTGGCAAGCGCTTTCAAGAGCTCGCTGGCGTCGTCTGCTGCGCCCTGCATAGATTCCGGATCAATCTTCATTCTTGCGTATCTACGGCAATGTGAATATAATGTCAAGAGGCGAGGGTTGCAGCGGCTCCGGATCGGAGCGCGATTTTACGGAGAATTACAATATGGAAAAGGATCAACAAATCGTCTGTCCGCATTGTTCTGCCGTCAATCGGTTGAAGGCGGGGCGCCCGGCGGCTGAGGCGCGCTGTGGTGTCTGCAAGGCGGCGCTTTTCGAAGGCCACCCCGTCGAAGCCGATGCGGGCATGTTCGAAAAGCAGACTGCCCGCAGCGGTGTCCCGGTTCTCGTCGACGTCTGGGCCCCGTGGTGCGGTCCGTGCAAGATGATGGCTCCGCATTTCGCCGAAGCCGCCAAGAGCCTCGAACCGGGCGTCCGGCTGATGAAGCTCAATTCCGAGGAGCAGCCCGAAGTGGCAGGCCGCCTTGGCATTCGTGGCATTCCGACCATGCTGCTTTATCGCGACGGGCGCGAGATTGCCCGTGTTTCGGGCGCCATGTCGGCACGACAGATCATCGACTGGACGAACGCGCAACTCGCGAAAGTGGCGTGATTCTTCGATCCCCTAGGGACGATTGGCCCTAGTTTTTATCCCGTTGCCCGTCGGCGGGGTAAAGGCCAAAAAGCGCGGCGCCATATCCGGTAAGTGCACCCTCTTCAGCAAGCTGACTGGCAAGAATGCCATCCTCGGCGGCGAGCACCGGCCGCAAGAGCGAGACGGCTTCGAGAAAGCCGATGATTTCTCCGCGCCTTACCGGTCTCGGCAGCGATTTCTGCGTTTGGTCGCAAGGATGCTTGCTTCGGAAAATGCCGGCATGTGGCGCGGCAATGGTCGTCTGGCGGCGGGGGGCGGGGGGCGGCTCGTGCGTGGCGAGATCATGCACGTCATGCCTTGTCGCCAGAATATGCCGGTCGCCATCCTGGTATTCCAATTCGGCAAGCCCGTGTTTTTCGAGCAGGGCCATGACAGCGCTGAGCCACGTGGTGTCGGTCATTTCGTCCTCCCGAAACCCTGTGCCTGCAATCTCTCAAGGTGGTGGATATCGAAGCCGCCGGCGAAAAATCCGGGTTCGCTCAGCAATCTTTCATGAAGGGGTATTGTGGTCGAGATTCCGTCGATCACGGTCTCGCGGAGTGCGCGCCGCATCCGGGCGATCGCGGTCGCCCGGCTATCGCCATGGGCGATCACCTTCGCGATGAGGGAATCGTAATTCGGGGGCACGCTGTAACCGGCATAGAGATGGGTATCGACGCGGATGCCCGGGCCGCCGGGCGCGATCAGCTGCGTGATCCTTCCGGGGGAGGGAGCGAAGGTGAAAGGGTCTTCGGCGTTGATCCGGCATTCGATCGCATGACCCGAAAACCGCACGTCGTCCTGCGCGAAGGAAAGGCTCTCGCCGCGTGCGACGCGCAACTGCTCCCGGACGATATCGATTCCAGTGACCTCTTCCGTCACCGGGTGCTCGACCTGAACACGTGTATTCATCTCGATGAAGTAGAATTCTCCATCCTCGTAGAGGAATTCGAATGTGCCCGCGCCGCGATAGCCGATGGCAAGGCAGGCATCCGCGCAACGCCTGCCGATCCGCTCGATCGCCTCGCCGGCGATGCCGGGCGGGGGCGATTCCTCGATAAGTTTCTGGTGGCGCCGTTGCGTCGAGCAGTCGCGCGCCCCAAGATGCACGGCGTTTCCGTGATTGTCTGCCAGCACCTGGATTTCCACGTGCCGGGGATGCTCCAGAAATTTCTCGAGGTAGAGTTCCGAATTGCCGAAGGCGCGACCAGCCTCCTCGCGCGTCACTGCGACGGCACCGGCAAGCTCTGCGGCATTGCGAACGATGCGCATGCCCCGGCCGCCACCACCGCCTGCCGCCTTGACGATCAGCGGAAAGCCCGTTTGCACGGCGATCTGCATGATCTGAGCCGGGTCAGCCGGTAGTGCATGGTCGGGGCCGGGAACGCAGGGCACGCCGGCGGCGATCATCGCGCGCTTTGCCGCGACCTTGTCACCCATCATGCGGATGGCTGCGGCGGGCGGTCCGATGAAGGTAATGCCGGCGTCTTCGACCATTTGCGCGAAGTCCGCATTTTCCGAAAGAAATCCGTATCCTGGATGAATGGCGCCGGCCCCCGTCATTTTCGCGGCGAGCAGAAGTTCACGCATGTCGAGATAGCTCCTGGCCGCCGGTGCAGGGCCGATGCAGAGCGCGGTATCGGCCAGTTTGACATGGCGCAGATCCGCGTCCGCCTGCGAATGGACGGCGATGGCCTTCAGTCCGAGGTCGCGGCAGGCCCGCAATATCCTCAGCGCGATTTCGCCGCGATTGGCAATGAGAACACTGTCGAACATGGCGTCAGTCCGCCGCATCGATGACGATCAGCGGCGTTCCGGTCGCAACCGGCGTCGCATCCGCGATCAGGATTGCAATGATCCGACCGGATTGGGGCGCCTCGACCGGATTGAGCATCTTCATCGCCTCGATCAGTGCGAGTGTCTGGCCTTCCTCCACGAGGTCGCCCTCGCTGACATAGGGCGCTGCATCGGGCGCGGGCGCGCGATAGAAAGTGCCGGGCAGGCCAGCTGGAACGGCGACCTCGAGACTGCCCTCATCCGCGGAAGGAAGCGCCATGAGCTCGGCGATCTCGGCGGCGGCCATAGCCTCGGGCGTTTCAGGACGCGACGACGTCGCAGATGCGGCGCGTGCCTCTCCGCGTGGCGTTTTGGAAAGCCTGATCCTTACGCCGTCCTCGGTGACCTCCAACTCGCCGAGGGCCGAGTTCTCCAACATTTCCATCAGCTTGCCGATCAGGATGAGATCCATCAGAACGCTCCGCACTCAATGAATGAAATTGCGGACAGCGATGCCGGCGCCTTCGAGCGCATCTCGCACGGTCCGCGCGATCGTGACTGCCGACGGTGTGTCGCTGTGGACGCAGATGGAATCGATCGGCGTGACGATGGTGCGGCCCGTGATCGTTTCGACCACTCCGTTCTTCACCATGCGCACGATCCGCTCCGATGCGGCCTTCGCGTCATGGATGACAGCTCCCGGCTCGCTGCGCGAAACAAGAAAGCCCTCGTCGGTATAGGCCCGGTCGGCGAAGATCTCTGAACGGCAGGAAAGCCCCATCTCGCGCGCCAGCCGCTCCTGGTGCCCGAGCGCGATGGTCAGGCAGATGAGCTTCGGATCGACCGCCTTGATAGCATTGTTGACCGCGCGCGCCACGCCCTCGTCCTGTTGGGTCAGGTTGCCGAGCGCGCCATGCGCCTTCACATGGGTGATCGGGTGCCCCGCATAGGCCGACAGCGCCTGCGCCGCGCCGATCTGGTAGGCCACCAGCCGTTCTATCTCCGCTGTCGAGAACGGGATATTGCGTCGGCCGAAGCCCCACAGGTCGGGAAAGCCCGGATGCGCGCCGACGGCAACGCCCCTCTGCCTGGCGAGCGCGAAGGTGGAGGCCATGATCTCCGGGTCGCCCGCATGTAGCCCGCAGGCGATATTGGCCGAACTGACAATCGAGAGCATGGTCTCGTCGTCGCCCATCCTGAAGGCCCCGAAGCCCTCGCCCATGTCCGAATTGAGGTCGACCCCGAGCATCCCGTCTTTCACCATGATAGCCTCCATGTGACCGTCATCCTACGATCAATTCGCCGGTGGGAACAATCGCGATACGTCCATCCGGATCGACGTTTTTGGCATGTTTTTCCGATGGTGCCCGAGAAAAGTGATAGGCAAGAATGGCGAACTGATATATCAGAGAGCGAAGACTGTAAATCATCAGGCTAATGCGGGAACGATGCGCGAGAACGGCGGGAAACCGAGATTGAGCATGCAGGGCGCCGGGGCAATCCTTGTCGATGCCGCCGGCTCCTTGTTCGACGACGCCTGTCAAGGGCGCATCTGGGCGCTGGCAACCGACCTCCGCAGCATTGCCGGCGTGTCCGAGACTGTTCCCGGCATGAACAATCTGATGGTTGTCTTCGATCCGCTTGTCCTTGACCCAACCGTGTTGGAGAGCGAGATCCTTTCCCGCTGGGGCCATATCGTACCCAACCCCGGCCCCGGACGGACCATCGAAGTTCCGGTTGTCTATGGCGGAGAGAGCGGCGAGGACCTTGCTGCCCTCGCGCATTCCAAGGGAATGGACGTCGAAGAACTGGTGGCGCTTCATTCGGCCCCGCTCTATTCGGTCGCGGCCGTCGGCGCCATGCCGGGCTTCGTTTATCTCTCCGGACTCGACCCCCGTCTGGCCACCCCGCGCCGAGCTGTACCCCGGATGAAAGTTCCTGTCGGCTCCGTCATCATCGGCGGCGCGCAGGCGGGCATCATGCCGCTGACCGCTCCTTCCGGCTGGCACATCATAGGCACGACCGGCATGGCGCTCTTCGATCCCCATCGCGTGCCGCCTGCCGCCTTCCGTCCGGGAGACAGGATTCGCTTCGTGCCGGAGGATATCCGGCAATGATCGAGATATTGACCACGGGCGCGGGCAACACCGTGCAGGATCTCGGCCGCTTCGGCTATCTCGATGCGGGTGTCGGCCGCTCCGGTGCCATGGATGGACTGGCCCTCGAACTTGCCAATCTTCTGCTCGGAAACACGGCCAATGCCGCCGGTCTCGAAATCACGCTGTTTCCCTTCCGGCTGAAAGTCCATGTCCATTGCGCCATTGCCGTGACAGGTGCCGATTGCCCGGTGAAGCTCGACGGCCGCGCCTTTCCGTCCTGGTGGGTTGTGCCAGCCGCGCCCGGCGATGTGCTGGAGGTCGGCCTGCCGCGTTCGGGCGCGCGGGCAATCCTCGCCTTCTCGGGGGGGCTCGATGTGCCGCCCGTACTCGGGTCACGCTCCACGGATCTGAAGAGTGGCTGGGGCGGCCTTGAGGGCAGGGGGCTCAATCGCGGCGACCGGTTGGCGCTCGGCACTCGTTCCTTTACAGGCTTTGCGGATCTGCCGGCCGGCTTCGGCATGGACCCGACCTCGATTCGCGCACCGCTTTCCGGGGTCGATGCGGACGAAATCGGTGTGCGGGTTCTGCCGAGTGCTGAGTATCTGGCCTTTACCGATGAGGCTCGCGCGCATCTTGTCGGCGCGGCATGGGAGGTCAGCGCCGAAGCCAATCGCCAGGGATATCGCCTCATCGGGCCGGAACTGGCGATGAAGGAAAAGCGCGAGCTCTTTTCCCACGGCATCATGCCGGGCACGGTGCAGGTGCCGCCTTCCGGTCAGCCGATTATCCAGCTCGCCGAGGCCAATACCTGCGGCGGCTATCCGAAGATCGCCAATGTCATCGAGGCCGATCTCTGGCGCCTGGCCCAGGCTGGTGTCGGCGCAAGGCTTCGCTTCATCGAGACAACACGGGAAGAGGCGATCACCGCTCTTCGTGCGCAACGCGCGGCAGTCGCCGAGATTTCCGCCACGGCGGCTCTGGTGCGCAAGGACAAGAAACTGAAGGACCGGGGAAACGGGTAGCATGGCCAATACCACCATTGTCGTCGGCGCCGGGATCGTCGGCGCGGCGATCGCATTCGAACTGCAGAAGCGCGGCCGGCAGGTGACGCTCGTGGACAAGGATGAGCCGGGTCTCGGCGCCTCTTTCGGCAATATGGCAAGCATCGCGGTTTCGGAATTCATGGCCGTGTCGCGACCGGCCACCTGGCGCAAGATCCCGCGCTGGGCGCTGGACCCGGAAGGTCCCGTCTGGCTGCGTCCGTCCTATGCCCCGAAGATGGCGTCATGGTTTCTGCGGTTCCTTGCCGCTGGCCGACCTTCCCGTGTTGCCGATATCGAGGCGGCCGGGGCGAGCCTTTGCGCCCGCGTCCACGAGGATCTGCGCCCGATGCTCGAAGCCATCGGCGCCCGCGACATGCTGACGGAAGAGGGCTGCCTGTCGATCTACGAGACGGAGGCGGAGTTTGCCGCCGACCGCGATCATATCGCGCTCATAGAAAACTACGGCTTCCCGCACAAAGTGCTGGCCGGTAGCGCAATTCGCGATCTCGAACCTGCACTTTCGCCGAAAATCGCGAAGGCGGTGCTGCTGCCGCAGAACCAGTCGATCCGCAACCCTTACCAGTTGGTGCTGAAACTGGTCGAAGCGCTGAAGCAAGGGGGCGGCACCTTTGTCTCCGGCGAAGCGGAGCGGGTCGAGCGCCTGCCGGAAGGCGGCGTCGAGGTCGTGCTTTCAGGCGGCCGGCGACTGACGGCGGCCAACGTGGTGCTTGCCGCGGGCGTGCGCACGCGGTTCCTCGCCCGGCAGATCGGCGAACCGATCCCGCTCGAGACCGAGCGCGGCTATCACACGCAGATCATGGCGCCCGGCATTTCCATGCGCCATTCGATCATCTGGCCGGAACGCGCCTTCATGGTGACCCCGACTGCGGGCGGCATCCGCGTCGGCGGCAATGTCGAGCTGGCCGGTCTTGATGCCGCACCCGACTATCGGCGCGCCCGCGTGCTGGTGCGTCACGCCCAGCGCGCCTTGCCGGGCCTGAAGGTCGAGGAGGCCACGGAGTGGATGGGGCATCGTCCGGCCCTGCCAGACACGGTGCCCGTGATCTCCGCTTCGGCGAAGATGCCGGGTGTCTGGTATGCGACGGGACACGGCCATCTCGGGTTGACCTATTCGGCGACAACCGCAAGGCTGATCGCTGACATGATGACCGGTGTGAAGCCTCCGGTCGACATGGCACCATTCAGCATCACTCGTTTCTAATCCGCCGAGGAGGGATTTTCATGGCAGGAGACGCATCAGGGCCGGTGGCATTGATTACCGGCGGTGGCCGGGGCATGGGCGGCGCGATAGCCCGTGAGCTTGCCGCGAACGGCTACCGTCTGGCGCTGATGTCGCCATCGGAAAGTTGCGAAAAGCTTGCGGCCGAGCTTGGTGGAGTAGCTTCGCGTGGTGCCGCCGAAAAGGCGGAAGATATCCAGGCCATCTTCGACCTCACGATGAAGACCTATGGCCGCATAGACGCGGTGGTGAACCACACCGGTCATCCGCCGAAGGGCGATCTGCTCGATCTCGGCGACGAGGCCTGGGCGCTTGGCTCCGACATGATGGTGCTCTCGCTGGTGCGCATGGCGCGGCTCGTAACGCCGGTCATGCTGAAGCAGGGCAAGGCGCCTTCGTCAACATCACGACGTTCGCAGCCTATGAACCTTCCCTGGCATTTCCAGTATCCTGCACCTATCGCGCGGCAGCCGGCGCCTTCACCAAGCTTTATTCGGACCGCTATGCGGCGGACAATATCCGGATGAACTGCATCCTGCCGGGTTACGTCGACAGCCTCGTCCACAAGCCGGAAACGGCCGAAAAGATTCCCATGAAGCGCATAGGCATGGTCCATGAAATTGCCAAGACGGCCGCCTTCCTGCTGTCGGACGGTGCCGGCTACATCACGGGACAGAACATACGCGTCGATGGCGGCATCACGCGCCACGTCTGATTGGAGTTTATGATATGAGATGGAAGCGTACGATCCAGTTGCTGGACGTTCACTGCGAAGGTGAAATTGGCAGGCTCGCGATCGGAGGCGTGCCGAAGATTCCCGGCAACACGATTGCCGAACAGCTTCACTGGTTGAACACCGATCCGAAGGGCGACGAACTGCGCCGCTTCCTCGTGCTGGAACCGCGCGGCGCACCGATCGGCTCGGTCAACCTGCTGCTGCCGGCCAAGCACCCGGAAGCCGATGCCGGCTTCGTCATCCTGCAGCCGGATCAGGCGCATGCGAGTTCCGGTTCGAATTCGATCTGCACGACGACGGCGTTGCTCGAATCGGGCATCGTCGAGATGAAGGAACCGGAAACGATCGTCACCCTCGATACGGCGGCCGGCCTCGTCAGGGCGACAGCCACCTGCCGCGACGGGCGCTGCGAAAAGGTGAAGCTCACCATGGTGCCGTCCTTCGTGCATGAGCTCGATGTCGAGATCGACACGCCGCAATGGGGCAGGATCAGGCTCGATCTCTCCTATGGCGGCGTCTTCTATGCGCTGGTCGATGTCGGCCAGATCGGCACGACCATCGAGAAGTCGAATGCCCGCACCCTCGTCGAGGCGGGCATGATTCTGAAAGAGCTGATCAACAAGACGATCCCCGTCGTTCATCCGGAAATCCCGGCGATTTCCAGTGTTGCCTATGTCATGTTCCGCGATATCGATCCCGATGGCGCGATCCGCACCTGCACCACGATGTGGCCGGGGCGCGTCGATCGTTCGCCCTGCGGCACCGGCAATTCCGCCAATCTGGCGACGCTTCATGCGCGCGGAAAGGCCAAGGTCGGGGATGTCTTCAAGTCCCGCTCGATCATCGGCTCCGAGTTCGAGGTCGGTCTCTCGGCTGTGACCGAAGTCGCAGGCAGGCCGGCGATTATCCCTACGATCACCGGACGCGGCTTCACCTTCGGTCTTTCGCAGGTGGCTCTTGATCCGTTCGATCCTCTGGCGGACGGCTTTGCGCTCACAGATGTCTGGGGCCCTTCGGCGGGCGACATCGGCAAGCCGCGCAATTGATACACGTTGGCAAGCGGCGGTCGGTCGATGTGATCCGGCCGTCGCTCTTCGTCAAGGGTAGATGACACCCTTGCGCAGGATGATATTGGCGTAGAGACGAGGCTCTCCCGTCTGGACGACGGCATGGGCCGCGCGGACCCGGTCGTAGAAGGCCGAGCCGACCAGCGGCGTCACCGTCCGGTCTGGTTCATGGTGCTTGCAGCAGTCGATTATCTCCCGGTGCACGGTATCGGTCCGGTCGCGGTCTTCTCCGACGGTCGAGCGGAAAATCGCATCAGGAACGAAATCATCGATCGGAAGAACGCTGAGGACGGCGTTCAGAACCGGAAGCAATCCATGGCCATCGAGTCGGATCAAGCGTCTCGCATGTTCGACGCCGGGATAATTACCGTCAACGAGGGCGATTTCGTCGCCGTGACCCATGCCCCGCAAGGTGGCGAGCAGATCAGGTCCCAGAAGCGGGTCAAGTCCCTTCAGCATGCTCGATATCCTTGAATAGAACCGTCTGGTCGGTGAGGTAGCGGGCGAAGATCGGCAGGCTGGCGCCGCCGATTGCCCGCGCCTGGCTCCCGACTGCGCCCTCGATGATGTCAGGCATCTGAATCCCCTGAAGATCGAGCCGGCCAACCGCGTCAAGCGTTGCTTTGACCAGGCGCTTGCGCACCCAGGCTGGAAATCCGCCGTCGATGACGGCCGCCGAGAAGTCGACGATGGATGAGGCCGCGACGATTGCCTGGGCAATGGCCTCTGCACTGTCCTGTATCCATATTTCCAGCGGTTCGCCGAAGTCGATCCAATCGTCGGCAGCATACCAGAGGGGTTGAGGGTCGATCCCGCGTTCCCGCAGAAGGTTCTCCAGAACGAAAATCGAGGCGATCTCCAGCAGCTGCCGGGTTTCGCCCTGTTTGTTGCGCACCGGCAAGGGGCCGATCGCGCCGGCGGTTCCGGTCCGTCCGACGAAGACCGCCGAGTTGAGCACGATGCCGCCGCCCATGAACGATCCGACGTAGAAATAGACGAAATCCGGGTAGCGCGGGCCGACGCCGAACACGAGTTCGGCACCGCAAGCGCTCGTCGCATCGTTTTGCAGATAGAACGGGTAGGGCACCCGGGCGATGACCCCCGCCTGCAGGTCGAAGTTGCGCCAGGCATCCATCGCGCCGGGAGGCGCGCCGACTTCCTCTGCCCAGTTCCAGAGCTCGAAAGGTGCGGCGATGCCGACGCCTGCGACATTCGCCTTCTGCTCGGGAGACATCTTGGCCTCGATCTCGGCGATGCCGCCGGTGATGAAGGAGAGAATGTTCCCCGGCTCCGGATACCGGTATGTCCGGTGCAACTGAAGCCTGATCCGCCCGACAAAATCCATCAGGACGAGATCGGCGCTCCGCCGGCCGATCTTGACGCCGAAGGAAAAAACGGCGTCCGGATTGAGATACATGGGAATGGAGGGCTGGCCGACCCGCCCGCGGATGGGCTTGCCGCGGATCAGCAACTGGTCCTTTTCCAGCGCCCGCATGATCACCGACACCGTCTGCGCCGAAAGTCCGGTCTTGCGCGCGATGTCCGCCTTCGAAAGTCCGCTCTGGCGCCTGACGACCGAAAGCACGAGGCGCTCGTTGTAGGCTCGAACCCGTACCTGATTGGCGCCCCCGCCCGCGCTCACATACTCGGGCAGATCGGCTATCGGCGCTGGATTTTCCGTCAATGGCATGGCTGCTCCTCCTTCGCCCGGACCTCCGCGCCGCTTGATGCACTATTTGGCAGAGAATGTCACATCGAATTAATAATTCAACTGGATTTATTTATTGACACCGTCAATTTTCTGATGTTCTAAATAGCGCGTGGAGGAAAGGCGGGCCGGTCTATCGGACGCCATCGGGGCGCGAGGAGCGCCCGGACCGACATTTGCGGCCGGAAGAACCGGCTGTCACATTTTTTCGGGAGGAAAACATGAGAAAGTCCCTTATTACCGCTGCCATGTCGGCTTTGGCGCTCGGCGTCGTCTTTGCCGCCCCTGCCCGCGCCGAAGGCGTGTCGGCATGCCTGATCACGAAGACCGATACCAATCCCTTTTTCGTCAAGATGAAGGAAGGCGCGACCGCCAAGGCCGCTGAACTCGGTGTCGACCTGAAATCCTATGCCGGCAAGATCGACGGCGACAGCGAAAGCCAGGTCGCGGCCATCGAAACCTGCATCGCCGACGGGGCCAAGGGTATCCTGCTGACGGCCTCGGACACCAAGGGCATCGTTCCTGCGGTCCAGAAAGCTCGCGATGCCGGTCTTCTGGTCATTGCGCTCGATACGCCCCTCGAGCCGATCGACGCGGCCGACCAGACCTTTGCGACAGATAACCTTCTTGCCGGCAAGCTGATTGGGCAGTGGGCTGCAGCAACGCTGGGCGACAAGGCAAAGGACGCTCGCGTCGCTTTCCTTGACTTGACCCCCTCCCAGCCGAGCGTCGACGTTCTTCGCGACCAGGGTTTCATGATCGGCTTTGGCATCGACCCGAAGGATCCCAACAAGATCGGCGATGAAGACGACCCGCGCGTGGTTGGCCATGACGTGACCAACGGCAACGAGGAAGGAGGACGGTCCGCCATGGAAAACCTTCTCCAGAAGGATCCGACAATCAACGTCGTGCACACGATCAACGAACCGGCGGCTGCGGGCGCCTATGAGGCGCTCAAGGCCTTGGGCAAGGAAAAAGACGTGCTTATCGTGTCCGTCGACGGCGGGTGCCCGGGCGTCAAGAATGTCGCCGAAGGTGTTATCGGCGCGACGTCGCAACAATACCCGCTTCTGATGGCGTCCATGGGCATCGAGGCGATCAAGAAGTTCGCCGATACCGGCGAGAAGCCGGCCGCGACCGAAGGCAAGAACTTCTTCGATACCGGCGTCGCGCTCGTGACCGACAAGCCGACTGCTGGCGTCGAGTCGATCGACACCAAGACCGGCATGGACAAGTGCTGGGGCTGACCTAATCAGTCATTGCCTGACCTTGAAGGGCGGCCTCGGCCGCTCTTCTGATAAATGGCGGGATTTTTGACACACGTCGCGAAACATGCGCTGATTTCATCGCCGTTTGCCTCTTCGGATGGATGCCATCCGGACGATAATTCTGGCCAGGAAGCCCTACGGGATGGGTTCAGTCGGGAGAATTTCCATGAGCGAGCCACAAACAGCCGCACAACCGCATCACGATTTTGAAAAGGTCCTGTCCGGCAGTTCGACGCAGGTCGCGTCGTTCGAAAGCCATGACAAGACGCTGATCCAGAAATTCCAGCACTTTCTGCATTCCAGTCCGGCGGCCGTTCCGCTCATCGTGCTGGTCCTGTCACTGGTTGTCTTTGGCGTCGTGCTGGGTGGAAAATTCTTCTCCGCATTCACCCTGACGCTGATCCTTCAGCAGGTTGCGATCGTCGGTATCGTCGGCGCCGCCCAGACGCTTGTGATCCTGACGGCCGGCATCGACTTGTCCGTCGGTGCGATCATGGTGCTCTCGTCGGTTGTTATGGGGCAATTCGCCTTTCGCTATGGGCTTCCCCCGACATTTGCGGTGTTCTGCGGCTTTGCAGTCGGTGCTGCCTGCGGCTTTATCAACGGCGTGCTGGTTGCCCGCATGAAACTGCCGCCCTTCATCGTGACGCTCGGTATGTGGCAGATCGTGCTCGCATCGAACTTCCTCTATTCGGCCAACGAGACGATCCGTTCACAGGACATCTCGCAGCAGGCGCCTATCCTGCAGTTCTTCGGCCAGAACCTGCGCATCGGCAGCGCGGTATTCACCTATGGCGTCATTGTCATGGTGCTGCTGGTGGCGCTGCTCTGGTATGTGCTGAACCACACCGCCTGGGGCCGGCATGTCTATGCGGTGGGCGATGACCCGGAAGCCGCGGAACTGGCGGGCGTCAACGTCAAGCGCATGCTGGTTTCCGTCTATACCCTGTCGGGCCTGATCTGCGCGCTGGCAGGCTGGGCCTTGATCGGCCGCATTGGATCGGTTTCGCCGACGGCAGGGCAATTTGCCAACATTGAATCGATCACCGCCGTGGTGATCGGCGGCATATCGCTGTTCGGCGGTCGCGGTTCCATCCTCGGCATGTTGTTCGGCGCACTGATCGTCGGCGTCTTCTCACTGGGACTTCGCTTGATCGGCACCGATCCGCAATGGACCTATCTCTTGATCGGCGTCCTCATCATCTCCGCCGTGGCAATCGACCAGTGGATCAGAAAGGTAGCAGGCTGATGGCAAACGAACCCATTCTCACTGCACGCGGTCTCGTAAAGCGCTATGGCCGGGTCACCGCGCTCGACAATGCCGATTTCGACCTTTACCCGGGCGAAATCCTCGCGGTTATCGGCGACAACGGTGCTGGTAAGTCGTCCATGATCAAGGCCATTTCCGGCGCGATCGTGCCGGACGAGGGCGAAATCCGCCTGGAGGGGAAGCCGGTCGGTTTCCGTTCGCCGATCGAGGCGCGCAAGGCCGGAATCGAGACCGTCTACCAGAATCTCGCGCTGTCACCGGCACTCTCGATCGCCGACAACATGTTTCTCGGCCGCGAGCTGCGAAAGCCCGGTGTCATGGGCCGGTGGTTCCGCAAGCTCGACCGGCCGGCGATGGAAAAGATCGCCAGGGACAAGCTCTCGGAGCTCGGACTGATGACGATCCAGAACATCAATCAGGCAGTCGAAACCCTGTCCGGAGGGCAGCGGCAGGGGGTAGCGGTCGCGCGCGCGGCAGCCTTCGGATCGAAGGTCATCATTCTCGACGAGCCGACGGCAGCCCTGGGTGTCAAGGAATCGCGGCGCGTGCTGGAGCTTATTCTGGAGGTGCGATCGCGCGGCCTTCCCATAGTGCTGATCTCACACAACATGCCGCATGTTTTCGAGGTCGCCGACCGGATTCATATTCATCGGCTCGGTAAGCGGCTGTGCGTGATCAATCCGAAAGACTATACGATGGCTGATGCCGTCGCCTTCATGACCGGAGCCCGCACGGCGCCTGATGCGGATATGGCTGCATGACGACCACGCCGACGGCTCTTGCCGACGAGATTCTGCGGCAGGCGGGTGATCGCCCGCGCTTCCTCGTCGCGATCGCCGGACCTCCGGGGTCGGGAAAATCGACGCTCGCGGAACTGCTTGCGGAGATTCTGACAGCACGTGGGGAGCTCTCGGTCGTCTTGCCCATGGATGGCTTCCATATGGACAATACGGTCCTCGCGGAGAAAGGCCTGCTCGCCCGAAAGGGCGCGCCGGAAACCTTCGACGTGCGCGGCTTCGTCGATATCTTGCGGGCTGTCAGATCGGGCGGAGAGGTGCTGGTTCCCGTGTTTGACCGTAGTCGGGAGATCGCGATTGCGGCCGCCCGCTCGATTGCCCCGCGCCATCGCATCGTCCTCATCGAGGGCAACTATCTCCTGCTTGATGAAGAGCCGTGGACGAGCCTTGAAGGCCTGTTCGATCTTTCCATCCTGATCGCACCGCCGGAGAAGGTCCTAGCCGATCGGCTTGTTGCTCGCTGGCGGCGTTTCGGCCTCGACGCGGCGGAAATCACGGCGAAGGTCGAGGGAAACGACCTCCCCAACGGCCGTATCGTTCTCGCAAAAAGCCGCCCGGCCGACCTCGTCATATCCGGCTTCTAGTCGTCCCCTCCCTGGCCACATGGCAGCGCGGGTCAGGACCGCTCGCCCTATGGGTAGTGCAGGAGCCGCGGAAATTTATGAAATTCTAAAGATTTAAGAACCACTTAACTCAGCGACGCGTAAAATTCGACCAATTTGCTTTAGTCAATTTCAGGTTGCCTTTGGTACTACCCATGCATGAGCTGGTATCTGGATCATTCGCCGCTCGCACAGCACGTTGCGAGGGCAGGAGGATCGGGGTGCGGCTCGATAGCGTGGACGACGACACTGTGCCAAGGAGCAGGACATGACCATCTTGATTGTTGAAGACAACGCGACGAACGCGATGATCCTCAAGCACCTTGCCAGGAAGGTCACCGACGAGGAAATCCTCGTCGAATCGGACGCTATCCGCGCGCTTACGCTCTGCCACAATACCTTGTTCGACATGCTGATCGTGGATCAGATCCTGCCCGGAATGACCGGCCTGCAATTCGTAAGCAAGATCAGGATGATGCAGCGCTACGACGCGGTGCCGATCGCCATGGTCACCGCCGATCAGGAACCGAAGCTGCGGGCAAATGCCCTGGAAGCCGGCGTTACGGACTTCCTGACCAAGCCCGTGGAGGCTGTCGCCTTCCGGCACCTGCTTACGTCCTATCTTGACCGCCGCGTATCGGCCTCGGCTATCGCCGGCTGAGCTTGCCGATTGCATCCCGGGAAATGAGCATGAAATCCATCATAGCCGCACAACCGGTCAAAGTATCTTCCCTGCACGCTGTGCGTACCGACTCTGGCGCGAAAAACAGCACAGTCCCGGTTTCGCAATTCAGCGAAAACGAGGTTGCCGAGTGAGAAGCATTGTGCACAGCACCGGAAACATCATGCGCAAGGCCGGCGAAACCACGGTCATCCTGCAGGTCCTCTCGGCAGTCCTACTGGTCGTGCTCGTGTTCCTCTTTGTCGATATCTCCCGCCAGTTCCGCATTCTGCACGATGACATCCGCGATGACGCCGTCTGGTCGATTTTCCAGCTCGACCGGGAAGCCCGTGCACTTGCCGTGAGCGTGGCCGTGCCGGCTGCGTCCTCATCCGATACCCCTTTCGAGGAACGGGCCGCGCGATGGACGGCTCTTCGATCGCATGTGTCCGCCGTGCGGGAAGCCCGACTGAACGCCGATCTTCTCGCTGAGCCCACGGTCGGGCGTCTGCTCGCAGACATATCGGCCGCCATGGCGGACTTGGACCGGTTTTTCGAGGGCGAAGTCTCCGCCGCCAACCTGCAGGAGCTCGGCCAGGCGCTTGCCGTTCTATCCGCGAGAACCGAGGAGCTGCTGGTCTACGCCCATGCGCAACGGAACGCCGAGCGAGCCTATAGCCGTGCGCTGATCCTTGATCTGGAGAGGACCGCGGCGATCATGCTCGCCCTGCTGATGGCCTCGGTCGTCTTTCTGGTGGTTACCCTGCGCCGGCAGTTGAAATCAGTCCGCAAGGCCGGGCTCGAACTCGAAGGCATGACCCAGCGGCTCACCGAGGCCTATGAAGCGGCGGACGCCGGCAACCGTGCCAAGTCGCAATTCATGGCAACCATGGGACATGAGATCCGCACCCCGCTCAATGCGATCCTCGGCATGGCGGAACTGCTCGAATACTCCGAGCTTCCCGAGGATGCGAGATCGAGCGTCAAGACCATCCGGTCTTCCGGCGAAGCCCTTCTCGAGGTGATCAACGAAATCCTCGATTACTCGAAGATCGAGCATGGCAAGCTCGAGCTCGAGGAGCGCGCGGTCGATGTACACGCGCTTGCCGAAACGACCGTCAGCATCATTCGAGGACGCGCCGATGACCACGGCAACGCCATAGTGCTCGACATTCCCGATTCACTCGACGCCCTCTATGTCCGCACTGATCCGACCCGGCTTCGCCAGGTTCTCCTCAATCTCCTCAGCAATGCGGTGAAATTCACCAGCAAGGGTACGGTGACGCTGCGGCTGCGCGAATTCTACCGCGGCGGCAAGCTGATGCTGCGTTTCGAGGTCGAGGATACCGGGATCGGGATCGATGAAACGGGACTGGCCAAGCTTTTCCAGCCGTTTTCCCAGGTCGATGCGAGCATCAGCCGCAAATATGGCGGCACCGGCCTCGGCCTTACGATCTGCAAGCAGATCGTCGAGAAACTCGGCGGCGAACTTGGCATGAGTAGTACGGTCGGCGTAGGCAGCATCTTCTGGTTCGAGTTGGCGGTCGTCGCCGTCGGCAAGGACGAGGTCAAGAACCAGTCGGGAACGTCGGACATGTCCGCCAGCCTGCCGCGCATGCGTATCCTGCTGGTCGAGGACAATCGTGTGAACCAGATGGTCGCGACACGGTTCCTGAGCCGCCTCGGCCAGGATGTCACGATCGCCAACGATGGCGCGGAGGCCGTGCAGAGCGCGGCGGACGAGGCCTTCGACCTGATCCTGATGGACATGCAGATGCCCGTCATGGACGGTATCGAGGCCACCCGCAGGATCATCGGCGGTGGCGGCCCCTCATCGAATAGCCCGATCGTCGCGATGACCGCGAATGCGTCCGACGACGACCGGCGTCGCTGTATCGAGGCGGGGATGACGGGGTTCGAGTCCAAGCCCGTAACCATGAAGAGGCTGCGCAAGGTGATAACTACTTTTTCCGAAGCCACCGTCGACGAAGCGGCGGATCCCCAGGAGGCGGCCGGCCTGCCGGACCTGGAAGAGGTCGATGTTCCGACGCTTCCGCCCCTGCCCTTCGACGGACTGGACGAGGCTCGCCATTCCGAACTTGTGGACGCACTCGGCGAGGATGTCTTCCGGGAACTCGTGGAATCCTTCTTCGATGACGCCGGCGGGCTGATCGGCGAGCTGGCCCATGCGGTTGTCGAGCAAAACGCTGCGGAAATAGATCGTGTACTGCACACGATCAAAGGCGCGGCGATCAATGTCGGGCTGAGCGACCTTGCGGGTAAGGCGAACGCGCTTCGCGACCAGCAAACAACCATCACCGACGTCGAGATACTAACTGACGAAATCGAATCCCTGAAGTTCAAACTGGTGGCCTGATGGCCATGGAGGCTGCGATGCGTATCCTGCTGGTGGATGACAACAACACCAATCTGAAGCTCCTGACGAAACTAGTCGGCAAGCTCGACAAGTGCGAAGCGATCCCTTTCGCAAGTCCCGATGCCGTCCTTTCCGCCTTGCCGGAACTCGATTTCGATATCGCGATCATCGACTACCAGATGCCGGTCTACAACGGCGTCGAACTCTATACGGAAATCGTCCGGTTTGAGAAATATGCCGAGGTGCCGGTCATCTTCGTCACCGCCGACAAGGACATGACGACCCGCATGGCAGCCTTGAATGCCGGGGCCATCGACTTCCTGACCAAACCGGTCAATCCAGTCGAGTTCCAGGCGCGCGTCCAGAATATCGTCAGCCTTGCCCGCGCCCGGCGCCAACTCGCAGATCAGGCGGAATGGCTGCGTCGCGAAGTCGACCGGGCCGTCGGCGAGCTTCGCCAGCGCGAACAGGAAATCATCCAGCGCCTGACGCTCGCCGCCGGCTACAAGGATCCAGACACGTCCCGCCACACCCTGCGCGTCGCTGCCTATTCCGAGGCGATCGCTGTCCAACTCGGTCTCACGCCACAGCGGTGCAATGACATCCGCCTGGCCGCGCCGATGCACGATATCGGCCAGGCCGCCATGCCCGACAAGGTCCTCCTGAAACAGGGACGCCTGACCGAAGCCGAGTATCGCCAGATGCAGGTGAATGCGCAGATCGGAAGCGACATCCTGGCGAATTCCCATTCCTCGCTGCTGCAACTTGCATCGGAGATTGCCGCAAGCCACCACGAGCGCTGGGATGGCCAGGGCTACCCCAACCGACTGGCGGGAGAGGCTATTCCCGTCTCTGGTCGTATCGTATGCATAGCTGACAGTTTTGATGCGCTGACCACGGAGCGGCCCTACAAGCCGGCATGGTCCTTCGAACGAACGGTCGAGCATATCGTCAGCCGTGCCGGTTCCCAGTTCGATCCGCAATGCGTTGCTGCCTTCGAGCGCGCGCTCCCGAGGATTCGGGAGGTCATGGAGAATGACCGCAAGGAGCAGATGCAGGAATCCATCGTAAGTGCCGCCGCTTTCTAGGACCCGCGCATCGAAAGCATTCATCGCCGAAAACGTGGTTTTGACGGCCGGACGGAACGTGCTATCGACAGCCCGTTGACACCCTGCCCGGAGGTTTGCCTGCCATGAGATCGCTCACAATTCGCCGCCCCGACGATTGGCATCTGCATCTGCGCGATGGCGCAATGCTCGCAGGCGTCATTGGCGATACGAGCCGCCATTTCGCCCGCGCGATCATCATGCCGAACCTGGTGCCGCCGGTGGTGACGACTGCCGATGCCCGCGCCTATCGCGACAGGATACTCGCTGTAATTCCGAAGGCTGATCGATTCGAACCGCTGATGACCCTATATCTGACGGAACAGACCAGCCCGGACGATGTGGAGGAGGGGATGCGAAGCGGCCTCATCACCGCCGTCAAGCTCTATCCGGCCGGCGCGACGACCAATTCCAACAGCGGCGTGCGCGACATGGACAAGGCCATGCCGGTGCTCGAGCGCATGGCCAGGATCGGCCTCCCGCTCTGCGTGCATGGGGAAGTGACCACCCCCGATGTCGATATCTTTGATCGTGAAGCCGTGTTCATCGACACCGTGCTCGATCCCCTGCGCCGCCGGTTGCCGGAACTGAAAGTCACGATGGAGCATGTGACCACATCGAACGGCATCGACTATATCAAGTCGGCGGGCAAGAATATCGCGGGTTCGATCACCACGCACCACCTGATCATCAACCGCAATGCAATCCTCGTCGGCGGCATCCGCCCACACTACTACTGCCTGCCGGTCGCCAAGCGAGAGAGCCACCGTCTGGCCTTGCGGGCAGCGGCAACCTCGGGCGACGCCCGCTTCTTCCTGGGTACGGATTCCGCGCCGCATGTCGATCCGCTTAAGGAGTGCGCTTGCGGTTGCGCCGGGATCTATTCTTCGCCTAACACCATGAGCTGCATCGCCCATGTCTTCGAGCAGGAAGGCGCTCTCGATAGGCTGGAAGCCTTCGTCTCGCTCAACGGTCCCGCCTGGTACGGGTTGAAACCCAATGACGAGACGATCACGCTGGTAAGGCGCGATGCGCCCATCGAATTTCCGAAGAAGGTCGAGACCGGCGCCGGGCCTGTGACTGTTTTCGATCCCATGTTCCCGCTCTATTGGGACGTTGCTTGACAGCACAAGCATCGACGGCAACCAACATTGGAATTAGCGCCGCTTTTGGGCGGCGTACTTGTCTTGCAGTAAGATGGAATCTGGCTTAGGCATTTGATTCTTGGCTTAATGAATTCTGCATGAGGAGTTTCCATGACGTTCCAAGAATCCGTTTCTACTGTTCTTTCGAAGTATATGGATTTCAATGGCCGCGCCGCGCGGCCTGAATTCTGGTGGTTTGCGCTGTTCAGCTTCCTCGTCAATATCGTCGCCTCGGTAATCGATGAGATAATCTTCGGAGTGGGCATCCTGGACACGCTTTCCGCCTTGGCCCTGCTCCTGCCGAGCCTCGCAGTGGGCGCCCGTCGTCTTCATGACATCGATCGCTCCGCCTGGTGGTTGCTGCTGGTGCTCGTGCCGATCGTCGGCTGGATCGTCCTGATCTATTTCAATGTCCAGCCAGGGCAGCAGGGCGAAAACCAGTACGGCCAGCCGCCGGTCGCCTGACGCGTCCGCAGTTGAATTCGGCCGGGTGATGGTTCCCGGCTGAATTGTCTCTCAATGCGCCCTTGCTGTTCGCATGTCGCGCGGCGTCAAGGCAATCGCTGCCCCTCGCGCACAAGCATCTGGAAAGCCGGGCAGCTTGCTGCTATTGGCGTCCATGTCCAGAGCAAGATGACAAGGAGCCCGCCATGATCCCGACGACATTCTCCGATCCCGCCGTGATGGCCGAACTCGTTGCGAAGATGCTCTGGGAAATCAAGGCGGTGCATTTCTCCGCCGACAAGCCCTACAAGCTGTCCTCCGGGATGATGAGCCCGGTCTATATCGACTGCCGCAAGCTGATCTCCTATCCGCGCATTCGCTCGGCGGTGATGGACTTCGCCGCCGCGACCATCCTTCGCGAGGCGGGCTTCGAGCAGTTCGATGTCGTCGCTGGAGGCGAGACGGCAGGTATTCCGTTTGCGGCTTTTCTGGCCGACCGGCTCGGCCTGCCGATGATCTACGTGCGCAAGGCCCCGAAGGGCCATGGCCGCAATGCGCAGATCGAGGGCCATATGCCGGAGGGTGCGCGGGTGCTGGTCATCGAGGATCTGACGACGGCCGGCGGCAGCATGTTCAAGTTCATCGATGCGGTTCGCGCCGCCGGCGGCGTGGTCGACCACGGTATTGCCCTTTTCTATTACGGCATTTTCCCTGAAGCCAAGGAACGCTTCGTCAACGGCAACGTTACGCTCCACTACATCGCCACCTGGCGCGAAGTCCTCGCCGTCGCTCGTGCTCAGAAACTTTTCGACGAGAAGACGCTTTCGGAAGTCGAGGCATTTCTCGATGCGCCGCTCGCCTGGTCTGCTCGCAACGGAGGAGTTGCAGCTCTCGCCTGATGCGGGGCTGGCAATCCCGGACGGATTGCTTTAAATCGATTGAAATCGTAAAAGCTACCGGGAGGCTCGAATGATCGTATGCTGTGGTGAAGCTCTCATCGACATGCTGCCGCGTGAAACCACGCTGGGCGAGAAGGGATTCGCCCCCTATGCCGGCGGCGCGATCTTCAACACGGCCATCGCCCTGGGGAGGCTCGGGATACCGACCGGTTTCTTCACTGGCCTTTCCGACGACATGATGGGTGACATCCTTCGTGACACATTGAAATCGAGCCATGTTGATTTTTCCTATTGCGCGACGCTCCCTCGCCCCACCACGATTGCCTTCGTAAAGCTGGTCGAGGGCCAGGCGACCTATGCCTTCTACGACGAGAACACGGCGGGGCGGATGATCACCGAGAAGGATCTTCCAGCGCTTGGCGAAGACTGCGAGGCCTTGCATTTTGGTGCCATCAGCCTCATTGTCGAGCCCTGCGGCTCCACCTATGAGGCGCTCATGACCCGCGAGCATGCCCGCCGCGTCATCTCGCTCGACCCGAATATCCGCCCGGGTTTCATCAAGGACAAGCCGGCGCATATGGCGCGCCTCAATCGCATGGCGGCGATGGCGGATATCGTCAAGTTCTCTGACGAGGATCTCTCCTGGTTCGGCATTGAAGGCGCACCGGGCGACCAGGCCCGTCACTGGCTCGATCTGGGCGCCAAGCTGGTCGTGATCACTCGCGGAGCGGATGGGGCGATAGGCTACACCAAAAATTTCAGCGTCTCCGTGCCGAGTGAGCGCGTGACGGTGGTCGATACGGTGGGTGCTGGCGACACCTTCGATGCAGGAATTCTAGCATCGCTCAAGATGCAGGGACTACTGACCAAGGCCAAGGTTGCCGCAATCGAAGAGCAGTCAGTCCGCAATGCGCTTTCGCTGGGTGCCAAGGCGGCAGCCGTGACGGTGTCGCGGGCCGGGGCGAATCCGCCCTTCGCCCATGAAATCGGGCTCTGAGGCAACAAGGGCGATCCTGCCGTATCGGCGAAGGCCGATTGATGCCAGGGTGCTTCTGGCCTACTTTAGGAATATCGCACCTGTCGTGCTTCTTTGTATGAGAGGAGCCGAGGCGTCTACGGCCCTTGGGGGTCGCGCCCGTGAGGGTTCAACCGACTTGCCACCAAAAGGAACGGACGGATGACCAAGGAATTCGAAGGTAAAGTTGCACTCGTGACGGGTGCTGGCTCCGGTATTGGTGCTGCCTGCGCAAGTCAGCTGGCCGAGCAGGGAGCGAAGGTTGTCGCCGCCGACATGAACCTCGATGGCGCGCAGAAGGTTGTCGACGCGATCAAGGCGGCCGGCGGCTCGGCGAGCGCCTTCAAGATCGATGTGAGCGATCCGGAAGCCGTCAAGGCGATGATCGATTTCACAGTAAAGACCTATGGCGCTCTCGATTGCGCGGTCAACAATGCCGGCATCGGCGGACCGTTGAAGCCCATCGCCGAATACGAAATAGACGAATGGACGCACGTCATCGACGTCAACCAGAACTCGGTCTTCTATTGCATGAAATACGAGATCGAGGCGATGCTGCGGAAGGGCAAAGGCTCGATCGTCAACATGTCGTCCATCTTAGGCACCAATGGCATCGGTGCCGCGCCGGCCTACGTTTCCGCCAAACACGCCCTGGTTGGAATGACCAAGTCGGCGGCGATCGCCTATTCCGCGCTGGGCGTGCGCGTCAATGCCGTCGGTCCGGGCTATATCCGCACGCCGCTGATCGAAAACAGCCTGGACAAGGAAAGCATCGCTGGCCTCGTTGGCCTGCATCCGATTGGCCGCCTCGGCACCTCGGAGGAAGTCGCGAACCTGACCCTCTTCCTTCTGTCCGACAAGGCCTCCTTCATCACCGGCAGCTATCACCTCGTCGATGGTGGCTACGCGGCGCAGTAGCGGGCGGGCTTCCACGGAAGGCCGCGCCGTCGCGGCCGTCCTTGGGCCTTGGACCTACTTTCCTCTGGACAGGATAGCGGCGACCAATCCCGCCGTCGAGCTGTCGTGTCCGGATGCGCCGACCTTTCCTTCCACGATGGGAAGCAGTCCGGTCGCCAGCTCCTTGCCGAGTTCCACGCCCCACTGGTCGAAGGAATTGATACGGAAAAGGACACCTTCCACGAAGACACGATGCTCGTAGAGCGCGATCAGCCGACCAAGCGCAAACGGCGTCAGCTGATCGTAGACGAATGTGACCGACGGGCGGTTGCCTGAGAAGACGCGATGCGGGGCGATCAGGTCGGCCTGCTGGTCATCCATGCCCTTCGCCCTCAGTTGCACCTTGGCTTCGGCAAGCGTGCGTCCTTTCATCAGCGCTTCCGATTGCGCCAGGCAATTGGCGATCAGCAGCTCGTGCTGGTGGCGAAGCTCGTGTTCGAAACCGCGCGCCGCGATCATGAATTCCACCGGTACGACAGTCGTGCCCTGGTGGATCAGCTGGTAGAACGCGTGCTGGCCGTTGGTTCCGGGCTCACCCCAGACGACCGGCCCGGAGGAACCCACGACCGGCTTGCCGTCGATCGTCACGCTCTTGCCATTTGATTCCATGTCGAGCTGCTGGAGATAGGCGGGAAAACGCGAGAGCCGCTGGTCATAGGGCAGGATGGCGCGGGACGGATAGCCCAGCACATTGCGATGGTAGAAACCGATCAGCCCGAGAAGCATCGGCAGGTTCCGGCGCGTCGGTGTTGCGCGGAAGTGGTTGTCCATGGCATGCGCACCGTCGAGAAAATAGCCGAAATTCTCCCGTCCGATGGCGATCATCAGCGACAGACCGATTGCCGACCAGATCGAATACCGGCCGCCCACCCAATCCCAGAAGCCGAAAATCCGGTCGGCGGGAATGCCGAATGCCGCGACGGCATCGAGTGCGGTGGAAACAGCGGCGAAATGCAGACCAATGGCATCTTCCCCCAGCTCTCTGGCGATGAAGGTCCGCGCCGTATGCGCATTGGTCATGGTCTCGATGGTGGTGAAGGTCTTCGATGCAACGATGAAAAGCGTCGTTTCCGCGCTGAGGAGCTTGAGGGTGTCGGCGATATGCGCGCTGTCGACATTGGAGACGAAGTGAACGCGAGGTCCGTCATGGAAGGGCGCCAGCGCCAGGGTCGCCATCGCCGGACCGAGATCCGATCCGCCGATGCCGATATTGATGACATCGGTGATCTTCTTGCCGGTCGCGCCCTTGACGCTTCCGTCGCGAATGCTCTCGGCGAAGTGGCCCATGGCGTTGAGTACCGCATTGATGTCCGGCATGACATCCTTGCCGTCCACGAGTACCGGCGTGTTGGCGCGGTTGCGCAGCGCCGTGTGGAGGACCGCGCGTCCCTCGGTGAAATTGATGGCTTCACCGGCAAACATGGCATCGCGTTTCTCGCGGACGCCAGCCTCGTCGCAGAGCTGTTCGAGCAGCTCCACGATCTCCTCGTTCACCGCGCATTTGGAATAATCCATCAGCAGGTCATCCAGGCTCGCGCTGAAGCGGGAAAACCGGGCCTCGTCCGCTGCAAAGGCCGCGCGAAGATCCTCGGCTCTGGTGGCCGCTGCGGTGCTGGTCAGCTTGTCGATGATCGCCTGCATCAGTTCGTCCCTTGATTGCCGGATAAGGCCCGCGACACTAGTCTGCCGTCCGGCATCGATCAAGGCACGATGCGCCGCTGCCGGAAGCATCGTCGCGGCACAAATTCGGGAGAGAGAACGGCGCGTCGGCGTGAACCACAGCCAGGCGCCACTGGGCCAAGCCAGGACGCGCCGCATGTCATATGCGCAATCGGCTCGATATGGGCTTAGGCGCTCGGACGCAATTCGCGGCGCAGGATCTTGCCGACATTGGATTTGGGCAGCTCGTCGCGGAATTCGATGAAGCGCGGGCGCTTGTAGTTGGTCAGGTTGGCCGCGCAATGAGCCTTGAGATCCACTTCGGTCAGCTGCGGATCCTTCCTGACGACGA
Organism: Rhizobium sp.; assembly: GCA_003527225.1. The sequence goes on from DPXQ01000158.1 coordinate 172,982, forward strand.
AGAGCTTCACCGCTTCGCCCGAATGCGGATCCGGAACCCCGATCGCCGCGCATTCCAGAACGCCCGGGTGCATTGCCGCCACTTCCTCTATCTCGTTCGGATAGACGTTGAAGCCGGACACGAGGATCATGTCCTTCTTGCGATCGACGATCTTGATATAGCCCCGCTCGTCCATCATGCCCATGTCGCCAGAACGGAAGAACCCGTCGGCGGTCATCACCTTTTCCGTCTCCTCCGGGCGCTGCCAGTATCCGGCCATCACCTGCGGACCGCGGATGCAGATCTCGCCCACCTCGCCAAGCGACAGGGTATTACCGTCCTCGTCGCGGATCTCGATGTCGGTGGAGGGAAGTGGCAGGCCGATCATGCCAGAGAACACAGTGGAATCGAGCCGGTTGGCGGTCGCCACCGGCGAGGTCTCCGACAGCCCGTAGCCTTCGGTGATCGGGCATCCGGTCATCTCGAGCCAACGCTCGGCGACCGGTCGCTGTACGGCCATGCCGCCGCCAAGCACCAGGAGAAGGGAAGAAAAATCGAGGTTCTTGAAATCCGGATTGTTCATCAGCGCATTGAACAGGGTGTTCAGGCCGGGGAATATATGCGCCTTGTGTTGCTGCATTTCCTTCACGAAGGCGGGAATATCGCGCGGATTGGCGATCAGCACGTTTTGGCTTCCCGTTGCCACCCCCATGAGCGAATTCACCGTCAGCGCGAAAATATGGTAGAGCGGCAAGGCGCAGATGAAGGTCATGGCTTCGGGGCGGGCCTTGGTGGCGAAGACCGCTTCCAGCCAGACCGCGATCTGTTCCTCATTGGAGAGCAGGTTGGCATGCGTCAGCGTCGCGCCCTTCGACACGCCCGTCGTGCCGCCGGTATATTGCAGGAAGGCAACGTCGCTGCCATTGACCTCGACCGGCTTGAGGGTCTGCCGAGCGGCCTCGGCGAGAATCCGCTTGAAGCTCTTGTGGTTCGGGATCGACCAGGCGGGCACCAGCTTCTTCACCTTGCGCACGACGAAATTGACGATGTGTCCCTTTAAGCCAAGCATGTCGCCCATTGTCAGGACGATCACATGTTTGATCGGCACATGCGCAAGCACCTGCTCGACGGTATGGGCGAAGTTCTCGAGCACGAAGATCGCCTTGGCGCCGGAATCCTTCAGCTGGTGCTCGAGTTCGCGCGGCGTGTAGAGCGGGTTGACGTTCACCACGACAAAACCTGCACGCAGGATGCCGTACACGGTCACCGGGTTTTGCAGGATGTTCGGTGTCATTACCGCGACGCGGTCGCCCTTGTGCAATCCCTGCGCCTGAAGCCAGGCCCCGATCTTGCGGGACTGCGCTTCAAGTTCGCGGAAGGTCATGCCCCGGCCCATGCTCGAAAAGGCAAGCCGGTCGGCATATCGCGCGCAGCTGCTTTCAAAAAGGGCGCCGAGAGACGCATGCGCAAGAGGCGGAATCTCTGCCGGTACGACTTCGGGATAAGAAGCAAGCCAGACTTTTTCCGCTGCGCGGCCGCTGCGGCGGCTTGATAGATCCGACATGTTCTTCCTCCCGGTATGACGGCTGTCCACGCTCGCCGGTGTCCGGCAAACGTGATTTCCTCCTCGTTGCTTGACTGCGAGATTATGCCTTTGGTCCCACGGTTCAAGCCCGAACACGTCTAACTAACATTGACGTAAACGTCAATAAACCTTGAGATTTCACGCCGCCTCATCAACTGCATTCCCAGGGACGTCCGAAGGGAACCCTTGATGTCGTGAACCGTTCGGCTGCTGCAACCCCGAACCTGGCAGAAAACAAGGAACGGTTCACTCGGAGAGAAGGTTTCGCCTCGGTGGGCCTTCATAGACTGCCTCACCATTCAGGGCTTCACATGGCTGCAATCCGTCTCCGTTAAGCACGGTATTCAAGGCAGCCATTCGGCAATCCATGGAACGGAGTTCGGCGTGCGCATAGCGATCATCGGTACCGGATATGTAGGTCTCGTCTCTGGCGTATGCCTTTCGGATTTTGGTCATGATGTCGTCTGCGTGGACAATGCCGAAGCCAAGATCGCCCAATTGAACGCCGGCAAGGTCCCGATCTTCGAGCCGGGCCTTGAGGAGATGATTGCCAAGAATGTCGCGGCCGGTCGCCTGCGCTTCACGACGGATCTTGCCGGTCCCATCGGGGAGGCCGACGTGGTCTTTGTCGCCGTGGGCACCCCGGCCCGCAAGAGCGACGGTCATGCCGACTTGACCTATGTGCATGCCGCCGTGCGCCAGGCCGCGCGGGCGCTACGTGGATTTACCGTCCTCGTCACCAAATCGACGGTCCCGGTCGGAACCGGCGACCATCTGGAACGGATCATCCGGGAGGTCAATCCGCAGGCGGATGTGGCTGTCGTTTCCAATCCTGAATTCCTGCGCGAGGGCGCCGCGATCAGCGACTTCATGGCTCCGGACCGCATTGTCGTCGGCATCAACGACGAGCGCGCGATGGAAATCATGGCGGATGTCTATAAGGCCCTCGATCCGGCGAGGCATCCGGTCGTGTTCACTTCGCGTCGCACCGCTGAGCTGACCAAATACGCCGCGAATGCCTTTCTGGCTCTGAAGCTCGCCTATATCAACGAGATCGCCGATCTTTGCGAGGAGGTCGGTGCGAATGTGCAGGACGTCTCGCGCGGCATGGGACTCGATAGCCGCATCGGCCTGAAGTTCCTCAATGCCGGTCCTGGTTATGGTGGCTCCTGCTTTCCGAAGGATACGCTGGCGCTCGTCAAGACGGCACAGGATCATAACAGCCCGATTCGTCTGATTGAAACGATTGTCGGCATCAACGAAACCCGCAAGCGCGCCATGGCCCGCAAGGTCGAGCGCGCCGTCGGCGGCGTCCTTCGCGGCAAAACCATCGGAATTCTGGGGCTTACCTTCAAGCCGGATACCGATGATATCCGCGAATCTCCAGCACTCTCCATCGTGCAGGCGCTCCTCGACAAGGGAGCGGTCCTGCGGGCTCATGACCCCCAAGGTATGCCGGCGGCGCGGGAGCTTATGCCCGAACTCGACTGTCACGACAGTATCGAGGGTGCTGCCCAAGGTGCCGATGCCCTGGTGATCATTACGGAATGGAAGGAATTCCGGTCTCTTGATCTCGCCAGACTGAAGGAGATCATGAGGGCTCCGGTTCTCGTCGACCTGCGGAATATCTACTCGGAATCAGAATTGGCGGGCCACGGCTTCACCTATGAAAGCGTCGGGCGGGTCGATCGTAGGGGCTGATGAATGCCGCCGGTATCGCGTGTGGCGCGAACCTGCACGCGCCGCTCACCGCATCAAAGGGCCGGGGCGATTGCGGTGCCACTCTTGTAGAGCACATATGCCGCGACGACGAAGATCACGCCGGCGAAGACACGGGTGAGCACGTTTCGTCCGGCTGCGAGCCGGGTGGCAAGCATCATGCCCCCGATACCTCCGGCGATACCGCCGGCAATGAATTCGGCGGCGATGCGCCAGTCGACAAGGCCGGAGATGGCATAGTTGATCGCTGTCGCCAGCCCGAAGGTGCCGACTGCGAAGAGCGAGGAGCCGACGGCGTTGATCATCGGCATCCCGGTGGCGAACATCAGCCCCGGCACGATCAGAAATCCGCCGCCGATACCGAAGAAGCCGGAAGCGGCACCGGCCGTGATGGCAACGCCGGCGGTCTTGAGGCAGGTGCGCAAGTCGATTTTCGGCTTGCAGGGCGCGGGTGCCTTGCGCGGTCTCAGCATCAGGATGCCGACGCCCAGCATGAGAAGGCCAAACAGGAAAAGCAGCTTCTGCCCATCCATCGCCTTGCCGAGGCTGGAGCCGGCAAGCGCGCCGATTGTACCCGTGGCGGCAAAGACGATGGCGCAACGCCACCAGACATGCCCCTTGCGGGCATGTCCGATCAGATTGGCGTAGGCATTGAGTGAAACGGCGAGCGCGCCGGTTCCGATGGCGATGTGCGGTTGGGCCACACCGACGACATACATCAGCAGGGGCGTGGCGAGGATGGACCCGCCGCCGCCGATCAGCCCGAGCGTGAAGCCGACAAGTCCACCTGAGCCGAGTGCTGCAATCGTTTGTTCGATCGTGCCGTCAACCATGAAAGGGTCAGCCCCAGTTGGCGCCCGGAAGCGCGTCGAGCGGAATCTTTATATAGCGTTTGCCGTTGTCTTCCGGCTCTGGCAGGCGGCCACCCCGGATATTGACCTGCAATGCATGCAGGATGAGCTTGGGCATGGGAAGCGTCTTGTCACGCGCCTCGCGCAGCGCGATGAAGGCCGCCTCGTCCTTGCCGGCGACATGTGGGTTTTCCTGCTTCTGCTTGCCGACGGTGCTTTCCCACAGCGGTTCGCGACCGCCCGGCTGATAATCGTGGCCGGTGAAGATGCGAGTCTCGTCGGGAAGCTTCAGGATATCCTGGATCGAAGCCCAGAGTTGAGCGGCGCTGCCACCTGGAAAATCCGCCCGCGCCGAGCCGCTGTCGGGCATGAACAGCGTATCATGGACGAATGCGGCGTCGCCAATCACATAGGTGATCGAGGCAAGCGTGTGGCCCGGCGAAAAGAGTACATGGCCGTCGATTTCCCCGACCTTGAAAGTGTCGCCATGGGCGAAGAGGCGATCCCATTGCGAGCCGTCGGTCGGAAAGTCCGGCCAGTTGTAGATACCCTTCCAGAGCTTCTGCACGTCGACGACATGGGCGCCGATCGCGGTGGGCGCGCCGGTCTTCTCATGCAGGTAGCGGGCGGCCGAGAAGTGGTCGGCGTGGGGATGGGTGTCGAGGATCCATTCCACCGTCAGTCCCTGCTGCTTGACATAGTCGAGCAGCGCATCGGCGTTCACGGTGGCGGTTGAGCCGGATTTTTCGTCATAGTCGAGCACAGGGTCGATAATCGCGCATTTCCTGGTTTTGGGGTCCGAAACGACATACTGGACACTCCAGGTCCGTTTGTCGAAAAAGCCTTTTACCTCTGGTCTTGCGGTCATGGTATTTCCTTCTTGGCTCAAGTTCTGGCTGAGAAACTGTACCGGCCAAACGGTCGTGAGAGGTGATTACCTTCGCGTCCAATCCGCCGTCCGGATACGGATTCTATATATACGGCAATTCGTAGTTTCGAATTAATGTATGGTTTTGACGCCAGGGATCAAGGTGAATTTTATGAATTGTTGGCGACGAGCTAGCGATGCTCCGCCCCGGCCTCTGTTGAGAGGGCATCACGGAGCCTCGGCGCCCAGGCGGACTCGTCCGCAGGTTCATGGCGAGTGTCTTTTCCGGAAATTGGGTGACAGATTCCCCTGATCGACGGATTGACGGTGGACGAAGGCCAAGGTTGATGCTTATCAAGTGGCAGGCCGTTTGGGACGGCTAAGCTGGTTTTGATTTGAAATTACCCTTGAGGAGCCGTGCATCATGTCCGAAAAACCCGTCATTCGCTTCCATGGCGCCGCCGGAACTGTAACCGGGTCCTGCTTTCAAATCGAATTCAACAACAAGCGGATTCTTGTCGACTGCGGCCTCTTCCAGGGATCGAAAACCGAGAAGGAGCTCAACTACCGGGATTTTCCTTTCGACCCGTCGGCAATTGACGCTGTCATCCTGACGCATGCGCATATCGATCATTCGGGACTGCTGCCCAAATTGGCCAAGATGGGTTTCGACGGTCCGATCTTTGCGACGCGCGGCACCATCGACCTCTGCTCGGTGATGCTGCCGGATTCGGCGCATATCCAGGAAACCGAGGTCGAATATCTCAATCGCCGCAATCAGCGCCGTGGCCGCGACACAGTAACCCCGATCTACGACGGGCGGGATGCAGCTCTTGCGGTGACGCTCCTGCGCCCGGTGGAACTCGAGGCATGGCAGGAGGCGACGGACGGCATCCGTTTCCGCTTCTGGAATGCCGGACACCTTCTTGGCTCCACATCGGTGGAGATGGAGATTGCCACGCCATCCAAAACACTGCGTGTTCTCTTTTCCGGCGATATCGGCCCCAGCCACAAGCTTCTTCAGTTCGATCCCGAGGCGCCGCAGGGCTGGGACTTTGTCATCTGCGAAAGCACCTATGGTGATACTGACCGCGAAGAGGCCTCTGATGCCATCCGTCGGGAGGCGCTCCGCGCCGAAGTCACAGATGCGCTTCATCCGAACGGCGCTCTTCTGATCCCGTCCTTTGCGGTCGAGCGCACGCAAGAACTGCTGGCCGATCTGGTCTATCTCATGCGCGCGGAAAAAATCCCCACCTGCCCGATCATCATCGACTCTCCGCTGGCGACGCGAGCGAGCGAGATCTTCCGCAAACATGCCCGCGAACTCGAGAACGGCAAGCTTCTGGCCGACGCCATGCAGGCCAGGAACGTCCGTTTCACCGAATCGGTCGAGCAGTCCAAGGCCATCGACTTCATCAAGGGCTTCCACATCGTTATTGCCGCGAGCGGCATGTGCGAGGCCGGGCGCATCCGCCATCGCCTCAAGAACTGGCTCTGGCGCGACGAGGGTACGGTGTTGCTCGTTGGATACCAGGCGACCGGAACGCTCGGGCGCATTCTCGAAGATGGTGCCTCAACTGTCCGGATCCAGGGCGACGAGATCAAGGTGCGCGCCCGTATCCGCCGGCTGGATATCTATAGCGGTCACGCCGACGGTCCAGAACTCGCCGAGTGGGTACGCGCGCGCCAGCCGATCCGTGCGGGCGTATTTCTCGTCCACGGCGAGGACACCGGCGTATCCGGCCTCAGGCAGCGCCTGTCGGCCTTCCTTCCAGAAGACCGGGTCATCGTGCCGCATCTCGATGGAGCATTCGAGCTGACCCCCGAAGGCGCAATCGACATATCCGAGGCCTTGCCGCAACCGCGTATCGATCCCGCGCGCTCCGGCCACAAGGATTGGCACAACGATTTTCAATCTCTTGTCCTTGATCTTCAGGAAGAACTGGCAAAGGCGGCCGACGACAAGGCCCGCGGCGTCATCCTCCGCAAGTTGCGTCGCGCACTGGGCGAATGACGTTCCATGGGTCGGAAGGGCATATGAAACGAAAGGAGATCGCGATCATAGGCGGCGGACCCGCGGGCCTCATGGCGGCGGAGACGCTTTCGCTTGGCGGTCATGCGGTGACTGTCTACGAGGCGATGCCGACGGTCGGTCGAAAGTTCCTGCTGGCAGGAAAGTCTGGTCTCAACATCACCCATGCCGAGGAGTATGCGCGCTTTGCCACGCGCTTCGGCGCGGCATCTGAACGTCTTCGCCCCGCCCTCGACGCCTTCACGCCGGACGATGTCCGCGCCTGGGCGGCGGGCCTGGGCATCGCGACTTTTGTCGGCTCCTCGGGCCGCGTCTTTCCGAAGGCGATGAAGGCTTCTCCGCTTCTTCGCGCATGGCTGCGCAGGCTGGAGGCGCAGGGGGTCACAATCCTGACCCGCCATCGCTGGGTGGGCTTTGCCGAAAATGGTCTTGCCTTCGATACGCCGGGGGGACGCAGTCTCGTCGAATGCGATGCCGCCCTGCTGGCGCTCGGTGGTGCCAGCTGGCCGCGGCTTGGATCCGATGCCGCCTGGGTTCCGTGGCTCCGCGACAAGGGCGTAGAGATCGGCGATTTCCAGCCTGCCAATTGCGGATTCGACGTGGTGTGGAGCGATGGTTTCCGCGAACGGTTTGCAGGAGAGCCGGTCAAATCAGTGACTGCCACGTCCGATGCGGGCACGTTCCCGGGCGAGTTCGTGGTGACGCAGAACGGCATCGAGGGCAGCCTCGTCTATGCGCATGCCGCGAGCCTGCGCGACGGGATCGAGCGGGACGGCAGCGCCACTCTTGTACTCGACCTTGCGCCCGGTCGCGCGGTTGAGAAGCTGACGCGGGATCTCGCAAGACAGGGTGCCAAGGTGAGCTTTTCGAACCGCCTGCGCAAGGGCGCCGGTATCGAAGGCGTCAAGGCCGCGCTCCTGCGGGAACTTGCGCCAGACGCAGCGAAGTCCGACCAGGAAAATCTGGCGAGGCTCATCAAGGCGTTGCCACTTCCGGTCGTGAAACCACGTCCCATCGCAGAGGCCATATCGTCGGCGGGCGGCATTCGTTGGAGCGCTGTCGGTGACGCCTATATGCTGAAGGCATTGCCCGGGATCTTCGTCGCCGGGGAAATGCTAGATTGGGAAGCCCCGACCGGCGGCTATCTGCTGACCGCCTGCCTCGCAACCGGATGCGCCGCTGCTCGCGGGATCGAGGCGTGGGTGCAGCGCTGAGACGGCAAACGCTCCGCATGCATGATGCGTGATTGACAATCGCCCCTTAACTTAGAACACTGCGAGATATCGAAACGGACAGCGTGGGGGGACCAAAGTCTATGCGCAGGTCTATCGGTTTTTTCGCTCTCGTTTTCACCCTGATTGCCGTCGCGCTTCCGGCGAGCGCCGCTGAAAGAGCGCGCACCATCGTCACCACCCAGGATGGCGATTATTTCGGCTTCGACCTGCGCACCGAGCAGAATGTGTCGCTCGATCAGTGCCGGCAAAGCTGCATCGGCGATCAGTCCTGCCGCGCCTTCACCTATAATCCGAAGGTGAAATGGTGCTTCCTCAAATATGACTTCAGCCGTCTGGACCGATTTCCGGGCGCGGTTGCCGGCAAGATCGTCGAAACCGGCAGCGATCCCGATATCGGCGCACCCCCGCGCCTCGATTTTGTTTCCGACCAGTTACTTCAGGACGCGCGCGAAACCAGGGCAAAGCTCGCTCTGACCGAAGAGCAGCAGCTTCAGGGCCAGCTCGGCCTGATTTCGCTCGGCCACCATGAGCTTTCGGCCGGCAACTACGATACGGCATTTGCCGCCTTCAAGGGCGCGCTAGCGATCACTCCCGACGATGGCGACCTGTGGATCGAGATTGCCCGCGCCGCCAATACCGTCACCGGTCAGAGCAATGTGGCGGCCGAGGCGACGGTGATCTCCCTCAACGGATACCAGTTGACCCGCACCACCCAGGCGCGTGCCGACGCTCTTGCTGTGTTGGCGAAATCGCTTGAGAATGCCGGGAACTATCGCTCCGCTCTCAACGCTTACAAGGCGAGCCTTGTGCTCGTCTCGGCCAGGACCGTCCAGGCGGCCTATAACGAGCTGAGGGCGCAAAAGGGCTTTCGCGTCGTCGATCACACCATCGACACCGACAGCGTGACGCCGCGCGCCTGTGTGCAGTTCTCCGAGGCGCTGATCAAGCGCGGCGTCGACTACGCGCCCTTCGTCACCCTCGATGGGGCCGCCCCGAAGGCGATCGAGGCCAAGGACAACCAGATCTGCGTCGAGGGCCTGCAGCATGGCGCCCATTACAAGCTCTCCCTGCGCGCGGGCCTGCCGTCATCAGTCGACGAGAATCTGCAGGCGCAGGTCGATCTGACGATCTATGTCAGGGATCGCTCCTCGGCCGTGCGCTTCACCGGCGACAGCTTCGTACTGCCCTCGACGGCCAGGCGCGGCATCCCGATTGTTTCGGTCAATGCCGAAAGCGCGGATCTGAAGCTCTACCGGATCGGCGACCGCAACATCGCGCCGCTTCTGGCCGCCTCCCAGTTCCTGACGCAACTCGACGGCTATGATGCAAGCCGTATCGAGGAGCAGTCGGGGGAGGTCGTCTGGCAGGGCACGATCGACATCGCCTCCGAACTCAACAAGGACGTGATTACGAGCTTTCCCGTGGATGAGGCGCTGCCGAAGCGGCGTCCTGGTGTCTACGTGCTGACCGCTTCCGTCACGAACAGCCAGGTCGATGACTGGAACCAGCGCGCCACGCAATGGTTCGTCGTCTCCGATATCGGCCTTCAGACCTATGCCGGCACGGATGGGCTGAACGTCTTTGCGCGCTCGCTGGCGACCGCAAAAGCGCTTTCCGGCATCGAACTGCAATTGCTTGCCAACAACAACGAGATCCTGGGCACCGCGACGACCGATGCCGACGGACATGCCCGTTTCGACGCCGGGTTGATGCGTGCCGGTGCCGCGCTGGCGCCCGCCGTCATCACCGCCCGTAACGGCGAGGAGGACTATGTCTTCCTCGACATGAAACGCGCCGGATTCGATCTTTCCGACCGCGGCGTCACCGGCAGGCCCGCACCCGGCGCCATCGATGTCCTGGCCTGGACGGAACGCGGCATCTATCGCC
>DPXQ01000172.1 GCA_003527225.1 Rhizobium sp.
GAGGGAGGTGCTGCAGCCGTGGATTCTGACGAGCCGGTTGTCGGCAATTCGGAAGTTAAAAAGCTGGAGGATCGTGTCCGCGAGCTGGAGCGCATGCTCGGCCGCAAGACGATGGAGGTCGAAATCCTCCGCGAAGCCTTGTCCAAAGCAGACTCAAATAAACGGATATCGCGGCCGAACAAAAAAATGCCACGGCAATTACCGTGGCTAGGAAGCGACTGACGCGCCGCTGGGGATGCCTTCAACTGGGAGGTCTTGGCCCACTATGTGAGGCTATATGTATGCGTCACGAATAGCAAGCTCAGCAATCGAACCAGAAAGCTGCGCGCCACCTGCTGCTTGGCTCGACCCTACGGATAGCGACTATTTGCCCGTTTCGGGGGCGAACTGCCAGCGTTGCTTGACTTCGGAATCCGTTGCGCCCATCTTGGGGACATGCTGAAAAATTGCTACCATATCATCCGCAAACGGATGTGCCTGATCGCAGGCAGGTAACCCCCGGCCCGGTTGCGTCACGACCAGGTCGTGGGGCATAGGTCGCGTCCCGCATAGCGGGAGCAGGCGTCAAAGCATAAGTCATCAATAATCTAAAATTACGGCTGTGCGGCAAACGCCCGGCTGCGCTTGTTTACAGGAAACAAGACTATGGTCACTGACACGAAGCGTCATCGCAAGCCTGCGATCGTCCTGACAAAAACAGACTATGAGAGGCTTTTGCGGCTCGCAGAAGCTCATGCTTTGCGCAATCCAGAAGTCTCTGAGGAGCTTATGGTCGAACTCGATCGTGCGCGCGTCGTGCAAAATTACAAGATTGCGTCCAATGTCGTCCGTATGGGATCGACCGTCCGCTTTACCAGTGATCTTGGCGAGGATCGCACGGTGACACTCGTGTTCCCCGGAGAAGCCGATATTGCCGCTGGCCGGATTTCCATCCTCACACCAATTGGCGCTGCGCTCATTGGCCTCTCTGCCGGCCAGTCAATCGACTGGGTCGCACGGGACGGCCGTGTGCATCGTCTTCATGTCGAGCACGTGGCAAACCTTGCAGCAAGCAAGGTGGCATGATGGCTCACTCGCTCCGCCGTCTCTCCCTCAATGGAGGCTCCTTAATCGCAGGATAGTCACCCCTGCGCGGAATGCGCGCAGGGGATCTCCCATTCTTGTCGATGTATTCGCTCAGAGGTGAGCGACGGAGAACTGCGAAATGTCGAACGACAATATCATCCTGACGACCAAGGATTTCACCATCCTGGAGGTCCTGCGTGACCGCCACCATGACCAAACTGGCCTGCTGATGCCGCTGATCCGAAACAAGATGGAGAAGGCCATCGTCGTTTTCCGAGAAGACCTGCCGGGTAATATTGCAAGCATCAACAGCCGTGTACGCTTCCGCGTAGCAGCTGGAGAGAGTGATACGCGTGTGATCTCGACCGGGCAGTCTCATGGGCCGGTGGGCATGTTCCTGCCCATCACGACGCTTCGTGGTCTGGCGCTTCTTGGACTGCGCGAAGGTCAGGCGATGTCATTGGTCAATATGAACGGCGTCACGGAGAAGATTGTGCTCGAAAAGGTTGAGTATCAGCCAGAAGCGTCGCGGCGTGAACGAGAGGCGCTAGGTGTCAAGAAGAGCTTACGGCTAGACGGAAGCCTATGCTACGCGTCGTATCCGGTGGGCTTGATCACTATCGCTACAACAGTTCGGTTGTGGCCGGCGGATTTGATGATCCGGGACCATCAGCAGCCTGACGTCTAGCCGTAAGGTTCTCCCGGATGCGCGCCGAGATCGAGGTGCGCATCCAATGGTATCTCGGTAACTCGATCTAAGTCTAGCGGACCGCCATGACAAACACTCTAAACGTCGTCCGTTTTGAGTTCCATAATTCTGGTTATGCGAGTTTGAGCCATTGAGGGGGCGACAGGCATTTTCGGCGATGAAGCCAAGGCAGTGGTGGTCGAGGTGAGTTGACATCGCATCGAGACGACTTGCCCGACCGCGAACGGCGTTGCTAAATCATCATATTCGAGTTCTGAATCAAAAAATCAGAGTTCGGAATCAAATGAGCGCAATTTGTTTCAGATTGCCGACAACCTGTCTCGAGTTGTCTCAGATCGCGGCCTTCAGCCTCCCTTTGGTCGCTCGCCGCCTCCGAGGATTCGCCTGACCGCCTCCCCATCGAGCGCCTGGTCCTTGAACAGCGCTGCGGTCAGGCGATCGAGACGGTCACGGTGATCGTTGAGGATTTCGCTTGCGCGGGCGAGCGCCTTTTCCAGCCGTGCGTGAATGCGAGCAGAAAGATCCGGATTGGCATCAAGCACCGTGGTCGGGTTCCGGTCGTTGCGATAAAGCAGCGGCTGGACTGCGCCAAAACCGAGGGTGCGCTCGATCGCAAGCGCCAGTTTCGTTGCCCGAGCGAGATCGCTGTCTTCGGCGCCGCCCGATCCGGCTGAGACGCTGCCGACAACGATCTGCTCGGCGGCACGCCCGGCCATGAACATCGCGAGCATGTCCTCGCGATAGCTCAGTGTATCGCTACCGGATGCCGCAAAGCCAAGAAGGCTGAAGCCACCGCCGCCGGGCGTGTCGATCGTGAGCCCATGGATCGGACCGAGCTTCAGGGCATGGTGAACAACCGCATGCCCGGCTTCGTGAATCGCCAAGCGCCAACGCAGGTCATAGGGCACCTGCGGCCGGTCCATCCGGATACCGTCTTCGAGATCCTGGTAGCGGATCGCGCGCTTCTCGCGCCGGGCCTTCAGCCGGGCTTGGCGCACGATCCGCTCGATGTCGGCGCCCGTCAGTCCCATGGCGCGCGTTGCCAGGCGGTTCAGGACCGCCTGGATGTCGGAGGAGGCAGTGTCGGCGTTGTTCGACGTCATGGTCATTTCGAGGCCCCTTTCCGGTTGTCGTCGGGGCTGCGATCGCCCTTGTCTTTGTCGTCGCGATACCTATCCGGCTCAGATCGCTCGTTCGAGGTGCCGTCTTGCGCTTCGGGAGCATGCTCTGCCGCGCCAGCCGTGATCGATCCCGCCTCGGCGATCAGGCTTGTGACGTCATCCCCGAGATGATGGGCGAAGATATCCGCAAGGGTCGTGATGTCGGGCCTCGGAATCTCGATATGCGTCTCCAGTCGCCCGGAACGCTTGATCGCATCATCGATGTCGTCAGGCCTGTTCGTGGCGCCGACGATGATCAGCCCTTCGCTCTTCACTGCACCATCGAGCAGCTCCAGCGCTTTGTTGACGACGGTATTCCAGTAGTCCGCATATTCCCGTTCGGCTGGTTGGCGTTTGCCGATGCCGTCGATCTCATCAATGAACAGAATGGACGGTGCCAGCGCACGCGCCTCGGCAAATGTCTTGGCCATTTTGTCGATGACGTCGCTCAAATGCCCGCCCTGCAGCCAGGTCGACACCGATGTAACGACCAGTGGGATTTGCAGGCTGTTGCACAGCGCCCGGGCGAAGGTGGTCTTGCCGGTCCCCGGCGGACCCGACAGCAGGAGCTTCGTGCTCATCTCGGACCAGGCGAGCCTCGCTTCCCGGTAGTCGACAAGATCCGCCTTGAGATCCAGCGCCCAGTCCCTGGCCTTGCCATAGCCGGACAGCGCCTCGACGGTCAGTCTCGGACTACCGGTCCCATCCGCCTCATTGAGGGGTTCTGGCTGGATGACTTCGGCGCCTGAAGGCTTGTCCCGCTTCCATCGCCCACTGCTGCTGTCGGACCCGGACTTGTCAGAGGACGTCTTCTCCGACGCCGCCGCCTGCGCCTCCCGGCTTGCCTTCCATGCTTTACGGGCCTTGGCACCATCCGATTCGTCATCATCGTCATCATCGTCCCTCACAGCCGCGATGCGATTGCGCTCCGTAAGGGCTGCGAGCACCGCAAGCACCTCAGGTGCGCTTCGGCCCGGCCGGAAAGCCAGGATCACATCATCGATCGTGAGGTAATGGGCATCGTAGCCCCGCGACCATTCCACCAGTGCTGCCAGACCATCGGCGCCATGGGTCGTCTCGATCATTGTCTGCACGAAGGGGTAGTCGAGGGTGCCCATGGCCAGGTTGAGATCGGCGGAGATTTTGATCGCGGGAGGAATGTGCTCGGCGTTCTCCGCGATCGCAACGACCGGGTAGTCCCGCGAGAGCACATTCACCAACCGCCGCTGCAGTGCAGAGCCGAGGCGATGGACGCTATCTCCGATGAACTGGATGTAGGTTCGGCACGTCCCCGGGGACGCAGCAAAGGCCCCATCATCGTAGACGAAATCACCATCGATCCCACACAGCACCTCTCCAGGAATGAAGCCCGGGATCTCGATCAGCCGCCGCATGGCCCTCTCGAAGCCCGCCACCCCCGCATGCAGCGACACGATCGGCGCGGGCATCATCGCGACACGGGCGACCGTGGAAACAGGAACGCGACAGGTCCGGATCGCCCGGGCGAGAACCAAGGCAGCCACGATGTTGCTGATGAGCGGTGGCCTGCCCGCGCGGCCGATCAAGCTGACGGCATAGGCATGGCGGGCATGGTCGATGTCGGGCGCAGGTCCACCGGGGACCGAATGCCGGTACGCGGAAGACAAGCGCAGGATCGATGCTGCTGGCCCCTTTTCGGTCACGCCGATGTCGGACGGCTCTGGCGGAGGTGCGAGATAGCCGCCAAAATTGCGACGCAGCCAGGCGAGATCCTGTTCCAGGTCACCGCTCAGGCGCCTGGTGTCGAAAGCCGGGGCATAGCGCCGCAGCAGATGACCGCCGACCTCGATGAGTTTCACCTCGAGCAGGCCATTGCGATGCGCATTGCGGCGAGCTTCGCGCCGGGCAATGTGCTCCAGGCGGCGGACCAACAGGCGAGAGAGCTTATCCATCAACGTGACCCTCCTGTGTTGCGGAAATAGTTTCCGCTTTGGGAACGGACGGGCGGAGTGCCTGCTTTCCTCGACGCTTCAGGCTGCCCGGTCCGGCCCGGCGGCGCTCGTGGATGAAGCGACGGTCCAGGCTCGGTTTGCCCGGATGCGGCTTGGCTAAGTGTGGCTCAGGCAAGGCCCGCCGATCGCCGTTGCGCCTCGCCAGCCAGTCGAGCAGCAGGCGGCAGGCGGGGTTGCCGTCATCCGCATGCGCCTGCAGTTGGATGACGATGGTGTCCGGCACGAAACCGGTAAGCCCCTCCCCTTCACGGACATGGCCAAGCGCCAGACCGATGAGGATGGCGGGATCGGTCACCCGGCGCAGCATGGACCGATGCGGACGGTGGCAGTTGGGCACAGGTGGCGTGTCGGGCGAGATCGCCTCGCAGTGGATGCGCGGTGGTGTATCGGAACGGAAGTCGGAAGGCATGGGAACTCCTTGGCCGGACCACGCACGGGTCCGGCGTCAATGCGAGATGAGGGAATGGTGAGGGAGCCACGGCCAAAGACCGTAGTCGGCGCCCGGCGCCCGACAACAGAGGTCAGGGCGCGGCGTTCAGGCCAGCAAGGCGTTCAGGATCAATGTGCCGCGGGGCGGCGAGCAAAGCCGACCCGGATACGGACAGGCTCGTCTTCCACATCCTCGTCGAAGGAGCCGAGGACATCCGAGATCACGCCATCATCGGCTAAGAGAGTCGCCTGGTCTTCCTCATAGGTCCGGGACGGGCCGTTCAGATCGATCCGGGAACGGTCGGGCACAGACAAGGATGCCGTACTCGTCATCACACCGACGTAAGGCTCGATGGGCAGGTCGACAACGCCGAGCGCCTTGCGCGCCTCGGTCTCAAGAAGCTGCTGCACGCGGCGGCCGAAGCGACGGCGAAGTTCCGCCATGCAGGCGGCGACACCATCGATCTCCAGAAGATCGTCGATCTCGGACAAGGCCCAAATTCCAGAGGCATGGTTGCTCGGACGGCTGGCGCCATCGACGATCGCCACTTCGACCGTGTCGACCATCATCCGCTTCTGATTCTTGTAGAGCCAATCCGGCAGCACCATCGCGCTTGCCATCATCTTGAGCTTCAGTTCCTCGAGCCGGCTGGTATCCCCGTACGAAGCGAGCGATCGCTTCAGGTCGAGGATGTAGGCGGTGTGCCGGGCCCGGTTCACGACGATCAGGTCGGGCGTATAGCTGCCCTTGGCGGGCGCCTCGCAATCGAGCTTGATGCCATCGAGGCTCGACCAGTCGTTTCCGGACACAGCTTCCAGCGCCGCCTTCACGAGCGGCAGTTTCAACGACTGGGTCAACACGGTGACGTTCGGGTTGGCCCTGGCCAGCCGCTCGACGGCCTGCTCAAGAAGCTTGCCTTCCCGGAAGGAGACCGCGCGGACGAGTGAGGCGATGTGAACGTAGTGCCCGAGGATCTCGTCCTCGATCGGCTCTCCATCGGCAATCGCCGCAATGGCGCGATCGATGAGAACGTCCAGGTCGGCCTCGACATCGCGGAAGCGAATGAGATGCGGATGCCGGCGCAATGCAGGCGGCTCGACGGTCGGAGCTGCTGCCAGACCCGAAGCACGACCGAAGTCGAAGGGACGCTGGCGCAACGGCAGGCCAGAAGCAATGACGTCGGTGGCAATGGTGGTCGAACGAAGAACTTCCCCAGTAGGAAGCACAGAGGTAAACGTATTCATAGCCCGATTCCTTTCACAAGAAGGCTTGAGGGTCAGGCCCTTGTCGATGTTGGCGCATCGGCTTGGGCCGCTTTCTGTCCGGTCACTTCCGGACGGCCTCAACCTGGCAGGACCCGAAGCCGGGCTCAAGGACCCTGAACAGCAAAAAGAGAACGAAGCCGGTACAAGGTTAACGCAGGGCTCACGAGCTACTTCGGCCACCGACACGAACTTTGTCTCGACGTGCGGGCAAGTCATCTCACCGTGCCCGCACGTCGAGACAAATTGCGATCATCTGATTCAGAACCCGAGATTCCTGATTCAGCGTTCCGTTTTTCCGATTCCGCAAACGGCGTTCGAGAACGAAAGTCACCTCGACTGGCCCCAACGTGACCGCATGGCGTCTCAGTTTGCGGTCATTCGATTCCGAACCCCGAATTCTATCAGGCCAGGACTCGTATGCGCCTGCCGCGCTGTCGATCCGTCAAAACTAACTATCAAAGTTCATCCGGGTTTAAGGCCTGCGCGCTAGGGCTGGCTTGAGATCGCCAGACAATGACAGCATAGGAGTTGCCGATGTTCGACTATGAAGCCCACGGCATTGGGCCGGAACGGAGGGCCGTGTTCCATTCCTATGCCGAGCAGATCGCGGCCCTGGATCGCGACCAGCCGCTCAGCCTCATCGACCTTGGTCGGATATTGACGGAAGTTGAACAGGAAGCCGATGAAGCCGTGGTGGATGCCTGGGCTGCGGCGTGCTGCCATTTGACGATCGAGGACTGCGAGCAGGCCCGACTGGCTCATTTTGCGCTGGGTCCCCACTACCACCGTCTCCAGGCGATGGACGCATCCCGAGATCTGTTGCTCAGGCTGCTGGAAGGCGTCGATGAGGATGTCGATCACGGGATCGACGCCCTCGAGACCTATGGCCCTATCCCGGCATTGGATCTGGAGATCCTTATGGGCACCACGGAGCCTCCAGCCGACCGTACTGCTTGCCACCCTCTGCTGCGGTTCGACCGTGCGGCGTTGGAGGAACTCATAGCGATCAAAACGAAGAGCGGGGTGCAGATCTTTCTCGGGAAGATCGCCCGCCTAAACGAACTGACTCTGCGCTTGGAGGAGGCCGGGTTTCAGGGGAGCGAGGCGGTGGAGATCCGTCGCGATCTCGTGGCGACCGCACAGGAAGCAATCGTCTTGTTCGAGAACCTCGCTCTCCTGCCGCACCGACGGATCAACAACCCGGATGTTCTCCACGCGTCCTGGCCGCCAGTTGCTTCGGCATGGAGCGAGTTGGACGAAGCGCTGCGCAAACTCGAGTACCCCGACAATCTGAACAAGGACAACACCGCAAGCGTTCGGGCTGTCCTAGAGAGACTGACGTCCGTC
>DPXQ01000143.1 GCA_003527225.1 Rhizobium sp.
GCCGGCACCGACTACGTCTATCCGCAGACGACCAACAAGATCCTGAAGGCCTACCTGATGTCCAAGGGCGTCAAGGAAGAGGACATCATGATCAACTACACGCCGTTCGGCCATTCCGACTGGCAGACGATCGTCTCCGACATCAAGAAGTTCGGCTCGGCCGGCAAGAAGACCGCCGTCGTCTCGACCATCAACGGCGACGCCAACGTGCCCTTCTACAAGGAACTCGGCAACCAGGGCATCAAGGCGGAAGACATCCCGGTCGTCGCCTTCTCGGTCGGCGAGGAAGAACTCGCCGGTCTCGACACTGCGCCGCTGGTCGGCCATCTCGCCGCCTGGAACTACTTCCAGTCCGTCGATGCCGAGGTCAATGCCGAGTTCATCGAACAGTGGCACGCCTTCACCAATAACGACAAGCGCGTCACCAACGACCCGATGGAAGCCGCCTATATCGGCTTCAACGCCTGGGTGAAGGCGGTCGAGGCCGCCGGCACCACCGACACCGACGCCGTGCTCGACAGCATCATCGGCGTCGCCGTGCCGAACCTGTCGGGCGGCTATTCCACCGTCATGCCGAACCACCACATCACCAAGCCGGTGCTGATCGGTGAAATCCAGGCCGACGGCCAGTTCGAGATCGTCCAGGAAACGCCCGCCGTCGTCGGCGACGAATGGTCGGATTACCTGCCCGACTCCAAGGACCTGATCTCCGATTGGCGCAAGCCGATGGAATGCGGCAACTTCAACGTCGCCGCCGGCAAGTGCGGCGGCAAGGGCAGCTGATCTGATTGTTACGCGACCGGTGAGGGGAGTAATTCCCCCTCACCAACAAAATCTGCGACTTAGCTAACGCTAAGATCGCGATTTTGTATCCTCTCCCACAAGGGGAGAGGCGGGGTGCCGAGTTTGCCGCTTCCACCTCTCCCCTTGCGGGAGAGGAAGCGATTTCAACATCTTAGCGTAGCTAAGTGTTAGAAATCGCAGGTGAGGGGGTCGAACGGCAACGCGCACGAACGAGGGGCTGCGTGATGACGATGCGATTCTTACTACAGTTCATTTTTATCCTGCTGACGATGGGCTTCGCCGCGCCCTCCCTGGCGCAGAGCGATCCGAAGGACCTGATCGACGCGCTCGGCAAGGCCAGCTTCAAGCAGGCCGAAGAGCTGTTGACGCAGATCGCCGCGACCGGCGATCCGCGCGTCGTTCCCGCGCTCGAAGCCTTTGCCGAGGGCGATCTCTATGTCCGCAAGTCGGACGGCGCCGTGGTCATCACCAAGGCCGCCGGTGCCAAGCTTTCCGCCATCGATCCGCTGACCGGCGACGTGGTCGGCGAGGAGCCGAAGGGCGCCTTCACCAAGATCAAGGTCAACAACACTCTGCGCCGCGCCATCCGCTCGGCGCTTGGCGGGTTGACGCTCATGAGCCCCGACAAGGCGGTGCGCCTGCAGGCGGCCCAGCAAGTTCTGCAATCGCCGAGCGCGGAAAATCTCGATCTCGTCGAGGCGGCGCTCGCCAAGGAGACCGACAGCGAGGTCAAGGCCCGCATGGAGGAGGCGCGCGCCGTGTCGCTGCTGGCCTCCGACCGTTCCGTCGGGGAGAAGCGCGCCGCCATCGACATGGTCGCATCGCTCGGCGGGCGCGAGGCGATCGGCATCCTGATGACCGTCTCCTCATCGATCGACGAGAGCCTCAAACCCGATCTCGACAAGGCGATCGCCGGCATCGAGGGCGATCTGGCGCTGTGGGACGCCGCGCAGAACGTCTGGTACGGCATCTCGCTCGGTTCCGTCCTGCTGCTCGCCGCCATCGGCCTTGCCATCACCTTTGGCGTGATGGGCATCATCAACATGGCGCATGGCGAGATGGTGATGATCGGCGCCTATTCCACCTTCATGGTCCAGCAGGTGATCCGCACCTCCTATCCGCAACTGTTCGACTGGTCGCTGGCGATCGCGCTGCCGGTCGCCTTCCTCATCACTGCCGCCATCGGCCTGGTGATCGAGCGCGGCGTCATCCGTTTCCTTTACGGCCGGCCGCTCGAAACCCTGCTCGCCACCTGGGGCATTTCGCTCATCCTGCAACAGTCGATCCGCACGATCTTCGGCCCGACCAATCAGGAGGTCGGCAATCCGTCGTGGATGTCCGGCTCGTTTGCGCTCGGCGGGCTGACGATCACCTGGAACCGCATGTGGATCGTGCTGTTCTCGCTGACCATCTTCTTTGCCCTCCTGACGCTGATGAAGCGCTCGGCCT
Organism: Rhizobium sp.; assembly: GCA_003527225.1. The sequence continues at coordinate 2,254 of DPXQ01000143.1, forward strand.
TCGGCCTGCAGATGCGCGCCGTCACCCAGAACCGCCGCATGGCGTCCTCCATGGGCATCCGCACACCCTGGGTCGACGCCTTCACCTTCGCGCTCGGTTCCGGCATCGCCGGGATCGCCGGGGTGGCTCTCAGCCAGATCGACAATGTCTCGCCCAATCTCGGCCAGGCCTACATCATCGACTCATTCATGGTCGTGGTGTTCGGTGGTGTCGGCAATCTCTGGGGCACGTTTGTCGGCGCGCTGTCGCTCGGCATTCTCAACAAGTTCCTCGAACCCTCGGTCGGCGCGGTGCTGGGCAAGATCCTCGTGCTCGTGCTGATCATTCTCTTCATCCAGAAACGGCCGCGCGGGCTCTTCGCGCTCAAGGGAAGGGCGGTGGAAGCATGATCACGGGCTTCATCTTCAGGGCACTCGAAGGCAAGATCGTCGTCGCCGTTGTCATCCTTCTCGGCGTGGCGCTCATCGTCCCGGCGCTCAATCTGCTCACCCCGCCGGACAGCGTCTTCCACATCCCGACCTATGCCGTGTCGCTGATGGGCAAGTATCTCTGCTACGCGCTGCTGGCGCTGGCGCTCGATCTGGTCTGGGGCTATTGCGGCATCCTGTCGCTCGGCCACGGCGCCTTCTTCGCGCTCGGCGGCTATGCCATGGGCATGTACCTGATGCGCCAGATCGGTTCGAGGGGCGTCTACGGCAACCCGATCCTGCCGGACTTCATGGTCTTCCTCAACTGGAAGGAACTGCCCTGGTTCTGGCACGGCATGGACATGTTCTGGTTCGCCATGATCATGGTGCTGGTCGTGCCCGGCCTGCTTGCCTTCGTCTTCGGCTGGTTCGCCTTCCGCTCCAGAGTGAACGGCGTCTATCTCTCGATCATCACCCAGGCGATGACCTATGCGCTGCTCTTGGCCTTCTTCCGCAACGACATGGGTTTCGGTGGCAATAACGGCCTGACCGACTTCAAGGAAATCCTGGGCTTCAACGTGCAGGCCGACGGCACGCGTGCCGTGCTGTTCGCGCTCTCGGCGATCATGCTGTCGCTCTGCCTGTTGGTTTCCTCGGCGATAGTGCGTTCCAAGTTCGGCAAGGTTCTGGTCGGCGTGCGTGATGCCGAAAGCCGCGTACGCTTCCTCGGCTACCGGGTGGAAAACATCAAGCTCTTCACCTTCGTCGTCTCGGCGATGATGGCGGGCATTGCCGGTGCGCTGTTCGTGCCGCAGGTCGGCATCATCAATCCGGGCGAATTTGCCCCCGCCAACTCGATCGAAGTGGTGGTGTGGACCGCCGTCGGCGGGCGCGGCACGCTGATCGGGCCGATCATCGGCGCGCTGATGGTCAATGCGGGCAAGAGCTATTTCACCGGTGCCTTTCCCGAACTCTGGCTGTTCGCGCTCGGCGGTCTGTTCATCGGCGTGACGCTCTTCCTGCCGAAGGGCGTGGTCGGCACGATCCAGCAGCGGCTGGCGGTGCGCCGTGACCGCAAGGCGGCGGACGACGCCGCCAACAATGACAAGGCGACCGACGCGGCGCTGCCGCTCGGACAGGCGGCGGAGTGATTGCCATGAACGACAGAAAACCGACGAGCATCCTCTATCTCGACGGCGTGTCCGTCTACTTCGACGGCTTCAAGGCGCTGAATTCGCTGTCCTTCGTCGTCGAGCCGGGCGAGCTTCGCGCCATCATCGGCCCGAACGGCGCGGGCAAGACGACGATGATGGACATTATCACCGGCAAGACCCGGCCCGACAGCGGCGAGGTCTTCTTCAACGGCGAGGTGGACCTGACCAAGAAGGACGAGGCCGAGATCGCCCAGCTCGGCATCGGCCGCAAGTTTCAGAAGCCGACCGTGTTCGAGAGCCATACCGTGTGGGACAATCTCGAACTCGCACTCAACCGTGACCGCGGCGTGTTCGGCACGCTGTTTTACCGGCTGACGGCGGAGGACAGGCTGCGCATCGAGGAGATCCTCGAAACGGTGCGGCTGACGGCGCGCGCCCAGGACCTCGCCGCCAATCTCAGCCATGGCCAGAAGCAATGGCTGGAGATCGGCATGCTGCTCGCGCAGGAACCCAAGCTGCTTCTGGTCGACGAGCCGGTGGCCGGCATGACCGACGCGGAGACGGCGGAGACCGCGATCCTGCTCAAGGAAATCGCCAAGACCCGTTCGGTGGTCGTCGTCGAACACGACATGGGCTTCATCCGAGACCTCGGCGTCAAGGTGACCTGCCTTGCCGAAGGCTCGGTGCTGGCCGAGGGCTCGATCGATTTCGTCTCGGCCGATCCCAAGGTGATCGAGAACTATCTGGGGCGGTGATCAGATGATGTCGGACGCTGCGGCGCGCATACCCCCCTCTGCCCTGCCGGGCATCTCCCCCTCAAGGGGGGAGATCGGATCTTGGCAACCCGCCTGCCCAATATCCGAGCGAAGGTTCGCGGTTTACGGGCGGTATCGTCCCGCCAGGATAGTTGCCAGGCGAGAGGCCAGCCCCGTGCCGATCTCCCCCCTTGTGGGGGAGATGCCCGGCAGGGCAGAGGGGGGTGCCGCACCCCGCAAACATTTCGGGGAACACGCACCATGCTGACAGTCGACAACATCAACCTCCACTACGGCGCCGCCCAGGCCCTGCGCGGGGTCTCGATCAAGGCCGAGATGGGCAAGATCACCTGCGTGCTGGGGCGAAACGGGGTCGGCAAGTCGTCGCTGCTGCGCGCCGTTACCGGCCAGCATGGCGTCTCGGCCGGCACGATCGCCTTCGACGGCGTGACGCTCAACGGCATGGCGCCGTTCAACCGGGCCAAGCTCGGCCTCGGCTACGTGCCGCAGGGCCGCGAAATCTTCCCGCTTCTGACGGTCCGGGAAAACCTCGAGACCGGTTATGCGCCGCTGTCGCGCAAGGAGCGGTTCATTCCCGACGAAATCTTCAGCCTGTTTCCCGTTCTGAACACCATGCTGTCGCGGCGCGGCGGCGACCTGTCGGGCGGGCAGCAGCAGCAGCTCGCCATCGGCCGGGCCATGGTGACGCGGCCGAAGATCCTCGTGCTCGATGAGCCGACCGAGGGCATCCAGCCGTCGATCATCAAGGATATCGGCCGGGCGATCCAGTATCTGAGGGATTCCACCGGCATGGCGATCCTGCTGGTCGAGCAATATCTGGATTTCTGCCGCGAGCTCGCCGACCATGTCTACATCATGGATCGCGGTGAGATCGTGCACGAGGGGGCCGCCGAAACGCTGGATACCGCCGAGGCGCGGCGGCATCTGACGGTCTGATCTTGTCCCGTATGGTTGATGAATTATTAGTGACATATGGTTGATGCTGAAAATCAGCGTGGTATGGACACGCATCTGCTAACAGAAGGCATAGCCATGACAACCAGCGCGGTTCTGAACCGCTTGCGGGGCGGCAAATCCGTTGGCCTGCTCGCGACGGCAATTTTCGCATTTATCGGTCTGGCCGGGAGCGCATCTGCTTCGGGCTGCGGCGAACCTCTGCCGGGCGGCCGGCACGATCTGGCCATCCGGTCCGGCGGGGTCGAGCGTTCGGCGGTCTATTTCATCCCCTCCGCCTATGACGGCAAGCGCAAGCTGCCGATGGTCTTCGATTTCCATGGCTCCAACAGCCATCCGGACGGGCAGATGAACCGCAGCCACTGGGACGAGGTCGCGGAACGCGAAGGCTTCATCGTCATGGCGCTTCAGGGCAGCCTCGACGGCGGCGTGCCGGGCACCCATGCGTGGAACGTGCCGGGCGTCAATCCGTTGCCCGGCGTCAGCCGGGGCAATGGCCTCGACGAGGGCGATTTCATCCGCGACGCGGTCGAAAAGGCAAAGGAAACCTTCTGCGTCGATCCGGCCCGCATCTATGCCTCGGGTTATTCCGGCGGCGGGCGCATGCTGTCGCAATATGTCTGCGACGGGCATGGCGATTTCGCCGCCGCCGGCTTCGTCATGGGCCTGCGCGCCGGCTATCCGGAGCAGGAGGACGGTGTCTGGCGGCCCCGCAAGGCGAGCTGCCAGCCGGCGCGGCCGACCTCGATCATCGCCTTTTCCGGCCTGAAGGACCACGTCAACCCGTTCGGCGGCGGCGGCAAGGCCTATTGGCAATATGGCGGAGAGGTGGCGCTGAAGCGCTGGGCCGAACTCAACGGCTGCGATGGCCGGGTGCTGACCGACAAGGGCGACACGCTGACGGTCACCACTTATCCTGGCTGCCGCGCGGGGACGAGCGTCATGTCCTACGTGATCGCGGATGCCACGCATGACTGGCCGGGCGAGAACATCCGCTTCCGTCTCGCCTCCACCGGGGACGAAGCGATCCGGGAGGTTGATGCGACCGGCAGAATGTGGGACTTCTTTCGCAGTGCGGGAGGGGAGCTGATGGCATCGAGTGCCAAGGCGACCTGCACCGACACGACAACAACCGCCACGAACAAAAAAGGCGGGCAGGGGACAGCGTGCAGACAGAAAGCGCAATCAGACCTCAGCGCGCCCGGGGCGTCGGAAGGCTTGTGACCAAGCCGCTCGGCGGACGCACGCGCATCGCCGAACTCTACCAGGAGGGGGCGGCCAAAATCCGCCTGCCGCAAACCTTCTCCGCGGAAATGGAGGCGGTCCTCATCAACACCGCAGGTGGGCTCACCGGCGGTGACAGGCTGGACTGGTCGTTCTCCGCCGGTCCCGACACGTTCCTGACCGCCACAACCCAGGCCTGCGAGAAGGTCTACAAGGCGTCCGCCGGCGCAGCCGAGGTCGTTACCCGCATCGAGGTGGCCGCCGGCGCCAGGGTGCACTGGTTACCGCAGGAGAGCATCCTTTTCGAAAATGCCTCGCTGACGCGCCGGCTGGAGGTCGATCTCGACGAGAGCGCCGAATTCGTCGCCGTGGAGGCGATCCTGCTCGGCCGCAAGGCGATGGGCGAGGCGATGGCGAACGGCACCTTGCGCGATCGCTGGCGCATCCGTCGCGGCGGCCGGCTGGTCCATGCGGAGGATCTGCGCATGGAGGAGAACGTCGCCGACCTCACGGCTTTGGCGGCCGTGCTTGCCGGCAAGGT
>DPXQ01000131.1 GCA_003527225.1 Rhizobium sp.
GCCGGGCCTGCTCGAAAAGGCCCTCTAGCGTGTTCATGCGCTCGCGCGTCTCGTCCCATGCGGAACTCTGAACGGCCTCGATAAGCGCCTCGACGACGAAAAGCGTGACAACCGAGGAATCCCAGGCTGACGGCGCCTCGATCTGAACCTTGAAACTGTGCTGCGCGTACTTGTTCACGGGAGAAGTCCAGTGATCGGTAAACAGCACTATAGTGACACCGCTGGCTCTCGCCACGTTCGCCAGCGTCGCGATATCGTCTTCATAGCGACGTATATCGAAGATCACGAGGACGTCGCCGGCGCTCATGTTGAGCATATGTTGCGGCCAGGCGCTGGTGTTGGACGACATCAGTGTCGTCTTCGGCCGGATGACCTGCATGTGGGTGAAGAAATATTCCGCCAGGGCACCGGTGATGCGCCCGCCGACGAAATAGATGCTGCGCTTGCGGTCGGCGAGCAGTCTTGCCACCTGGTCGAAGGTCGCCGTGTCGAGTTCGCTCAGCGTCTGGCGCATGTTGTTCATCACCGCCTCGGCGAAGCGGTTGAGAATATGCGTGCCGGGCGCGTTCGAGGCCCAGCGGTCGTGCTTGGCGATCGGGTTTGAGAGCGTGGCCTCCAGCTCATGGTGCAGGTGGGCCTGGAATTCCGGATAGCCCTTGTAGCCGAGCTTCTGCACCATCCGCGCCACAGTCGGCGTGGACACGCCCGCATTCTCCGCGACCGTCGTGATCGAGCCGAGACCCGAAACCGGATAGTTTTCGAGCAGGCTCTCCGCGAGCTGGCGTTCAGCGCGCGTCAATCCATCGAAATGGGCGCGGATCACGTCCGACACTGTCTTCGGCGTATTGCTCAAGTCCTGTTTTCCCCTGGGACCGATCTGTCGCCGGTCTGTCACAAAACTATCATTGCAGGAGGAAAATCTGTCAATGTGCAAATTGAAGAGAAATTTTCACAATGCAGTTGACAGCCTGGCAATCGTGAAGAATTCTCTTCGCAATCATAAGAAGCCGAAAGGCGCCGGGGAGTTTCTGCATGCTCTTGAGGTCGGATATCCTAACTGAAGCGGACGGCGAAGCCGTGGCCGTCGAGAACCCGGAAGGCGCGGGCAAATGCCTGCTGCTGTGCGAGCATGCCTCGCGCCGGATGCCCGAGCGGGCCGGAAATCTGGGGCTGGACGGCGATGCGCTGGTCAGCCACATCGCCTGGGATCCGGGTGCGCTGGATGTTGCCAAGCGCCTTTCGGTCGTTCTCGACGCGCCGCTGGTGCACCAGCGGTTTTCGCGGCTGGTCTACGACTGCAACCGTCCGCCGGAATCCCCGGCCGCCATGCCGGAAAAAAGCGAGATCTACGACATTCCCGGCAATCACGGTCTGTCTGTCGCAGAGCGCTACGCGCGCACCGCCGCTCTCTACGTGCCCTTCCACGACCGGGTCAGCGCCATTGCGGCGGCACGGGCCGCGCGCGGGCAGCCGATCGTCATCGTCACCGTCCATAGCTTCACGCCCGTCTACATGGGCAAGCAGCGCGATGTCGAGATCGGCATCCTGCACGACGACGACAGCCGGCTCGCCGACAGCATGCTCAAGGCCGCCGAGGGCGGACCCTACCGGGTGGCGCGCAACGATCCCTATGGACCGGAAGACGGGGTTACCCATAGTCTCAAGCTGCATGGCCTGCCGGGCGGGCATCTGAACGTGATGATCGAGGTAAGGAACGATCTTCTGCGGGAAGAGGACGACCGGCGGGTAGTCGCCGATTATCTGGCCGGATTGCTGCGCACGGGTCTGGAGGCGCTTTCGACCTGACAGACAGTACCCACGCATTTGGCACGGTTTTATAAAACAAGAGGGGAACGGATGCCGATACGACAAGAAAAGAAGGATGCGCCGCGCCATGTCGCGGACGCGTCCGCCGCTGATGGGGGCCGGTATCATGCCTGACGCCCTCAAGACCTATGTGCGGGTGGTCGACGCCTTCAACCGGCGCATCGGCCGCATCGTCATGTACGGCATCTTCCTGCTTATGGGCATCCTGCTCTATTCATCGATCTCCAAGACGATGTTCCTTCCGTCGAACTGGACGCTGGAAATGGCGCAGTTCGTCATGGCGGCCTATTTCCTGCTGGGCGGCGCCTATTCGCTGCAGCTCGACAGCCATGTCCGCATGGACCTAATCTATGGCAAGTGGTCGCCGAGGACCAAGGCCGCGGTCGACGTGGTCACGATCTCGATGCTCTTCGTCTACCTGTTCTTCATGCTCTATGGCGGCGTCTCAAGCACGGCCTACGCGATAAAATTCGGCGAAACGAGCTACTCGGCCTGGTCGCCCTACATGGCGCCGATCAAGATCATCATGGTCATCGGCATCTTTCTCACATTCCTTCAGGCGACATCGATCCTCATCAAGGACGTGGCCATGGCGATCGGGAGGCCGCTCGCATGAGCTATGAAATGATCGCTCTCTTGATGTTCTCGTCGATGATGATGTCGATGCTGACCGGTCAGCGCGTGTTTGCGACGATCGGCGTGGTCGGTGTCGTCGCAGCCGCACTTCTGTGGGGCAATGGCGGTTTCGAGCTCGGTTTCTCGGCCAACATGAAGCTGCTGAAGTGGTATGCGCTGCTGACGCTGCCGATGTTCATCTTCATGGGCTACATGCTGTCGGAATCCGGCATCGCCGAGGATCTCTACAAGGCCTTCCACGTCTGGTTCGGCGGTCTGCGCGGGGGGCTTGCGCTCGGGACGATCGGGCTGATGGTCGTGATTTCCGCGATGAACGGGCTTTCCGTCGCCGGCATGGCGATCGGTGCGACCATCGCGCTTCCGGAATTGCTGCGCCGCGGTTACGACAAGATCATGGTATCCGGGGTCATCCAGGCAGGCAGTTCGCTCGGCATCCTCGTGCCGCCGAGCGTCGTCATGGTGCTCTACGGCATGATCGCCCGCCAGCCGGTCGGCCAGCTGTGGCTTGCCGGTGTCTTCCCGGGCCTGCTGCTTGCGCTGCTGTTCGCCATCTACGTGGTCATCCGCTGCCAGATCAATCCGGCACTCGGCCCGGCTCTTCCCAAGGAAGAGCGGGACATGCCGATGATCGACAAGTTGAAGCTGGCGCGGGCGGGCGTGCTGCCGTTCCTCATCTTCTTCCTGATGATGGGTCTCTTCCTGCTGGGCGTGACCAGCCTCGTCGAAAGCTCGGCGGTCGGTGCGC
>DPXQ01000169.1 GCA_003527225.1 Rhizobium sp.
CCGTCGCAGGTGGCGCAGGCCGACACGCCGAAGCCCTGGAAGTGCTGTTCGCTCTCGATGCCGAGCCACTTGGCCTTGGCGCCGGTGGCGATGATCAGCGTGTCAGCGGTCCAGACCTGGCCGGAATCGGTCCGGGCGGTGAAGGGGCGACGCGAAAGATCGACTTCGGTCACAAGGTCGTTGACGATCTCGGCGCCGACATGGGTTGCCTGCTTCAGCATCTGTTCCATCAGCCAGGGACCCTGGATCGGATCGGCGAAGCCCGGATAGTTTTCCACGTCGGTGGTGATCATCAGCTGGCCGCCCTGTTCCATGCCGGCAATCAGGACGGGCTTCAGCATTGCGCGTGCGGCGTAGATCGCTGCGGTATAACCGGCCGGGCCGGAACCGATGATCAGCACCTTCGTGTGGCGGGCAGTCATGGCTAGTCCTTTCGAAACGGGCAAGGGGAGGGGCGATATAAGACCGCGCGTCGCTCGTTTGTAGCCTCATTTATGATTGGTCCATGCATTTATTCAAGGTCAGCTTTGCAATACCAACAAGGCATTGGCGAGGCGCGGCAATTTTTGTGCTTGGCCCCGACAGATTCTTGCTTATTGGCGCATTTCCGCTAGATATCAGGATCATCATTCCATGAGAGGTCGACCCCTGGTGAGAGCCGAGCTGGACGCTATTGATCTGAAGATCCTGCGGGAACTGCAGCGCGACGGTCGCATGACCAATGTGGAGTTATCCGAGCGTGTCGGCATTTCGGCGCCGCCGTGCCTCAGAAGGGTGCGCAAGCTGGAAGAGGCGGGCATCATCGAGGGCTATCACGCCATGCTGAATGCCCCGAAGCTGGGCTTCGACCTCGTCGCCTTCTGCATGATCGGGCTAAAGCACCAGTCGGAAAGCAACCTGAAGTCCTTCGCTGCCGCGACCGACGGCTGGCCCATGGTGCGCCAGGCCTGGATGGTCTCGGGCGACAGCGATTTCCTGCTTCACTGCGTGGCGGAGAACCTGACGAAGTTCCAGGATTTCGTGATNNGGCACCGCTGCAGGGTCACCCGACTTACCGATGCAATGAAAAGCGGCTGTCCATTTCAAGCAGTTGCTGGACCCAGACTTCTTCCGAGCCGAAGTCATGCGGTGTGGTTTCGCGCGTATGGACGCCCGAAAGCGACAGGCCGCTGAAGAAGTCGAATCCGTAAAGCTCGACGCTGCGACAGTTGGAGCGCACCAGAAGATCGATCACCATGGCCCCGGTCGACGGGCGGCTGCCGAGGTGCTCGGCGAGCCGCTGGTTGCCGGCCCTGGAGTTCATGAAGACCTGAGGCCAGTGGAACAGCCAGGACGGCAGGCGCTTCAGTTTAGGCGACATCCAGAGAATGAGGCGGGCGCCGCGCTCGCGGGGCACGTCCTCGGGAATGTCGATGCTGGTGGCGATCCAGTCGGTGCGCGTCCCATGCGATCGGGTGGTGATGATCGGCGCGCGGTTGCAGCGGATGACGATGTCGTTGGCATCGATCGCCGCGCCGAAGGCCCGGTCGCGCAGGCTGACCGCATTGCCGACCAGGGCGACCGACTTGCCGTCGAGCAGGTGCGACAGCAGCCGTTCCGACATGAAGCGGGCTCGCTTGACCCGTAGGCGCTGGACGAGCCGGCCGGGCAGGGCGCGGATGCGGCTGACAAGCTTCATCCACTTCAAGGCCTTCGTCAGACGCTTGCGCGCGGCAGACTGCGGTGCCCAGCTGAGGAAGATCACCTCATGCGGCTCCACTTCGGGCAGGCGGGTGATGCCGGGGAAATATGCCGCCAACCGATCGCGCCACCATTCCGGCCGTTCGATGATGCGGTTGACGTTGACCCCGTCGTCGTCGAGCTTCAGGGAGAAGATCGTCGAGACGACGAAGATATGGTGAGTGCCGCCATCCTTGCGGCTCTGGATCAGTGCGTCGAGGTCCGCCGGTTGCGCCTTTTCCAGCTCGTTTACCGAAACCGCGAGCCTTGCTGCGGCCTGGGCGGCATCGGCCCCGAAGTGCGCGATCGGCAGTTCGGCGATCTGCCGGGCGGCCATGCCTTCGCCGTGAAGCGTCAGGCTTCCGGCATCGAGCGAACGGGCAAGGATGTCGGCGATCCGCGCATAGGCGTTCTTCATGCTGTCTCCGCTCCGGCGTTCTTGGTCTTGGCAAGCTGTAGAAGGCTGTCGAACAGCTCGTCGGCGCCCTTGCGGGCCGCGGCAAGGCCTGCCGCGATGACCTCGCGCTCGCGCGGGGTGAAATCGACGCGCTCCTTCGCTTCAATCCGGCGCCGTGCCTCGTCGAGGGTCACGATGCGGTCCTCGCCGAGGCCAAAGTCATGGAGCAGGGCGGCGATCTTCCAGGAATTCGATTCGAGCGCCAGGAAGGGTGTCTGCGTCGCAAGGCAGAGGCAGACGGCGTGGAAGCGGCCGGTCAGGTGCAGATAACCGGACTGGAGGCACTCGAGGAATCCGGCCTCGGTGCGGTTGAACGCGGTATGCCGGTGGCGCCAGCCGAAGAGCGTGGCGTGCAGGTCGATATAGGCTTGGCGCAGCGCCCGCAAGGGTGCCGGATAATGCGGCTTCGGTGGCTTGATCGAGGTCAGGATCGGCAGGTAGCGCGCATCGTCTCGCTGGTCGGCATAGGCCAGAAGCTGTCGGCCGATCTCGCGATTGACGGAATCGCCGACCAGCAGGCGGTCGCGCTGCGCTGCCGCCGGCGTCGCGATTGCGCCTTCGGCGAGCGAGAGATCGGGCACGAAACCGACCTTGCGGCCGATCGCCTTCTCGACCTCGGCCGCACTCCAGGAATCGCGTGTCGAGATCAGGTCGATGCGGGCGAGGCGGTCGTTCCAGGCCGATGGGTTGTCCTGGTAGACCGCATTGATCAGCGCCACCGGGGTCGTCCCCCGGGCCGGGCAATCGACCACATCGAGAAGCCTTGAGCCCTGCTTGCTGCCGTGGTGCAGCGTACCCTCGCCGTTGATGACGATGAGATCCGCGCTGCGCATGGCATTCAGGAAGGCCTCGTCGCGCTTCCAGTCGTTGCGCACCAGGCTGGTCGCGGCGATCTCCATCCCGCGGCTTTGCAGATTCTGCTCGATGATCCGCATCACCCGCATGCAGCCGAAATGGTTGTCGCCGCGGGTGTCGTTCAATATGACGGCTTTGAGTGGCAAGGGGTCGATCTTTCGCGTATGCCGGAATGGCCGTCTTTGGCAGACCATGCCTCGATTGGCGAGCATTTAGGCCGAGAGGCGCGGCACAATCAAGTTTCTTGGCAGCGACCGGATGCGTGGCTGCCGGAGTGCGGTCCGGGAATGGGGAGAACGGCGTTGAAACTGAAATCGGAGCGCCCACTCAAGCGTTCGATCGTCAAGCTTGCGGCCACCGTCTTCCTCGGCAAGGGTTGGGCGCACGCGCAGAACTGGCTTCCGGGGCTGGAACTGCGCATCCCTGCAAAGCCGCAGGGCGAGGGTGCCATCGTCTTCAGGGGCGAGCGGGTCGCGGCGCTCCATCATGCCGACCTCCTCAGGAAGACAGCGCACGAGACGATCCATATCGTCGGTTCGGGACCCTCGATCGCGGGCGTCGATTTCTCGCGGGTAGCGCCGGGCGAGGCGATCCTGCTCAACGGTGCGATCAACCTAGTCGGGACGCGCATTGGCTCGCCCCTTGCCGTGGCGATCGAGGACGAGCGTTTCGTCTGGCGGCATTTTCCGCTGATGCGGGAGAAGATCGGGCCCGGAACCATCTGCCTGCTGTCGGTCGGCGTGATCCGAGCGATCTGCGAGAAGGATCGGGCCTGGCTCGCCGACAAGCGCGTCGTTCTGATCGACGATGTCCGCAAGCCCTATCGGGTGCGGCGCCGTTCGGACGAGGATCTCAGGCATCTGGACTTTGCCGTGCTCGCGGATGATGGCGCCGGGTTCTCGCGCGATCCGTCGCGGGGCGT
>DPXQ01000021.1:0-1997 GCA_003527225.1 Rhizobium sp.
TCGAAGTCGAGACCGGCGGACAGCCCCATATAGCTGTGGGTCGGCCGCGCGAAGCAATAGATGCAGCCGTGCTCACAGCCGCGATAGGGATTGATCGAGCGGTCGAACGGAATGTCGGGCGAGTCGTTGCGGGTGATGACCGTGCGCGGCCGCTCGACCTGCACTTCGGTGCGGAAGGGCGGCATGTCCTCCAGGCTTTCCCATCCGTCGTCGAAGGCGACGCGCTCATGCGGCTCGAAATGGCCGGACGGGTTCATCCCCGCGCCGCGTCCGCGCCGCCGGTCGACCTCGATCCGCAGACCCGAGGCGGCAACCACTGCATCGGCAATATCGGCCGTATTGGCAGGCTGGAAGGCAGCCTGCGCCACAAGGGACAGCTCGTTCATGTTTGCTCCTCGCGGGGTGGATATCCCCGGTTCGATGATTAAATTCCTACCGCGGAAAAGAGAACAATGCAAGAACAAAATACGGAAGGAGCCGGTGGCAATCGTTTGTGCAATGCGATAAAGATGAGCAATGTTGACAGTGATGATGGAATGCAGGGATCAGGAGCCGGAGCTTGCCCATACGCTCTCAGCCCTGGTGGCCGGCGCGGTGGAGGGCCTGGTGAGCGACGTGGTCGTACTCGATCACGGTTCGTCGGATGGATCTTCGCGTGTCGCGGACGCGGCCGGCTGCCGCTTCTATACGCAATGGGACATCAGGGATGTGCTGGGCGCGGCGCGCGGCGACTGGCTGCTCTTGGTCGAGCCCGGGGCACGGCCGCTCAGCGGCTGGATCGACGCGATCGGGGAATATGTCAGCATCCACACGTCGGCGGCCCGCCTTTCCCTGTCGCGCGGCCACAGGCGGCCCTTCCTTCAACGGATCGGCAGATCCAGGCCGCCGCTGGAGGACGGCCTGCTGCTTCCCAAGCGCCAGGCCATTGCTTTGGCAAAGCAGGGCATGCGCCTGGACCAATTGGTGCCGGGGATAAAGCCGCGACGGCTCTCCTGCGAAATCGTGCCGGCCTGGGTCGCACGGCAAGGCCGGCATTGACGCTGCAAGGCATCGCACGCAGTTGTACTCATGGCCGCAACGCTTGCCGCGCGGTGAGTCTGTGCCGTTCAGCCGCCTTGGGTTTCGCTCGCCTGGACATACCAGTCGGGGTGCCGCCGGGCGAGTTCGCCAGCCGCCGCGCCGGCCGCTTTTATATCATCAAAAATGCCGAAGCAGGTGGCGCCCGATCCGGACATCCGCACCAGCCGGGCGCCGACGTCGCGCAACTGGTCGGAGATTTCCGCGATTTCGGGCAGCAGCGCGCGGGCCGGAGGCTCCAGATCGTTGCGCTGCCGGGACAGGAAGGCGAGCCACTCGGTCGGCGCGGCGGAATGCGGCAGCGTGCCGATCGGCGGATGATCCTTGTGCGTCAGGCGGCGGAATATGTCCGGGGTCGATACCGCCTTAAGCGGATTGGCAAGCACGAGGGCAAAGCGCGGCATGGTGTCCAGCCTGTCGATCTGCTCGCCGATGCCGCGCGCCCTGAGCGGCCGGCTTTCGAGGCACATCGGCACGTCGGCCCCGAGCTTCAGCCCGGTCGTGGAAAGCACGTCTGAAGAGAGCGTGCCTCCCCAGAACCGCAGGAGACCGCGAAGGGTCGCCGCCGCGTCGGCCGATCCGCCGCCGATCCCCGAAGCGACGGGCAGGTTCTTTTCAAGCGTGATGGCAACCGGTCCGGCTGGCTGGCCCTCGGCCGCGAGCGCTTCCCGCAGCAGGTCGCGGGCCTTCAGGACGAGATTGCCGTCCTTGCCCTCGGCTTCGGCCGAAAGCAACGGGCCGAAGCGGCCGCCAAGGTTGAACGAATCCCGTTCCACTGCTGAAAAAGTCAGCCGGTCACCATGGCCGGCAAAGGCGACGATGCTGTCGAGCAGATGGTATCCATCGGTCCGCTGCCCGGTGACGTGCAGCGCCAGATTGATCTTCGCCGGCGCCGCCTCGATCATCGTCTCGCCCGACAT
>DPXQ01000021.1:2092-4421 GCA_003527225.1 Rhizobium sp.
GCCGTCTCCGGCAGGCCATCCTTGAGCTTGGCCTCGATCTTCGGGATTTCCGCCAGGTCCGGCTTGGAAATCAGCGCCCGCTTCCACTGGTAGGTGGCTTCCAGCTTGCGCCCGACGCGCCAATAGGCGTCGCCCAGATGGTCGTTGATGGTCGCATCTCCGGCCCTGAGCTCGATCGCCCGTTCCAGTTCCCGCACCGCTTCGTCGAACCGGCCGAGGCGATAATAGGCCCAGCCGAGCGAATCGACGATGTAGCCGTCGTCCGGGCGAAGCTCGACCGCCTTGCGGATCATGTCGAGGCCTTCCTCCAGATTGCGGTTCATGTCGACCCAGGAATAGCCGAGATAGTTGAGAACCTGCGGCTGGTCCGGATTGAGCTCCAGCGCCTTGCGGAAATTCGGCTCCGCCTGGTCCCATTTCTTCAGCCGCTCATAGGCAATGCCGCGCTGGAAGAAGATCGACCAATAGCCCTTGGCCGGGTTCGGCCCGATGATCTCGACGGCCTTGTCGTAGTTCGCCGCCATGGCGGGATAGTCCTTGGCATCCGACAGGACGCTGCCGAAGGCGAGATAGCTGCGAATGTCGGAGGGATCGGAATCGATCAGCGACTTCAGATGCTGGCGTGCCTCATCGACCTTGCCTGTCTGGGCCAGCGTAAGACCCAGCTGCAACTCGGAAAGACGGCGCATCGGCGACGTGGGCGGCACCTGGCTGTAGAACTGGATGGCACGCTCCGTCTGCTTGGCATTTTCGGCAATGCCGCCGAGCAGGATCAGCGTGTCGGCGCTCGTCGGGTCCAGCGCGCGGGCCAGTTGCAGATAGAGCATGACCGTGTCTTCCGCGCCATCGCGGTTGAGCGCGCCGCCGATCGAGAACAGCACACCGGCAGCGCCCTGGGCGGCCGTTGGCGCCAGCAATTCCGGCTTTTCCCCGGCATCGACCCGTTCGCGCAGCGCCTTGAACGGCGCGAAATTGGAGATCATTTCGTCGCCGAGCGAAATCGCGTCGAGCGCCTTCTGCTTGTTGCCCTCGCGGGCCTCGAGCGTGGCGAGCGAAATGACGGCGCGGGTAAAGGTATCGGGTGCCGTCGCTGCCCCGGACTTGTCGGTCAAGGCGTCGGTGAAATTGCGTCGGGCCGCATCGGCGTCGCCGATCATCGCCGCGATGGCGCCGGCATTGTAGTTCTGGAAAATCCCGTACCAGTCCGGACCTTCGAGTCCCTCGACAAGGGCCAGCGCTTCCTTGCCCTGACCGGCGCCCGCCTTGGTCCAGGCGACGAGAAGCTGGTTCATCAGCCGGTCGAGATCATTTGGACCACTGTAGTTGAGGATCTTCTCGGCTCCGGCGAAATCGCCCTTGCGCATCGCTTCCAGAGCGCGGGCGACTGCGGTGACACGTTCGACGGCTTCGTCGCTCTTCAGCTCCTCGGCCAGAGCCACGCCTTCGTCGAAATCGCCGTTCATGAACAGGGCGATCATCAGCCGTTCCTGGATGTCGAGTTCATTGGGCGAGTAGGACAGCGCCTTCTTGTAGAGCGCGATGGCATTTTCGTAGTCGCGGTCGGCATCGGCCGTGCGTGCGGCCAGCAAGGCTCCGGAAAAACTGTCTACGCTTTCGACGTCGAAGCTCTCGACTTGCGCTGGCTTCGCCTCATCGGCGGTCTGGGCATGAACGAGGCTGGTGGGAAGAACGCCGACCAGGAAGGCGAGCGCCGTACCGGCGAGCAGACGGATGGCAAGTCTTTGCCGCATGAAAGAGCCTTTCAAGAATCGATGACCAGCCGCCACGGGCTGTTGATACCCCAGAATGCGGGAATGTAACCTGCACAGAATGGCTTTTTTGAAGCAGCCTCGCAAGGAGACACCCCGCCCGTCTCAGTTGACGCGGGCGATGCAGAAGTCGATGACATCCATCAGTGCCGACTTCCATTCCGTCTCCGGCAGGGGTGCCAGTGCGTCGCGAGCAATCGTGCCGTAATGCAGGGCGCGGGCGATCGTATCGTTGAGCGCCCCGTATTTGGTGATCAGGCCGAGCGCCTTTTCCAGCCGCGCATCGTCGTTCTGTCCCTGCTCGATTGCGTCGCGCCAGAATTCGCGCTCTTCCTTGGTGCCGCGCCGATAGGCGAGGATGACGGGAAGGGTGATCTTGCCTTCGCGAAAATCGTCGCCGACATTCTTGCCCAGATCGGCCGCCTTGCCGCCGTAGTCGAGCGCATCGTCGACCAGTTGGAAGGCCAGGCCAAGGTTCATGCCGTAGGATTTGAGCGCATTTCGGCCGGCCTTGTCGGCACCGGCGATGATGGGGCCCACTTCGGCCGCGGCGGCAAACA
>DPXQ01000021.1:4498-5878 GCA_003527225.1 Rhizobium sp.
CCGACCAGCACGCTCGCCTGGTTGCCCCAGATCATCCGGGCGGTCGACTTGCCGCGCCGAAGATCGCTCTCGTCGACCACGTCGTCATGCAGCAGGGTTGCCGTGTGCATGAACTCGACGCTGGTGGCGAGCTTCACATCGCCCTCGCCGCGATAGTCGAACAGCGCCGCCGAGGCGAGCGTCAGCATCGGGCGAAGCCGCTTGCCGCCGGACGAGATCAGGTGATTGGCCACTTCCGGGATCATCTGCACGTCGGAGCCGGCCTTCGAAAGGATGAGCTGGTTGACCCTTTCCATGCCCGGCTTGGTCAGGTCCACCAGAGGCTGGATGGATGCCTGTTTGTTTTTGCTTTCCTCAAGCGGTATGACTACGCCCAACGCACCGGACTCCTATTGCATTCTCGGCGCGACAATAAAAAGCGGTCGCATGATGGGCAAGCCCGAATCGGCCGCATAGGCCTTTTTAGCGAGGGTTTTGAGGCGCAATGCACGAGATTATCCGCACCAACGATGCCGTTCTCCTGTCCTTTGCCCAAAGCCTGATGAAAGATGCCGGGATTTCCTGCATGATCGCCGATCAGGCGATGAGCATTCTCGAAGGCTCGCTCGGCATGCTGCCGCGCCGCCTGCTGGTCGAGAGCGACCGGGCGGAGGAGGCCCGCCGCATCCTCACCGACGCGGGCCTGGGCGACGAATTGCGCGATATTGAGGACTGATCCGTGCCCGCCGCCGATCCCGTCATTGAAACCGTCGACGCCTTTCACCGTGGTCGCTTCCACCTGGTCCAGCCCAAGGGCAGGGGGCATCGCGCAGGCATGGATGCCATGTTGCTGGCCTCGCTGGTCGACGCCACGGGCCGCGTCCGTGTCGCAGATCTCGGCGCTGGCGCCGGTGCCGCCGGCCTGGCGGTTGCCGCCCGGCTGGAAAAGGCCGAAGTCACCCTGGTCGAGCGCTCGCCCGAGATGATCGCCTATGCGGCCAAAAGCCTGGCGCTTGAAGAAAATGCAGCACTTGCGCGGCGCGTGTGCCTTGTCGAGGCGGACGTCACATTGACGGGCCGGGCCCGTGTCGCCGCCGGCCTTGCCGATGATGTGTTCGACCATGTGATCATGAATCCGCCCTTCAACGATGCCGGTGATCGGAGGACCCCGGATGCGCTGAAGGCCGAGGCCCATGCAATGACCGAAGGACTGTTCGATAGCTGGATTCGCACGGCCGGCGCCATCATGGTGCCGGGTGGGAAATTGTCGCTCATCGCCCGTCCGCAATCGATCGGAGAGATCATCGATGCCTGCGGCCGCCGCTTTGGCGGGCTCGAGGTGACGCCGGTTTATCCCCGGTCGGGCGAGAATGCGGTGCGCATCCTTGTGACGGCGATCAA
>DPXQ01000021.1:5892-8469 GCA_003527225.1 Rhizobium sp.
GGCCGCACCGCCTATCCTCGCCGCGGCCGATGATTTTCTGAAAGGGCTCCATTGTGTTTGCGGTCCCGTATCTTACATCACGGTACGAGATGAACGAGAATGCGAGGTAAGCGATCGATGGCGGGTTTGTTGAAGCGTCTGGTGCCCAAGCGGTTCCGCGATGACGGATTGGTGATCCCGGTCGTGCGCCTGCACGGCGCGATCATGAGCGGCGGCAGCCGTTTCAAGCAGCAGCTCAATCTCGCAAGCGTCGCACCGGCACTGGAAAAGGCCTTCTCCAAGAAGGGCAGCCCCGCCGTCGTGCTGTCGATCAATTCGCCGGGCGGCTCCCCGGTGCAGTCGCGGATGATTTTCGACCGCATCCGGGCGCTGGCCGAGGAAAAGAACAAGCGCGTTCTGGTCTTCGTCGAGGATGTCGCGGCTTCCGGCGGTTACATGATCGCCTTGGCGGGAGACGAAATCTTCGCCGATGCCACCTCGATCGTCGGCTCGATCGGCGTCGTCTCCGGCGGCTTCGGCTTCCCAGAACTCTTGAAGAAGATCGGTGTCGAGCGCCGTGTCTATACCGCCGGCGAAAACAAGGTGATCCTCGATCCGTTCCAGCCGGAGAAGGAAAGCGACATCGACTATCTGAAGTCGCTGCAGGTCGAGATCCATGAGATCTTCATCGACATGGTGAAGTCCCGTCGCGGCAGCGTGCTGGCCGACCATGCTGACATTTTTTCCGGCCTGTTCTGGACCGGCCGGCGCGGCCTCGAACTCGGCCTTGTCGACAGTCTCGGCGACATGCGCGCGGAGATCAAGAAGCGCTATGGCGGAGATGCCAAGCTGGAACTGGTCTCGGGCGCCAAGGATTTCTTCGGACGCAAGCTGCCCGGCGTCGGCGCAAAAGGCGCCGGCATGGAGCAGATGGCGGCAGCCGCCGTGTCGGGGCTTGCCGAGACGCTGGAAGAAAAGGCATTGTGGAGCCGTTACGGGCTCTGACAGCGTGAGGAAACATGTCGCGGATCATCTTTTTCGTCATTCTGATCGGCGGCGCCTATTTCCTCTATCGCCGCTTCGTGTCGGATGCCGAGAAGCTTCAGGCGAAATCGAAGGCCGCCGAGAAGGAGCGCCAGACCGGCGCCATGGGCACGCTGGTCAAGGACGAGGTGACCGGCGAATATCGGGTGAAGCGCGAGGAGGAGGAGTGAGGCGAATGGGAGCTGAGTCCCGCTCGGTCCGGGGGGCGCAGCAAGAGCGCATCCGTCACCCATGACTTGACCGTCCGCCCCCGCCGTGGCACCAGACGGACGACCTCTCAAGACAAGTTCCGGACGACAGATCCCATGACCGAGACCAGCCTCGCCCCGCATATGGACCCCAAGCGCTCGTTCCAGGCCCTGATCCTGACGCTGCACAACTACTGGGCCGACAAGGGCTGCGCGGTTCTCCAGCCCTATGACATGGAAGTCGGCGCCGGTACCTTCCATCCGGCAACGACGTTGCGCGCGCTCGGCCCCAAGCCGTGGAAGGCCGCTTATGTCCAGCCGTCCCGCCGCCCGTCCGATGGCCGCTACGGTGAAAACCCGAATCGCCTTCAGCATTATTACCAGTATCAGGTCATCCTCAAGCCGAACCCGTCCAATCTGCAGGAACTCTATCTCGGCTCGCTCGCCGCCATCGGCCTCGACCCGCTGCTGCACGATATCCGCTTCGTCGAGGACGATTGGGAAAGCCCGACGCTCGGCGCCTGGGGCCTTGGCTGGGAATGCTGGTGCGACGGGATGGAGGTCTCGCAGTTCACCTACTTCCAGCAGGTTTGCGGCATCGAATGCTCGCCGGTCGCCGGGGAACTGACTTATGGCCTCGAGCGGCTGGCCATGTATGTGCAGGGCGTCGACAATGTCTACGACCTCAACTTCAACGGCCGCGAGGGCGAGGAGAAGATCTCCTATGGCGAGGTCTTCCTGCAGGCCGAGCAGGAATATTCGCGGCACAATTTCGAATTCGCCAACACCGAAATGCTGCACCGGCATTTCATCGACGCCGAGAAGGAGTGCCAGGCACTGCTTTCCGCCGGCGCTCCGGGCGAGAACGACAACCAGCGCCTGCACAAATGCGTCTTCCCGGCCTATGACCAGTGCATCAAGGCGTCTCACGTCTTCAACCTGCTCGATGCTCGCGGCGTCATCTCCGTGACCGAACGGCAGAGCTATATCCTGCGGGTGCGCACGCTCGCCAAGGCCTGCGGTGAAGCCTTCCTGCTGACCGATGCCGGCGGGGTGAATTTCGGCAAGGCCGCATGAGCCAAAGCCGGATCATTCCGGCGAAGTCCCTGGCCGGCGGCCTGGCGTGGGCTCGCCGCGCCTGGACCGTGACGGCCTGCGCGAGCGGCGCCATGCTGGCCCTGACGGCAGGGTTCTATCTCTATCTCGCCTTCGTCAGCTATGTGGTCGAAAAGACCGGCTCCGCCTTCCGTACCGGTGCCGAGAGCCCGCTCTTCCAGATGGTGCTCGCCGTCTCGGGCCCCTACGACCTCTGCCTGGCCATACTCCAGCTCCTCACCATCCTGTTCTTCCTGCGCTGGATCTGGCT
>DPXQ01000167.1:0-25042 GCA_003527225.1 Rhizobium sp.
CCGCTTCGGGTGGTACGCGCAAGCTCGGCGACTACGTCGCCCCCGACGCTCTCGAACTGCTGCCGAACGGCGATCTGTCCCTCGGCATCGGCGAGTGGACGGCGCTCAACGGCGCAACCGCCGCCGTGGTTGCCGGCGAACTGGAGATGAGCGGCACGGGCCTGACCAATCCGACCGTCCGCTCGGGGGCAGCCGCGACGCGACAGGGCAAGGCTTATCGCGCCAAGGCCACGTACCGGAAGGGAACGGCAACCGGAAGCCCGCTGGTCATTTCCAGTCGTTCTGCAACGATGTCGCCACTCAGCAATGCCTTGCCGCAGAATGCAACCATTGTTCCCGTCACGTCCACGAGAACGTTCGGAGGCGAAGGCTCAACCCATCATCTCGGCCTGCGCACAGTCGCCGGACCGGGCGGCACGGTCTATGGCGACGACTTCTCGATCAAGGAAGCAACCGCCTTTGCCGGGTTCTCGTCGCCGGCCTTTGCCGCCATCCTCCGGTTTCGCATGCCGGCCGTCCTTCCGGCTTCGACAAAAGTACTCTTCTCTTTCGATGACGACGGGGCCCGCAACCGTTACCGTGTCGCGTTGAACGCAGACGGCACGATCACCGCCGCGCTCGACAGCAACGGCACAAATCGGACAACCCATGTGATCGCGGCCAACCTCGTTGCGCCGGGTGCCACGCATGTGCTCCACGTCTCATGCGACGGAACCAGCCGTTTCCTTGTGGCGCTGGACGAAACCAATCTCTACGGTCAGCAGGCAGGATTGACGCCGGCCGGCGCGTGCTGGCTGCGACTCGGGGCCTCGCCGGTCGCTGGCGAGGAATGGACCGGTACAATCCTGTCCGCCGCCCTGTTCTCCCAGGAATACGTCCCTCCACGTTTCATCTGGGCGGTCGGCGACAGTTATGTGGCGGGCGCGGGTGGGGTCTCGCTCGAACTGGGCATCGAAGCCACAGATCCAAGCCGACTGGTCGTATCCTCGGGTGCGGGCGGTTCAAACGTCGCGACGCAACTTGCCGCCATGCGCAGCAATCCCGGCCTTCAAGGCTGCATCATGGTTCATTGGGACGGGGACGCCAATGGCGCGGACGCCCATGCAGATTCGGCGACGTTCGAGAGCATGAGCCAACTGGCCGCCCGACATGTGTTTGTCGGCTCGGTCCGTCGGATGAATCACTCGACGGCCGAGATCGCGGCAACCTATGCCCGCAACGACTGGCTGTTTGCGCGCTTCGGTCTTCGGTACCTCGACCCTCATCCGACGCTCCACGCGCTTGCGACGACATCCGCCGAAGACACGACCGCCGTCGCGGCCGGTCGCACCCCACCCAGTTGCCTGCAAGCCGACGGCACACATCTGACAGTCGCAGCCATGAATGCGGTTTCCGCAGCGGTCCTTGCCCGCATTGAGGTGCTTGGATGGTAGGGGTCGAGGCCAGGCGACGGCCATTCGGCTCCAGACAAACCGGCCTATAGTGAAAGGCCGGTCAGTCGCGCGAGGGCCCTGCGCTTTTCCTCGGATGTCGGCAGAGGCCGAATGGCCCTGTCGAACTCGAGAACCTTGGCGCCGACAAGGAAGCGGTACCAGTAGCCTTGCAGGAAATGGTAGATGAGCCCCTCCCGGCCGTCGAGGAAGCCGAGCTGGAACACATAGCGAAAAAGGAAGTATCCGAGCGTCGAGACCGGGAAAGGAATCCGGTTGTAGACCTGTTCCTTGACGAAGCGTTTGACCCAAGCTTGCAGCGAAGTGCCTTCGCTTGTCAGCCCGACATCCTGGACGAACAGACCGTAACGCCGGTTGAGCACGTCGACCGCCTCGCGGGAGGCATATTTGTTGTGCTTCTCGGTGAAGTAGCCGAGGTCATGAAGGTTGTGATCGCGGAACGGATTGTCGAACAGAACCGTGCGCCCGCCCCAGACGATAACATGCTCATCCATCCAGCGATCCTCGACCCGCCCCTGCCCGCGCCGCCACAGGCGCGTCAGGATCAGCGGGTAGCGTCCGCCATGGCGAATGAAGCGGTCGAGAAAAATGTGCTTGCGCTTCAGGTTGACGCCCGCGACGTCGGCCCCGAGCGTCGGCAGTTTCTCCGCGATCTCGCGCGCCAGTTCCGGCTCGATCACCTCGTCGGCATCGAGTCGCATGACCCAGTCCGAACTGATCGCCGCGTTGTCCAGCCCCCACTGGAACTGTCGAGCCTGGTTCACGAACGGATTTTGCAGCACAGTGGCACCGAGCGAACGGGCAATCTCGACGGTACGATCGGAGGAAAAAGAGTCGACGACCACGATCTGCGTCGCAAAGGTAGACACGCTCTCGATCGCCCGGGCGATGTGAAGTTCTTCGTTGTAGGTGAGGATGAGAACGGAGACCACTGGCTACCTCTTCGCGCTGATGTCAGTTCTCTGCAATGTCGCGGATACCAACAGAACGAGCAGGGTTGCCGACCATAATGTGCCAGGCTTCAACACTCTTCACAACCGCTGCCCGAGCGCCGACGACAGCTCCCCGCCCAATTGTCACCCCTGGTCCGATAAACGCTTCAGCTGCGATCCAAGCGTGGTCTTCAATGACGATTGGCCGGGAGAACAAAGGGCGCGAAATCAAGCCAATATCGTGCGAGGCTGTGCACAGAAACGTTCGCTGGCTGACCGTCGTGTAGTCGCCCATTGTAAGAGTCCCGATAGTGTAGCAATCAACGCCGTCGGCGAGACAAGCGTAGTTGCCCATCTTCAGATTCCAGGGAGCCCACACGAAACAAGTTGGCGCAACACGACTTCCCTTGCCAATCTTGGCGCCGAACAGACGCAATAGGAAAAGGCGCCATCGGTCGAAGGCGAATCGCGGAGTCGGCCGAAACAGGGTCCAGTACACAATTCCCCATACCAAACGCCGCAAGCGAAGACCGCGAGGCATTTCGTCGTTGTAAAGTCGTTTGATCTCAGCCGTCATTGGATCCCATCCGCTTCCACGAGATCAAAACTCTTCGACAATTTCGTTTTCCAAAGGAATCTGTCCGGCTACCAACTCTTCCATTTGCCGGATGAACCGCACCATCTCTCTAGTTCCCTGACCGCGATTGACCAGGCAATTCAGCGTTTTGTCGGAGAAAGGTTGCAGGTCGTAGTGCAACGGAAAGCGCGCGAGGACTATGTCGTTCAACCATTTTCTGCTGATCGGGGATTCGCGGCGGAACAGTCTGAACTCGTAATTCAGGAAATAATACGCGGCCGAAATGATCTTGAACACGCGATCGCGGCGACCGAGCGCTCGATAAGGGGAACCCGAAAAGATGCTTCCGAGATTCGGATACATGAAGTCCTGATACTTGTGCCGTTTGGCGTGGTAGACTTCCATTTTGCCAAAGATCTCTTGAGATTCCCCACCGGAACTTTGAAATGTTGCAGAACAGACGAAGCCACCGGAAGCCTTTTTTCGGAGGACTGAGGAGCGATGAGAAAGCTCCAGCTCCGCGACTGTGAAGTATTGGATAGTTCCATTTGGCAGTGCGAGTTCCGCCCCAATGAGCTTATCTTTCAATTCTGCCCCGTACGCGCCTGCGTTCATGAAGATGCCTCCACCAACTGTGCCAGGAATACCTTCCAAACCTTCAAATCCGGTGAGCGACTGCATCAGCGCGACGCGTGCGAGATCAGGCATCATCGCGCCGCCCTGAGCGATGATCTGCCCGGTTTCATGATCAACCGAGATCGACTTCATTCCAGCCGACGAGATCAGAACCGGATAGTCGATCTCGTCGAGAAAGAGGAGGTTGGAGGTGTTGCCGATCGTCTTATAGGGAATCTTGTTGGCTGAAAGAAAACGCAGCAATTCGGCAACCTGCATCGAAGTTACCGGCTTCAGCAATGCTTGCACGCGGCCGCCGGTCCTCATGTAGGTCACCTTTGACAGTTCCACTTCACGTTCATAGGGAAGTTTTCTGTCCTCGCAGAAGCGATGAACCAAAGAGATTAGATCTTCGGCAAGAAACGCCATACTATCACTCCATCATGTGAGTTCAGACAATCGAACATTCTCGTCGGAGGCGCTCATTCCGTCACCGCTTCGATCTCAGATGACAGGTATTCTCGACCAGTCTCCTGAATTCGGCTCAGTCGCGTTTGCACCCCTTCCCAGTCGATCGGCTGCCCGATGCGCCGCGAGGCCGTGTCCCGGTCGCCGGCTTCGACGAAACGGTCCATCAGATCCAGCTGTTGCAGCAGGTTGCGGACACGTTCGTTGAGGCCGCCCTTGGCGCCCGGGAGCCCGACGGTCAAGAACGGCTTTTTCAGCAGGATACTCAGCACGGTTCCGTGGAAGGAGTTCGTCACGACGAAGGATGATGTGGCGATCATCGCCACCCAGCCGGCCGGCGACGGGTAAACCGTCTGACCGATCTCGCGCCAACGGCGGTGGACATTGTAGGGCGAGACGATTGGCGCGCCCGTCGACCGGGCGACGAACTCGGCCACCTCGCGAATGCCCTCGCCGGTCCGTAGCGCGTAGCAGAACACATGCCCCGTCGGGACGGCTTCTGCCGTCTTCAACAGGCCGGAGAAATCGCCGAGCAGGATTGTCGGATCGGGTACGCACCGGGCCTCGCGACCGGTGATCCGGCCTACGATGTCGACGCCGCTCTGCTCGCGCACGGAAAGCCCGTGCATGCCCGAGAGATAGCGTCTCACCTCCCCATCAAAGGAGGGATCAAGGCTTCCCTTGCCGAAGCTCGGGGCATAGGCGACATGGCGCGCGCCGGCGGCATCGCTCATGGCGAGGAAATAGACGGGGTCGAGCCCCTTCTGGGCGGACGGATTCCAGATCTGATCGCTGCCGCAGACGAGGACGTCGAAGCGAGGCTCGGCGCCTGCAAGAAAGGCTTCGACCTCCCCCTGCGTTTCCAGACGCGGCCCTGTCACACCGAGCACCTCGCGACGGAAGGTCTCGAACTGCTCCGTCTGAAGGCGACTGCCGAAAAGGCGGCGCTGGAGCGTCGACAGGCGCAGATAGGCAATCTTCAGGTTGCGGCGAAACCGGGCGGGGTTGAAAATCTGCTCGAAATCACCGCCCTCCTCCACATAGCGCGGATGGTAGTTGACGAATTCGGCGCTGTGGCCCTGGTTGATCAGCCATTGGCGCAGGCCATAGGCCTGCATCAGGGCGCCGAAGTTTTCGGAGAAATGGTAGGTGAGGATACCGATGCGCTTCTTGGCCAATCAGGAGCTCCGTGTCGCGAGTTCGGGTGCAACGCCGTAAAGCAGCGTGTCCTGCCGAAGGATGGCGGCGTCATCGAAGCGCTTGCGGATCAGCCGGGCCGGATTGCCGCCGACGATGGCATAGGGTTCCACGTCCTTCGTGACGACGGAGCCGGCCGCAACCATCGCGCCGCGCCCGATCCGCACGCCAGACCGTATGATTGCGCCATGTCCGACCCACGCATCCGCTTCGAAGACGGTCACCGTGTGCGCCCAGCGAAATGCCAGGCGCATCGGCGTTTCGGGATCATCCACACCATGATCGTTGGCAACGATGGTGACCCCGGTCGAAATCATGCAGAAGTCGCCGACACAGATCGGACTGGGAGCGCTGAACCCCCGGCCGACATACGCATATCGTCCCAACCGGCTGCCGGCGGGAACCCGCGTCCGCAGGCCCAACTGGAAACCGTCACCCATCTCGGCCAGGCGGTTCTTCCGCATGAGCCACCAATTGACCAACCGGCGCAGCCTGCGTTTGACGGGGCGATCCACGCTCCGCCGGCATTGATCGATCATGTCGGCCGACACCTGCATCGGCGCGGGGACAAGAGGAATTGCGCCACGTTTGCTCATGGCCGTCTCTCCCGCAAACTGCCGCCGACCTTTGCGATCGCCGTCTCGATGAGAATACGCTGTTGCCGGGGGTTCCAGTTGCCGGCAATCATCCCGTAGCAGGCCCTGCGTACTTCGGCCCGGTCCCTTCCGGCATCAAGCCACGCCTTGATCTTGCTCGCGAGGTCATCGGCACTGCCTCTTTCGAAAAAGGTGCCCGTTTCTCCCGGCAGGATGGCCTCGACCTCCGGCATCTGTTCGTCGAGATTGCCGTGAGTTATGGCCGGCGTCCCGTAGCTAAGACTATGGATCACCGTGAGTCCGATCTTGCCGGGAGACACCGTCAGGTCGGAAAAATAGATGAGCCGGGCCAGAACCGCCTCGTCGTAGCACGCGCCGTAGAAATACGCGTCGACACCAAGCTGGCGAGCCAGATCCTCGAGAGCCTGGCGCTCTGGACCGTCACCGACCAGCAGCACATTGATCGGCCGCCCTTCTGTCTTCAGCTTCGCCGCCGCGTGCAGCAACAGATCGAAGCGGCAAAGTCTTGTCAGGCGGGCAGTGCAGATGATCAGCGGACGCTCGTTCTCGGCGAACAGGTCCTGTGGCCGCGGCAGCGCCTCTGCCCCGCTCTCGATCTCCGCCACGAGGGCCTTGGCGCGATCAAAATCCAGGCTGTTGTAGACCACCGTGATGCGATCCGCCGGATAGCCGAGCGAGATACCGATCCTCCGCGAGCGTTCGCCGTAGACCAGCATGTGATGCGCCAGCCGGAAGTAAAGGTTGCGGAATGTCCGCTTGAAGACCGGTTCCGGCTTGAGCCATCCATGCGCCCAGAACAGCACCTTCTTGCCCGTCAGACGCCCGACGATCGCCATCAGCCAGCTTGCCGGCATGTTCGGGTTGGCGAGAATGACGAGGGCCCCGCAATCGCGGTCGACCACGGCCGACCAATAGCCCTTGAGCAGCCAAAGTCCGTGCCAGACACGAAAGTGGAGAGGCGTTACCCGGACCTTGTCGTCACCGGCGAAAGGCACGATCCCCGCTACCGGCTTGACGCTTGCGAAGAATTTGTATTCGTTCGACCCGTTTTGCACGAGTTCCAGCATGATCGGCCGCCGATAGTGGGGGAACTGGTGATAGATCACGTTAACGCTCGGCATTGAGGGCCTCCTTGCGCAACGGAGAGATGCGGCGCCCGCGACGCGAGAAGAGCAGTCCCCATTCCGGCCTGTTCAGCAGCACGCTGTAGACGGGCACGACAAAGGTGAACGTCACCCAGTCATAGCTCGTACCATGCAGGAACAGGCGTGGTGAGTTCAGGACGAAGAGGGCGGCGATGAACTTCTCCGAATCCGTGCCACGCCTGAACGCCGTGAACGCGACGAGATAGGGAAGAACGAGGAAGGCGAAGGTGAACGCGACGCCAAAGACCATGCCGAAGTCCTGATAGGACTGCAGCAGGGGAAAATCCAGCTGGCGGGTCCGGTATCCGGCCCCCGTGAGCGGGTTGTTCGTGAAGTTGTCGATACCGATCTCACGCGAAATCCGTCGTCCGTGCGCCGATTGCTCGAAATCCGACTGGTCACCCGACAGAGTGCTGAGACCGGACATCATCAGGTCGATGGTATTGGCAAGTCTGTCCCGCAGGCTGGGGACAGTCGAAAAGACCAGAGCTGCGAACACGAACGCGGCGCCCGTATAGACCACGACGCGTCGGAGCGTGGATCGGCTGATCCGGTTGAGGAAGTAAAGGCAGAAAACGGCCGCCGCCAGACCGACGAGCACCGAGCGCGTACCGCTCCCCAGGATCACGATAATCGAAAGCCCCAGAACGACGGCAGAGCGCAGCCAGGCCTTGCCCATGAAGACCATCGAGTAGAGCGCGGCGAGCGTGCCGCCGGCGATCGCATAGGCGGTCAACGTATAGGCGGAGTTGTCGAAGGAAACGCGACCGCGGCCGCCGGTGTAGGAGAAGATCGCCTCACGGTTGAAAGCGAGGAAGAACATGAGTTCGATCAGGCCGACCAACAGGAAACCGTCGACGACGCGTGATCTTGCGATATCGGCCTGGCTCATCAGGGCGAGATAGACCAGGCCGAACAACAGCCAGAGGAAGATCTTGGTGTCCTGATAGTAATAGGCGGCGCTCAGCGAAACCAGAAAGTAGAGCAGGATCGGCAGCAGATAGAGCACTTGGTATATGGTCAGCGAGACGGCACGCTTGTAGGAGGCGGCGAAGAGCATGCCCATGCCGGCCGCCAGCGCGATGGCAATTTCGACGAAACTGTCCTCCCCCGTACCGCTCGTCCTCACCCAGGCGAGGATGTAGCCCGAATAGACCAGGGCCATGCCCGCTCCGGAGACGAGCAGCAGCCGTGAAATCCAGGGGGATCGCTGAGGTGCGGTTTTCAAGCCTTTCTCCCTCCGGTGATAATGTCCACGATGCGCCCCACCGTCCTGTCACTGGTGAAATTGGCGAGCGCATGCGCGCGCGCCGCCTGGCCGATCTCCGCAAGCCGCGGCAAACCGGCGAGGACACGCCGGAGCGCGGCGACGAAAGCCGCCTTGTCGGGCCCCTGGATGTGCCACCCGGTTTGCCCGTCGATCACGGTTTCGCCCGGACCGCCGGCCTTGTGGGCGAGCACCGGCTTGCCAAGCATCATGCCCTCGATGACCGAAAGCCCGAAGGGTTCCGGGTCGAGTCGGCTGTTCACAACTACGTCGCAGATCTTGTAATAGGACGCCACGTCGCTGATCGGCCCGGTGAAGTGCACGCGGCCGGTCAGGCCATGATCCTGCACGAAGCTCTTGAGTTCGGCGGCATAGGCGCTGTGGAGCGGCCCGCCGCACAGCAGGAGATGAATGCAAGCGGCCTCATTGCCAAGGTCGCCGAGGGCTTCGGCGAGACGCAGCTGCCCCTTCTCCGCCACCATCCGGGCAAACACGCCGAGCACGATGGCATTCTCCGGGATTCCGAGATCCGCGCGGCGAACGCCCCCCGGAACGGCCGGATCGAACTCGGCCGGATCGATGCCGAGCTGGCAAATGTGCCGTTCGAAGTCTCCGCGCCCGATCGTCGTGTCGGTGAACAGGCTGTTGGCAATCGGCACGACGTTCAAATGCCTGAACGCGAAGCGATAGACACGCCGATTGAGATCGAAGGGATAGCCCGAACTGATCGCATTCGGCATCATCCAGTATGCACGGATGCCGGAAAGACGAGCGGCAAGCCCGGCGAGCGGGACCTCGAGCGGGCTCTGAAGAACGAGTGTCCCGGCGCCGGCAAGATTGATCTCGGACCGCAACGCCCGCAGGACCTTCAGCTGGACGGCTCCGCGGCTCAGCAACTGGCGATATTTCCTGATGCCGCCACCGGCCATCGGCGGCGTGGCCCCGACATCGATGTACGCGACGGACGTGCCGACCGCCTCAAGCGCCGCCCCCATCTCCCCGCGTCGCAACACGACGGCAGCCGATGGAATATCCCGCGCCTGCAGCCCGCGGAACAGTTCGAGCCACGAGCGGCGAACGCCGTATCCCTCGGTGCCGAGCACCAGGCCCAGCACGGGTCCCTTGCCAGCCGCTGCTGCCGTTCCGCTTGTCGTCATCAAGGCGATCCTTCCCGTCTTTCCATGACGGCCTCAGAACGCTTCAAGGATTTCGTTTTCGAGTGGCAGACGCCCCTCGGTCAATGCCTGCATCTGCTCTATGAAAGCGATCATGGCATCCGTTCCCTGACCGCGATTGACCAGGCAATTCATGGTCTTGTCGGAGAAGGGCTGGACCGGGTAGGACAGTCCGAGACGCTTGACGAGATAGGCATTGATCCACTTGCGATCGGTGGGCGTCCCTTTCAGGAAATACTTAGCGAACCGTCGTCTCCACAGGTCGTATTTCATCATCCACCGGACCGACTTGTCGCGGCGGGCGAAAACGTCATAGGGCGAACCGGAAAACAGGCTGCCGAGGTTGGGATAGAGGAAATCCTGGTAGCGATGGCGCTTTTCGTGGAAAAGTTCCATCTTCGCATGGATGGACGGGATGCTTCCCGGAGTACCCTTGAAATAGGCCCGCAGGATCGTTCC
This sequence comes from Rhizobium sp., assembly GCA_003527225.1. Next base: position 9,904 of record DPXQ01000167.1, read on the forward strand.
GTTGAGCTGTCCGCTGCGCAGCGATGACGAGCGATGGTCGAGGCCGAGTTCTTCCGCAGGGATGCGGCGAACGGAACCGCCGGCCTCGGCAAGATCAACTGCGAGCAGTGTATCCTTGATCTCCGAGCCGTAGGCCCCCGCATTCATGAAAATGCCGGCGCCGACGGTGCCCGGAATGCCCTCCAGCCCCTCAAATCCGCGAAAACCGCTATAGAGCGCCTGCCGGGACAATTCCGGCAAGGAGGCCCCACATTCGGCTACGATTTCCCCGTTGGCGACGGACAAGTCGTTTAGCCACAGCGTGCAGACAAGCACGGAATAGTCGGTCGCATCCTTGAACAGGAGGTTCGAGGTATTGCCTATGACCTTGAAGCGCCGGCCGGTATCGGCCAGATGGGTCAGCAGGCACACCAGGCTTTCGATGTTTCGCGGATAAATGACATAGCGCGCCAGCCCCCCGGTCTTCAGATAGCTGTATTTGGTCAGGCTGACATTCTCGAAGACTTCGAGGCCATGCGCGTCGCAGAATGCCGGCAGATCGGGTGCCTTCGTCTTTTCAAGCATCTGCATCATACATCTCCGTTCACTTGGTGCATCACGGCATCACTTGCGCAGGTAGCGTTTGAGGGTCGGCAATAGGGTGGGATCCACGACCAGCGCTGCGCCAAGGTACGCAGCACATGCCAATCCCGTCGAAATCAGATCCATCGCCGCACCCGGAAACGTCCCGAGACCGGGGGTCGCCACCGATGTCGCGAAATAGAGGATGGCGGCGCACGCCAGGAAAGGCAGTGCCGTTCGCGCCTGAAGGCGGCTGCTGTGAACCAGCGACATTCCGATCTGCCGTGCGGCAAGAGGAAAGATCACCACGCCGCTCAGCGCTGTCTCCAGGGCGACCGCGATCGCGGCGCCCTCGTAACCGCCCAGTGCCGCACCCGCCGCCGCGGCAACCATGATGCCCACCGCGTCGGCGACGAGAAGGCCCGCCCGCATTCGCCAGCGGCCTTTCGCCTCCATCGTCACGGTGCCGAGCGTGGCGTAGATGCGCAGCGGCAAGGCGATTGCCATGGCGACCGCAGTCAACGCTGACGGATCCCATTTGCCTGCCCACACGACGTGAATGAGTTGCGGCAGGAGCCCCACCGCGACCAGGCACAGCATTCCGCACAGAAATCCGATCATCACGCCAATCTTGGCGATCATGTCCTGCAGCCTCGCCGCATCCTCCTTGATCGAGGAGAACAGCGGCAGAAAGGTCTGGTTGATCGCGGTCGTGAGCAGGACACCGATATTGGCCGTCAACATGAACCCGAAATAGTAGTAGCCGAGTTCCTGCTGGGTCACGAGGCGACCGAGGACGAGATAGTCGCCGTTGCGCATCAGACCGAACAGGAAGCTGATGAAGATCAGCCAGCGCAAGGAAACGAAGATCCGCGAGAAGGTCCGCAGCGGCAGCCGGTAGTTCACCGCGACCCCGCCCGCCAGGCGCACGTAGAGGAAATAGCCCGCGAGCTGGGAGAACACGGTCGCCGCAGCGATCGTCATGTAGTCGAAGCCCAGACAGGCAAAAGCGATCAACGCGGCATTGTAGAGGAACGCCACCATGATGCCCGCCATCTGCAGGTCGCGAAACCGGAAGGCGTTGCTGAGCTTCGCGCCATAAATTGCGCTCAGGGACATCAGCGGGATCGATATGGCACTGACACAAAGGATTTCGACAAGGGGGGGCACATCATAGGCGGTTGCCAGCACAAAGGAGACAGCGACCAGTAGCAGCCCCCCGATACCCCCGAGATGGAGCGAAAATGCCGCATAATTGCCGACGAGCTCATCGAAATTCTCCTTCTGCTGGATGAGCGCTTTCGACACTCCCGCATTCTGGAAACCGGCCGTCAGCGAAAGTGCCATCGCAGCGATGGCAAAAGCTCCGTATGTCTGGGCCGACAGGACGTAGCCGAGGACGATCTGGGAAACGAAGGACATGACCTTCGAGACCAGCACCGAGAATATAGCCCAGGCCATGCCCCTGGCGGCCATCGCTGCTCCGATGAGCCTTGGCTTCTGGGACATCCGGTCATGCACCTGTCAAGGCCGCCATGAACGCATCTTGGGAAGCCGCCACCCGCTGATCGCGGATCGCTCCCAGTTGCGGCGAAAGCGGAGTTGAGGCCACAAGAGCGATGGTGGCGGCATCGGCATCGGCCGTAACCACGCGGCCACCCTCGCTCATCCAGTCGAGAAGCGACAGGATTTTCTGCTCCTTTCCCGGTGTCAGGAAAACACTGAAGGGCGTCTCGTATTTCAGCGAGAGGGCCGCGCCATGGAAGAGCGAGGTGACGTGGCACGTCGCAGCCTTCACATAGCCGATCCACTCACGCGGCGTCGCCTTCACATGGATATCCTCGTGGCCGGGATAGGCGACACCGACGCTGATGGGGCGCAGCTTCAGCTGCAGGGCGGCCGCAAGGGCCTGCTCCACCTGCGCATGCTTCATCCCGCCGGAGATCATCATGAAGTCGCCGATATCAGGCACGATCGCCCCCAGGTCTGTCAGGAAGGTCGGATCGACGACACGGGTCGCGTCCAGGCCGAGATCCCTGACAAAAGTCTCGGTCGTCGGGTCACGGACGAGAATCCGCGAGAAGCCGGAGAGAGCCGACTTCATCTTTCCGGACATGTCCCCGGACGGCCCATAGGAGCCCATGGAAGCCGCATAGCTGATCTTCACGACCCCCGGACGGACGGGAAAGTCCAGGATGTAGGGCGCCATGTATCCAAGGTAGTTTCCGAAGTTCCAGAGCTCATCACTTCCGCAGACAAGCACTTGATAATCTTTAGAAATTTCAGAAACAGAGCGCGAGAGAAATGCCTGGCGCTTCGAAAGAGCGGCCATTTCCGCGATGGAAGATCGAAAAGACTGATTTCGGGAAAGCTCGCGGCCGAACCGCCGGAAATCCATTCTCGCCAGCGCCCTGAGGAGGGTCATGTTCCGTCGGACTTCATGGCGCCACGGGCGAAAATCGATCAACTCGGCGTCGACGCCTGACGATGCGAGGAAACGCTGCACCGATGCAGCCTGCAGCTGGGCGCCAAAATTGTTGATGTCGTGATATGTGAGAATCCCGACCTTCATGTGCCCGCCTTTTGCCCGTCGCCGGCCGAATACACATCTGAAACGGCCCGCTCGCCGCCGGCTCGCGACGCATTCCGCGGGAGCAGGAAGCGGATGAGTTCGGAAAGGCCTCCTTGCTTTGACAGGCCCTTGGCCAACTGGCCCTGGTCTATCTTACGGATGGGTATCTCGTAGCCGGCCGCCCGGCGGATCGCCTCCGCGAGCCGCTCCGCATCACCGGGCGGCGTGACGATGGCGGTCTCGCCTACGAAATCGGCGAGTTCCGTACCCGGGTCGGCCGTCACGATGATCTGCTTGCCGGAGGCGAGCATGCCGCCGAGCTTGGAGGGCAGCACCAGATCGGCGGCGCCACTCTCCTGCGGCAGGGCGTGCAGATCCGGCATGTTGAGAAAGGCGTTGAGCCGCGCATAGGGCTGGAACGGGAGAAACTGCACACCCGGCAGATGCCCGTACCGATTCTCGAGTTCGCTCTTCGAAGGCCCCTCGCCGGCAATCACGAACCTGATCTGCGGCTGGTCGCGCAGCCGCTCGGCAGCATCCAGCAGAACGTTCAGTCCCTGCTTTGCTCCGATATTGCCGGAGTACAGCACGACGAAGTCCTCGTCGGAAAAGCCGAGCTCGGCGAGATAGGGGCTGACCTCTTCCATCGGATAGATGTGCGACAGATCCACCCAGTTGCGGACGACCGCGACGCGGTCCGCCGGAACGCCCTTTTGCGAGAGCTTCTCGGCCATGCGCGTGGAAATCGTGACGACCTGGTGGAAACGCAGCAAGGCGAAACGCTCATAGGCCAGACCGATCACCTTCAGCCACTTGAAGCCTGCAAGGTGTCCGACGGCAAAGGCGGCGTCGACTTCGAGATCCTGCACGTGCAGAACGGTGCGCGCGCCCACCAACCAAGCGGCGAGTTGCGCGACAGGCGCGGCGAAAAGGGTTGGCTCGACGCAGAAGACGGTCGCGGGACGGCGGCTGACGATCTGCCAGAACACCACGGGTGCTGACGTGAGCGCAAAGCTTGCGGGCGCCAGCAGGCGCCAGATGCCGCCCATCTTTTGCCGTAGAAGTAGCGGAACCCGAAACACCAGCACCCGATCTTCCCGAGCCCGGGAATAGCGGTTTCCATGGGTCTCATGGACTTTCCAGCCAGGATAGTGCGGCGGCGTGGTCACCACGGTCACCTCGGCCCCGAGATTTGCCAGGTGCTCCGCAATCTCGCCGGTATAGCGACCGACACCCGCCATCTCCGGCGCATAGTTCATCCCGTAGACCACGACCTTGCTGGACGCCAGGCTTGCCACCTCGGCGGATGGCCGGGAGGCCGGGATGTCCTGAAGCGGAGCCGTATGGAACACCTCGCTCATGCCGGGCTACCCGCCCTGCGGTCGACGAACTGGCCGCCCAGGAAGGCCCGATAAGCCTCGGCGATGCCCTCGGCGAGAGCGATCCGGGGCGCCCACCCCATGCCTCTCAGCCGCTCGGCACTCATCAGCTTGCGCGGCGTACCGTCAGGCTTGGATAGGTCGTGCTCGATCCCGCCCGTGAAGCCGACGATGTCGCAGACGAGCCTGGTCAGTTCGAGAATCGTGATGTCGTCGCCCGACCCCACATTGACGTGGCCCTCGGCGGAATAGGATTTCATCAGGAAGACGCAGGCGTCGGCGCAGTCATCCACATGAAGGAACTCACGGCGCGGCGTTCCCGTGCCCCAGATCGTGATCGTCCCGGCACCCACTTGCTTCGCCTCATGCGCCTTGCGGATCAAGGCCGGCATGACGTGGCTGGTGTTCAGGTCGAAATTGTCGCCTGGCCCATAGAGATTGGTCGGCATGGCCGAAATGAAGTCGCAGCCATGCTGGCGCCGATAGGCCTGGCAGAGCTTGATCCCGGCGATCTTGGCAATCGCATACCATTCATTGGTCGGCTCCAGCGCGCCGGTCAGAAGCGCGTCCTCGGTGATCGGCTGGGGAGCGAATTTTGGATAGATGCAGGACGAGCCGAGAAAGAGCAGCTTCTCGACGCCAGACCGGTAGGCGGCATGGATGATGTTCGCTTCGAGGATCAGATTGTCGTAGAGAAAGTCGGCGGGATAGGTGTCGTTGGCAAGAATGCCACCGACCTTGGCCGCCGCGAGAAAGACCGCGTCCGGCCTGTTCGTCTCCATCCAGGCCTCGACGGCATCCTGCCGGCGAAGATCCAGTTCGGCGCGCCCGGCCGTCAGCACTTCGCAGTCTTCCAAGGCGAGCCGGCGCGTGATTGCCGAGCCGACCATGCCCCTGTGTCCGGCGACCCAGACCCGCTTTCCAGCCAGATCGTACATAAATCAGGCCTCTTTCATGATCGTCGCGGTCTGCATCACCTTGAGGTCTTCGTTGACCATTTCCCGGCAGAGCGCCCTGACGCTCGTCTCGTGCCTCCAGCCGAGTTTTTCATGGGCCTTGGCCGGATTGCCGATCAGCAGGTCGACCTCGGTCGGGCGGAAATAGCGCGGATCGACCTCGACGATGCACTTGCCGGTGACGGCGTCGTAACCCTTCTCGTTCACGCCCTCGCCGCTCCACTCGAGCCGCATGCCGACGTCCTCGAAGGCCCATTCGACAAATTTGCGGACCTCTGTCGTTTCGCCGGTGGCAAGGACATAGTCGTCGGGAATGTCCTGCTGCAGCATCAGCCACATGCCCCGGACATATTCCCGCGCATGGCCCCAGTCGCGCTTGGCGTCGAGATTGCCGAGATAGAGCTTTTCCTGCTTGCCGAGCCGGATCGCCGCGGCCGCGCGGGAGATCTTGCGGGTCACGAAGGTCTCGCCCCGCAGCGGGCTCTCATGATTGAAAAGGATGCCGTTGCTACAGTGCATGCCATAGGCTTCGCGATAGTTGACGACGATCCAGTAGGCATAGAGCTTGGCGGCCGCATAGGGGCTGCGCGGATAGAAGGGTGTCTTCTCGCTCTGCGGAACCTCCTGCACCAGCCCGTAGAGCTCGGAGGTCGACGCCTGGTAGAAACGCGTCTTGTTCTCGAGTTTCAGGATCCGGATCGCCTCGAGAAGCCGAAGCGCGCCGATGGCATCGGAATTGGCGGTATATTCCGGCGTCTCGAAGGACACCGCGACGTGGGACTGGGCGGCAAGGTTGTATATCTCGTCCGGCTGGCATTCCTGCACGACACGAATGAGATTGGTGGAATCCGTCAGGTCGCCGTAGTGGAGCTTGAAGCGCTGATCCCTTTCGTGTGGATCCTGGTAGATGTGCTCGATGCGCCCTGTGTTGAACGATGACGACCTCCGCTTGATACCGTGGACAATATAGCCCTTCTCAAGCAAAAGTTCGGCCAGATAGGCCCCATCCTGTCCCGTTACGCCGGTAATCAGAGCTACTTTGGCCATCTACTCCCCTTTTTCTGAATCCGCAGCGCACCATCGTATATATATTATTTTATAGACGTATTCATTGATGACGTTACAATATTATCAACGGTGGTGCGACGCAACAAAATAGATTACCGTTAGTTAACATCGGTCTCAAAGTCGGATCGCAGGACCAATTTTTCCCGATACGTCCAACGTCCACACAAACTCGTTATTCGTGAGACAATTCAACTGAAATAACATCGGAATCACGGAATGTCCCAAAATTGGTCTTATACGCCAAAACAAACATCACTTTATTGTTTTGATTATTTTTTGAACTGCAGATGACAAATATATATGCATATCCAGGCGCGCTCGCGCCGAAAGGTATGTAAAAAGCGCAAGGAACCACCGGAATTGTTGCCTGTTTGCAGCAGCAAGCGGAGAACAGGAGACCGACAGCAACAGAAGACGCCTATTTTGCAGGCAATTTGGCGCGAACGGCGACACGGAGCGCAGCGACAATGCTGCGGGCCATGGAAAACAGAGGGGGAAGGAATGGTGTCATGTCGTTGACGAGCGAGCGCAGCGAAAGCGGAGCCGTGGCGAACCGTATGGAAACAGCGCTGTTCGTCGCCTTCCTTGCCGTCGCGGTCGGAGGCCTCTTACCGCGCGGCTCCGTGTCGGCCGAAAGCGCCAACATGTTCGCTTCAGCAACGTTTGTTGTGGCCTGCGGCGCAGCGGTACTCCTCGGCGCGCCACAACGCACCTACCGCCCTTTCCTCTTCGCCTTGTCAATGCTTGCCGCAGTGTCGCTCTGGATCGTGCTCCAAACGGTCGACCTCTCCTTCACAGGCCTTGCCAATCCCGGCTGGCGCGAGGCGAATGCTGCCAGCGGGCGCAGCCGCGCCACGATATCAGTGGCGCCCGCCGATACGCTCGCGGCCCTCATCCAGATCGCCTCACCCCTCGTCGCCTTCATGGGCGGCCTCGTCCTCTGTCGCTCGGAGGAACGCTCGACCCGCATGCTGCGAGCGCTGGCGATCAGTGCCGGCATCGTCGCGACCCTCAGCCTGGTCCAGTATCTGCTTCTGCCGAACTACCTGCTGTTCTGGGAAAAGCGGGACTATCTGCGCAACTTCACCGCCGTCTTCGTCAACCGCAATACCGCGGCCACTTTCCTCGGCTTCACGACGGCCCTACTCAGCGGACTGCTCTGGCAATGCGGGCAGGACGGCAAGTTGACGGCATTGCTCCGCCACCTGATCGACGGAAAGCCCGTTCGCAAATCCCTGGGAGCCCGCGAGGCCATCCTTCTTATTTGCCTGCTCGTACCAACCGTGAGCGGCCTGATGCTGACGCAATCGCGCGCCGGCATCGCCAGCACCTTCGTCGCCATGCTTTTTCTTCTCACCTATCTGGCGGCGACGCGACAGCAGGCTTCGCGTTACGTCTCCCCGGTCCGAGGCAGGCAGATTCGCGCCCAGCTGATAGCGGTCGCAACGGTCGTCACCGGACTGCTCGTCCTCGGACTGGCCTTATCCGGACGCACCATGCTGAGAGCAGAAATCGGCGGCCTCGACGAAGGTCGCCTCTGCGTCGCCACGAGCATTCTTCGCGCCATCGCCGACTATCCCGTAGCCGGAATGGGCTTCGGCACCTTCGAGCCGGGCTTTCCCGCCTATCGCTCGACGGATTGCTCTATCGAGGGCGTCTGGGACAGAGCCCATAATGGCTATCTGGAAGGCACCCTGGGTCTCGGCGCGATTTTCCCGGTCGGCATCGTCGTTGCGATCTGGGCACTGGCGACGACCTTCATGACCGGCCTCAGGGAACGACGCAAGGCCCGGGTCTACCCGGCGATGGGGATCGCGGTCCTCATCCTTGCCGCCCTGCATTCGGCACTCGACTTTTCCCTGCAACTACCTGGTCTGGCGATATTTTTCGCCGCCTTGCTCGCCCCCCTCGTCTCCATCTCGCTTGCCCGGACGAGACGCTCCCCGGCGATCCGCGAGGTCTGAAAGCAATCAATCCGGGGCTGCTGGACGAGGGAAACACCACGAAGATTTGGAAGGCGCCCATCCCGGCAATTACACGCTTCGCGCTGAAGCTGGTCCAGACGACGGCGATGGCCGGCCGGACTATAGTCAGAAACCGTTGCCGCCCTTGAGTTCGGAAATGATGGTGCCGAGGATGATGCGCAGGTCGAGCCAGATGGTGAAGTTGTCCACGTAGTGGAGATCGCACGCGATCCGCGCCCGCGCCTTGCCCTGGCGGTCCGTCGGGCCGCGAAGGCCGCGCATCTGCGATAAACCGGTCATGCCCGGCCGCATGACGTGCCGGCGATGATATTCCGGCACCAGTTCTTCGTAGGGCATGCCCGCAGCCAGCATGCCGACGGCATGGCACCGTGGTCCGACGAGCGACATGTCGCCCCTCAACACATTCAGAAGCTGCGGTAGTTCATCGATGTTGGTGCGGCGCATGATGGCACCGAGACGGGTAACCCGCGGATCGTCACGCACCGTCTGGTTGATTCCACTCAGGTCGCAGCGGTCGGTTCGCATCGAACGAAACTTGAAGACGCGGATCTTGCTGCAGCCCTTACCCCAGCGCTCCTGCTTGAAAAGCACGGGCCCGGGACTGTCCAACTTGATCAGAAGCGCGACGGCTAGAAGAAAGGGCAGCAATATCAGCAGCGCAAGGGCAGAAATGCACACATCGAGAATGCGCTTGGCTACGAAATGAAACCGCTTCTCCTGATGCAACGCGACCGAAACATCAGTTAATTTATATGATTCCGAAATACGCAACTCAAAAGCATCATCATGACGATTTGAGCACTGGGACCTAACGAGAATCGCCAATGTTTACTCCCAACATCTTTCAGATCATCCTGACTTTTTCGAAGATAAAACGCCCGATCATAAATGTCATCCTCAAATTTAACCTTTGGTTAACCCATGAAGCCTTGAAACTAGAAGTATTGCTTTGGCGCCACACAAGACCGTCCTCGTTTGTGAGGAGGCTGCACGTTCGCGACAACGGCGACGCAGCATGACGCCCACCGCAACGCAAAGAGACTTCTTATAGTTGCAAAGCGACCTAGAATACGATCTTCGCACGCGTCAGTTCGGCCCGTCGCTCCGCCGGCAGCAAGGCGGCTGCGCTGCGCAGGTGCGGCAGCAGCCCCTCGCCAGGCTTTTGTAGGATGCGGCGGATCAATTGCACATCTGCGTAGCGCAGCAAGGTCTGCAGATCGGTGTCCAGCGCTGCCCGAGCCGCCTTGAGCGTCAGCTCCCCTGCCGCATTCCAGACCGTGAAGCGAGCGGCGAGGACCGCCTGCTCGGCGGGCGCATAGTTGACCGACTGCTGCATCAGAAAGGCGATTTCCTCGGGACGCTCGGCGATGGCTCGCCGGACCATGGCAAGCCTAAGCCAGAAATTACCGTCGCTCGGCGTGCACCCGATCGCATGGCGAATGTAGCGCTCGGTCGCCTCGAGCCCGGCCGCCCAGGCGTCATAGTCGTAGAAGGAATTCCGCTGGTCGAGCTCGGCGAGCTTCACCGTCAATCCTGCGCGGACGATGTCCGAGCGGCAATAATCACCCGAGACGACTTTGTCGGCCCAGTCGGCCAGGTTCGTGACGGATGCCCGCGTCACCGGCGTTCCGGTCTCCAGGTAGCGGGCCATGAGCATCAACTGGCCGAAGCGGACGGAAGCCCTCAGCTCCGCGACGGACAACACAAGGAGAAGCCCGCACAGAACAAGAAACAATGCGATCGCGGCGCGGACACGCGACATGAACAGATCCTAGTCCTCGTGATAGTAGGACGAGTAACGCGAATAGTAATATTCGCTCGATCCATAGGTACGATAAAGCTTCATCTTATCTTCGTCGACCTTGTTGAGAACAACGCCAGCACATTTGCGGACGATCTCCTGATCGGCAAACAAGGCCGTCGCAACGGCCTTTCGCGAAGTCTTGCCCCATTCGATGACGTAGACAAAACTGTCGACCCGAGCCGCAACGGCGCGCGCATCGACGACCGGCGCGAGCGGGGGAAGGTCCAGAATGATGTAGTCGAAGTTGTCCTTGGCCGTCTCGATGATCGCGTGCATGGCCTGCGATGCCAGAAGCTCAGAGGAATGGGGCACGCGGCGCGTCACCACGGCCGGCAGGAAGGCGAGCTTGGTCTTCGGATCGAGCAGAAGGAGGTCGCGGATCGACCGGTTATCGATCAACGCTTCGAGCAGACCGGCTTCGGCATGGCGACCGATCGCCCGGGTCGCGCCCGGATTGCGCAGGTCGGCGTCGATCAGCAGCGTCTTTGCGCCCTGCATCGCCAGGAGTTCGGCGAAGTTGATCGCAACCGTGGACTTACCCTCGCCCGGCAGGGTGGAAATCATGCCGATGACCTTGGCCCCCCCCACCTTGGATCCGAGGTCGACGGCAATCTTGGTGCTGCGCAGCGTCTCGGCGAACATCGACAGCGGATGGTCGAGAACATAGCTGGTGATCGCATTTGCGCGACGGATGTTGCGCGGATGATCGCCACCCTTGGCAACCGGCGCATCGCTTTCCGCAACGAGCGGCGCGCTGCCGAGAAATTCGACGCCAAGAACGTCGCGGATCTGATCGCCCGTGCGGAAGAAGCGGTCGCGGAACTCGCGGAAGGCCCCGATCGCGCCGCCGATGCACAGGCCGAGCAGAAGCCCCAGCGCAAGGATGAACGGCTTGCGCGGATGGCTCGGGCCGCCCGGAACGGTCGCTGCCGAGATCACCCGCGCTTCGGTCACGGGGAAGGATTGCTGCTGGGTCGCTTCCTGGAAGCGCTGGAGGAATGTCTGATAGAGACTGCGGTAGGATTCCGCGGTACGCTCCAGCTCGCGTAGCTGGACCTGGCTCTCGCCGGCACTGGCGCTGGCCCCCTGGGCAGCCGTCACGTTCTCCTGAAGGGATTTCAGGCGCGACTGGGCGACCGTCACTTCGCTCTGATAGCTTTCGGCGATGCGCCCGAGTTCCTCGAACATCAGCCGCTGGAACTCGCTCATCTCGGAACGGAGCCGAACGGCCTGCACATGGTTCGGGCCAAGCCGGCTCGAGATCTCTGCTTCGAGCTTGGATGCCTCGAGATATTTCTTGCGCAGATCGTTGGAGATCGAGCTGTCCAGAACATCGGTGACGATCGCGTCCGTGCGGCCGGAACTGATGATCGACCTGATGCGGTCGTAGCGGGCCTGCGCCTTGGCGACATCGGCCTGCGCCACGATCAGCGCGCTGTTCAGCTCGGTGAGCTGCTGGTCACTGACGAGGCGGCCATCCGCGGTCACAAGCCCGTTTTCAGCGCGGAACTTCTGAACTGCGAGGTCGGATTCGACCGCCTTCTGCTTCAGCTCGTCGATGCGTTCCTGCAGCCATATGCTCGCCCGACGCGTGGCGTCATATTTGGATTCCAGCTTGTCGACCAGATAGGCATCCGCGACAGCCCGCGCGATGCGGGCAGCTTCTCCGGCGCTGGGAGAGGTGTAGCTGATTTCGAGCACGAAGGTGCGGCCAACGCGGGATACTTCCAGACCCGACAGCAGCCTGGAAATCGCCGCGTTCTTCTTTCTCTCGATGTCTTCGGCGGTCTCGACATCGGGCGCGAACCAGCCGGTGAAACTGAAGAGACTGCCGAGCAGACCGGTCAGAGAGGAAACGGGCGAACCGCCCGACGCCATGAAGCTCGGGTCATCCGCGAGCTTCAGCTTCGTTACGACGGCACTGGCGATGGTGTCGGAGCGCAAGAGCTCCACCTGGCTCAATATCGAAGCCTCGTCGGCGTCGACCCCGCCCATGGCGGACAGCTGATCGACGATGCTGCTCTTGCTGCGATCGATGAGAACCGAGGTGCTGGCGGTATAAAGCGGCACCGCCGTCAGAATATATCCGAAAGCAACGATCAGCGCCGCAACCGCCGACACGGCCACCACACGCCACTGGCGACGGGCGATCGCGATCAGCCTCTCGAGATCGCCGGAAGTGTCCGATCCAGTATCCGATCCCCACTCATCTGCATCACGGGAGGTGATCTTATCTGGGGACAGCAACAAAGCACCTCACAAAACAGCAGACATTGTATGCCGTCGCTCACGCGGCGGCATTGAAGGTGGAGACTTCGAAAGCCTTATTGGGTGGGGCTAACGCTGCCATTGCCATTGTCGGACGAGCCGAAATACTGGCCGCTGCCGCTCGCCGAGAAGCTGCCGGCGCCCTGGGTGTAGACCGTGTCGCCGCCAAGGCCCGCGGTGCCGAGACCGGCGCTGCCGCCACCGCCGATGCCGGCTGCGCCGCCGCCGGTCGCACCGCCGGTGAGGCCACCGAGCGCGGCCGTCTGGACTTCATTGCTGGCAGCAAGGAAGGCCGTCACGAGTTCCGGCGAACTTGCGCCGGCGACCTTCTCCTGGATCAGGGCCGCATATTCCGGATTGGAAGCCGCGCAGGCCCGGGCTGCACGGGCAAGACCGGAACCGATCGCCGCTTTCTGATCGGCATTGGCGCCGGAAACCAGAGCGAGGATCGCATCGATCGTCGAGGAACTCGACCCTGCGAGCGCACGAACGCGGCTCGACAGAGGCAGGCCACCGTTCGGGTTCTCCGTCAGCAGCGAGGCCGGGGCAGCGAGAAACGCGGCAATGTCGCCCTCACTGAGCTTGGCCGGCGACTGGAAGCAGGCAACAGGAGCCATCGTCTCCTGAGCGGAGGCACCGGAAACGAATGCACTCGAGGCAAGCATGGCCACAGCAAGGCTGACAGCGAACTTGCAGGTTACGTTAGACACCGTCATCTCGATCTTCCCTCAGAAACGCAGTTAATTTACTTTTAACAACCATAGTCCCATCACAGGGCTTTTGCAATGCAATGTAGAATATCGGCCAACATTAAGCTTAATCCTGGCCGATATTCTTGCCCTTCACTCAATCCGCGATCTCACGCACCGCGTCACGGGTCGCCACGACGTCGGACGATACGCCGGATGCGGTAGACGATACGGAGTTGACGATGTCGAGGAACTTGATCAGCTCCACCGAGTCATGGTTCGAGATGTAGAGGATGTCCTTGTCCTGCATCGCGAACTTCTGAACCGCGAAGAAGGCGGCAGGATCGCGCATGTTGGCGCGGAAAATGACCGGGATCTCATCCGTCTGGAACGACGACGTGTCGATGTTCAGCTTGTGAAGCGTCTTGGCGTCGACCGTGCGATAGAGCACGACCTGCGCCGGCTCGGCACGATTGTCCAGCAGGCCACCCGACTTGGCGAGCGCCTCGCCCAGCGACAACGAGGATTCCTCGAAGTCGAAGCGACCGTTTGCGCCGGATGCTCCGAAGGCGAGGAAGGTGCGCCGCTCGCGATTGACGAAGATCGTATCGCCGGGGGCGACATAAATGTTCTCGGCGGGCGAATTGGACAGCTTGTTGTAGGAGATCGTCGCCGTGCGACCGTTGCGCTGCAAGGTGATGTAGGTCTCGATGCCCGGCGCGCTGATGCCGCCGGCCGTCGAGATCACGTCGAGCACACGCTCGCCACCCGAGGAAATCTCCACCTTCTGCGGATCATTCACGTCGCCGAGCACGGCAACCTGGCTCGACTTGCGCTCCGTGACGGTGATCACGACCTGCGGTTCGATGGCGCGATTGGCGAGCAGATCCTCGATCTCGCGCTCGACCTGCTCCTTGGCACGCCCTGCGGCGCGGATGCGGCCGGCATAAGGGACCGAGATGCTGCCATTGCTATCGATCTGCTGGGCCGGCAGGGTGATGAAATTGCCCGGTCGGCTGCCCGCATCGCTGGGGATGAACAACCCGCCGGCCTGAGCTTCGAAGATGGACACTTCGACGGCATCGCCGACACCGAGCGGAATGGTCGGAGCGCCGCCGCGACCACCGCCGAAACCGTCCTTGAGAGACGAGACCGTCTCGGACTGGAAATAGCCAAGAATACTCTTGTTGATGTCGATCAGCACATAATCGATGCCGACCTTCTTGTCCTTTGTCGACAGCTTCACTGCCGCCTGCCCCTCGATGGCATGATACGACGGCCCCGCATTCGGCACCGCAGTACAGCCTGCCAGGAGTGATGACATTACTACGGCGGTCAGCTTAGACGACATTGAGCGCATATGATCATCCTAAAATTTGAATTGATGTAACTATCATCAACCCGAAGAGCGCAACCATTTTGTGCCACGACTCGAACGAACTTCGCAATAACAGTACAATACTGTGACTGTGATACAACATACACTCAATACCCTAGATACAGAATCAACGACGGAATCAATGTCGACTAGAATATGACTTTTGCTATATGCGCAATGTTTGAAAATGCCAAATATCGAACATCGCAACGATCGGAATCTCTCCATCGTTTGACGAACTATTATTGGCTATCTGCATCATTTCAGTGCATTACTCGAAACAAATTGCCGATTTCACCAAAAAAGGTCGCCGAAATTTGTAGCGCCATGCCCATACTTTGGGCGACGCAAACAAAAGCGCCCCTGCCCGCCCGCAACCAATGGAATGCCTCGGCACGCCTGTAGCAAGGCTCGTTCCCTTAAATCACGCCACCACCCGGCGGCGTTTCATTGGGTCAAAACGGGAAAAAACGGCAATT
>DPXQ01000167.1:25108-25465 GCA_003527225.1 Rhizobium sp.
CAATCCCGCGGCCGCAGCCGGCCCCGGCGGTTTTGCCCGCAACCTGCGCGACACGCCGACCGTCAGCTTCATCGCCGCACGGACGCCCACCCTTGCGCCCTTCGCCCATGTCAGGTTCTGCATGCAGAACCCGGCCGAATGCTCCAGGAGCAGCGGCTCCTCCGTCATCGCGCTCACTTCCTATCGGGAAAGCCAGCTGAAACGCGTCAATGCGAGCGTCAACCGCTCGGTGCGCGCCGTCAACGATTCCCCGGCGGCCGATGGCGGCGACGTCTGGCAGGTCTCGGGCGGCAGCGGCGACTGCGAAGACTTTGCCCTGATCAAGCGCAAGCGCCTCATCGCCATGGGCTGGTCGCC
>DPXQ01000167.1:25603-26766 GCA_003527225.1 Rhizobium sp.
CCCGACGACTACCTCATTGCCGGCACGGAATCGGACGGCAATGCCGAGCGAGGCTCGGGCTTGGCAATCGCCGCGGTCGTCGCTTAGCACCAATGAAGGCCATTCTACCCGCTGGCGCAGGCTGTTCCGTTCCTGTAGTGACGAAACCGCCTCGGCACACGATCCCTCGCTGGGCCGAACGGCGGTTCGCCCGGCGCCGGTCAGGCATTCCGGCCGCCAGAACATGCCGGGCATAAGTCACGGAGCGTGAGCCTGAATGAGAGGATTGCTACGGAAACTGTTCCGCAACAGCCAGACGGCCGCGGCCGAAGGGCGTGGCAGACTGTCGTTCGAACGCGAAACCGAATTCGCCGCCATCTACGCTATCGGTGACGTCCATGGCTGCCGGACGGAATTGCTTGAAGCAGAAGCCAGGATTGCGCGCGACGCCTCGGGGACCCACGGCAGGAAACTCATCGTCATGCTCGGCGACTATGTCGACCGGGGGCGCAGTTCGCGCCAGGTTCTCGAACACCTCGCTGGACCGCCGCCCGCAGGCTTCGAGCGAATCAGTCTCTGCGGAAACCATGACGACCTGTTCCTGCGCTTCCTGACTGACCCCGCAGCGCATGCAGGCTGGCTTCAGCTCGGCGGTCACGCGACGCTGTTTTCCTACGGCATCGACGCCAGCCTCATCCTGAACCGCCCGCGCGGACTGGAGCGACTGGCCGAGCTGGCGCGGGAGGCGATACCGGCGGAGCACCTGGACTATCTGAAGTCGCTTCCCTGCCTGCTGACCATCGGGCGGATCGCCTTTGTCCATGCCGGCCTGAGGCCCGGATTGCCGCTGGAGGAACAGAGCGACGAAGATCTCATGTGGATCCGCGAACCTTTCCTCAGCCGCGGACCGGAATTGCCGCTCGTCGTGGTGCACGGGCACACGCCGGCGCCGCAGGTCACCTACGGAAAGGGCCGCATCTGCATCGACACCGGAGCCTTCGCGACCGGCCATCTGGCCGTGCTGAAGATCGCCGGCGGCAAGATCGAAGAACTCTGACGCGCAGGTATGTCGCCCCCACACCAAATCTGTTTCCGGTCATATCTATTTCCCGGCCAGGCCAGGCGGTCACAGCTGCACTTGCAACACGGCGTGTCAAAACGGGAAAAAACGGCAATTCTCTAAA
>DPXQ01000121.1:0-548 GCA_003527225.1 Rhizobium sp.
GATAGGCGTTCGCGGTTTCCCGCAGAACGGGATCCGAGGGCGCACGCAGCAGCGCCTTGATGTCGTCGTGATCGGCGATCAGCGCGGGTAGCGGTTCGAAACGGCTGAGATGACCGCCCAGCGCCGAGACCGCAAGCCGCAGGGCCGAGCTTGCCTGAAGCGAGGCTTCCTCCATATACGCGCGCGTCGCGACGGCACCGCCGACGATGGCGGCCAACCCGATGAAGACCGGCAGGATGACGAAAACAAGGGCATGTCGCAGCTTCACGGAACAACGGCCTCCTTCTCCGTTCCTCCCGGCCAGGGCGGCCGTCGGCGAAGTCTAGAGAGCCGGAGGGCTGTTTCCTAGTGGTGATCTGTCGGCAACTGCGCCCGATCGCTCGCCGGGCATCCGGGCCGCGGCTGTCCGGGCCTGGGTGCAGCGCGTTTCGCGCCAATGGGTCCGGCAGATCGCTGCCGAAACGCCAAAACCGCCGCTGCACTGCGATAAGATTTCGACAGGCCGCGCGACCCGTGACATAAGGCGCCCGGAAACTCCTCAAGCCCCC
>DPXQ01000121.1:681-3771 GCA_003527225.1 Rhizobium sp.
GCGCGAGCTCGAGGCCGCCATGGTCGATCCGGACCGGCTCGACGAGATGGATGCCATCATCGAGCGCTATGGCGAGGTACAGGCCCGCTATGAAGAACTCGATGGCTACGCGCTGGAGGGCCGGGCCCGCGAAGTGCTCGCCGGCCTGAGCTTCAGCCAGGAGATGATGGACGGCGACGTCGGCAAGCTGTCGGGCGGGTGGAAGATGCGCGTGGCGCTGGCCCGCATTCTGTTGATGCGCCCCGACGTGATGCTGCTCGACGAACCGTCGAACCATCTCGACCTCGAAAGCCTGATCTGGCTGGAGCAGTTCCTCAAAGGCTACGAGGGCGCGCTGCTGATGACCTCGCACGACCGCGAGTTCATGAACCGCATCGTCAACAAGATCATCGAGATCGACGCGGGCTCGCTCAACACCTATTCCGGCAATTACGAATTCTACGAGCAGCAGCGGGCGCAGAACGAAAAGCAGCAGCAGGCGCAGTTCGAGCGGCAGCAGGCGATGCTGGCCAAGGAAATCAAGTTCATCGAGCGCTTCAAGGCGCGTGCCAGCCATGCCTCGCAGGTGCAGAGCCGGGTGAAGAAGCTGGAAAAGATCGACCGCGTCGAGCCGCCAAAGCGCCGCCAGGTCGTCGCCTTCGAATTCCAGCCGGCACCGCGCTCGGGCGAAGACGTGGTCAACCTGAAGAACGTGCACAAGAAGTACGGCCAGCGGGTCATCTACGAGGGCTTCGACTTCATGGTCCGGCGCAAGGAACGCTGGTGCATCATGGGCGTCAACGGCGCCGGAAAATCGACCCTGCTGAAACTGGTGGCCGGCGATTCCACGCCTGACGAGGGTACGGTGAGCGTCGGCGCCAGCGTCAAGATGGGTTATTTTGCCCAGCATGCGATGGATATTCTCGATGGCGAGATGACCATATTCGAAACGCTGGAAAGCACATTTCCGCGGGCAGGGCAGGCGCCGCTGCGTGCCCTTGCCGGCTGTTTCGGCTTTTCCGGCGACGACATCGAAAAGCGCTGCCGCGTGCTTTCCGGCGGCGAGAAGGCGCGCCTGGTGATGGCGATCATGCTGTTCGACCCGCCGAACCTTCTGGTGCTCGACGAGCCGACCAACCACCTCGATCTCGACACCAAGGAAATGCTGATCAAGGCGCTGTCGCAGTATGAGGGCACGATGCTGTTCGTCAGCCACGACCGCCATTTTCTCGCGGAGCTTTCTAATCGGGTGCTGGAGCTGACGCCGGAAGGCGCGTTTCAGTATGGCGGCGGCTACACCGAATATGTGGCGCGGACCGGCCACGAGGCACCGGGTCTGCGGAGCTGAGTTTCTGGGGAACGTCCGGCCGATTCTCGTGATCGGCCGGTATGTTCGTCAGGCCATGGCGCCGCTTGCCACATCGCGGGCGCGTGCCACCCAGGCCGCGCCCTCGCGGGCGTGGTGGAAACCGTTGGACAGAGGCGCTGCAGGATAGATGTCCCGCAGCCGGTCGATCGCCTCTTCGGCCTCCAGGGCGCCATCGAGCACAGCGCGATAGAGCTCTGCGACCGCGACCATGTCGCAGTCCTGCGGCGACAGCCGGATCGCCGAGACGCCGCAAGCGGAAAGATCTGCCAGTTCGCCAAGAAGTGCCTGGCAGGTATGGGACACGGTCTGCACGCCATTGAGGGCCAGGAAGGACTGCCGGTCCAGTGTCTTCACCGGCAGACCGTCCGGCTCCTCGCCGCAGACGAACAGGCAGTTGTCCTTGATCTTGCCCTTGGAGCGGGCATGGGCGCAGCGCGCCGAAATGGCGAGGGGCATGCGGCCGAAGGCGAAGACCTCGAAATCAATGTCGGGGATGTCGGCGACGATCTTTTCCACCGATGAGAAGGGCAGTTCGGGCGGCAGGCAAATGGTTCTGGCGCCCCGGCTCGCCAGCAGCCTCGCGGTCGCCGCATTGTAGACGTTGACCAGCGGCCCGACATTGTGCGGTTTGCCGTTCAACAGGCCGAGCGCCGAAAGGTCGTTGGCCTCGATCAGGTGATTGCTCTCCTCGACCAGTTCGCGCACCTGCCGGCTTTCCCGCTCGAGTGTCACCAGCGCCAGCGTCGAGAATACCACGGTCTTGCCGGCGGCCTCCAGCCTCTCGGTCACTTCGGCGAGATGCGGCTCGATGAAGTGCTGGCGCTTGGAGCACACGGTCTCGCCGATCACCACGGTATCGAAGGGCGATTCGTCGGCGATGCGGAAATGGAAGTCGCGCCATTTGGGGCCGTCCCACAAATAGTAGACGGGGCCCATGGTGAGGGCGGGGGAAGGGGTATCGGTCATGCTCATCTCCAGCGCTTCTCGTAGGCGCCCGATGTGGTCTTCTGTCCTTCGCTCAGGCCCCGAAGGCCGGCGAGCAGGGCGGCGCGCTGTTCCGGTTTAGCCGAGAGCGCCTTCTTCAGCGTCGAGACGACTTCGGCGACATAGGCCTTGCCGCGCTGGCGGCCCTCGATCTTCAGCGCGCTGACGCCGGCGGCGGTCAAGGCATCGATCTCGCTCATGACGTCGAGCGAGACAGGATCCTCGAAGGCGTAGGCTTGGTCGTCGGCGATGTCGAAGCGGCCCTTGCATAGGGTCGGATAACCGGCCGCCTCGCCGGCCGGGAAGCGGTTGATCGTGTAGTCGCCCAGCTCGGAGACAAGCTCGTTGCCCTCCTTGCGGTAGTGGACATGGCTCGCGGGCGAGCAGACGCCGTTCATGTTCGGCGACTTTCCGGTTGCGTAGGAGGAGAGCGAGCAGCGTCCCTCGGCCATGACGCAAAGCCCGCCGAAGACGAAGACCTCGATTTCGCAACGGATCTTCGGGGCGATGCGGGCGATGTCGGCGATGGTCAGCGTGCGCGGCAGAACGACCCGCTTGGCGTTGAAGGCGTCGACGAGAAAATTGA
This sequence comes from Rhizobium sp., assembly GCA_003527225.1. Next base: position 3,600 of record DPXQ01000121.1, read on the forward strand.
TCGCGTCGACATTGGAGGCGGAGGCCTGGACCGAGACGTGCAGGCGCTGCTCGGGATAGCGTTCGCTCACATGCGCCATCAGGCCGAAATCGGCGAGGATGAGGGCGTCGGCGCCGAGCGCGACGGCATCGGCTGCGGCGCGATACCAGATCTCCTCGTCGCCGGCGCGCAT
>DPXQ01000112.1:0-1217 GCA_003527225.1 Rhizobium sp.
AGGTGGGGTCAAGACATCGCTTACGCATCACCGTGCTGCGCGACGGCCGGCTGATCGGCACGATCGGCGCGGAAAACCTGTCGGAAACCGTGCTGGTCGAGATGATGACCGGTCGCAAGATGGACGAAATCTATCCGCATATCGAACGCAAGACACAGGCCGAACCGGTTCTGTCTATCCGCGGGCTGAAGGCCTGGGGCGTGGACGGCGTCGACATCGATGTGCGCCGCGGCGAGGTTCTGGGGGTCGCCGGCCTCGTCGGTTCCGGCAAGTCGCGCACCTTCCGCGCCGTCATGGGCCTGCTGCCCGTCGAAGGCGGGACGGTGACCGTCCACGGCCATGACCGCACCGGCGCACCGACGCGCAAGCTGTTGCAGGACGGCGTCTTCTTCCTGCCCTCCGACCGCAAGGAGGAGGGCCTGCTGCTCGGCGCGTCCGCCCGCGCCAATATCACGCTTTCGGTCCTCAATCGCCGCGAAACCAATGCCGGCCTCGGCCTCATCTCGCCGGGCGGCGTCAAGGCGCTGACCAGCGAGATCGGCGGCAAGGTCGATCTGAGCGAAGCCTTCCTCGAACGCACCGCTTCGAAGCTCTCTGGCGGCAACCAGCAGAAGATCCTGTTCGGCAAGAGCTTTGGCGAGGACTACGACATCTACATCTTCGACGAACCGACCGTCGGCGTCGATGTCGGTACGCGCGCCGCACTCTATCGCATCATCAAGGCGATCGCCGAGGCCGGCAAGGCGGTCGTCGTGATCTCCTCCGACCTTCCCGAGGCCATGCACCTCGCCCATCGCCTCATCGTCTTCCGCAACGGCCGGATCTCGGCCGAGTTCGAGGGCGAAGCCATTCAGGAACAGGCGGTTCTCGGCGCCTTCTTCGATCAGGAAAGAAAATCAGCATGAACACCAAGTTGGACACCGCGTCGCCTGCCGACGCCAAGCCATCCTTTTCCGCCCTTGCGACACTCAAGGCCGTTTTCATCAAGCTCGGCGTCCTGCCCTTCTTCCTGGTGGCGGCACTCATCCTCTTCACACTCGCCTCGAAGCAGTTCCTGACGCTCGATAACCTGACGAACGTGGCGCGCCAGTCCGTCTATCTCGTGCTGGTCTCGCTCGGCCAGATGCTGGTTCTCGTCACCGGCGGCTTCGACCTCGCGGTCGGCACCTCGATCGCGCTCACCTCCGTCGTATCCGCCTCGGTGATGGTCTATTTCG
>DPXQ01000112.1:1317-4301 GCA_003527225.1 Rhizobium sp.
CGGTGCTGATCGCCATCGTCGCGATTGTCGGCATGTGGATCCTGATGAACCGCACCCGGTCCGGCGCCCGCATCTATGCGATCGGCGGCAACATCAAGGCGGCAAACCTCTCCGGCATCAACACCAAGCGCACGCTGTTCCTCGCCTATATCCTCTGCGCCCTTCTGGCCTCGGTCGCCGGCGTGCTTCTGACCGCCCGCGTCGAAAGCGGCGAGACCAATCTCGGCGGCACGATCGCGCTCGAATCGATTGCGGCCTGCGTGATTGCCGGCGTGTCGCTGCGCGGCGGTCTGGGGCGGGTGGAAAGCGTCGTGCTCGGTGCCTTCTTCATCGTGCTGGTGCAGAACGGCATGAACCTGATGCAGATCGGTTCCTACATGCAGATGGTCCTCTTGGGCTCGCTGCTGATCCTCGCCGTCGTCATCGACCAGTTCCGCTACCGCATGCTCATCGGGAACCGGTAGAGCGTTTCCAATCTAGCCAGGAAACGCTCTCGAACCCGCGAAGTCGGCAAAGTCTTTCAGGAATGTCTGCAACTGTTCCTGGATCTTCGGGTCGGTGAGATTACCGTCTTCGTCGAAGACGCTTGTTGCGCGCGACACCAGCAGCCGGCCGGACCATAAATCCGTGCCGAGCGTGCGCAGCACCGGCAGCCATGCGTTCTGGGAAAGTATGGTGCCGAACCCGCCCGGCGAGGCGCCGATCAGCGCCACCGGCTTGCCGCCGAAGACACGGGAAATGTCCGATGACGGCCGCGACAGCCAGTCGATGGCGTTCTTGAACACGCCGGGGATCGAATTGTTGTACTCGGGCGTGACGAGGATCAGCCCGGCCGCGCCGGCGATCGCGGCCTTCAGCACGGTGGCGGCTTCCGGAATGCCGTGCTCGGCCTCCAGGTCGCCGTCGTAGAGCGGAATGCCCCGGATCGTTCCGATGGCAAGCTCGGCGCCTTCCGGCATCAACCCCGCGGCCGCGCGCAGCAGCGCGGTGTTGAGCGAACCCTTCCGGAGGCTGCCCGAAATACCGATCAGTTTCGTCATGTGGTTCTCCTCGTCTCTGGCGTGGTTGCCGGGATGCTTTGTCGTGCGATGTCGGGAAAGAAGCTCGCCGGCCGGTCGTCAATGGACAAGGGGCAAGGAGCGGTCGCGGGATGCGTGCCGCACCGAGCGGCTCGCGTCAGTCCTGCAGGAAGCGGGCGATCGCTGCCACTTCTGCCGCCGGCACGTCGTGCCCGCCCGGATGGACGAAGGTCTGGACCCTGGCGCCCTGGGTTTCGAAATAACCGATCAGCGCCCGCGTGCCCGGCATCGGGCAGATCGGATCGCGCTCACCGGCGGTCACCAGAATGTCCCTGCCCGCAAGGCCGGGCTGCGCGGCCGGCGTCCAGGGGATCAGCGGATGCATCAAGACGACACGATCGAACAGATCCGGCGCCTTGAACAGCGCGGAAGCCAGGATGTTCGCGCCGTTCGAATAGCCGAGCGCATAGGTGGGCGCGCCGGGATGGCGCTCCTTCTGGGCGCGGATGAAGCCGATCATCGCCTCCGTGCGAAGAGCAAGATCGTCCATGTCGTAGACCCCCTCGGCCTTGCGCCGGAAGAAGCGGTTGGCTCCGAATTCCGACACGTCGCCGCGCGGCGAGACGATGCCGGCCTGCGGCAGGATCTGTGAAACGAGGCCGGCAAACTGCTGCTCGTCGCCGCCCGTGCCGTGGAAGGTGAAGACGACCGGCGCGTCGCCCTCAGGCGCGCGATAGAGATGGTGATAGCTATGAAGTGACATGATGGGGATTCCTTGAACGGGTGGAGGGGCTCTGGGGACCGGCCGGTTGAACCGGCCCCTGAAGCGTCAGTCCCTGATTTCCGGCAGGTGCGCCTCGATCTTCGAGCGGTACGGCTGATAGCGTGTCGGCAGCTTCAGCGCCTCGCCGAGATGCGCGGTATCCTCGTCGCGGTCGAAGCCCGGCTCATTGGTGGCGATTTCGAACAGCACGCCGCCCGGCGTGCGGAAGTAGATCGCCCAGAAGTAGTCGCGGTCGATGACCGGCGTAACGTTGTAGCCGGTGTCGAGCAGCGCCTTGCGGACCTCGAGCTGGGCCGCACGGTCCTTGACCGAGAACGCCACGTGATGCACGGAGCCCGCCCCCTGGAAGGCGCGGGGCGCGCCCGGAAGGACTTCGAGGTCGACGGTGTCGGCGCCGTTGCCGCCGGGGATGGCATAGCGGATCATGTCGCCGTGGCGGTCGACCGGCTGGTAGCCCATGAACTTGAGCAGTTCGCCGGTTGCGCCTTCGTCGCGCAGCCGCATGGTCACGCCGAAAAAGCCGTGAATGCCTTCGTCCTTCGACACCGTGCCGCCATGGAACGGCGTACGGTTGTCGCCGTCCACTTCGGCCAGCGAAAAGCCATCACCGTCGGGGCCGGCAAAGCGCAGCCGCTTCTCGCCGAACTGCTCATAGGCGCCGAGCCCCTGCACGCCTTCCTTGGTCAGGCGTTCCTGCCAGTAGGGCAGGGTGCCCCGGGGTACGGAAAAGACCGTCTCGGCCACTTCGCCGGAGCCGCGGGCGCCGCGGTTCATGTCGGGGAAGGGGAAGTAGGTCATGACGGAACCGGCATTGCCGACCTCGTCGCCGTAATAGAGGTGATAAACGTCGGGCGCGTCGAAGTTCACCGTCTTCTTGACGCGGCGAAGGCCGAGCGTCTTGGTGAAGAAATCGTTGTTCTCCTGGGCATTGGCGGCCATCGACGTGACGTGGTGCAGTCCCTTGATCTGGGTAATCATGGCTTTGCTCCTTTCCATCCCCGCAACCGGGGTTCATCTGTTGAGACGAATATGGGGGATGGATAATCGGCGCAGAATAAGCATAATTCGGCAAAGACTATTGCGATTTCCGTAAAGGTGATGCCGTGGGCGAACTGGAATCCATCCGCACCTTCCTGGCGGTTGCCGAACAGCGCAGCTTCAGCGGCGCGGCGCGGCTGCTC
>DPXQ01000095.1:0-2586 GCA_003527225.1 Rhizobium sp.
TCGCCGGCGACCGCGGTCTTGACCAACGGCGAATTGGCGATCGAAAGCGCGATCTTCTTGGCGGCGGCATCGCTCTCTGCGCCGGTCACGGTAATCTCGACCATCTTGCGGGCGCCCTCGCCGTCGCGGACCACCTGCAGCGCCAGGTCCTTGAGCAGGTCGCCGAGCGCCAGCTTGAAGCCGGCGAGTGCGGCATCATCCGCCGTCTCGATCCGCTTCTGCCCGTCGTCCGAGGCGGCGCCCGTGGCAAACAGCATCAGCGTGTCGGAGGTCGAGGTGTCGCTGTCGACGGTGATGGAGTTGAAGGTCGGCTCGACGCCGGCCGAAAGCAGGCCCTGCAGCGCGGGAGCTGCAATATCGGCGTCGGTGACGACGAAGGAGAGCATGGTCGCCATGTCCGGGGCGATCATGCCCGCACCCTTGGCGATGCCGTTGATCGTCACCTTGACGCCGCCGATCTCGGCGGTGCGCGTCGCCACCTTCGGATAGGTGTCGGTGGTCATGATCGCCTTGGCCGCTTCAAGCCAGAAGTCACCCGTGGCGCCTTGCGCCATGTCGCCCAGCACGCCGGAGAATTTCGTGGCGTCGAGCGGCTCGCCGATGACGCCCGTGGAGGCCAGGTAGATTTCGTTCTCGCCGCAGCCGAGCGCGGCTGCCGCCGACTTCGCCGTGAGCTCGGTCGCCGCCTTGCCCTTGAGGCCGGTAAAGGCATTGGCATTGCCGGAATTGACGACCACGCCGCGGGCAACACCATGCGACAGGTTCTGCCGGCAGAAGTCGACCGGCGCCGAGGGGCACTTCGACTTCGTGAACACGCCGGCGACGGTGGCCGGGCGATCGAACGCCATCAAGAGCACGTCGGTGCGGTTCTTGTACTTGATGCCGGCGGCGGCGGTCGCCATCCGAACACCGCGAATGGCCGGCATGTCCGGGTAGGACGTGGGAGCAAGGGGAGAAACGGTTGCGGACATTCTTAACAGCCTGATTTAGAAGGACCCGTCAAAGCGAGTCCGAAAAAACGAACATATCCGGTGAAAGCCTTTGAATTGCAAGACCATCGGAGTTCACCGGCCCTTTGCTGGCTAAGACGGTCTTGCTCCACCAGGAGAGCTGCCCCCTTTGCCGCCTGTGCCCCCTTGGTCCGAGGGATCGCAGGAAAATTGTTCACGGCCTCATTTTGAAGCGCTGCGAACGGACGTGAACATCGCGTCTACGTATTTCTCGCAATCAAAATCGGCAGCTCTGCTATAGATCTCCCTCTTGATATCCTCGGCCCGGTGATGATTAGCCATCCGAGCAGGCACATTGTGGAATATGTCCGCGAGAATAGCTGTCTTCTTTGTATTTTCCGCAGCGCGAATTACGACAAAAACATTCGTCATAACCAGTAGCAGGACTTTATAGTCGTCATCGGGCTGCATATCGGATCCCAACGTCACCCCCTGATGTTCGCTCAACACATGCATGTGGCGCCATTCAGAACAATTGGCTTCCCGGAAATCCACTCCCGCTCGGTGGCGAAAGAAGATCAAGCCCAATGAATCTGATCGCTGCGATAACAGTCACAGCGATCTCACCAGCGGTTTTTCCCTCAATTGAGGTTCGCAACAGTTCCGTCAGGGCTTGGCTGCGTTCACGTCCTCGTAGCCCTTGCGCAGGGCCTCGTCGAGGATCTCGACCTTCTGCTCGGCCTTGGCCTTCTCGATGATGGCGAGGTACTTGTCGCGCATCACCAGCTGGCGAACCTGCTGGGCGACCGTTTCATAGGCCGGCGGGGCGGCGTCGCGCTTGTCCTCGACCTTGATGACGTGGAAGCCGAACTGGGTCTTGACCGGGGTCTTCGAGTAGCTGCCCTTCTCCATGGCGAAGGCGGCTTCTTCGAATTCCGGAACCATGCGGCCCTTGGTGAAATAGCCGAGATCGCCGCCTTCCGACTTGTTCGGGTCGGTCGACTTGGCCTTGGCGAGCTCGATGAAGTCCTTGCCGGCGTCGAGATCGGCGATGATCGCCTTGGCCTCTTCCTCGGTCTTGACCAGGATGTGGCGGGCATTCACCTCGACCTGCTTCGGCAGGGCAGCGATTTCCTTCTCGTAGCGTGCCTTGACCTCGTCCTCGGTGACGGCGTCGACGACGTGCTTCTTGAAGTAGATGTTGTGCAGCTCGCGATCGGCGATGAAGGCCATGCGCTTCTTGAACTCGGCGTCGTCCTTGAGGCCTTCGCCATCGGCATTGCCGGCCAGCAGCTTGACGTCGATCGCGCTGGACAGCGCGGCGATCTTCTTCTGCTCGTCCGGCAACTGGGCAAGCTGCGGATCAAGATTGGCGATCGCCAGGTCGAGTTCGGACTGGGTGATCTCCAGCTTGCCGACCTTGGCGACGACGGCATCGGCGTCCTGGGCGAGAACCTGCCCCTGCAGCCCGATGAACGCCACACATGCGGCAAGCGCGATTTTATGAAGACGAAGCATAAGAAACCTTTCGGAAGATGAACCGTTTCAAGACCGTTCGAATCGGGCGAAAAATTGTCAAACGCGCGCCACGGCAGGCTTTTCCGGCCACCGTGTGGCGTTGACATCATTCGACCCC
>DPXQ01000095.1:2751-2883 GCA_003527225.1 Rhizobium sp.
AGGCTCTCGCGGGCAAGACGCAAGAGTTCCGCAAGATGCTGGCCGACGGTAAGTCCATCGACGACCTGCTGGTGCCGGCCTTTGCCGTCGCCCGCGAAGCCTCGCGCCGCGCGCTCGGCATGCGTCCCTTCG
>DPXQ01000033.1 GCA_003527225.1 Rhizobium sp.
TCGCTCTCGGCGCCGGTCACGGTGATCTCGACCATCTTGCGGGCACCCTCGCCGTCGCGGACCACCTGCAGCGCCAGGTCCTTGAGCAGGTCGCCGAGCGCCAGCTTGAAGCCGGCGAGTGCGGCATCATCCGCCGTCTCGATCCGCTTCTGCCCGTCGGCCGAGGCGGCGCCCGTGGCAAACAGCATCAGCGTATCGGAGGTCGAGGTGTCGCTGTCGACGGTGATGGAGTTGAAGGTCGGCTCTACGCCGGCCGAAAGTAGGCCCTGCAGCGCCGGGGCGGCAATATCGGCGTCGGTGACGACGAAGGAGAGCATGGTCGCCATGTCCGGGGCGATCATCCCCGCGCCCTTGGCGATACCGTTGATCGTCACCTTGACGCCACCGATCTCGGCGGACCGCGTCGCGACCTTCGGATAGGTGTCGGTGGTCATGATCGCCTTGGCCGCTTCCAGCCAGAAATCGCCCGTGGCCCCCTTGACCATGTCGCCGAGCACGCCGGCGAACTTGGTGGCGTCGAGCGGCTCGCCGATCACGCCGGTGGAAGCGAGATAGATCTCGTTCTCGCCACACCCCAGCGCCCCGGCCGCCGATTTCGCGGTGAGTTCGGTCGCCGCCTTGCCCTTCACGCCGGTGAACGCGTTGGCATTGCCGGAATTGACGACCACGCCGCGGGCAACACCATGCGACAGGTTCTGCCGGCAGAAGTCGACCGGCGCCGACGGGCACTTCGACTTCGTGAACACGCCGGCAACGGCAGCCGGGCGATCGAAAGCCATCAGCAGCACGTCGGTGCGGTTCTTGTACTTGATGCCGGCGGCGGCGGTCGCCATCCGCACACCGCGAATGGCCGGCATGTCCGGATAGGACGTGGGAGCAAGGGGAGAAACGGTTGCGGACATTCTTTACAGCCTGATTTAGAAGGACCCGTCAAAGCGGGTCCGAAAAAACGAACATATCCGGTGAAGGCCTTTGAATTGCAAGACCATCAGAGTTCACCGGCCCGTTTGCTGGCTAAGACGAGTCTTGCTCCACCAGGAGAGCTGCGCCATTGCCACCTGTGACCTCCTTGGTCCGAGTGATCAACCTCATTTTGAGGCGCTGCGAACGGACGTGAACATCGCGTCCACATATCTCTCGCAATCAAAATCGGCAGCTCTGCTATAGATTTCCCTCTCGATATCCTCGGCCCGGTGATGATTAGCCATCCGAGCAGGCACATTGTGAAATATGTCCGCGAGAATAGCTGTCTTCTTTATGTTATCCGCAGCGCGAATTGCGACAAAAACATTCGCCATAACCGCTAGCAGAACTCTATAGTCGCCATCGGGCTGCATATCGGATCCCAACGTCACCCCCTGATGTTCGCTCAACACATGCATGTGGCGCCATTCAGAACAATTGGCTTCCCCGAAATCCACTCCCGCCCGATGGATGTGATCGCTGCGATAGCAATCATAGCGATCTCACCAGCGGTTATTTCCCTCAATCGAGGTTCGCAACAGTTCCGTCAGGGCTTGGCTGCGTTCACGTCCTCGTAGCCCTTGCGCAGGGCCTCGTCGAGGATCTCGACCTTCTGCTCGGCCTTGGCCTTCTCGATGATGGCAAGGTACTTGTCGCGCATCACCAGCTGGCGAACCTGCTGGGCGACCGTTTCATAGGCCGGCGGAGCGGCGTCGCGCTTGTCCTCGACCTTGATGACGTGGAAGCCGAACTGGGTCTTGACCGGGGTCTTCGAGTAGCTGCCCTTCTCCATGGCGAAGGCGGCTTCCTCGAATTCCGGAACCATGCGGCCCTTGGTGAAATAGCCGAGATCGCCGCCTTCCGACTTGTTCGGGTCGGTCGACTTCGCCTTGGCGAGCTCGATGAAGTCCTTGCCGGCGTCGAGATCGGCGATGATCGCCTTGGCCTCTTCCTCGGTCTTGACCAGGATGTGGCGGGCATTCACCTCGACCTGCTTCGGCAGGGCGGCGATTTCCTTCTCGTAGCGTGCCTTGACCTCATCCTCGGTGACGGCGTCGACGACGTGCTTCTTGAAGTAGATGTTGTGCAGCTCGCGATCGGCGATGAAGGCCATGCGCTTCTTGAACTCGGCGTCGTCCTTCAGGCCTTCGCCATCGGCATTGCCGGCGAGAAGCTTGACGTCAATCGCGCCGGACAGCGCGGCGATCTTCTTCTGCTCGTCCGGCAGCTGGGCGAGCTGCGGATCAAGATTGGCGATCGCCAGGTCGAGTTCGGACTGGGTGATCTCCAGCTTGCCGACCTTGGCGACGACGGCATCGGCGTCCTGGGCGAGAACCTGCCCCTGCAGCCCGATGAACGCCACACATGCGGCAAGCGCGATTTTATGAAGACGAAGCATAAGAAACCTTTCGGAAGATGAACCGTTTCAAGACCGTTCGAATCGGGCGAAAAATTGTCAAACGCGCGACACGGCAGGCTTTTCCGGCCACCGGGTGGCGTTGACATCATTCGACCCCCCTCTTATCTGTCACGCAACCGCGCGTCCAGAGCCGTTTCCCGGCCCTTCGCGCCTATTCGCCGAAAGTCGGCGGACGGCGGGGACGCGCTACGAATATGACGAAGGTCAGAAAGGACCATCGAATGGTCAGTCTCGGTGGGCTC
>DPXQ01000049.1:0-15959 GCA_003527225.1 Rhizobium sp.
TGCTTTCGTTATTGCCGATATGTGCTCCCGGGAGGTTGGTGGTGGACGAGCCAGTCGCCAACCGGGTCAGGTCCAGAAGGAAGCAGCCCTAACGAGCACGGCACGGGTCATCGTGCCAGCCTCCCACCTTCCGTTCCATATGGCCGGCAGGGATGCAGGGTCAACGTGCCCGACCATCGGGCAAACTTGAACGCTGGCAGGGGCGATGAGCGAATTCGAGCCGACAGCATCGACTGCAAACGGCACCGCAACGGGCTACAGGGTTCTGGCCCGGAAATACCGTCCCAAGGACTTCACCGACCTGATGGTCGGCCAGGAGCCGATGGTCAGGACGCTCACCAATGCGTTCGAGACGGGCCGCATTGCGCAAGCCTATATGCTGACCGGAGTCCGCGGCGTGGGCAAGACCACGACGGCGCGCATTCTCGCCCGCGCGCTCAACTACAAGACTGCCGACATAGACAAGCCAACGATCGACCTCAAGATTCCGGGCGAGCATTGCCAGGCGATTATGGAAGGCCGGCATGTCGATGTGATCGAGATGGACGCCGCCTCCCATACCGGTATCGATGACATACGCGAGATCATCGAGCAGGTGCGCTACCGCCCTGTTTCCGCGCGCTACAAGGTCTATATCATCGACGAAGTGCACATGCTGTCGAACCAGGCCTTCAACGGCCTGCTGAAGACGCTCGAGGAGCCGCCCGAGCATGTGAAGTTCATCTTCGCCACCACTGAAATCCGCAAGGTCCCGATCACCGTGCTGTCGCGCTGCCAGCGTTTCGACCTGAGGCGGATCGGCGCCGGCGACCTGGTCGGCCTTTTCTCGACCATTGCCTCGAAGGAAGGGATTTCGGCCGACGAGGAAGCCCTGGCAATGATCGCCAGGGCGGCGGAGGGCTCTGCCCGCGACGGCCTTTCCCTGCTCGATCAGGCGATCGCCCATGGCAGCGGCACAGTCAGGGCCGAAGCCGTGCGAGCCATGCTCGGCCTTGCCGATCGCGCCCGCATCGTCGACCTCTTCGAGCTGATCGTCAGGGGAGATGTCTCGGCGGCGCTCGCGGAGTTCGGCGGGCAGTATGAGGCCGGCGCCAGTCCGACGGTGGTCCTGACCGACCTTGCCGACTTCACCCATCTCGTCACGCGTCTCAAATATATTCCCTCCGCATCCCAGGACCTCTCGCTTAGCGAAGTGGAACGGGTTCGCGGCGCCGAACTTGCCGACCGCATCGCCGTCTCGACCCTTTCGCGGATCTGGCAGATGCTGCTGAAGGGTATTCCGGAGGCCGAGAATTCGTCGCGGCCCGCGGGTGCCGCCGAAATGGTTATCATCCGGCTTGCCCATGCCGCCCACCTACCCTCCCCGGAGGATGCCGCGCGGCGTCTGGCGGATATGGCCCGCGAGGGACAGGGAGACGGCCCAACGGCATCGGCTCCGCGAGGTGGCAATGGCGTCGGGCCGCAGGCGTCCTACAGGACGGCGGCGGTGGCGCAGCAAGCCATCGAGACCAGCCCGCGCCCTGCGAGCGGCTTGCCGACAGCGCACCTTCAAAGCGTACCGATGAGTGAACCCTCACCCATCGTGGTCGGACGCAGCGATACGAAACCGGCCGAGGCGCCGGTTCCCAAGGTGGCCGTCAATTCGCTGGATGACATTGCCGAACTCTGCACCAGGAACCGCGACCCGAAGCTGAAGGCGCTGCTGCGCAACTATGTCCGCCTTGTGCGGCTGGAGCCGGGCCGGCTCGAGGTCAATCTGCCGGCCGAGGCTCCCAAGACGCTTGCCGGGGACCTGCAGCGGCGTCTGGAGGAATGGACCGAGATCCGCTGGATGGTGATCCTCAGCCGCGATGCGGGAGAGCCGACCTTGGCGGAAACCGAGACCTCCAATCGCGAGGCGAGACTGCTCGACGCACGGCAGGATCCTGACGTCGCCGCCATCTTGTCGCGCTTCCCGGGCGCCAGGATCACCGATGTGCGCATCCGCGCCACCGAGGCCGAGAACGACGAAGCGCTGAACCTTCCGGCGGCGGCCGAATCGGCCGAAGGCGACATCCTGCCCGGCGACGACATCGAGTTCTGACGACAACCGGCTTTAGCCAAGACATCAAGGAGACAGAGACTATGCGCGACATCATGGGCATGATGGGCAAGGTCAAGGAAATGCAGGCCAAGATGGAAAAGATGCAGGCGGAAATCGCCGCTCTGGAAGTCGAAGGCAATTCGGGCGGCGGTCTTGTCATCGTGACGATGACCGGCAAGGGCGAATTGAAGGGCCTGAAGATCGATCCATCGCTCTTCAAGGAGGAAGAGGTCGAAATCCTCGAAGACCTGATCGTCGCCGCCCACAAGGACGCCAAGGACAAAGCCGAAGCGGTAATGGCGGAGAAGACGAAGGAAATGACAGCCGGTCTGCCGATTCCGCCCGGCATGAAGCTGCCGTTCTGATCGAACATTACCCCCCAACCAGTCGCCGGTGCGGGACGCCGTGGTGCCTTTGGCCTCGCTGTTTCCCCTTGTCGGCGAACCTGCGCGAGTCGATCGCGTAGTCCTACCGCTGTGCTACGCACATGCCTGCGGTGGATCGGTCGGACGCCCGCCCAACGGACTACGCGCCGCGGCGATTGCCCGAGAATTCTGTTACACTGAAGGTCCCGTTCGGTTCATTTTCGATCACGGCGCCTCACACACTGTTGATGGCGGCTTCCGGAATAAACCTTCCTCTCCAGTTGTCTCAGTCCGCGAACGCTCCAGCAACGGCGCGTTCGAACCTGACATGATGGAGATTTCCCATGCGTTTTACTATAGTTCTTTCCGCAGCCCTTCTGGGGCTCGCCCCGGCTGCCTTCTGCGAGGAAAGCAAGCTTTACGATCCTTCGATCAAGCACCAGCCCAAGGACGGGGTGGTTCGCTTTTACGGTGCGGGCGGGCCGCATACTGCATTCCAGAAGGTCGCCGATGCGTGGAAGGCGAAGACCGGCATGACGGTAGAAATCACCGCCGGACCGGAGTCCACATGGTCGGCCAAGGCGCAAGCCGATGCGGATATTCTGTGGGGAACATCCGAGCAGTCGATGACGGCCTTCCTCGAGACTTACAAGACCTTTTCTTCAGATCAGGTCGAGCCGATCTATGTCCGGCCCACCATCATCGCCGTCAGGAAGGGCAATCCGAAGGGTATCCATGGCTTTGACGATCTGCTCCGAGACGGCATCAAGACCGTCGTGACGGAAGGCGCGGGCATTGCCAACACGTCCGGCACGGGAACCTGGGAAGACGTGGCCGACCGGCTGGGCCGGCTGGACGATATCCGCGCCTTCCGGCGCAACATCGTCGACTTCAGCAAGGGCTCAGGCGCGAGCCTCAAGGCCTGTCAGGCAAAGGATGCCGATGCCTGGGTCACCTGGCCGGATTGGCCGGTAACCCATTCGGACATCCTGGAACAGGTTGACCTTGCTCCCGAACGGACGATCTGGCGGGACGTTAACATCGCCCAGTCGCCCGAGGCCGACCCTGAAACAGCCGAATTCCTCGCATTTCTGGTAACGCGGGAAGCGCAGGCGCTGATGGCGACCGAGGGCTGGGTGCGCTAAGCTCAGGCCGATATTGAGGGCCTGGCGGCGCCAACCGCCCGGCCCCCAGGTGCCCTTCGAGCATTACGGCGCCACCATGGCTACAATCCGGATTTTCGTCAGTCGCGCCCCTTTCAATGATTTCGTTTGCCGGTGATATCGGCTAAAAGCGGCCAATGGCAAAGCGAGTCACCGGCCCCGAAATCGAAAAACTCATCCAGCTCCTGGCAAAGGTGCCCGGGCTCGGGCCCCGTTCGGCCCGGCGGGCGGCGCTGCACTTGATCAAGAAGAAGGATCAGTTGATGGGTCCCTTGGCGCATGCCATGGGCGAGGCCTTCGACAAGGTCAAGATCTGCTCCCATTGCGGCAATGTCGACACCGTCGATCCCTGTACCGTATGCACCGACGAGCGCCGCGACCAGACGGTCATCATCGTCGTCGAGGATGTCTCCGATCTTTGGGCACTGGAGCGCGCCGGCGCGATGAATGCCGCCTATCATGTGCTCGGCGGCACGCTGTCGCCACTCGACGGGATCGGCCCGGACGATCTGAACATCAAGGGGCTGATCGACCGTGTGGCGAAGGGCGGTATCCGCGAGATCATCATCGCCGTCAACGCCACAGTCGAAGGACAAACCACAGCACACTATATAACCGATCATCTGGCCGGGCTGGACGTGAAGATCACGCGGCTCGCGCACGGCGTGCCGGTCGGCGGCGAGCTCGACTATCTCGACGAAGGCACACTCTCGGCTGCGCTGAGAGCACGGACCGCCATCTGAACTCTCGGCAGCCGCCGCAGCCGACATGAGAGGATTATCATGCGTCTTGTCCTTCCGGTAATCGCATTCCTTCTGGGTCTCTTTCCCGCATTCGCCGGGGCGGTGGACAAGAGCGCGGTCGAAGAACAGTTCCAGACATGGCTGCAGAAGGATCTCTGGCCGCAGGCCGAGAAAGCAGGCGTTTCGCGGCTAGGGTTCGAAAAGGCGATCGCCGGTCTGCGGCTCAATTGGGACCTGCCCGATCTTGTTCCCCCGGGTTCCGCGCCGCCGAAGGAGCGCAAGCAGAGCCAGGCGGAGTTTTCATCTCCCGGAGCCTATTTCTCCGAAAAGCGGCTGCAGGGGCTGGCGGCCAGCGGCCGCAATCTGACGGAGCGCTACGCATCGACGCTGAAGAAGATCGAGGCTGCCTATGGCGTGCCGGGCTCCGTCGTGGTCGCGATCTGGGGACGCGAATCGGGCTTCGGCCAGGCGAAACTCCCCTATTCCGCGATGGAAGTGCTAGCGACCAAGGCCTTCATGTCCACGCGCAAGGATCTCTTCCGGCGCGAGCTGATCTCGGCACTGCATATGATCGACGGCGGCGATATCAGCGCTTCCAGAATGATGGGATCATGGGCCGGAGCCCTCGGCCAACCGCAATTCATGCCGACGAGCTATCTGAAGCACGCCGTCGACTTCGACGGCGACGGCCATCGCGACATCTGGGGTTCGGTGCCGGACAGCCTGGCATCCATAGCCAACTATCTGTCGCAGCGCGGCTGGCAGCGCGGGCGCGACTGGGGCTTTGAAGTAGCCATCCCTGCAGGCGTTTCATGCGCGCAGGAGGGTCCGGATCGCGCCAAGCCGTTGTCCGCATGGACCTCCCAGGGGATCACGCGGATTTCGGGCAAGCGATTTCCAGCCAGCGAAATGGGCGCGTCGACCATGATGCTGGTGCCGGCAGGCACGCACGGGCCCGAATTTCTGGTTAGCCCGAATTTCTACGTGCTGAAGGAATACAACAACTCCGACCTCTACGCGCTCTTCATCGGCAATCTCGCCGACCGGATCGCCTATGGCGGCGGCGGATTTGCAGCAAGCTGGGGCGATGTAGGCAAGATGCTGCGTTCTGACGTGCTCGCCATGCAACAGGCCCTCGTCGCCAAGGGATATGATGTCGGCAATGTCGACGGGCTTCCCGGCTACAAGACACGACGCTCGCTGGGCGACTGGCAGCAGAAGAACGGGATACCCCCAACCTGCTTCCCAGATGCATCCCTGAAAACGAGGCTGCGATAACCGTCTTCAGTGCGGGTCGATATGCGCCTGATGGAAGACATCGTCGGCAGGCGGGATGGCCTGACGCTCGATCATCCGATGGACACGCGGCTTGGCAGAGCCGCGATGGAGAGCCAATAGCCGATCGGTCGTCTCCGCATCCGCCTTGGTTCTGCGCTGGTTGTGGCGCACATAGTCGACCCAGGTCGGGGTATGGTAGCTTTCGGTCCAGATATCGGGGTTTTCCAGATCGCGCATGAGCGTCCAGTTGCGCGCGCCGTCGCGGATGCGAATTCGCCTTCTCTCGACCATGACCGCAAGGAATTCCGGAAGATCCTCGTCCTCGATTTCGTAGTCTATCTGAACCACGATCGGCCCGCTGCGCGGCTTGATCTCGAGGCGGAGCGGCGGCACATTGAAGCGGTTGAGCGGATCGAGGTCAAGGGACGCGAAGGCGGGCATCGCCAGCCAGAAGCCAATCGCTACGCCGAGGATCATCAGCATGCTCGAGGCGAGCAGCGCATTCCCCGCGCCATGGTTCTCGGCAACCTGCCCCCACAGCCAGCTTCCCGTCGCCATGCCCCCGAATGTCGCCGTCTGATAGAGCGACAGCGCCCTGCCGACCACCCAACGCGGGGCCGAAAGCTGCACCACCGTATTGAAAAGCGACAAAGCCAACACCCAGCAGGCCCCTGCGAGAAGAAGGGCGATACCCGTGATCCAGCCGGATGTGCTCGCGCCCGTCACCGCCGCGCTGAGGGCAAATCCCGCAAAGGCACAGCGCACGATGTCTTCACTGGACAGGACTTCGCGCAGCCGCGCGTTTGCAAGCGCTCCGCCGATCGCTCCTGCACCGAATGCCCCCAGCAATGCGCCGTAGGTCAGCGGGCCGCCGCCCACCAGATCGCGTGCGACGATCGGCAGAAGCGCCAGAATTGCGACGGCGGTCAGGCCGAACACGAAACTGCGAAACAGGACCTTTCCGATATTCGGCGACATGGCCACATAGCGCAGGCCCGCCGAGATGGCCGCCCCGAGCTGTTCACGCGGCAAGGTGGACTGGGGAACTTCCGGCCGCCAGCGGTAGAGTGCAAAGATCAGCGCGAAGTAACTCAGCGTATTGACCGCGAAGGCCGCCGCAGCTCCGGCCATGGCAACGATCATGCCGCCGATCGCCGGGCCGACGCTGCGGGTGATGTTGAAACCCATGCTGTTGAGCGAAACCGCGGCCGGAAGATCCTCGCGGGGAACCATATCCCCAATGGAGGCCTGCCAAGACGGATTGTTCAGCGCCGTGCCGCTGCCTATCAGAAAGGTGAAGAGCAGCAACGACCACGGCGTGATGAAACCCAAAAAGGCGAAAGTCGCCAGAAAAGCCGAGGCGGCAAGCATGAAGAATTGCGATAGAAGCATCACCTTGCGCCGGTCGAAGCTGTCGGCAACCGCACCCGACAAAAGCGAAAACAGCATGATCGGCAGGGTATTGGACGCCTGCACGAGGGCTACCATGTTCTCGGAACGCGAAATGGAGGCCATCATCCAGGCCGCGCCGACGCCCTGGATCAGTCCGCCAAGATTGGAGGAGATGCTGGCAAACCATATGGTCCGGTAGAATTCGTTCCTCAGGGGAGCCAATGGCGATTTGCGATCCGGCACGTCCTATTCACCTGTTCCTCGACGATTTGCGACACCTACTATAAGCGCAAGTGTCGCACCCTGCCTATCGGGCCTACCGCTGAAATGGTGAAAATGCCGGGGCATCGCATAGGGTTCTCGAAAAGCTTGCATTTCGGCGGCGGCGGGCGTATAAGCCCTTTAAATTCTTGATCGACAGATGAAGGGTGGGGCCGCAAGGACCCGCTCTTTTTTGTTGGCGATTGGGACAACCGCTGGATTTCTCCAGGAGGATGACGATTGTCGGAACATGTGCCGGCGCCGCAGGAACGCGAGCCGCGAATTATCACGGAAACGGGTCTGGATCGGCGCATTGCCGAAATCATTGAGCCTGTGCTGGTTGCCATGGGCTTCCGGCTTGTGCGGGCGCGTTTGATGAATCAGAACGGGCTCACGCTTCAGATCATGGCCGAACGAGAAGACGGCACCATGACCGTCGAGGATTGTGAAGAAGTGTCCATGGCGATTTCGCCGGTTCTGGATGTCGACGATCCGGTCGATAAGGCTTATCATCTGGAAGTGTCGTCGCCGGGTATCGATCGCCCCATGGTGCGCAAGTCGGATTTCGAGCGTTGGCTGGGCCACCTGGTCAAATGCGAAACCTCGATTCTGGTCGACAACAGGAAACGATTCCGCGGAAAGATCGTGGAGGTCGACGCGGACGGCTTCACGATTGAACGCGATCAGGTTGCATACGGCGAGGAGCCCCGCGCGACCATTCCGTTCAATGCGCTGGCGGAAGCAAAACTGATCCTGACCGACGATCTTATCCGCGATGCGCTGAGGGCTGACAAGGCGGCAAGAGCCAAGGCAGCCAATCAGAACGGCGACGAAGACGAAGAAACCTCGATAGACTAACCGCCTTGAGGGCACGGCGCCCCGGCAGGAAGACGGAGACATAAGACAATGGCAGTCAGTGCTAACCGGCTCGAGCTTTTGCAGATCGCTGATGCGGTCGCTCGCGAAAAGGTAATCGACCGCGAAATCGTGCTCGCCGCAATGGCCGACGCGATCCAGAAGGCGGCCCGCTCGCGCTACGGCTCTGAAACCAATATCCGTGCCGATATCAACTCGAAGACCGGCGAAATCCGGTTGCAGCGTCTTCTCGAGGTCGTCGAAACGGTCGAGGACTATTCGACCCAGATCTCGCTCGAACTTGCCCGTGACCGCAATCCTGAAGCCAAGATCGGCGACTTCATCGCCGATCTGCTGCCTCCGATGGACTTCGGCCGCATTGCCGCGCAATCGGCAAAGCAGGTCATCGTGCAGAAGGTACGCGAAGCCGAGCGCGACCGGCAGTATGACGAATTCAAGGACCGCGTGGGCGAGATCGTCAACGGCAGCGTGAAGCGCGTAGAATATGGCAATGTGATCGTCGATCTCGGCCGTGGCGAAGGCATCATCCGCCGCGACGAGATGATTCCGCGCGAAGCCTTCCGCTATGGTGACCGGGTCCGCGCCTATGTGTATGACGTGCGCCGCGAACAGCGCGGGCCGCAAATATTCCTGTCGCGTACGCATCCGCAGTTCATGGTGAAGCTGTTCACGATGGAAGTGCCGGAAATCTACGATGGCATCATCCAGATCAAGTCGGTTGCCCGCGATCCGGGTTCACGCGCCAAGATCGCCGTGATTTCGAACGACAGCTCGATCGATCCGGTCGGTGCCTGCGTCGGTATGCGCGGCAGCCGCGTCCAGGCGGTCGTCGGAGAGCTGCAGGGCGAAAAGATCGACATCATTCCCTGGTCGCAGGATCCCGCCTCCTTCATCGTCAACGCATTGCAGCCGGCTGAAGTCTCCAAGGTCGTTCTCGACGAGGATGCGGAGCGCATCGAGGTCGTGGTACCGGACGAGCAGCTTTCGCTCGCCATCGGTCGCCGCGGCCAGAATGTCCGCCTTGCCTCGCAGCTGACCGGCTGGGACATCGACATCATGACGGAGCAGGAGGAATCCGAGCG
The DNA here is from genome assembly GCA_003527225.1 of Rhizobium sp. Next base: position 9,244 of record DPXQ01000049.1, read on the forward strand.
CCGGCAGAAGGAATTCAACGAGCGCACCAACCTCTTCATGGACGCGCTGGATGTCGACGAGATGGTCGGCCAGGTACTCGCCTCCGAGGGCTTTGCCCAGGTGGAAGAGCTTGCTTATGTCGACCTCGACGAGATCTCCTCGATCGAGGGTTTCGACGAGGACACTGCCCAGGAAATCCAGACGCGCGCCCGCGAATTCCTGGAAAAGATCGAAGCCGAAATGGACGCCAAGCGCAAGGATCTCGGTGTTTCCGACGATCTGCGGCAGATCGACGGCATGACTTCGCAAATGATGGTCGCGCTTGGCGAAGACGGCATCAAGACGATGGAAGATTTTGCCGGCTGCGCCGCCGACGATCTTGTCGGATGGGCGGAGCGCAAGGACGGCGAGACCAAGAAGTTCGAGGGGCTTTTCTCGAAACTCGACGTTTCGCGGGCCGAAGCCGAAAACATGATCGTTCAGGCGCGGCTTGCCGCCGGCTGGATCACGGAAGAAGATCTCGCGGCTCCTGCCGAAGAAGAAGTGGCAGAAGACGCCGGGCAGGCTGAATGAACATGACCGGTGCGGCTGAAAAAGAGCCCGAGGACGATGGTCCGGAGGGTGAATCGAACGGCCGCATGTGCATCGTGACGCGGGAGAGCGGCTCGCCCGAGACGCTCATCCGCTTCGTCGCCGCTCCGGATGGCAAAATTGTGCCGGACCTGAAGCGCCAGCTTCCCGGTCGAGGTTGCTGGGTGACGGCGCATCGTGAACTGGTAGACAAGGCCGTGGCGAAGAAGCTCTTTGCCCGGGCCTTGAAAAGGGAAGTGAAGGCGGATGCCGATCTCGGCCAGACCGTCGACCGGCTCCTCGCCCAGCAGCTTGCCGGGATGATGAACCTGGCCCGCAAGGCGGGCCAGTTTGTTTCTGGTTCGGCGAAGGTCGAGGCGGCGGTCCGCAGTGGAGAGGCGCTCGCCGTCTTCCATTCGACGGATGCGGCGGCCGACGGTGTGAGAAAGATTGATCAGGCCCGCAAGGCCTGGCACCTCGGAATGGAGACCGACGCGGAGATTCTCGCCTTCCATCTCCTTTCGGGGGCTGAAATGGACGAACTGATGGGCCAGAATGCTTTTATCCATGCCGCAGCGCTTGCAGGACAGGCGGGTGAAGGTGTAGTGAAACGCGCAAACCTGCTCAAGGCGTATCGCGGCGGTGAGCCGCAAACGACGGGTGGCGCTGGCCAGCGACTACAATGATGCGGTTACCGGCTTCAGCCGGCCACTGCACCGATGAACAGGAATTGAACGGCGTGGTCTGATGTTTGGCATCCGGTCACGCTCGAAGGAACGGGAACGGAATGACGGACAACAAAGACGACAAGACACTCAGCGCACCGGGAAAGAAGACTCTCACCCTGAAACCATTGGGAGTGAGCCAAGGTACCGTGCGCCAAGATATGGGTCGCGGTCGAACCAAAGCCGTTGTAGTCGAGACGCGCAAGCGCCGGCTGCCCCGCCCGGAAGACGAGAAGGCGCCTATCTCTGTGCAGCCGACCCGCGCTCCAGAACCGGCAGCCCCCGCACCGGAGCAGCCTCGTGCCGCCGCTCCGGCACCGCGCATTCACCAGCCGGTCTCTCCGCAGCAACAGCGTTCGTCGCAACCACAGCAGCCGGCTCGCCAGGAGCGTCCGCGCGGCGCCGTGCTGCACGACCTGTCGGCCGGCGAGATGGAAGCCCGCCGCCGGGCACTGATGGAAGCGCAGGCCCGGGACATCGAGGAAGCCAAACAGCGCACGATTGATGAAGCACGTCGCAAGGTAGAGGAAGAAGAACGTCTCCGCCTCGAGGCCCAAGAAGCCGCCCGCCGGGCCGCCGAGCCTGCATCTGCCGAGCCCGCCGAAGATTTGTCGGTCGAAGCCGCCGCCGAACCTGCGGCTGCAGAGCAGCGCCCTGCCGTTCGGACCACGCCTGCAGCAGCGCCCGGTGCAGCGCAGCCGCCATTCAATCGTGGCCGCAAGCTGGCTGGAGACGAGGAAGAAGAACGCGGCGCTGCCCGTGGTGCTCCGGTACGCGGCAAGGTCGTTCGTCCGGAACCGGCCAAGGCCCCCGCCCGGCCGAAAACCGAAGAAGAACGCCGACGCGGCAAGTTGACGATCACCACGGTCGGAGTGGACGAAGAGGGCGGCCCGTCGCGTGGTCGGTCGCTTTCGGCCATGCGCCGCCGTCAGGAAAAATTCCGCCGCAGCCAGATGCAGGAGACCCGTGAAAAGGTCATGCGCGAGGTGATCCTGCCGGAAACAATCACCATCCAGGAACTGTCGCAGCGCATGTCCGAACGGGCAGTCGACGTCATCAAGTACCTGATGAAGGAAGGCCAGATGATGAAGCCGGGCGACGTCATCGACGCCGACCTTGCCGAACTCATCGCCGGCGAATTCGGCCACACGGTCAAGCGTGTTTCGGAATCCGATGTCGAGGAAGGCATCTTCAACGTTGCTGACGACGAGGGTGAACTGGTTTCCCGTCCGCCTGTCGTAACCATCATGGGTCACGTCGACCACGGCAAGACCTCGCTGCTCGATGCCATCCGTAAAACCAGCGTCGTTTCCGGCGAGGCCGGCGGCATTACCCAGCATATCGGCGCCTATCAGGTCGAGCAGAACGGCCATAAGATCACTTTCATCGACACACCCGGCCACGCCGCTTTTACCGCGATGCGTGCCCGTGGCGCGCAGGCCACCGATATCGCCATTCTGGTGGTCGCGGCCGACGACAGCGTGATGCCGCAGACGATCGAGTCGATCAACCACGCCAAGGCGGCCAATGTGCCGATCATCGTGGCGATCAACAAGATCGACAAGCACGAAGCAAACCCGGAAAAGGTGCGCCAGCAGCTTCTGCAGCACGAAGTGTTCGTGGAATCCATGGGTGGCGAAGTGCTTGACGTCGAGGTTTCGGCCAAGACAGGCCTCAACCTCGACAAGCTGCTCGAAGCAATCCTCTTGCAGGCGGAAATCCTTGACCTGAAGGCCAACCCGAACCGCACGGCGGAAGGTACGGTCATCGAAGCGCAGCTCGACCGTGGCCGCGGCTCGGTGGCGACCGTTCTGATCCAGAAGGGAACGCTGAAGCCCGGCCAGATCATCGTCGCCGGCGACCAGTGGGGCCGTGTGCGCGCGCTGGTCAACGACAAGGGAGAACACGTCAAGGAAGCGGGCCCCGCCATGCCGGTCGAAGTACTCGGCCTGTCCGGCACGCCCGCTGCCGGCGACCGCTTCGCCGTCGTAGAGAGCGAAAGCCGCGCCCGCGAAATCTCCGAATACCGCCAGCGTCTGGCGCGTGACAAGGCGGCTGCCCGCCAATCCGGTTCGCGCGGCTCGCTGGAACAGATGATGACGCAGCTTCAGACGGTTGGCGTGAAGGAATTCCCGCTGGTCATCAAGGGCGACGTGCAGGGCTCGATCGAGGCCATTGCAGGCGCGTTGGACAAGCTTGGAACGGACGAAGTCCGCGCCCGCATTGTGCATTCGGGCGCCGGCGGCATCACGGAGTCGGATATTTCACTCGCCGAAGCTTCCAGCGCCGCCATCATCGGCTTCAACGTCCGCGCCAATTCCCAGGCACGCCAGCTCGCCGAGCGTGAAGGCATCGAAATCCGCTACTACAATATCATCTACGATCTGGTGGATGACGTGAAGGCGGCAATGTCGGGTCTTCTTTCTCCGGAGCGGCGCGAAACCTTCCTCGGCAATGCCGAGATCCTGGAAGTGTTCAACATTACCAAGGTCGGCAAGGTCGCGGGTTGCCGCGTTGTCGAGGGCAAGGTCGAGCGTGGCGCAGGCGTCCGCCTGGTGCGCGACAACGTCGTCATCCACGAAGGCAAGCTCAAGACCCTCAAGCGTTTCAAGGACGAAGTGTCCGAAGTGCCGGTCGGTCAGGAATGCGGCATGGCCTTCGAGAATTACGAAGACATTCGCGCGGGCGACACGATCGAGTGTTTCCGCGTCGAACATGTGACCCGGACGCTCTGAGACCACCCACCCAATCGGAACAGGTGACGGGCGCCGGAATTCCGGCGCCCGCTTTGTTTAAGGCAAAACAGCTATGACCAGACCAACCTCTTCCGCACCCTCCCAGCGCATGTTGCGCGTCGGCGAGCAGGTACGTGCGGCAATCACTCAGGTCCTGCAGCGGGGCGAAGTTCGCGACGATCTGATCGAAAAGACCGTGATCTCGATTTCCGAGGTCCGCATGTCACCCGATCTGAAGATTGCCACGGCCTATGTGGCGCCCCTGGGTATTTCCGATCATACAGGAGTGATCGCGGCGCTGAACCGCAATGCGAAGTTCATACGCGGGCGCCTCGGCCCGCAGCTCAGGCAGATGAAATACATGCCGGAGGTGCGCTTCCGCGACGACACCAGCTTCGACAATTATCAGAAGATCGACGCCCTTTTGCGCTCTCCCGAAGTCCAGCGCGATCTGGGTGCGACCGACGTCGACGACGAACAAGAATAAGGCACGATGTCCAAACCTCGCAAACCGAAAGGCCGCCCGGTTTCTGGCTGGCTGATTCTCGACAAGCCGGTGGATTTCGGCTCGACGGAAGCCGTTTCCAAGATCAAGTGGCTATTCAATGCCCAGAAGGCCGGCCATGCCGGAACGCTCGATCCGCTGGCGTCCGGCATGCTGCCGATCGCCCTTGGCGACGCCACCAAGACCGTTCCCTATGTCATGGATGGCCGCAAGATCTATGAATTCACCGTGACCTGGGGCGAGGAACGCTCGACCGACGATCTCGAAGGCGAAGTGACGCAAAGCTCCGACGCCAGACCCGACGAGGACGCAATCCGGGCTCTCCTGCCGAAATACAGCGGCGTCATCAGCCAGGTCCCGCCGCAGTTCTCGGCCATCAAGATCGCGGGCGAGCGTGCTTACGATCTGGCACGCGAAGGCGAGACGGTGGATATTCCCTGCCGCGAAGTCGAGATCTTCCGGCTGACCCTGATTGCATGCCCGGACAAGAACCATGCACATTTCGAGGTGGAATGTGGCAAGGGCACCTATGTGCGCGCGCTTGCCCGCGATTTCGGCCGCGAACTCGGCTGCTTCGGGCATATCTCGGCGCTCCGGCGCAGCTTCGTTGCACCCTTCGCAGAAGAGACCATGGTTCCGCTTGCCGAGCTCGTGGCGCTGGAGACGATCGAGGACCGCGACGAGAGGCTTGCCGCGCTTGACGCCTACCTGATCGATACGGGCGAGGCCCTTTCCGGGCTACCGCAGCTCGTGGTCACCGAAGATCAGGCGCACCGATTGAGGATGGGAAATCCGATCCTCGTGCGCGGGCGCGATGCGCCCGTTGCGACTGCAGACGCCTTTGCGACGGCGGGAGGCAAGCTCGTGGCGATCGGGGAGATCGGCGAGGGTGAGTTCCGCCCGAGACGGGTTTTCACCTGAGGCGGCGAGGCGCTGCAAACAAAGCTTCCAATTCCATGCCGAATGGTTTATAGGCAGCCCAGCATGGCGGTCTGCCCGCCTGCTTTTTCATGGCCAATGCTGGACGACATCTCGGCATATGGCGGCTTCTTCTCCTGTTACCGAAAGGATCATACGATGTCGATTACTGCCGAGCGCAAGGCTGCGCTGATCAAGGAATATGCCACCAAGGAAGGCGACACCGGTTCGCCGGAAGTCCAGGTTGCAATCCTGACCGAGCGTATCAACAACCTGACCGAGCATTTCAAGGGCCACAAGAAGGATAACCATTCCCGCCGTGGCCTGCTGACGATGGTATCCACCCGTCGCTCGCTTCTTGACTATGTCAAGAAGAAGGATGAGGCCCGCTACGCGAAGTTGATCGCAAGCCTGGGCATTCGCCGCTAACCGCTTCCGGCGGGCTTTCCTTTGGGAAGCCCGCCGGCTTTCTTTCGGGACTCGGGTTCCGATGGCCTTCAGAGAGCGATATCCGCGTTCTGGGGCTGACTGAATGGCAGGCCGGATGGGCCGGCACTGCCAAAGCCAACCGATGACCTGTCATGGGGCAGGATTGCCGGGTGCTTTCGCCAAAGTGATTTGGCATGCGTGACGAGAGCAATGTTCAAAAAATGCTCTCGGACTGCGTGGGGCAAGTCCGCATCTTAAGTTCATTGTGAACAGATGCCACGCTCCCATGAAAAGCCTCCAGCTGTCTTGCCCGTGATGAGTCACCATTCTCACGGCCGTGGCCGGCATGCTCCCCGCGAGGGATCGTAGCGCCCGCGGCTCGTGGAAGAAGGACAAGACATGTTTGATATCCATAGCGTTGAAATCGAGTGGGCAGGACGCCCGCTCAAGCTGGAGACCGGCAAGATCGCCCGTCAGGCCGATGGCGCCGTCATGGCGACCTACGGCGAAACCGTGGTTCTTGCCACCGTCGTCTCCGCCAAGTCTCCGAAGCCCGGCCAGGACTTCTTTCCGCTGACCGTCAACTACCAGGAAAAGACCTATGCCGCCGGCAAGATCCCGGGTGGCTATTTCAAGCGCGAGGGCCGCCCGTCGGAAAAGGAAACGCTGGTTTCTCGCCTGATCGACCGCCCGATCCGCCCGCTCTTTCCGGACGGCTACAAGAACGACACTCAGGTCGTCGTCACCGTCGTCCAGCACGACCTTGAGAACGACCCGGACGTCTTGTCGATGGTCGCCGCTTCCGCTGCCCTGACGTTGTCCGGCGTTCCCTTCATGGGCCCAGTCGGCGGCGC
>DPXQ01000049.1:15972-78584 GCA_003527225.1 Rhizobium sp.
GCCGTTCTGATGGTCGAATCCGAAGCCAAGGAACTCCCCGAAGACATCATGCTCGGCGCCGTCATGTTCGGCCACAAGGGTTTCCAGCCGGTCATCGACGCGATCATCAAGCTCGCCGAGGTTGCCGCCAAGGAGCCGCGCGATTTCGACCCGGAAGACTATTCCGCGCTTGAAACCGAAATGCTGGCGATGGCCGAAACCGAACTGCGAGACGCCTACAAGATCACCGAGAAGGCTGCCCGCTACGCCGCCGTCGACGCCGTGAAGGCGAAGGTCAAGGCGCACTTCCTGCCCGAGGGCGGCGAAGCCAAGTACACGGCTGAAGTCATCGGTTCGGTCTTCAAGACCCTGCAGGCGAAGATCGTCCGCTGGAACATCCTCGACACCAAGAGCCGCATCGACGGCCGCGATCTGGAAACCGTTCGCCCGATCGTATCGGAAGTCGGCATCCTGCCGCGCACCCATGGATCGGCCCTGTTCACCCGCGGCGAAACCCAGGCGATCGTGGTTGCCACGCTCGGCACTGGAGAAGATGAGCAGTATGTCGATTCGCTGACCGGTATGTACAAGGAACGGTTCCTGCTGCACTACAACTTCCCACCCTACTCGGTCGGTGAAACGGGCCGCATGGGCTCCCCGGGCCGCCGCGAAATCGGCCATGGCAAGCTCGCATGGCGCGCCATCCGTCCGATGCTGCCGACGGCAGAGCAATTCCCCTACACACTGCGCGTCGTATCGGAAATCACGGAGTCGAACGGCTCGTCCTCGATGGCCACCGTCTGCGGCACCTCGCTGGCGCTGATGGATGCCGGCGTTCCGCTGGCCAAGCCCGTCGCTGGTATCGCTATGGGCCTGATCCTGGAAGGCGATCGTTTTGCCGTTCTCTCCGACATTCTCGGCGATGAAGACCACCTCGGCGACATGGACTTCAAGGTGGCCGGCACGAACGAGGGCATCACCTCGCTGCAGATGGACATCAAGATTGCCGGTATCACCGAAGAGATCATGAAGGTCGCGCTCAGCCAGGCACAAGGCGGCCGCAAGCATATCCTCGGCGAGATGGCCAAGGCCATCACCGAGAGCCGCGGCCAGCTCGGCGAATTCGCCCCGCGCATCGAAGTCATGAACATCCCGGTCGACAAGATCCGCGAAGTTATCGGCTCCGGCGGCAAGGTCATCCGCGAAATCGTCGAGAAGACCGGCGCCAAGATCAACATCGAAGACGATGGCACCGTCAAGATCGCCTCCTCTTCGGGCAAGGAAATCGAAGCGGCCCGCAAGTGGATCCATTCGATCGTCGCTGAACCGGAAGTCGGCCAGATCTACGAAGGCACGGTTGTGAAGACCGCCGACTTCGGTGCATTCGTCAACTTCTTCGGCGCACGTGACGGCCTTGTCCACATCTCGCAGCTTGCTTCCGAGCGCGTTGCCAAGACCTCCGACGTCGTCAAGGAAGGCGACAAGGTCTGGGTCAAGCTGATGGGCTTCGACGAGCGCGGCAAGGTCCGCCTTTCGATGAAGGTTGTCGACCAGGCAACCGGCAAGGAAATCGCCGAGAAAAAGAAGGAAGAAGGCGAAGCCGCCGAATAATCGGTCCGCTTTCTGTTATAAAGGCGCGGATTTTTCCGCGCCTTTTTTATTCGCTGGAGAAAGAGCCAAGCCAATGAGCCGCGACACCCTGAAAACCCTGTTTCACCCCTTCGCAAGCGGCGTTGTCGCCGCACCAGCGGACAATGAACGCTTCCTGTTCCTCGGCGCCGAGGCTGGCTTTGCAGCGCCCGCGGAGTTTTCGGCGTCCCTGGTGCCCGTGCAGGGCCACCGCGGCGAGTACCTGAAGCTGCAGGCCGCGCGGCTCGATCCGCTCCTGCAGGTCGAAGGCGAGGCATTCGACGGCGCGTTGGTCCTGCTGGGCAAGCACCGTGGCGAAAACGACAATCGCGTTGCGGAGGCCCTGAGCCGTGTCAGGGCGGGCGGCCTGATCGTGGTCGCCGGCGGCAAGGAAGACGGCGTCCAGCCGATGCGCAAGCGCCTTGCGGCCCTTGGGATCGAAGCCGAGCATATGCCGAAGTACCACGGGATCGCTCTGTGGTTCCACAAGCCGGAAAATGCCGAAGCGGCGATCGCCAAGCTGGCAGCATGCGATACGCTGGTAGACGGACGCTTCCGTACCCGCCCCGGCATGTTTTCGCATGATCGCGTCGACGACGGCTCCGAGCTGCTGGCGAGCCGGTTGCCGGAAAACTTCGACGGCAATGCCGCCGATTTCGGCGCCGGCTGGGGCTATCTGTCGATTATGCTCGCCGAACGCGCACCGCGCACCGCGCGCATCGACCTGTTCGAGGCGGATTATGAAGCCCTGGAATGCGCGAGAGCCAACCTGGCGGCCGACTGCCCAAAGCTGACGGCACGCTTCTTCTGGCAGGACCTTACGCGCGAACCGGCCAAGGAAAAATACGATCTTATCATCATGAATCCGCCCTTCCATCAGGGACATGCGGCGGAACCGAGCCTCGGGCAGGCGATGATCAAGGCAGCAAGCCAAGCGCTGCGCGGAGGTGGAATGCTGATGATGGTGGCCAACCGTGGCCTGCCGTATGAGGCGATCCTGGCGGAGGGATTTCGCGATCATGGCGAAACCTGCCGGAATGCCCGCTTCAAGGTTCTGTGGGCCAAGAAATAGAATGTCCGCACGAGGATCAGCGCATTCCCCGCGGATGCGTCGTGATGAAGCGAGAAGCGAAAAACCCGGCGCGAAAAGATTCGCGCCGGGTTTTCCATTTGAAGCACGGGCGGCTTGATCGCCTGCCGGAAAGGACGCGCTACTCGGCGTCTGCCTTGTTCAGAAAATCGAGCGTGGGCATCGATGTAATGTTGTAGCCAGCATCGACGTAGTGGATCTCGCCAGTCACGCCCCGCGAAAGATCCGAAAGCAGATATAGAGCCGAACCACCCACATCCTCGATCGTCACCGTGCGGCGCAGCGGTGCGTTCTTCTGCTGCCAGGACAGCATGGCGCGGGCATCGGAGATTCCGGCACCGGCAAGCGTGCGGATCGGACCGGCGGAGATCGCGTTGACGCGAATGCCGCGCGGACCGTAGTCACCGGCAAGATAGCGCACGGACGCTTCCAGGGCGGCCTTGGCAACACCCATGACGTTGTAGTTCGGCATGATGCGCATCGACCCGCCATAGGTCAGCGTCAGCATGGAGCCTCCGTCCGCCATAAGGTCGGCCGCACGCTTTGCGATCTCGGTGAAGGAGAAACAGGATATCACCATGGTGCGGGTGAAGTTGTCGCGCGAGGTGTCCGCGTAGAGGCCCTTGAGCTCGTTCTTGTCGGAAAAGCCGATGGCATGCACGACGAAGTCGAGCTTGCCCCAGCGTTCCTTCAGTGCGGCGATGACGGCGTCGACAGAGCCAAGGTCCTCGACGTCGCAGGGCAACAGAAAGTCGGAACCAAGTTCAGCCGCCAACGGCTTCACACGCTTTCCGAGCGCTTCGCCCTGATAGGTGAAGGCCAGTTCAGCGCCGGCCTGGCCAAGCGCCTTGGCGATACCCCAGGCAATCGAGTGATTGTTCGCGACGCCCATGATGAGCCCGCGCTTACCCTGCATAGTGCCGATCATGCTGTTATCCATTGTAGCGCTGGAAGACGAGTGTCGCGTTGGTGCCGCCGAAACCGAACGAGTTCGACAGAACCGTATCGATCTTGGCGTTGTCGATCCGCTTGCGGACGATCGGTACACCGTCGAACTCCGGGTCCAGCTCGGTGATGTGCGCGCTCTCACCGATGAAGCGCTCCTGCATCATGAGGAGGCCATAGATGGACTCCTGCACGCCGGCAGCGCCCAGCGAATGGCCGGTCAGGGACTTGGTGGACTGGACATGCGGGATCTTGGTCCCGAAAACTTCGCGGATCGCGCCGACTTCCTTGCTGTCACCGACCGGAGTCGAAGTGCCGTGGGTGTTGATGTAATCGACATCGCCCTTCACGGTCGCAAGCGCCTGACGCATGCAGCGGACCGCGCCCTCGCCCGAGGGGGCCACCATGTCGTAGCCGTCCGATGTGGCGCCGTAACCGACGATCTCGGCATAGATCTTGGCGCCACGGGCTTTGGCATGTTCGAGCTCTTCGAGAACCAGGACGCCAGCGCCGCCGGCGATCACGAAGCCGTCACGATTCACATCATAAGCGCGCGATGCGCTGGCTGGCGTGTCGTTGTACTTCGACGACATGGCGCCCATAGCGTCGAAAAGGTTGGACATCGTCCAGTCGAGATCTTCGTGGCCGCCGGCAAACATCACATCTTGCTTGCCCCATTGAATAAGTTCGGCTGCGTTGCCTATGCAGTGCGCCGAGGTCGAGCAGGCCGACGAAATCGAATAATTCACGCCGTGAATCTTGAACCAGGTGGCAAGCGTAGCGGATGCCGTAGAGGACATCGCCTTCGGCACGGCGAACGGACCAATACGCTTCGGGCTGTTGTTGGCGCGGGTAATGTCGGCCGCTTCTACCACGGTGCGGGTAGACGGACCGCCCGAACCCATGACGATGCCGGTGCGCTCGTTGGTGATATCGCTTTCTTCAAGTCCGGAATCGGCGATCGCCTGCTTCATCGCCACGTGGTTCCATGCGCCGCCCTGCGACAGGAAGCGCATGGCTCGGCGATCGACGAGATCCGTCGGATCGAGAGTGGGCTTTCCCCAGACCTGACACTTGAATCCGTGTTCGGCAAAATCAGGAGAGAAGGAAATGCCGGACCTTGTGTCCCGCAGCGAGGCGGTGACCTCAGCAGCATCATTGCCGATGGAGGACACTATGCCCAGACCTGTAACGACTACCCGTCTCATCTCAAAAAGACCTTTTCTATTTCCTGGCTGTTGCGCTGGCTAGGCCGGCGTCAGGCCGCCTTTTCCTTCGACAGACCTACTCGGAGGTCGGTTGCCTGGTAAATGGTTTCGCCATCGGCCTTAAGCCAGCCATCTGCGGTACCGAGGACCAATCGGCCCCGCATGACGCGCTTGAAATCGATACCATACTCCAGCAGCTTTGTATTCGGCCGCACCATGCCCTTGAACTTGACTTCGCCCGTGGACAAGGCCATCCCGCGACCTTCTTCACCTAGCCAACCCAGAAAGAAGCCGGTCAACTGCCACATGCCGTCGAGACCGAGGCAGCCCGGCATGATGGGGTTGCCCTGGAAGTGGCAGGGAAAATACCAGTCATCCGGACGGACATCGTATTCGGCACGAACATAACCCTTGTCGAAAGCTCCGCCCGTTTCAGAGATATCGGTAATGCGATGAACCATCAGCATTGGCGGCAGCGGCAGCTGGGCATTGCCAGGGCCGAACAGTTCGCCGCGCCCGCAGGAGAGGATTTCCTCGTAATTAAAACTGGATTGTCTCGGTTCCATTTTGACTTCTTCTTCCCCCCTGGGCTTCACGAATTTTGGACCCTTAGAGCAAGATAGGGATAAAATGAAGTCCCACAATAGGGGACTCCCAATCATAGAAAGGTTCCGATCTCGCCGCGATCCCGGTTTTATCAGCCGTCGCAATACAGGAAGCTCCGACAGACGACCAGAGCTAATTGCAGCATAGTCCCGGATTTGTGGCGCTTTAGGGCCGCTCACCGTGAAGGCAACTATTGAAAGACCCAAGCTTAAAAGTTATATCGGTGCACGTAATCTGTGAAATCACAGAGGGTGAACCGGAGTCGACTCCATGATGGCTGAGAGCCGCAAGGATACGGAAGCGAAGCTGCGGCGGTCGGGGCTTCGTCCCACGCGTCAACGCATCGCTCTTGCCAGCCTGCTCTTCGCCAAGGGCGACCGTCATCTGACGGTAGAGGAGCTGCATGAGGAGGCGCTCTCTGCCAACGTTCCGGTATCGCTCGCAACGGTCTACAATACGCTGCACCAGTTCACCGAGGCTGGTCTGATCCGCGTGCTCGCAATCGAAAGCGCCAAGACCTATTTCGATACCAATATTTCCGACCATCATCACTTCTTCATCGAGGGCGAGAACGAGATTCTCGATATACCGGTCAGCAATATCGTCATCGACAACCTGCCGGAACCACCGCCCGGAATGGCTGTTTCCCATGTCGACGTGGTGATCCGCCTGCGCCCGACGAGCGAATGACATTCCCAGCCGATCGAGCGGCGATCTTCATTTCATGACATCATCCGGCGAGCGGCCGGGGCGGGCCTTGTAGCGGGGAAACGTCCAGCCGAATCGAAGCGCGCCGCCGCGGATTGCAAACGCCGTGACCGCCCCTGCGCCCGAGGCCATGTAGAGCGGCATACCGGCGACACTCACGCCAGTGAAGATGCAGGCGCCGGCAAGTGCTGCCGTCACATAGACTTCGGGACGCAATAGCACGGATGGCTCGCCCGCGATCATGTCGCGCAGTACTCCACCGGAAGTGGCCGTCAGTGTTCCTGTGACGATAGCAACGGTCGGAGACCCTGTGGCGGCGAGCCCCTTGGCTGCGCCCATGACACAATAGGCCGACAGGCCGATGGCATCCAGCCAGAGCAGCAGCCGGTAGCGGGATTCTATCAGGTGGGCCGTGAAGAAAACGAGGGCGCCGACGGAAACGCAGACCAGCACGTAACCCGGATTGAGAACCCAAAATACAGGCAGACTGCCGAGCACGACGTCACGCAGCGTGCCACCGCCGATTCCCGTCACAGCCGCCAGAAACAGAAAACCGATGAGGTCGAGCTCCTTGCGCGATGCCGACAGCGCCCCGGTGGCTGCGAAAACGGCAACACCCGCATAATCGAGAAAACCGAGCAAAGTCATGGATAACCTCTCAAGACAAGGCGTTCGGAATCCGCATGGACGTCAGGGCCGCGCAAGGGGGGAACGTTACAACACATTTCGATAGCCGCACCTCTTTGGGACGATCGCCGTGAAATATCTGCTGCTTGCCCTTCTGCAAACCGCTCTTCTGCTTGGCGCTCCATCCGGTGCATTCAGCCAGCAGCAGCTTATCAGCGATCCCGAAATATACGAGAAAGACCACTTTCGCTCGCAATGCAAGACGGCCGAGTTTGGAGACGACTTTATCCGCCGGCTGGATATCAACAATGACGGGATCATCGACGCCATCGCCAATCATGGCTCGCTGGTCTGCGACGGTGAGAAAGGGCCGGCATGCAGTGACGACGGTTGCCCGCACAACTTCTACCTGCAGGTAAAGGAAGGCGGTTACTTCATGATCGCCACAGCCCAGATCTACAGCTACGAGTTCATCAAGCGTTTCGGCAATATGGTCTTCGTGTTCAAGATGCACCCACGCTACTGCGAGCGGACCGACAGCGAACCGTGCCAAATGACCGTTCGGGTGCGCGGGACGAAGTTCCTCACGATCTCGAAACGGTGACGGACACCCGGGCTACGGTCCGGGCAGCAGGGCCGAGGTCCGCCCCGTCAGGTAGTAGGCAAGAAGGCCGATCCACTCGCGCACCGCAGTTGATGTTTGCTGTGCGTTGATCGACGGCTGGGTGAGATCGAGCCGCAGCCCCACCTCTCCGCCCGTGCGATAGTCGACCGGCCAGGGGATGACCTCTATTTCCGCCTTGCGAAAGAGCCCCATCGAGCGCGGCATGTGGAATGCCGAGGTAATCAGGAGGCATCGATGAAGGCCCGCCGCAGCCAGCAATTGCCGGCTGTTCGCCACGTTTTCGAATGTCGTGCGCGACGATGTCTCGCCGATCAGACGCCCCTCCTCGATGCCGAAGCTGGCAAAGAAGCGCCGGGACACAGCCGCATCGCCTTCATACGCGCCACTCAGGGATCCATCACCGCCGGAAACGAAAATGCGCGCGTCGGGATATTTCCAGGCAAGCCGCAAGGCTTCGACGAAGCGATCGGCACCCTGATTCAGATCGATGCTCCTGCGGGAGGTGGTCACTTCGGTGTCAAATGCACCGCCGAGTACGATCATGCACGAAACCGCGGCAGGGTCCGCCTCCGGCTTTGGAAATCGGGCCTCGAGCGCTTGAAGGGCGACGGTTCCCGCCGAGGTAAAGAGCGTAACGAACAGGATGAGGGCCGCCGCAAGGGACAACACAAGACCGGTCCGGCGCCGGTTCAACACTGAGGCCACGAGCCCCAGGATGATGGCGAAGAATGCAAGTGACAGCGGCTGAGCAGCTATCCAGAACAGCTTGGAAAGGATGAACATCGGTTCCTCGGGCATCTTTGCGGGAATCGTGACCAGTCGGCCAAGTCCGCTCCTTATCCGAAGGCAGCGCTCGCCGGTCAATAAGCTTCGCTCAAGATAAAGCAGTCTAAATACCGCAAATAAGAAGATTCAAATATAAATGCATCGCACTTCGGAGGCTCCATGCGCTTCGCAATTGATATTCTCGACGAGGCCGGGAACAACCGGATCTATATCGGCGTGCCGCTTGGCATTGCCGAGGGAAAATTGCGCGTGCAACTGAAGGACGGCGAGGCGAAATTTGACGTCCACCGCATCACCGACTGGTTCCAGATCGATCAGGCGCAGCCCCAAGGACGCGGCAAGCTGATCGCCTGACGCACGAGCATCGGCCGCCGCGTCTTTCCCTGCGACCAATGGAACGCTTGTCAGACAATTCCCGAAATAGCCACTCCCTGCGTCCGACGTTGATTCGAAGCGGGAGCAGCCGAATGTATTCGACCCGCGCGACAGTCGGGACGTCGACTTCGCACAACTGGCGCACCAATCCGATGTCAAAAATACTTCGAAATTAATGTGATGATAAGATTGGTGGAGCTAAGCGGGATCGAACCGCTGACCTCTTGCATGCCATGCAAGCGCTCTCCCAGCTGAGCTATAGCCCCATACCATGGGTCCGGCGGATGCCGGTTCCGGGAACCTTCCAGACTTTGCGGCCCGTCAGGTGGCGGCTTCATACTTCCGGTTTCAGAAGATGGCAAGCCGAAAATCGCCGGCCCGGAAACTTTTCCCTCCGGGCCGGCGAAGGATCATCAAACTTCGTCGTCGTCGCCGGTCACGCCGATGATGCCGGTCACATCGTCATCGTCGTCATCTTCATCGGCTTCGAGGAAGGTATCATCGTCATCGTCATCGAGTTCGACGTCATCGTCGCCGATATCCGGCAGATCGTCGCCACCGCCATTGTCGTCGGCGTCCTCAAGCGACACCAGCTCGACTTCGGTGTTTTCGGTATCGACTTCGGCAACTTCCTCCTCTTCGGCCTTCTCCATGATCGAAGCGACCGAGGTCTCTTCGAAATAGGACAACGGCCAGGATTTGCCCGTGTATGGGGATACGATCGGATCCTTGTTCAGATCGTAGAATTTCTTGCCCGTGTCAGGGCATGTGCGTTTTGTTCCAAGTTCTGCTTTCGCCACTGTCAAAGCCTCTTGAAGTCCCGAAGAATCTCGGGATTTGTCGCCAATCCGGAGTTGAACCGGCCAAACTGTTAGCCGGTCCCCATAATCGTTGCAATCTCTCCTGTCAAAGACAAACTTCGCCGAGGTCATTGGCTTTTTGGCGCAGGAGGGATGACCATACAGCGCGATTGTGCTAACGAGCCGCGAAATCCGCATTTTCCGTCGCGCGTGATGCCGCGGCGAACGGCTCTTAACCCTCAACCCACTGCCAAGGACAGACTTTCCATGTCGCATGGAGCCCAGCCGAAACCCGCCACTGCGCGCAAATCCTCCGGCCTTTCCGGAACGGTCCGGATTCCGGGCGACAAGTCGATCTCGCACCGCTCCTTCATGTTCGGCGGGCTTGCCTCCGGGGAGACCCGGATCACCGGCCTTCTGGAAGGCGAGGACGTGATCAACACTGGCAAGGCGATGCAGGCCATGGGCGCGCAAATCCGCAAGGAAGGCGATGTCTGGATCATCAACGGCGTCGGTAACGGCTGTCTGCTCGAACCCCGGGGCCCACTCGATTTCGGCAATGCCGGCACCGGTTGCCGCCTTACGATGGGTCTTGTCGGGGTCTACGACTTCGATAGCACGTTCGTCGGCGACGCCTCTCTGTCGAGCCGTCCGATGGGACGGGTGCTCAACCCATTGCGCGAGATGGGCGTCCAGGTGAAGGCGGCAGAAGGCGACCGCCTCCCCGTCACGCTTCACGGGCCGAAGACGCCGAACCCGATCACCTATCGCGTGCCGATGGCCTCGGCCCAGGTGAAGTCGGCCGTGCTGCTCGCCGGTCTCAACACGCCGGGCGTGACCACGGTCATCGAGCCGGTGATGACGCGCGACCATACCGAGAAGATGCTGCAGGGTTTCGGCGCCAATCTGACGGTAGAAACGGACGGGGACGGCGTGCGCACGATTCGGCTTGAAGGCCGTGGCAAGTTGACCGGCCAGGTGATCGACGTGCCCGGCGACCCCTCCTCGACCGCCTTCCCCCTGGTGGCCGCAATTCTCGTCCCCGGCTCGGACATCACAATTCTCAACGTGCTGATGAACCCGACGCGCACCGGACTTATCCTGACGCTGCAGGAAATGGGAGCCGATATCGAAGTGCTGAACCGGCGCCTTGCCGGCGGCGAGGATGTTGCGGATCTCAGGGTGCGTTCCTCGGCACTCAAAGGCATCACCGTGCCGGAAGACCGGGCGCCCTCGATGATCGACGAATATCCGGTCCTGGCAGTTGCCGCCGCCTTTGCCGAAGGTACGACCGCCATGCCCGGACTGAAGGAACTGCGGGTCAAGGAATCCGACCGGCTCACAGCCGTCGCCGATGGATTGAAGCTCAACGGCGTCGATTGCGACGAAGGCGAAGCCACGCTCGTCGTGCGCGGCCGCCCCGACGGCAAGGGCCTCGGTAACCCTTCGCTTGTTCCGGTCAGGACCCATCTCGACCACCGCATCGCCATGAGTTTCCTCGTCATGGGTCTCGCCTCGGAACATCCTGTGACGGTCGACGATGCAACCATGATCGCAACATCCTTCCCCGAATTCATGGATCTGATGACGGGAATCGGCGCACAGATCGAACTGACCGAAAGCCGCGCCGCGTGAGCACCTCGTTTACAGTCGCCATCGACGGGCCTGCCGCCGCCGGCAAGGGAACCCTCTCGCGTCTCGTCGCAGCTCGCTACGGCTTTCATCACCTGGACACGGGTCTCACCTATCGCGCTACGGCCAAGGCCCTGCTCGATGCCGGGCTGCCCCTCGACGACGAGGCAGTGGCCGAGAAGGTGGCGCTCGATCTCGATCTTGCAGACCTCGATCGCGCGGTTCTGGCGAAGCACGAGATCGGGGAGGCTGCATCGAAGATCGCCGTGATGCCCGCCGTTCGCCGGGCCCTCGTCGAGGCACAGCGCAAGTTCGCTGCAAAGGAGCCCGGCACCGTGCTCGATGGACGCGATATCGGCACGGTCGTCTGCCCCCATGCGCCGGCCAAGCTCTACGTAACCGCGGCCCCGGAAGTGAGGGCAAAGCGGCGTTTCGACGAGATTCTCGCTGGTGGCGGCAGTGCCATCTACGAGGATGTCTTAGCCGATGTGAAAAAACGCGACGAGCGCGACATGGGACGCGCCGACAGTCCCTTGAAACCTGCAGACGATGCACACTTGCTTGACACGTCGGAAATGAGTATAGAGGCGGCGTTTCAGGCTGCGAAATCCATCATCGACGCTGCCCTGAAGAAAGTTTGATAGATCGAGGAACCCGGTTCGCCGGTTTTCATTGTAGTAATCGCCGACACAATCGTCCCCGCGCCGGATAGCCCCCATGAGGGCGGATGATGTGTCAGGCCCGTGCAACACGAACCACCGGCGCAGACCCGCGCTCCATTGAGACGCGATTAGGAGATTTCATGTCTGTTTCTACCCCCACGCGGGAGGACTTCGCCGCCCTCCTCGAAGAATCTTTTGCCAAGACCGATCTGGCAGAAGGCTATGTGACCAAGGGCATCATCACGGCAATCGAGAAGGATGTCGCGATCGTTGACGTCGGCCTCAAGGTCGAAGGCCGCATCGCGCTCAAGGAATTCGGCGCCAAGGCCAAGGACGGCTCGCTGAATGTCGGTGACGAAGTTGAAGTCTATGTCGAACGCATCGAGAACGCACTCGGTGAGGCTGTTCTTTCGCGCGAAAAGGCACGCCGCGAAGAAAGCTGGGTCAAGCTCGAAGCCAAGTTCGAAGCCGGCGAACGCGTCGAAGGCGTTATCTTCAACCAGGTCAAGGGCGGCTTCACCGTCGATCTGGACGGCGCCGTCGCCTTCCTGCCACGCTCCCAGGTGGACATCCGTCCGATCCGCGACGTAACCCCGCTGATGCACAACCCGCAGCCCTTCGAAATCCTCAAGATGGACAAGCGTCGCGGCAACATCGTGGTTTCGCGCCGTACAGTTCTCGAAGAATCCCGCGCCGAGCAGCGTTCTGAAATCGTTCAGAACCTCGAAGAAGGCCAGGTTGTCGACGGCGTCGTCAAGAACATCACCGATTACGGTGCGTTCGTTGACCTCGGCGGTATCGACGGCCTCCTGCATGTGACCGACATGGCATGGCGCCGCGTCAACCATCCTTCGGAAATCCTGACGATCGGCCAGCAGGTCAAGGTTCAGATCATCCGCATCAACCAGGAAACCCACCGCATCTCGCTCGGCATGAAGCAGCTCGAGTCCGATCCGTGGGATGGCATTGCGGCCAAGTATCCGGAAGGCAAGAAGATTTCCGGTACGGTCACGAACATCACCGACTACGGTGCATTCGTCGAGCTGGAGCCGGGCATCGAGGGCCTCATCCATATCTCGGAAATGTCTTGGACCAAGAAGAACGTTCACCCCGGCAAGATCCTGTCCACCACGCAGGACGTCGACGTTGTCGTTCTCGAAGTCGATCCGTCCAAGCGCCGCATCTCGCTTGGCCTCAAGCAGACGCTGGAAAACCCGTGGCAGGCATTCGCTTACAGCCACCCGGCCGGCACCGAAGTTGAGGGCGAAGTCAAGAACAAGACCGAATTCGGTCTGTTCATCGGCCTCGAAGGCGACGTCGACGGCATGGTTCACCTCTCCGACCTCGATTGGAACCGTCCGGGCGAACAGGTCATCGAGGAATACAACAAGGGCGACATGGTCAAGGCTGTCGTTCTCGACGTCGATGTCGAGAAGGAACGCATCTCGCTCGGCATCAAGCAGCTCGGCAAGGATAGCGTCGGCGAAGCAGCAGCTTCCGGCGATCTGCGCAAGAATGCAGTCGTTTCGTGCGAAGTCATCGGCGTCAATGATGGCGGCATCGAAGTGAAGCTCGTCAACCACGACGACATCACCTCGTTCATCCGCCGCGCCGATCTGTCGCGTGACCGCGATGAGCAGCGCCCGGAACGTTTCTCGGTCGGTCAGATCGTCGATGCGCGCATTACCAACTTCTCCAAGAAGGACCGCAAGGTCATGCTTTCGATCAAGGCGCTCGAAATCGCCGAAGAGAAGGAAGCAGTTGCCCAGTTCGGTTCGTCGGACTCGGGTGCTTCGCTCGGAGACATCCTCGGCGCTGCACTGAAGAACCGCGGTAACGAATAAGGCTTTGCCCTTCTGAAATTAATGAAACCCGCCGGTCGCGAGATCGGCGGTTTTTTTTGCCTGAGATTATTCCAGTGGCCTCGCCTGCAGGCTTACGACCAGCTGGCCATGCGCAGGTAGAAATCATGGGCGGCATCTGCCCCCGAGCCGGACGGCGATAAGGCGAACGATATTTCGCCGGCTTCCTCCGTTCCCGGAGCGTCGAGGCCCCGACTTTCATCCTGGCCATCGCCTTGGTCCGCGGCGTCTTCATCACTTGCCATTTGCTGATCCCCGGTGTGACCCTCATCGCCCCTGTCATCCTCAAAGCGGCGCCTGAGTTCCGGACCTTTCCGTTCCGCATAATCCTCGGCCACGAGATAATTGAATTGCGGCAGGGGTACCCCCTCCCGCAACGCAGCCTGCGGACGTGCGGTGGCCGGTTCATTCCCGGGGGTCTCCTGCTGGCTGGCAACCGACTGCAGGGCTGACCTGCTTTCAGCGGCCGTTTCCTTTACCACCTCTGCCGTCGGGCTGGCGGGTGTGGCGGTCTGCGGGCGTGCGGTGGACGGATCGGCATTTTGAGGTGAGTGCGCTTCCGTCAGACGCGCCTCTGGCTGTTTGCCCTCTGTGGTATCGGGATCGGGTTTCACCATCGCAGAGCCACGGCTTGCAGCCCCCTCCGGCTCTGCTTGAGAGACGGCGGCCCGCCCGATGTCGCCGGTATCACGCAGTATCGGCGGGAGCGTCGTGACTTCTCTCCATCCCTTGAGCACGAAGAGGGTCTGCGGTTGCTCTGCCGCGGCTTGGTCCTGGACCATCCGCGACGGCCGCTGGATTGCATCAGCCCGCTGTTGCCCAATGGCAGACGGTGCATCAACCCTGGTGATTTCTGAACCCTTCTCGCCTGATCCCTGCCGAAGAGCTACCCTTGTCGGGATCTCTCGCATCGCGTTGCCACGGTCGCCTCCGGGCGCACCGTCCGCCTCACTCTCGTTGCTAGCTTCGTAGCTCAGGCGCAGGCGATCCTGCAGCGCGCGAATGTCCTCGCCCGCTACCGGCGCCCTGGTCCCTTCCGCCTTCGTCTGCGGCATGAGATCGTCGCCACGTATTTGCTGGGGCGCGCTGCGCTTTGCCGCCGTGGCTTCGTTATTGCCCTCGGACAATCCATCGGTGACTTGAGCGGGCGCCGTCATCCGGTCTCCGGGCGGATCAAAGACACGGGTGGCGTCCAACGCTGGCCTCAATGGCACCGGAGTTGTTGCTTTCGGTTCCTGCCCCTTCGTTGCAGGCCTGCCGACTATGGCGGGCATTGAGGCCTCTTCAGGCGCCTCCAGGAAACCTGTCGTCGTCGGCCGGACGGTCGGGGGGAAAACGGGCCGCGGATCGCCTGCATTTTGCCGATAGGAGGAAACAACGGTTCGGGCCGCGAGATCCTTGTCCTTGTGGCGGTTCAACTCGAGATAGACCGCGAGCTTCGCGGCATCGGGGCCGGCGGGATTGCGGAAAGCTTCGATCAGCGTGCGTAACTGGATGCCGGAGAACATTTGTGACAGTTGCCGTTGCACGGCAGCTCTTTCTTGGCGAGGCAACTTGCCGATTGCTTCCATGAGCCGGCTAGCGAGGCTGCTGTTCGTTTCGCCTTCCCTGCGGTAAATACCAAGATTCTGCCCGAGAAGATCGGCGACCATGGCCAGATTCTCCGCCATTCGCTCGCTCCCGGAAAGAAGCAGGAGGTTCAGCCTTCCCGCGACGACCGAATTGCGGTCCAACATTGCCGGCGCCTGGTAAGCCGTCGGCTGTGGCTGGCCAGCGCCAGTGTTTGCCTGCTCATGAGGCAGGCGCTGGTCCTGGTAGGAAACCGTAGAATTTGAAACTGCGTGAACCGGAGACAGCATGGCGGCTCCATTGCGGTCGGTATGGCTTTCGAGACAGAAGCAATATCGCGCCGCTCATGCGGGCGGATGGGATTCCTGACCGGTCTGGCCGTCGCGCAGGAACGCCTGTGACAAGGCAATGCCATCAATTCAAACTTCAGTGTAACAGCCAGTCCTTAACGGTCCGTTAACCATAAATCCTTTGCCGTCGCTTGCCGCTCAGACGCGGCTCGCGTACACCTTCCGCGTTGCAGGCTTGAGACGCGTTATCCTCAGAGCGCCTCGGTGGATCACGAAATGAATATTCATAATCCGATTTTGAACACCGACAGCTACAAGCTGGGCCACTATCTCCAGTATCCACCCGGCACGCGCGCGATCAGCAGTTACATCACAACCCGAGGGCAATCCTTCAGACCCGAGGTTGTGTTCTTCGGCCTGCAGATTTTCCTGAAAGAATATCTCTCGCGTGCCGTCACGAATGACGACATCGACGAAGCGGAGGGGATCGCCGGGCTCCACAGGCAACCTTTCGATCGGTCAGGCTGGCAGCATATCGTCGACACGCATGGCGGTTATCTGCCGCTGAGGATCGACGCCCTTCCGGAAGGGAGCGTGGTTCGGCGGGACGTGCCGATGGTGCAGGTCGTCAATACCGATCCGCAGCTGCCCTGGCTCACCTCTCATATCGGGACGGCGCTTCTTCGGGCCGTCTGGTATCCCTCAACGGTCGCGAGCACCGCGCGGCAGGTCAGGGACGCGATCCTGCCCTTCCTTGAACAGAGTTGCGACCGGCCCGATGAGGTCCTGCCGATGCAGCTCAGCGACTTCGGCGCCCGGGGCACGACGAGCTTCGAGCAGGCGGCCATCGGCGGCGCGGCGCATCTCGTTTATTTCCACGCGACAGACTCGCTTCCGGGCATTCTGTACACACGGAAATACTACGGAGCGGAAATGGCCGGGCAATCCGTTCCCGCATCGGAACACTCGACCATTACCGCCTGGGGGCAGGCCCGCGAAGCCGAAGCCTATTCGAACATGATCGACCGTTTTGCGCGCTTTGGCGCCTATTCGGTGGTTTCGGACAGCTACGACATCCACAATGCGGTGACAGAAATCTGGGGCAAGAAACTGCAGACCAAGGTGCGGGCGGCCGGCGGCACGCTGATCGTACGGCCCGACAGCGGCGACCCGATCGATACGCCGGTGCAGGTGGTGGCCCAACTCGCCTATGCCTTCGGAATCCATCTGAACGGCAAGGGCTACAAGGTGCTCGACAACAATGTGCGGGTCATCCAGTCAGACGGGATATCGCTGCAGGATATCACGATGATTCTCGGGCGGCTCGAGGGCATGGGCTTTTCGGCGGAAAACATCTCCTTCGGGATGGGTTCGGCCCTTCTCCAGAAGGTGAACCGCGACACCTTTTCCTTCACGATGCGCGCCTCCGCGCGCGAAGACGAGCATGGGAACTGGCATGACGTCTCGCGGCTGCCTGCCGGCCCGGGCGAGAAGCTGCCGACGAGCGGACGGCGCGCTGTCGTTGCCGAGGACGGCGACACTATCGTCATTCGCCTGGATGAAACCGACGGGCGGGTGAGTCTGCTGCAACCCGTCTGGGAGAACGGACGACTTTTGAAAGACTGGAGCTTCGACGAAATCCGCCGTCGCGCCCAGGCCTGAGGCAGGTCCTGCAGCGTTAGCGCAATTTGGCGCTGTCGCGGTCATCCCAGCGAAACGAGAGGAACGATATCCTCCCCGTATCAGCTGTGGGCAAAGATATCCGTTTCTTCCCATCCGAGGAGATCAAGCTTGGCGCGCGTCGGCAGAAATTCGAAGCAAGCCTTGGCATGATCCATGCGGCCGTCTCGGATCAGGCGCTCGGTCAGCTTGTCGCGGAGCGCGTGGAGATAAAGGACATCCGAGGCAGCATATTCGAGTTGGGCGGGCGAGAGCATTGCCGCTGCCCAGTCGGACGATTGCTGTGCCTTGGAAATATCGACTTCCAGCAACTCCTTGAGATTGTCCTTCAATCCGTGCCGGTCGGTATAGGTGCGGCTGAGCCGCGAGGCGATCTTGGTGCAGAAGACCGAGGTTGTGGTCACGCCGAAGGTGTGGAAGAGCACAGCTATATCGAAGCGGCCGAAATGGAATATCTTCTGGCGTTGCGAGTCCGCCAGCATCGCGACGAGATTGGGGGCCTCTGTCTGGCCGGCGGCAATGCGGATGACATCGGCGGTACCGTCGCCCGGAGAGAGTTGCACGACGCAAAGACGATCGCGTCGAGGTACAAGCCCGAGCGTCTCGGTATCGATGGCGATCGCACCGGTATAGCGGGCGGCATCTGCCACGGAAATGTCACCTTCGTGATAGCGGATCGTCGAGGCCATCCATGTCTCCAGCTTGCAATATTGTCATTGTGGCTGGCTATAACCCAAACGGGAGCCAAGCTCTACCGCTTTCACGAAAGGAGTGATCACATCCTGGGCCGGCTGATCGGGCCTTCTTTCGTCAATTCCGTGTAGGCCAGTGTCTGGTCGAGATGCGTCGCACGCAAGACCAGAAGCTTTTCGGCGTATTTCAGCCTGACCGTGGCATAGGACGGATCGTCAGCGACATTTTCGAGCTCCATGGGATCCTTCGCCAAATCGAACAACAGCGGCGGCAGGCCCGCAAAATGCACATATTTGAACGCGGTATCGCGAATGACCGAAAGATTGCACCGGCTCGACGGAAGGTCGAAATGATCTTCGGCTATACCCGTGGCCACTTCGCGGAAATCGAACTCCCAGAAGGCGGCATCGCGCCAGTTCGACGGTTCTTCCCCATTCACGAAAGGCAAAAGCGATTGCCCGTCCTGGTGATTGCGGACCGTGACGCCGAGCCGCTCGCAGATCGTCGGCATGATGTCGGCGGCGGAGGTGAAAGCATCGACCCGGCGACCGGCGGCACCCATGGCCGAAGGATCTCGAATCACCAGCGGTATATGGTAGCTACCTTCATGATATCCGCCCTTGCCCAGCATCCAGTGATCACCCATCATTTCGGCATGGTCCGAGGTAAAGATGACGATTGTGTTTTCCCATTGGCCGCTTTGGCGCAGCGTCGCAAAGATGCGACCGAGTTGGGTATCGACCTCGGCGATCATGCCGTAATAGACAGCGCGGATCGTATCGAAATCCACTTCGCGCCACTCGCTCACGAGGCCAGAGGCGCCGTAAACGAAACTGGACTTGCCGAGGCTTTCCAGTCCATAGGCAATGAGGGGATGGACAGCAGCCTCATCTTCGCGACGCGCCGCACGGGCATAGGCCGGACCATCACCGGCGGCGAACATGGTGTTGTAAGGCTCCGGCACACAAAAGGGTGGGTGGGGCCGCAAGAAGGAAACATGTGCGAACCAGGCGCGATCCTGCTGCTCCATCCATCCAAGAAAAGTCTCGGCCAAGAAGGCCGTCTGCGTCTCGTCACACCCATAGAGCGGCGGCGCATTGTTGGCGTCGGGCGCATCCGGACCTCCGGTGCGATGCACGTCGCGGGTCAGCGCGCCCTCATGCCCCTTCGCCCGCAACCAGCTCAACCATTGCTTTTCATGCTCGAGCAGGATCTGGGCGGTCGTGAATCCGGGAAGCACGCCCTCATAGGAGGTCAGGTGCGGGTCATTCTTATCCAGGCTTCGCGGGTCGGGCGAAACATCCGTGTAGCCGAAGAGCGTGGGGTCATATCCGGCCCTGCGTGCCGCCAGCGCTATGTTGTCGAATCGGGCGTCAAGCGGCGAGCCGTTCCGGCAAACCCTGTGGTTCATCTGATAGAGACCGGTATAAATTGAGGCGCGTGCCGGCGAACAGGGGGCCGCGCCTGCATAGTGCCGACGGAAAAGAACACCCTCAGCGGCAAGCGAATCGACATTGGGGGTCCTGACTACCGGGTGACTGACTACAGAAAGGCAATCGCCGCGCCATTGGTCGGCGGTGATCAGCAAAATATTCGGTTTCATCAAAAAGAGCTCCGATAGACCCATGTGCAGCGTAGCCGCCGCTTCGGCGGGCACATTCCCCCGCATCGATGTTGGAAGCAAATGAAAAAAGGTCGAAAATGCCCGAAGATTTTCCGGCAAACCGAAAGCGCCCAGCTGCAGTCTGCAACAGAGACGTCCGTGTCAAAAGCCATGCGGATGCCGGCAAGAATCGAGGAGGACCTGCCTGTTTCGTCACCATTTCCGGCCGGCCTGGTACCACAGATTTCGCGGTCTTTCCAAGATCCGCTGGCTCGGGCGGAGTGCGGGCCCTAAGCCATGCGCCAAGTGCACTGCTGCATTGCAGCAATCGCGCTGTTCATCCAAAGCGATATGAATATATTTCAAATCATCGAAGCGGCACACTCCTCCTCCCAGTGCCGTCAGATAGGATCGGCAATACTCCTCCTCCTCCCAATTGCCGATCAAGTTTAAGAGCCTGGCGCACCTCCTCCCGCGCCGGGCTCTTTTTATTTCGACGCTCCCGTGCGGCGTGACTGTCTCGCCTGAGATTTCCGCCACCTTCATGCCTGCCCGAACCCGCCAGACCCACGAGATTTGCTTGAGGCGACTGCCCGCTCGGCCTATATAGGTCTTGGTTCGGCTTTCAATATCAGTCATTTGAAAGGGTTGCATCGACATGGCAGTGAAATTCGGAACGAGCGGATTGCGTGGACTTTCGACGGAACTGGTCGGCAGCGTTTCCGCCCTTTATGCAACAGCCTTCGCACGGTTCCTGATTTCCGAGAAGCTTGTGCTGCCCGGCGGTTCCGTTGTCGTCAGCCGCGACCTCCGGGAATCAAGCCCCGATATCGCGGCGACCGTCATGGCCGCGCTCAAGAGAGCGGGCCTCGTTCCACTCGACTGCGGGACGATACCCACGCCAGCACTTGCGCTTTATGGCCAGCATATCGGTGCCGCCGGCATCATGATCACCGGATCGCACATTCCCGCCGACCGCAATGGAATCAAGTTCTATCGGCCCGACGGCGAAATCGACAAGGAAGATGAAACAGCCATCACCGGCTTTGCTGCCTCTCTTGGAAGCGATGAGTCGGCGAACCGTGTAGAAGCGGGCACCGGCGAGAACCGCGAGAGCGCAGCATCCGAACTGTTTCTTGCCCGTAATTTCTCCATCCTGCCACCACAAGCGCTGAGGGGTTCGCGTATCGGCATCTATCAGCACAGCACCGTTGCGCGCGACATGATGGTTTCCGTCTTCGAACACTACGGCGCCACCGTCGTGCCGCTCGGCTGGTCCGATACTTTTATCCCGGTCGATACCGAGGCGGTCTCCGAGGAAACCGAAGTCCTGCTTCGACAATGGTCGAGCGAATATGCGCTCGATGCGATCGTCTCGACGGACGGCGACGGAGACCGCCCACTGGTCACTGACGAAGAAGGCCGACCGCTGAGGGGCGATTTGCTCGGCCTCGTAGCCGCGCGCTTCCTGGAGGCAACGACGGTCGCGACACCGGTGACCTCCAATTCCGGTCTCGAGACGGTAGGCGGTTTCGAAGTCGTCCGCACCCGCGTCGGCTCGCCTTTCGTGATCGCCGCAATGAACGGCGCACTTTCGAGCGGCAAATCCGGTGTCATCGGTTTCGAGGCGAATGGCGGGCTGATGCTCGCTTCAGAATTCAGCATCGACGGTCGCACAATTGCAGCGCTTCCGACACGGGACAGCTTCTTGCCGGCACTCGCCATTCTCGGCACCGCCGCTTCAAGCGGCAGTTCGCTGTCGGAAATCGCGCGCAAATACAGCTTGCCCGTAGCGCTCAGCGACCGGATCGAGAATTTCCCCGTGGAACGGAGCGCGGCATTGATGAACTATCTCCGCGGCTCGCCCAAGAATCTCTCCGCGTTCCTTATGCCGATCGGAGCGGTCAAATCGCAAAACGATATCGACGGCTTGCGGGTCACGCTTGCCGATGACAGCGTCATTCACTTCCGCCCCTCCGGCAATGCGCCGGAAATGCGCTGCTATGTGGAAGCGCCAACGACCGGGGCCGCAGAAGCCCTCATACACAAGGGACTTGCGGCAATCCGTGACTGGAAGCCCACCGGCTGATATTGAGGCCCTCCCAAAGGCAGGGAAGGCCGACATTTTCGACCACCACAGATCGCATCTGAACCGATAGAAAATCTTCTTCGTATCCAAAGGGAGAGAGCGCTTTCGAAGGATACGAATGACGACCGATGCCGGCGGAAGGGGCGCCGCGGACAAGTCTCACAAGACAACCTCGATAACCGGCGAGTTTGCCGCGTTTTCGCTGGAAATGCCGGATGCTTCGTTCGTGCCAACACCCGGCACGCCTCAGGCTCTTTCGAGATGGAACTGGACGACGTCGATGCGGCCGGTCCGAAAGCCTGCGGCGCAATACTGAAGGTAATAACGCCACATGCGATAGAAACGACTATCGAAGCCAAGGGCCGCGATCTTCTGCCAGTTCGACGTGAACGCGCTGTCCCAGGAAAGCAGTGTCCGGTTGTAGTCCTTCCCGAAGCCGAACATCTCCTTCACCTGCATTCCATAGGCCTCGGCAATCGAACGAAACGACGGGACAGAGGGCAGCATGCCGCCCGGGAAGATATAGGTCTGGATGAAGTCGGCGTTTTTCCTGTATTGCTCGAAACAGCTTCCAGAGATCGTGATCGTCTGGACCATGGCGCATCCGCCCGGCGCCAACCGCTTACGAACGGTTTCGAAATATGCCGGCCAGTTTTCCTCGCCGACAGCTTCGAACATCTCGATCGATACGACCTTGTCGAACTCGCCGCAACAGTCGCGATAGTCCTCAAGCCGGATATCGAAACGATCGGCGAAGCCCGCTTCATCCAGGCGGGCGCGGGCAAAATTCGCCTGTTCCGTTGAGAGCGTCAGGCCGGTGACCCGGCAGCCCGTCTTGCGGATCGCATATTCGGCAAACCCTCCCCAGCCGCTGCCTATCTCGAGAACGTGGTCGGAGGGGCCGATCTTGAGTTCGCGCAGGATACGCGCATACTTGGCCTCCTGAGCCTGCGAAAGAGACTGGTCCGGCGTTTCGAAAAGAGCGGAGGAATAGGTCATCGTCTCGTCGAGCCAGAGGCCGTAGAACTCGTTTCCGAGATCGTAATGGAAGGAGATGTTGCGCCGGCTGCCGGCCTTGGTGTTTCGTCGCAGGCGGTGGCGCAGATAGGCGAGCTTGGCGAGAATCGCCGATGGCTCCATGACCGATCTGAGGGCATTCTCGTTTGCCAGCGCCAGTTCAAGCAGTGCTCCAAGATCCGGAGTCTCGAAGTCGCCATCAATGTGCGAGCGGGCGAAGCCGAGCGCGCCGCCTGTGAGCAGCCGGTAGACGGGACGGGCATTCTTCAGATGGATTACCGCTGATGGACCGAGTATGGAGCCTGTCGCGACGTACTCGCCGCCCCCCGGGAAATTGATGGTCAGCCTGCCTGCCTCGATCTCGTCGGCCCAATGGCAGAGGATCCTTTGCCACAGGGACTTCCGTGCGGCGACGAAGGACGTGATACCCTGATTGGAGTGACCCATGACTTGCCCCCTTCCCATTCAGCGTTATGACGGTGCCTGAGACCGGCTGGCGCACGGCCCCATGCATGTAGATCGGTATTCCCCTCACCACTGAGGCGGAAGGCTCCCCCGGAGGACCCCGCCATGACCTTCAGCGTCATTAAAGGATAGAAAATGAAAACCCGCAACAGGTCGCCGTTTGTCAGCGGACGGTGCTTGCCGACAATGGATGCGATGAGCAGCGCGCCCTTGGAGCCAGTCGCACCGATATGGGTTCAAATCACGCACCGAAAATCTGGTCACCATGCTCCTCTCGCCGTTTCGGTCCGGTTCTGCGCGAGCCGCAGAAGAGCGCGCAGGACCGACGTGCCGATTGTCTCGGTTTCGTTTTTATCTATGATGCACAAAAACGAAAGGGGAGCGAAATGTACCTGACCGGCCGGCAAGCGGAGATCGTCGAATTGGCAAAGGCAAGCGGACGTGTTTTCGTCGAGGAATTGGCGCTGCGCTTTTCGGTGACGCCGCAAACGATCCGAAAGGATCTCAACGATCTTTGCGATGCCCGGGTCCTCGCCCGCATTCATGGTGGCGCGATGCTTCCAAGCAGCACCGTCAACATGAGGTACGAGGCACGACGCCAGATTGCCGCGCAGGAAAAGCAGGCCATCGGTCTTGCGGCGGCCAACCTGATCGCCAACAACGCATCGTTATTCATCAATATCGGCACCACGACCGAGGCCGTGGGCGAGGCGTTGGCCGACCATCAGGAACTGATGGTGATCACAAATAATATTAATGTTGCCAATAGGTTAAGACTTCTTCCCGCGATTGAAGTGGTCATAACCGGCGGCGTCGTCCGCGCTTCCGACGGTGGTATCGTCGGCGAAGCCGCGGTTGATTTCATCCGGCAGTTCAAGGTCGACTACGCAGTCATCGGGGCCTCGGCGATCGACCCGGACGGCGCGCTTCTTGACTTCGATTTCCGCGAGGTGAAGGTGGCGCAGGCGATCATTGCCAATGCCCGGCACGTCATTCTGGTCGCCGACTCGACGAAATTCGAGCGCACGGCGCCAGTGCGTATCGGGCATCTTTCGCAGGTTCATACCTTCATCACCGATCATTGTCCCGTTCCTTCCATCCGGCGTATTTGTCTCGAGAACAACGTTGAATTGATAGAGACATCGACACCCCGATCCAACGCCTGAAATCACGCTTCAGCTTTCGTTTGACATTCGTATTTATTTCGTTTTAACTATTTCCAGTTGCGCAATTGCGTGATTTTGTGCAATGCGCAAATTTGGAGTTCGAGGACTGTGGTTCGGCAGGTTCATGATATCTTCGTCATCGGCGGCGGCATAAACGGCTGCGGAATCGCGCGGGATGCCGCAGGACGCGGCTATTCAGTCGCACTCGCTGAGATGAACGACTTCGCGTCAGGAACGTCCTCCGGCTCTACGAAGCTCATCCATGGCGGATTGCGCTATCTAGAATATTATGAATTCCGCCTCGTGCGCGAAGCGCTGATGGAGCGCGAAGTACTCTGGGCCATGGCGCCACACATCATCCGGCCGTTGCGGTTCGTCCTGCCATTCCAGAAGGGCGGCGTGCGACCGGCCTGGCTGATTCGGCTCGGCCTTTTCCTCTATGACCACCTTGGCGGACGAAAGCTCCTTCCGCCGACAAAAAGCCTCGACATGCGCAGCGATCCGGCGTCCGGACCTCTGAAGCCGCTGTTCACCAAGGCGTTCGAGTATTCGGACGGCTGGGTGGACGATGCACGCATGGTCGTGCTGAATGCCCGCGATGCGGCCGATCGCGGCGCCACGATCCTCAGCCGCTCGCGCGTGGTTTCGGCGCGCCGCGCAGATGGGCTTTGGTCGGTCGAGGTGGAAGACCGGGCAGGCGGAGCAGTCACGACCGTGAAGGCACGGATGCTGATCAACGCCGCCGGCCCCTGGGTGGATCGGGTGCTTTCAGAGGCCGTTGGCCAGAATGCGGTCCATAACGTGCGGCTCGTGCAGGGCAGCCATATTGTGGTCGCCAAGAAATTCGATGACCCCCGCGCCTATTTCTTTCAGAACCCGGACAACCGAATCATCTTCGCCATCCCCTATGAGCAGGATTTCACCCTCATCGGCACAACGGACCGCGATTATCAAGGCGATCCGAAAGATGTGGAGATCAGCACGGAAGAGATCGGCTACCTTTGTTCTGCCGCGAGCGAATATTTCGCTGAGCCGGTGCGCGTCGACGATATCGTCTGGACCTACTCCGCCGTACGTCCGCTCTACGACGACGGTGCGTCCAAGGCGCAGGAGGCGACGCGCGATTACGTGCTCAAGCTCGACAACGTGCCAGGCGAGGCACCGATGTTGAACGTTTTCGGCGGAAAACTCACCACCTATCGGCGCCTCGCGGAGCACGCGGTGGAAAAGATCGGCGAACAGATCGGCGTTAAGGGAGCCCCCTGGACGGCGAAGAGCCACCTGCCGGGTGGCGACTTTTCGCCAATGGGATATCAGGTCGAGGTCAGGAAGCTCAACACGCGCTACCCCTTCCTCGCAGAGGGCCATGCCAAGCGCCTTGTCCGTGCTTATGGAACCCAAGCCCACGATATGCTCGGCGACGCGGCAGCGACAAAGGATCTCGGCCGGCATTTCGGCGGCACTCTTTACGAGTGTGAAGTCCGTTGGCTGATGATCCGCGAATGGGCCCGGCACGCCGAGGACGTGCTGTGGCGCAGAACCAAGCAGGGTCTACGACTATCGAAAGAAGAAGCAAGGAACTTGGAGGAGTACATGGCTGGTGTTCCGGCAACGTTAGCCGGATAAGCGGCATGTGGTCCCGTCGGTGAGGAGGCACGGGAACCGGAATGCTTGAATTGCGCAATGTCTCGAAGATGGTTGCCGGCGGATATCACATTCGCCCGACCAACCTCGTCTTGCAGCGAGGCTCGCTGAACGTCCTGCTGGGGCCGACGCTCTCCGGCAAGACCTCGCTGATGCGCTTGATGGCCGGTCTCGACAAGCCGACCGGCGGGTCGATCCATCTGGATGGCGTGGATGTCACGGGCGTACCGGTGCAGAAGCGCAATGTCGCCATGGTCTACCAGCAATTCATCAACTACCCGGCGCTGACCGTCTACGAGAACATCGCCTCGCCAATGCGGATCGCCGGCAAGGATAAGGCGACCATCGACCGCGAGGTAAAGAAAGCCGCCGAACTGTTGCGGCTGACGCCTTATCTTGATCGCACGCCGCTCAACCTCTCCGGCGGACAGCAGCAGCGCACCGCGCTGGCGCGCGCCATCGTCAAGAACGCCAATCTGGTCCTGCTCGACGAGCCGCTCGCCAATCTCGACTACAAGCTGCGCGAGGAACTGCGCGAGGAGTTGCCGAAGATCTTCGCCCAGTCCGGCGCGATCTTCGTCTACGCCACCACCGAACCGTCCGAGGCGCTGTTGCTCGGCGGCAATACCGCCACCTTGAGCCAGGGGGCGGTCACCCAGTTCGGCGAGACGATCCAGGTCTATCGTCACCCGCTGGATCTCTTGACCGCACGCACTTTCGCCGATCCGCCGCTCAACACGATCGAATTGATAAAGTCCGGCGGCCAATTCCTGCTGGCCGACCGGCCGGTCCTGCCGGTTCCGGCGCATCTGGCCGCCATCGCCGACGGTTCGGTGACGGTCGGTTTCCAGCCGCATCACCTCTATCTGCATCGCAATGACCATGCGACGACCGCGCTTTCGGCCACGACGCTGGTGTCGGAAATCGCCGGTTCGGAGAGCTTCATCCACCTCAATTTCGCCGGTGCGCGCTGGGTCATGCTGGCCCACGGCATCCACGACATCGATCCGGATCACAAGCTCGAAGTTTTCATCGATACGCGCCACCTGATGGCGTTCGGCTCCGACGGGCGCGCGCTCGTCGATGTCGCCGCGGCGTGAGGGGGAAGAGACCATGGCACGCATAAATCTCGACCATATTTGCCACGCCTACAGCCCCAAGGCCAAGGCGGCGGGCGATTATGCGCTGAAGGAAGTGCATCACGAATGGGCCGACGGCGGCGCCTATGCACTTCTCGGCCCCTCCGGCTGCGGCAAGACCACGCTGCTCAACATCATTTCCGGGCTTATTCACCCCTCTGACGGTCGCATCCTGTTCGACGGCGTCGACGTCACCGCGCTGTCGACCGAGGCGCGCAACATCGCCCAGGTGTTCCAGTTCCCGGTCGTCTACGACACCATGACGGTTTACGACAATCTCGCCTTCCCACTGCGCAACCGCCATGTGCCGGAAGCCGACGTCGATCGCCGGGTCAAGGAAATCCTCGAGATGACCGATCTCGCCGGTATGGCGGGCAAGCGCGCGCAGGGGCTCACCGCCGACCAGAAGCAGAAGATCTCGCTCGGCCGGGGCCTGGTGCGCTCCGACGTCAACGCGATCCTGTTCGACGAGCCGCTGACCGTCATCGACCCGCACATGAAGTGGGTTCTGCGCTCGCAGCTGAAGCGGCTGCACCGCCAGTCGGGCTTCACCATGGTGTATGTGACACACGACCAGACCGAGGCGCTCACCTTCGCCGACAAGGTCGTCGTCATGTATGACGGCGAGATCGTCCAGATCGGCACGCCGGCCGAATTGTTCGAGCGCCCGAGCCACACCTTCGTCGGCTATTTCATCGGCTCGCCGGGCATGAACTTCATGCCCGCCGCAGTGAACGGCTCCAAGGCTGTTGTCGGCGAGCAGACCATTGCGCTGAACGGCGCGCCGAAACTGACGAAGGGCGCCAGGATCGAGCTCGGCATCCGGCCGGAATTCGTCCGCCTCGGCCGCGAGGGCATGCCGGTCAAGATCACCAAGGTCGAGGATACCGGCCGCCAGAAGATCGTCCGGGCCAATTTCGGCGGTCATCCGCTGTCGATCGTCGCGCCCGAGGATACCGAAATCCCCAGCGATGCACATGTCACTTTCGAGCCCCACGCTATCGGCATCTATGCCGACAGCTGGCGCGTCGGAGAGGAGGGCTGATCATGGAAAAGACCTTCAACAACAAGGCCTGGTTCCTGGTCCTTCCGGTCCTGCTGCTGGTGGCCTTCTCGGCCGTCATCCCGCTGATGACCGTTGTCAATTATTCGGTTCAGGATACCTTCGGCAACAACGAGTTCTTCTGGGCCGGAACCGACTGGTTCACGGAGATGCTGTCTTCCGACCGTTTCTGGAACGCGCTCGGCCGCAATCTGATCTTCTCCATGGTGATCCTCGCCATCGAGGTGCCGCTCGGTATCCTGATCGCCCTCAACATGCCGAAAAAGGGGCTCGGCGTTCCCGTCTGCCTCGTCCTGATGGCGCTGCCGCTGCTTATCCCGTGGAACGTGGTCGGCACCATCTGGCAGGTCTTCGGCCGTGTCGACATCGGCTTCCTCGGCCACTACCTGACCGTTCTCGGCATCGACTACAACTATACGCAGGATCCGGTCGACGCTTGGGTGACGGTCATCGTCATGGATGTCTGGCACTGGACGAGCCTCGTCGTGCTCTTGTGCTATGCCGGTCTCGTCTCCATCCCGGATGCCTATTACCAGGCCGCCAAGATCGACGGCGCCTCGCGCTTTTCGGTGTTCCGCTACATCCAGCTGCCGAAGATGAAGCGCGTGCTCCTGATCGCCGTGCTGCTGCGCTTCATGGACTCATTCATGATCTATACGGAGCCCTTCGTCGTCACCGGCGGTGGCCCGGGCAACTCGACGACCTTCCTGTCGATCGATCTGGTCAAGATGGCGGTCGGCCAGTTCGACCTGGGCCCGGCGGCTGCCATGTCGATCATCTACTTCCTGATCATCCTGCTCATGTCGTGGGTCTTCTACACGGTCATGACCAGCCACGACGCCCAGGCCAAGTGAGGGGGAATGAGAAGATGAACCACGACAAGAGCCGCTTCTCCTTCCTGATCCCGACGATCTACATCGTCTTCCTGCTCCTGCCGATCTACTGGCTGGTCAACATGAGCTTCAAGGAGAACAACGAGATTCTCGGGGCCTTTTCGCTCTTTCCGCAGAACCCGACGCTCCGGAACTACATGGTGATCTTCACCGACCCGTCCTGGTACAACGGCTATATCAACTCGATCATCTATGTGGTGATGAACACGGTGATCTCGGTGGCTGCGGCCTTGCCGGCGGCCTATGCCTTCTCGCGCTACCGGTTCCTCGGCGACAAGCACCTGTTCTTCTGGCTGCTGACCAATCGGATGGCGCCGCCGGCTGTGTTCGCGCTGCCCTTCTTTCAGCTCTACTCGGCCTTTGGCCTGATCGACACCCATATAGCCGTGGCGCTGGCCCACTGCCTTTTCAACGTGCCGCTGGCGGTGTGGATTCTCGAAGGCTTTATGTCCGGCGTGCCGAAGGAGATCGACGAGACGGCCTATATCGACGGCTATTCCTTCCCGCGCTTCTTCGTGAAGATCTTCATGCCGCTGATCGCGAGCGGGATAGGCGTCGCCGCCTTCTTCTGCTTCATGTTCTCCTGGGTCGAGTTGCTGATCGCCCGCACCCTGACCACGACCGACGCCAAGCCGATCGCCGCCACCATGACCCGCACGGTCTCGGCCTCGGGCATGGACTGGGGCGTGCTGGCGGCCGCCGGCGTGCTCACCATCATCCCGGGCGCGCTCGTCATCTATTTCGTCCGCAACTACATCGCCAAGGGCTTTGCCCTGGGCCGCGTCTAAGGAAAGGGAGGGCTCAAGATGGACTTCTCGTGGATGGCTTGGACGCTGCCGACGGCGCTGTTCTTCATCGGCATCTTCACGCTGATCGCCTCTATGGCGGTCTGGGAATATTTCTCGCCGGGCGGCAATCCCCGTGTTGGCGTCCTGCGGTTCGAAACGACGCGAGGCGACCGTTTGTTCATCTCGCTGCTCGGATCCGCATTCATTCATCTCGCATGGTTGGGGCTGGGAGGTCCGAACCTGTGGTGGGCTCTCGCCTTGTCGGTGGTCTACGCGATCGGCGTATTCCGTTTCGTCTGAGGCTTGAAAAACGGATGGCGGGCCGCTCCCGCCATCCCGGACTACGAAGAGACTGCAATCGTAACCTTTGGGAGGAAAATCATGCGAAAGCACCTTTTGACGACGACCGCAGCCATGCTGCTGGCGATGACCGGCTCCGCCTTTGCCGGAATGGACGAGGCCAAACAGTTCCTGGACAAGGAGGTTGGTGACCTTTCGGCGCTGTCGCGCGCCGACCAGGAAAAGGAAATGCAGTGGTTCGTCGATGCGGCGAAGCCCTTCGCCGGCATGGAAATCAAGGTGGTGTCGGAAACCATCACCACGCACGAATATGAATCCAAGGTCCTGGCACCCGCCTTCACCGCGATCACCGGTATCAAGATCACCCACGACCTGATCGGCGAAGGCGACGTCGTCGAAAAGCTGCAGACGCAGATGCAGTCAGGCGAAAACGTCTATGACGCCTATGTCAACGACTCGGACCTGATCGGCACGCACTGGCGCTACCAGCAGGCTCGCTCGCTCACCAAGTGGATGGCCAACGAAGGCAAGGACGTCACCAATCCGGGCCTCGACCTCAACGACTTCATTGGCCTGAAGTTCACCACCGCTCCGGACGGCGACCTCTACCAGCTGCCCGACCAGCAGTTCGCGAACCTCTACTGGTTCCGGTACGACTGGTTCAACGACGAGAAGAACAAGGCCGACTTCAAGGCCAAGTACGGCTACGACCTCGGCGTTCCGGTCAACTGGTCCGCTTATGAAGATATCGCCGAGTTCTTCACCGGCCGCGAAATCGACGGCAAGAAAGTCTATGGTCACATGGACTACGGCAAGAAGGACCCGTCGCTCGGCTGGCGCTTCACCGACGCCTGGCTCTCCATGGCCGGTAACGGCGACAAGGGCCTGCCGAATGGTCTTCCCGTCGACGAATGGGGTATCAAGGTCGACGAGAATTCGCGTCCGGTCGGCTCCTGCGTCGCCCGCGGCGGCGACACCAACGGCCCGGCTTCGGTCTACGCCATCCAGAAGTACCTCGACTGGCTGAAGGCCCATGCTCCGGCATCCGCTCAGGGCATGACCTTCTCGGAATCAGGCCCGGTTCCGTCGCAGGGTGAAATCGCCCAGCAGATGTTCATGTACACCGCGTTTACCGCCGACCTCGTCAAGGACGGCCTGCCGGTCGTCAACGCCGACGGTACGCCGAAGTGGCGCTTCGCTCCGAGCCCGCATGGCGTCTACTGGAAGGACGGCATGAAGCTCGGTTATCAGGACGTCGGTTCCTGGACCCTGCTGAAGTCCACCCCGGACGATCGCGCCAAGGCCGCCTGGCTCTATGCGCAGTTCGTCACCTCCAAGACCGTGGACGTCAAGAAGAGCCATGTCGGCCTGACCCTCATCCGCGAGTCGTCGATCCAGCATGAAAGCTTCACTGAGCGCGCTTCGAAGCTCGGCGGTCTGATCGAGTTCTACCGCTCGCCGGCCCGCGTTCAGTGGTCGCCGACCGGCACCAACGTTCCGGACTATCCGAAGCTGGCCCAGCTGTGGTGGCAGGCGATCGGCGACGCATCCTCGGGTGCGAAGTCGGCGCAGGAAGCCATGGACTCGCTGTGCGCCGAGCAGGAAAAGGTCATGCAGCGTCTGGAACGTGCAGGCGTTCAGGGTGACATCGGCCCGAAGCTCGCCGAAGAGCACGACCTCGAATACTGGAACAAGGATGCGGTTTCCAAGGGCAACCTTGCACCGCAGTTGAAGGTCGAGAACGAGAAGGAAAAGCCGATGACCGTCAACTACGACGAACTGGTCAAGAGCTGGCAGTCGAACTGATGCTGTGCTGACCGGTCGGGCGAATGATCGCCCGACCAGAAAAGTCTCCAGGCCGCTATCCGAAGATCCCTGCGGCCTGGAAGACCAGCCCTTTGATCCTCTGGCGGCAGGAGGCAAAGCTCCCTGACAGTCTCCTGTCTACAAAAGACACGCCCGCTGTCCGGGGCGATTTCAACGCGCTAGAATGTCTCCCATTTCCGCCGATCGTTCAGCGGCTCGCAGCTCAAAGCCCCTGTCTGGAAGTTCCGGCAGAATGGACTTCTACAGGCGAAAGACAAGGGAAGGACCTGCCGCATGGGATTGAGATCTATCTTCATCTTCGCAATTGCCATGCTGTTTTTCACCGCCGAGGCTACGGCCGAGGGTTGGCAGGTCTACGTCAATGCCCGTTACGCAACGAGAGCCGAGGTTCCGGCCGACTTCGTCGCCGAGCCGCTGCCGGAAAACGGCGACGGGCAGCGCTTCTCCGACCCCAAGGGCAGCGGTACGATCTCGATCTATGGTGGCATGAATGCCACTGGCGGCACTCTCGACGACTATCGCACTTTTCTGAAGGAGATATTGGAGGGCGAGGGCTGGCATCTGAGCTATGTACCCCAAGGCCGGAACTGGTTTGTGCTGTCCGGCACGCGTGAAGGCGAGATGATCTACCAGCGTGTGGAGCATGCGCCAGGGTGCTCCGCGGATATGCTCCATCACATCGCGTTCCGCTATCTGGCGAGTGAAGGCACGAAGTGGGGGCAGATCGTGAGGCGCGGTGCGACCACGCTCGACGGTCCCTGCGGCTGACTTTGGCTTCTCCATTAAGTGCACCCAGTCTTGATTTGAGTCAAAAGTGGAAGGCCAAGAAAGTGCTAAATATAATCGTATCGTGGCGAAGAAAGGCTATTGTCATGAAGTTCACAAAGGCATTTGCTGCACTCTTCCTTGTCGTTTTCTCCATGCCGATCAGTGCAGGGACAGCGGTACAGGTACACGCGCAGGATTACAGCAGAATGAGCTGCGACCAGTTGTGGTATGAAAGAAACGCGATCTACGCTGCCAAGGGATACTGCTTCAAGACACAGCGTGCGCGAAATGTATTCGGAAGAGCCTGCTTCCCACCCTATGGCCGGCTTACGCCAGCTGAAACGCGTCGTGTCAATACCATACAGCAGTGGGAACGGTATCAGGGCTGCCGCTAGGAATTTGCTCCCCCGTTCCCGGGAGTCGCACTGGAGCGAGAGATTGTGGCGGCCAGTCTTTTTGTCCGGCTGAGCGCCCGGTCGACCAGGCGTTGGCTTTTACCGAACAGTCACCGGCCGCCCGCACCACCTCGTCGAATAAGAAGGAGACCCCGCGTGCGGTGCCGTTGACTTCTGGCATCTGCGCATAGAAAAGCTAGCACGTTCCGGTCATGATCACTTCCTCGGTCATCTCCTTCGTGGCCCCCCGCACGATGATCAACAGCTCGTGGCCGACCACCTTGACGTGATTGCCCTTCTCGATAGCATGGAGACGCCATCGGATTGCCTCGCGCGCCAGGGCCCGCCATTGAGGACATGTCAGCGTTTGATCATCTCAATGATTTAGTCTCAAGTGATAAGCTGGCTCTGCAGCGCGTCAAGGAAGCTGATTGAACCAACGCTGGGCCCGGCCATTAGCCGATATATGCGCATCACACGCTCAAATCAAATTTGCCGCCGCGCAACTTCTGGGAAGCAATCACCGCAGAAACTCTATTGGAAACCTCCAATTTCTGCATGAGACTAGACATGTAGTATTTGACGGTTTTCTCGCTGATATTCAGCTTGGTGGCGATTTGCTTATTGGTCAGCCCACGCTCGACTTCATAGATGATCTGGGATTCCCGATATGAGAGTTGCTCTCCAACAGGTTCCTTTCGAACATGAGTGGCGGTCAGCAACTTGGCCGCGAACTCGGGCGATACGAAGGATTCATCGCTGACGACCGTCCAGATCGCCTTCTTAAGATCGCTGGCGCTTACGCCCTTCAGAATATATCCCTTGGCGCCGGCGGCGAGCGCCCCTATGGCGGTTTCGGCACGATCGCACACCGTCAGGATGATGCAGCGGATATTAGGGAAACCGGAGCTGATCTGCTTCAGTGCCTCCATGCCACCGCCCGGAATATCGAGATCCAGGATCATCACATCGGGCCGGTTTTTCCTGGCAATTTCCACGGCATCGCAGGCGCTTCTCCCCTCCGCCACCAGCCTGAACTGAATTTCACTTCCAAGAACCGCGGCAAGCCCCTGCCTTACAATCGGGTGATCGTCAATGACAGCGATGGAAGTTCGAGCGAGCTTTCCCATTATACCCCCCCCCCGGAAGTGTTAACGGATTCGACAGAGGCCAATGCTGCCACTGACACGGCAAACATGGCCCCGAAGAATTTTATTAACATCTAATTTAGAATATATATGAGACGCGCTACCTGTGTCAAATCAGCAATTGTTTCATTGTACATTTGTATAGAGAATAACTTTGATATTTATGTTGACTAACGCCTCAATTACAAAAATCGCAAATATTCGCCATGAACCAATCTGCGGCTGGTATTTCATGGGTTTGTCGGAGCAATGCTTTCTAATCGTCGCGGCCAAGTTTTCCGAACGGTATAACGCAGGCCACTTCCATTCCGATGCCATCCCGGGAACGGAATTCGACTGTGCCGCCAAGGGATTCAACGCGATACTTGATGCTTTGCAGCCCCAGATGGCCTTCACTATTCGCCGCCGGTGAAAGGGATGGCCGCATTCCGGGACCGGCATCCCAAATCGATAAACGCAGAGTGCCATCGGCAAACGTCATGGAAACCTGCTGCTCCGCACCCTCGGCATACTTGAAAGCGTTGTTAAGGGCCTCCTGCGTAACCCGGCCCACGCATTGCGCGACATCAGAGGGAGCGTGCGCTGGTACGTCGCTGCTATGAAAGCTGACGTATGCGCCGGTCCTGCGCTCGTGTGCGGCCACAATCGCACCGACGATCTCAGTTAGATTGTCGCTGCTATCGACAACCGGCAGGAACAGACCGGTCGAAATTGAACGCAGATCAGCAAGGGCATCCGCCGCCGCGCGACGGACCTGCGACAAAACCTCGCGCGCGGTCGAACGCCCGGCGGGGCCTCCGATCAGCCCCGCGTCGATCTCATCGAGACGAAGCAGCACAAAGCTAATCAACTGGGCCGGGCCGTCGTGGATTTCCGCTCCCAGCCGCCTCTGGATTCTGTGGTCGATCCTCGCCGTTTCGCGCAAAGCCTCCTGCATATTAGCCTGCAAGCGTTCGTTGGTACGGTGAAGTCGGATCTGCTGGCGAAACCTCAACTTCAGGGCGGTGCGCTGTCGCTCAATCAGTGCGCTTCCACGAAAAACGATTGCAAACAGGATCAGCAACATGCCGATTGCCGATCCACCGACCACGAGCCAGTTGTCGGCCACAGCGCTGAAGAGTTCGTTGCTCAACTGCTCGGCGTTCTCATAGAACTCGCCGACTGCGATGATCTCGCTGGTCCCCGAACGATAGAGCGGGGCATAGATCTCGTAAAGCGGGATCGAGAGGGTTCGCTCGAACGTGTTTTCATCTGCATCGAGCTCGGAGAGATAACCATTGATCTCTCCTCCAAGAGCAGGTTGGATTTCCTTGATAGAAAACTTCCTGCCGATCAGCTCCTTCTGACTGCTGTAGGCAACCGTTCCGTCCGGCAACCAGACTTTAAGCGACATCACGTGCTGGCGCAGAGCAAAATTGGCGCTGATCTGGTCAAGCATGGCGATGTCGTTTGAGGTCAGCGTTCCCCCATTCGCCAGTGTCTGAACGTGAGGTTCAAGAATGCTTTCCATATACAGGGCGCCTGCCTCAGCGCTCCTTTGAAGCACGCCATCAGCAATGCGCTTGTTGATCCATGACCCCAGCGCAACCATCGTTATGGTGAGGACCAACGTGGCCGCAAAGGCGAATTGCTGAAACAAGCTCAGCCTCGAGAACCAACGCTGAACACGCCCGGCCCTTTGGCCTAGAGGGCCAGCCTTTGGTCCAGTCGCGGTTCGGACTTTTTCCTCAACCATGGTCACCAAAGGCCCCTCAATTCTGTTGGACGTCAGGTCCTACCAAAATCTATCGATGTTGCCATGATTAATAAAAGATTAATGCATGGAGCGAAACTCCCGACCACAGAAAAGAATCGCAGAGATCGTGTCGAGCGAAGCAAAGATATGCTTCGTCCAGTTCGTTCGCTCCAGAGCATAGGCAATCTGAAAACTTATCCAAATCCTCCAGTATTTATTACGGAGGAATGTGAGGAGTGAACCGCCATGACTACCGCCCTGAAACCATTCGTCATCAATATCGGCGACATCCAATTCCTTATCGATCAAGTAAACCTTCAGCCACTATTCGACGCGAGCGGTGCACTTATATTCAACTGGGACGGAGCCACAACGGTGTACGCGTCGCCGGCGGCAGCGCTGGCAAACTCGCCGCTCTATGTGCCGGGAACCCTATTTCCCGGAGACCCGGCGGCCGACGCGGCGGCGGCAATCAATCTCTATGGTTCATCCTATTATTCGGTCGCTGATGCCGGTGGCGTTCGCGACGTATCGGGTGTCGCCAACAACCTCGATCCTGCCCATGCGTCCTGGGGAGCGGTGAATGTCCCGTTCATCAATTTCACAAGTACCGGCGATCTCGGATACGGCCACTACCTCAACGGTGTTGCAAGTTTTGATCCGGGTGCATTCTATGGCGCCCTGATCGGCAGCAGCGGCGTAGCGTTGGGCGACAAGACTGCCGGCAGCTACACGATGAACGATGTCAATGGAAATGGCGTCTATGACGCCGGAGATTCCGTGAGCGTCGTTGACTACACCCCGCGCATGATCACCCAGACGATCATGACCGGCGGGGTCAAGTTTCTGACCGACGCCAACGGGCACATTGTTCACTGGAATGCCGCTCAGTTCGCCAGCGACCCCGTCTATGCAGCGCTTTTTGCAGGAATCGCAACAGCCAACCTTGTCGATGGCGCAGCGGTCGTCAACACGGCGCCAACAGCACTCGGCAGCTGGAACGCAGGCCTCTATTCCTACGGTCTGCTCATGCAGGCTCTGGGCATCGACCAGACTAATGAATTCGCTGAGATCACGCTGAACTACGGCAACGGCACCTTTGTCCAGACGATTGTGTTTAGTCAGGCAGCCTATGATCTGGTCAACCTGATTCAGACCCACGGCATTGACACCACGGGACTGCAAAACGGCGATTCCATTCTGGATCCCAATGCTTCAAACCCCTATGGCCTGCTGGCCGAATTCGGCGTGCAGGATCAGCAAAACCCCAACAACGGCGAATATTTCATTGAGTCGCAAAATCCGGGCGTCGCCCCGACAAACGGCTTCTTTGCTGTGTTTGGCCAGTTCTTCGACCACGGGCTCGACTTCATCGGCAAGGGCGGCAACGAGGTGAAGATTACCATTCCGCTAGCCCAAAACGACCCGCTCTACGGGGTGATCGGGCAGGACGGCAAGCCAACCACGACGATCACGATTTCGCGCGCATCCGTCGACCACTTCGACGAGAATGGCGTGGCGCAGTATGTCAATCACACATCTCCTTTCATCGACCAGAGCCAGACCTACGGATCGGACGCACAGATCACGCAGATCCTGCGCGAATGGGTAGAGGATCCAAACAACGCGGGCACATACATTGCCGGCGCCCGCCTGCTTGACGGTGACAAGAACGTCGCATGGACCGACGGGTTCGGAAATGTTACCCAGGCGACCTTGCCCACACTCAACGAATTGCGCGCGCATATCGAGGCGACGGGCCGCGACGGCCTGACCTGGGATGATGTGCTCGACCTGCGGGTGCGCGACGGCAATGGACAGCTTGTCGACTTCGATGCCGCAGCCGC
Organism: Rhizobium sp.; assembly: GCA_003527225.1. The sequence continues at coordinate 53,626 of DPXQ01000049.1, forward strand.
GGGTATCCAGTCTCAAGGCAGTGGCCACTCGCTGTTGATCGACATGAACCCACATGTCGATGGCGCCCATCTTTCCACACCGGCTGCCTTGGCCGCGATACAAACCCTGTCGGACAGTCTGGTCGGCAGCGGCTATGCCTTCGGCGTGACCGCGCAGGGTGTGGTCTATCTCGATGTTCCGGCAGGCGCCATGGGCCCGGGCAGCCCGGCAACGCAGCTCACCGGGATTTCGGCCCTCTTCCCGTGGCTGGACTTCGCCACCTTCAACATCGGCAACCCGATGTTCGGACCGCTCGACCCTGCTTCGGACGTCTACAAGGCGGTCAGCGAAATCATGATGGACGCGGTTGGCGACCACTATGTTGCCGGTGACGGGCGGGTGAACGAGAACGTCGCGCTCACCTCGATCCACCACGTCTTCCACATGGAACATGACTACCAGGTACAGAACCTCTCGATCGCACTGTTCCAGCAGGATGCGGTCAACAGCCCGGCGGATCATGGCGTACTGCATGAGTGGCAGGTGCAGGTCACCGCGAACGGCAGTGGAAGTGGCCTGATTGCCAATGTTGCAGGTCACTGGGAGGCGACCGAAGGCATTCTGGCACGTGACGACAACAACAATTTCTATGTCGCCGCCGATGGTACATTGGCCGGACAACTGCCTGTCGGTCACAGCCTCGTCGTCGGCCGCGATGGCGCCTACATCTCCGCCGCCGGCAGCTATACCGATGCGGCCGGATTCGTGAGCTGGGACCAGGACAAGCTGTTCGAGGGCACCAAACTCGTCGTCGAAATGGAATACCAGCACACTGCGGTTGACCAGTATGCACGCGCCGTTTCGCCCGACATCCCAGAATTTTCCGCCTATTCCACCGATATCGATGCCACCATCAGCATGGCATACTCGCAGGGCGCCTTCCGTTTCGGACATTCGACGCTCCGCGAGACCATCGACACCATGGATCCGAACGGCAACATGACCGGGCAGATCATGAGCTTTGCCCTGCAGAAGGCTTTCCTCAACCCCGCGCTTTACGCCCAAACGGGCGCTGCGTCTCTTGTCATGGGCATGACCAAGCAGGTCATGAATGACATCGACGAATTCATCACACCGGCCATGCAACAGGGGCTGCTCGACCTGCCCATGGACCTCGCCGCCATCAACATTGCGCGCGGCCGTGACGTCGGCCTGCCAACGCTCAATCAGGCTCGCGGACTTCTTGGGCTTGGTGAGTACACGAGTTGGAACGACTTCGCGCAGAACATATATCACAAGGAATCGCTGGTGAATTTCATCGCCGCGTATTCTTTCGATGGCGACGTTGCGCACGCGAAAGCCGTGCTGGACGCCGCCGACGGAATCACCAATGCCGCGTTCCTTGAAAGCGCCAGCATCACCGCTGCCACCGCGTTCTTGAACGGCGCCAATACCGACTTCAACAAGATCGACCTGTGGATCGGTGGACTGGCGGAAGCGCACATCTCGGGCGGTCTGCTCGGAGAGACGTTCAACGTGGTCTTCGTAGACCAGATCCAGCGCCTGATGGATGGCGACCGCTTCTACTATCTCTACCGTCTGGCCGGTACGCAGTTCGGCGATGAGATCATCAACGAACAGTTCAAGGATATGGTCGAGCGCACCACCGGCGCCACCCACCTGAACGGCAATATCTTCGGCTACGCCGATAACTATTACGAGTTGAGCGACAACGCCAGCTCTGTCGGCCAGCAAGGCGTCGAGCACAAATATGGTCAGACCCTGGCCGACCATCCGGCGCTCGGGATCTACACCAACGGCGGAAACTCGACAGCCGGCAATGGCGGCATAATTTCCATCAACGGCAAAGACTACGTCGTCGACCTGCGGCCCGACATGCAGCCCGACACATTGAACACCGACGGGACGCCGACATCGGGTGCAGACTCGAACGAAGTGCTCGCCGGCACCGACAATGACGACCTGATCTATCTCGGCTATGGCGACGATACCGGCTATGGCGACGGCGGCAATGATATCATCCACGGCGGCTCAGGTGGCGATCGCATTTATGGCGGCGCCGGCAATGACTGGCTCGATGGTGACGATCTTCCCGACGTGGTAGACGGGGGAGAAGGTGATGACACCATATTCGGTGGAGACTCCGGCTCCAGCGTCGCCGGTTTCGACCAGCTGATCGGCGGCGCCGGCAATGACCTGATCCACGGCGGCATCGGGATCGACAAGATTTTCGGCAATGGTGGCGACGACGCAATCTATGGCGACGGCGATACCGATCCGTTCATGTTTGGTGGCGACGGCAACGATATCGTTGACGGAGGCGATGAGCAGGATAATCTCTATGGTAATACCGGTGATGACCTGATTATCGGCGGAGCTGACAAGGACATCCTCTTTGGCCAGGAGGGCGACGATATCCTCCGGCCCGGCATTCCGCTGGGTTCCGCCAATCCAGGCGGCGGCAACACGGGCAACACCGCGTTCGGCCCCGACGAGGTGGTGGGCGGCGCCGGGAACACCAATGCCGTCGATACCGGCTTCGACCTCGTAGACCTGTCTGACAACGTCCAGCCCTATCAGGTTGAAATCGATCTCGCGCAACAGCAGAACCCGAATATCGGCATCGACCAGAACCAGATCCTGCCGACGATGTTCGAGATCGATGGCGTCATCGGAACGCAGTCGGGGGACGTCATCATGGGCGCTGCCGGGGGCAACTGGCTGATCGGCGGATCGGGCAGCGATAAGTTCGACGCTTCCGAATTCGTCCGCCCAAACGGTACTGTCGGCACTGCGACTCCAGACCGAACAGGAAACGACGTGTTCGTCGGCGGCTCCATCCGTATCGACGCCTTGATCGGCAAGTATCAGATCAGCGACGGCAACGGCGGTTTCGTCGATGCGGCCTATGACCATTATGACGGCCTGATTGGCGCGAGCCATCGCGTCGACGCCACCGCGGTCCTGCGCGGGGGTCTTCTCGAAGGAGCCGGCACGACCGATGCCACCTTCGACAAACACTTCACTGAGATGCTCAAGTCCGACCAGTTCAAGAACCTGATGCTCGGCGACGCCGGAAACGATGCCAGCAGCGCCGACGTGGTAGAGTTCACCGGCGTGCTCGCCGACTACACACTGGAAGCGCTCGACATAAACGGTCAGCCGGTTACCGACCCACACACAAACTGGGGAAGTGTTGCCGCAATTCGTATCAAGGACAACGGCCATACAGATCCCGATCCGCTACTAGCTCGCGCCCCGACTGATGGCACCGACCTGCTGATCGGCATCGAGCAGTTGAAATTCGCCGACGGCATCCTCAATCCGCAGGCCTATTTCGATATCGCCCCGACCGTCGATCTCGACTATGTGCCGCTCCCGGGTCCTAACGGAACTGTCCTTGACGGCTCTGCCGGCAACAACAACGCTACCACCTACACCGAAAACGCGGCTGGCACAGCAATCACCACAATGCCGGCCATTGCCGACCCCGACGATTCGACCATTCACTCGGCGCGGATCACTCTGCGGGAGACAATCCCGGGCGATCGCCTCAATGTCGGTACCATGCCGGCAGGCGTAACCGCGACCGGGGATGGAACGGGAGCGATCGTGCTCTCGGGTATCGCTTCTCTTGCTGCATATCAGCAGGCGCTCGCCGCTATCACATTTGACTCGACCTCTGACAATCCGACAGCTCAGCAACGTCATATCGATGTTACGGTCAATGACGGGTTGAAGGACAGTGCCGCAGCGACGACGACCGTGACGGTGACGCCCGTTGACGATGCGACAACGGCAGCTGCCGACGATCTGATCATCACCAACTTTGGCACAGTGGCCTTCACAGTGCCTGATTGGGCGCTGACGGCCAATGACACGGACCCGGATGGCGCCGGCATCAACGGTATCAACACGATCTCGAATCTCATGACGGGCATCAACGGTACCAGCCACAGCAACATTAGCCAGAGCGTGACAATCAGGGACAATGCCGGTCCGGGCACGACACCTGGGGGATCGTTCCACTATTCGCTGTCAAACCCGGCGATTGGGATGACCAATCCCAGCCCGACCGTCACCGTAATCCGGGATGCGAGTGGACCGCTCGACGGCACGGTCAACGCCGATATCATCGTAGGCAACGGCGGCTCCTCGACGATCAATGCCGATGGCGGCAATGACATCATCTTCAGCGGGCGCGGGGCAGACGCCGTGAATGCCGGCGACGGCGACGACACGATTGTCTGGAACGCCAACAATGCCAACGGCAACAACAACAACGGTACCGACGGCCGCGATGTCGTCGACGGCGGCGCGAACGCCACCGCGATGTCTGTCGGCGACACGTTCATCGTTAACGGCAGCAATGCGAACGAGACCTTCAACGTCTATACGGTCGCTGACTGGCTCGCACTTGGTGGCAACCTGGCCAGCCAACTCAATGCGGGAACCGAGATCGTCGTCGCACGCGGCGGCTTGAGCAACAACAAAATCATCGCCGAGCTGCGCAACGTCGAGGAGCTGGTGATCAACACCGGCGGCGGCAACGACACCGTCAACGTCAGCGGCAATTTTGACGCCACTCATCTCGCCTATAATACGATCCACATCAACGGCGACGACGGCGACGATACGGTCGACATTTCGGGGCTCACCTCCGATCACCGCATAGTCTTCCACGGTAACGGCGGGAGCGACAATGTGATGGGCGACCTGCGTCCGCAGGACGTCGTCGATAGCGTCGGCGGCTCAATTGGCAGCAGCGGCAACGGCACTACGAATGGTGGTGTCGGTGGTTCTGACGACGACGACGAGGACGACGAAGCCTATAACCGCGCACCGGTGAACTCCGGGCCTCTCACACTACCGCCGCTCGGCGTCAACACCCAGATGGTTCTGACAGCGGCGATGCTGCTGACCAACAGTTCCGATCCCGACGGCGACATGCTGACCGTCGCCAATCTGACGGCATCCTCCGGGATGGTCAGCCAGGGCAATGACGGCAGCTGGACGTTTACGCCCGAGAGCGACGATACGAGCAATGTTTCGTTCAGCTACGAGGTTTCAGACGGCTCGCATAGCATCGCCCAGTCGGCAACGCTCGACCTCGTCCCTGCCTCCCAATCTGGAGATGCCGGTGCGGTTGGTTCCGGCGCACAGGCTCCCGCTCCCGAAGCTTCTATCGGTACCGATGGCGCGGACGTGATGTTTGGTGAAGGCGGTGAGGACGTCCTGAGCGGCGGTACCGGCGATGATCTCATTCTCGGCAATGGCGGCGACGATACTCTGATCGGTGGCGCCGGCGATGACTTGATCAAGGGCGGAGACGGCAATGATGTCGTCTTCGGTGGCTCGGGTAACGACGATCTGTTCGGTGGCTCAGGCAATGACATGGTCTTCGGCGATAGCGGCAATGACCGGATCTTCGCCGACGACGGCAATGATGTGGTCGAAGGCGGCTCTGGTAACGATACCGTCTATGGCGGTGCCGGCGACGACCGCATCTTGGCAACGCTCAACGACGGCGATGATGTTTACTGGGGCGATGCCGGGCAGGACACACTCGACTACGCCGCGATCACCGCCAATCTGACGGTCGACCTCGGCAACGGGACGATGCAGCACGGCAGTGTGACGAGTGCACTGAGCGGCAACGATGCGGTCTTCGGCTTCGAGAACATCATTGCAGGCTCGGGCAACGATACGATCAGCGCCAGTGGGGTAGCCAATATCATGGATGGAGGGCTCGGAAACGACACCTTCGTCTTTGGATCCGCACAGGATGCGAACGGCGATACCATCAACGGCTTCCAGCCGGGCGACAAGATCGACCTGTCCCGTATCGACGCGGACGACGGAACGGTCGGACATCAGTCCTTCGTGCTCTTTGCCGGTACCGGTTTCACCGCAGCCGGCCAGGTTCTGGTGCTGCATGAAATACGGGATGGCGTCGACCACACCATCGTCGCCGGCAACACCCAAGGCGGAGAATCGGCCGACTTCGAGATCGATCTCGTCGGATACCACAATCTCTCGGCCTCCGACTTTTCGGGTGTCAGTTGATCCTTACAAGCAAGGACAGGGGCGCGGTAGAAACCTATCTCCCGGCGTCCCTGCCCGATCCGGGTGATCCACACGACTGGGGGCAGGTCTGTCATGAGCACGCAACGCAAACGCAAGAACGCCAGAAAGCCGCAAGTGGTCGATCAAATCGGCAGCTATCGCGGCATCAGCATCTTTCTGTTCGCCATATCCGGCGTGATAAACCTACTGGCACTGACGGGCTCATTCTACATGCTGCAGATCTATGACCGGGCATTGACGAGCGGCAGCGTACCGACGCTCATCGCCCTTTCGGTGCTGGCGATCGGCCTGTATCTGTTCCAGGGCATATTTGATGTCCTGCGCTCGCAGATACTAGTACGCATCGGTGCGAATTTCGACCAGAAGCTGGCACCGCTCGCCCATCAGGTGGTTATCGAAATGCCACGCTACGGCTACTCGACATCCGAAGCGTTGGAGCGCGGACGCGACGTTGATACGGTTCGCGGCTTCTTCGCCAGCCAGGCGCCTATGGCACTGTTCGATCTGCCATGGATGCCGCTTTTCCTCGGCTTCGTCTATCTGCTGCATCCGATGCTCGGTCTGCTGACCATGGCGGGGGCCGTGGTGCTCATCGGGCTGACGGTGGTCACCGAAATCCTGACGCGGCGAGCCAGCGGCGACATGCATCAGGCCACGATCCGCCGCAATATTCTGGCGGACTCCAATGCCCGCAATGCCGACATTCTCAAGGCGATGGGATTTGGTGGGCGGGCGGTGACCCGATTCGAGAATGCGAACGCCACGCACCTGAAACTGCAGACACGCACCAGCGACATCAGCGGTACCTTTAGCGGTCTGTCCAAGGTGTTGCGCATGATGCTCCAGTCGGCCCTGCTCGGTCTCGGCGCCTTCCTGACGATCCGAGGGGAGCTGTCGGCAGGGGCCATCATCGCCTGCTCGGTCGCCTCGGCCCGGGCACTGTCACCGGTCGACCTGGCGATCGGCAACTGGAAGCATGTGGTATCGGCACGACGCAGCTTTCACCGATTGAAGGAGACCCTGGCGGCAATGGACGACAACAGTCAGTTGCTCGACCTGCCAAAGCCTTCTCACGCACTGAAGCTCGAAAACGTCACTGTGGTGTCTCCGGGCACCGGTGCCGTCCTAGTCAGCGATGTCAATTTCGAACTCAAGGCCGGTCAAGCGCTCGGACTGATTGGCCCGAGCGGCGGCGGCAAGACATCGCTGGCCAAGGGCATTGTCGGAATCTGGCCCCTCCTGCGCGGCAGCGTTCGCCTGGACGGTGCCGAACTCGACCAATGGCGCGCCGATGCCTTGGGGGAAAATATCGGCTATTTGCCGCAGGACGTTTCCCTGCTCGATGGCACGATCGCCGATAATATCTCCCGCTTCGATGCCGAAAAGGATGCCCGCAAGATCGTCTCTGCGGCGAAAGCCGCTGGCGTGCATGAGATGATCGTTCGCCTCAGCGAGGGTTATCAGACGGAACTTGGACCGTCCGGAATGGCACTTTCGGCCGGCCAGCGGCAACGTATTGGCCTTGCCCGAGCGCTCTATGGCGATCCGTTCCTCGTCGTGCTCGATGAACCGAACTCCAATCTCGACGCCGACGGCGAGGCTGCCCTCAGCGAGGCGCTTGTGAATATCCGGCGGCGCAACGGCATCGTCGTGGTGATCGCCCACCGACCGAGCGCATTGGCAGCTGTCGATCTGGTCGGTGTCGTCCAAGGGGGACGCCTGATTGCAATCGGTCCGAAGCAGGAGATCATCGGTGGACCGAGCGTAATTCCCTCGACCATTGCAGCCGAGTAGCCTCAAGGTTGTAGGAGGAAGACATGGAAGACCGGCTTATCCTCGGCATTCCCGGAGAAGGCGAAGACGACGCTCCGAAAAGGCGATTCGCCACATCCGAACTGAGCGCGCGCCCCCGCAGCTTTGCCATCCTGCCGTTCTTCTCCACGGCCTGGGCTTTCATCCTGGTGCGGTTCTTTTCCGCCGAGGACGAGGGGCAAGCGCATTCGCCGCCAAACAGCCTGCCCCATCCCATAAGCCGCCCGCGCGATGATGAGGACGTGACGACCCAATCGATCCCCGAGACCGAGGGCGCCGAGGGAAACCGTATCCACAACAGCGGCTCGTTCGTCAAATCCGTTGCGGTGAATGGTGACTTCAATGCCGTCCTCGACCTTGATCTTTTCACCTTCATGCCCGGAGACAGAAACGCTGCGCCTGTTCGCTATTCCATACCCGCAGTGGACCATGGGCTGCGATCAGTGAAGGCGCCGGCCGTTTCGAAGAGGCCCCCGGCCATTGCCAATGACAATGACGCAAGTCCGGGCTCAGGCGGGCAAGGTACTGCGCCATCAGAAGCCCCTTCACAGGGACCGCGCGACATCGTCCCCGGGACCACCAACAGCGGCAGCGCCGGAAATCAAGGGCCTCACCACGAAGATCCGAACGCGGGCAGCGATCCGCAGGGATCCGGCTCCCCTTCGAAAAACACCAACCGCCGACCGATCGTTACGGGGCCGGTCTACCTGAGCAATGGTCTGGTCAACCAGTCGATCATCATCACCATGGGTGAACTTCTGACCGGCGCGACCGATCCCGATGGCGACGCCCTTGCGGTGCAGTCGCTCGATGTCGATTCCGGCGCGTTGAAATGGCTGGGTTTCAATATGTGGCTTTTTACGCCGGAGGCCGACGCCACGGGGCCGGTGGTTTTCAGTTACAGCATCAGCGACGGCGCCGAAACAGTCTTGCAGAGTGCACATTTCGAGGTCTTGGCGCCCGTTGGCGAAGAGATCGAAGGAACCACAGGCGACGATATTCTGCTCGGCACCCCCTATGATGATCTAATCGATGCACAGGCCGGCAACGACATCGTCTACGGACGCGAAGGTGACGATGTCATCCATGGAGGCGCCGGAAACGACCGGCTCAACGGCGGTGACGGCGACGACATCCTGTGGGGCGGCGGCGGAAACGACATCCTGTTCGGCGGGAATGGCAATGATATCCTGTTCGGCGAGGATGGCGACGATATTCTCTTCGGCGAAGATGGCGCAGATCTGCTGATCGGCGGCATCGGTAACGATGCCCTTCATGGCGGGTCAGGCAACGACAACCTTGATGGCGGAGATGGCAGCGACACGCTCGACGGGGGAGACGGAAACGACATCCTCGATGGCAGCCAGGGCGATGATACGCTGGATGGCGGCGCCGGCAACGATATCCTGGTCGGCAGCGATGGTTCCGATGGTCTGGACGGCGGCACCGGTAACGATGCCCTTCATGGCGGGTCAGGCAACGACACCCTCGATGGCGGAGTGGGCAGCGACACGCTCGACGGGGGAGATGGAAACGACATCCTCGATGGGGGCCAGGGCGATGATACGCTCGACGGCGGCGGCGGCAACGATATCCTGGTCGGCGGCGATGGTTCCGATGTTCTGGACGGCGGCACCGGTGATGATGCCCTTTATGGCGGAGCAGGCGTCGACAACCTCTTCGGCGCAGACGGCGGCGACACGCTCGACGGCGGAGATGACGATGATGTCCTCGATGGGGGCGACGGCAATGACGAGCTTGATGGCGGAGACGGCGACGACGTGCTGATTGGCGGCATGGGCGATGACGCCATTGATGGTGGAGCCGGCAATAATAGCATCGACGCAGGCGGCGGCTGCGACATCATTCATCTCAGTCAACTCGGGGGCGCCAACATCATTGACGGAGGTGACGGCGTCGATCTGCTCGACCTTTCCGATATAGACGTCGATTCGATCGTCGACCTACTCGGAGGATGGGCGGAGATTGACGGAAGCGAGCTTTCCAGTCTGTTCGAGATCGAAAATGTGCGTGGAGGCGCCGGGAAGGATCGACTGGTGGCGGACGCGGACGTCAATATCATTGTCGGCGGAGCTGGCAATGACACCTTCATCTTCCGCAATCTCGACGCCCTCACCAATGAGGGCGGGCCATGCGATCAGATCTCCGATTTCACCGTCGGCGATCGCATTGACCTATCGCGGCTGAACGGCGAAGTGGACGGTTTTGCTGACCAGAAGCTTTTCTTTGCCGGCCTCGCCTCGGCGAGCCCAAACGAGATCGGCGCAATCCGTTTCGAGCACCGGTTCATCACTGACGATGAAGAGGTCACGTTGGTGTCCGGCCATCTTAGCCAGGATGGCGACAAGGACTTCGTACTGGTCCTAGAAGGCCATCACGACCTCACCGAAAACGACTTCATTCTGGCTGCCCGCGCCCTCGACGGTGACAGCTGAGCGAATGCAAACAAACCGACGAACGGTTCAAACGAACTGTATGAACAACGCAGGACCCAGGAGGAAATGTTATGAGTACAGCGCCTTCTAACCGGCGGAGCAACCCGGAAAAGCCGTCGAGAAACGACTATGGCATCACGCGGCGTGTCACCGCCGCCGCCCTTCTGGCTGCCGGTTTGATTGTCGGATGCGGAGGCTGGGCCGCACAGGCGAGACTGTCTGGGGCGATCATCGCCCAAGGCAAGATTGTCGTGCGGAACCAGGTCAAACTCATCCAGCATCGCGACGGCGGCATTGTCGCCGATATCCTCGTGGCCAATGGCGATGTGGTCAAGGCCGGCGACGTTCTGGTCCGTCTCGACGAGACCCAAACGAAGGCGGAACTGGCGATCGTAAGCGGACAGCTGGCCGAATTTCTCGGTCGGAGGGCTCGCCTCAGGGCCGAGCGGGACGGTGCCAAGGTGGTGAGTTTCGAGAAGGATTTCGAATCCACGTCGCTCGCCTCGCAGATCGCCGATGGCGAGTTGCGGCTCTTTTCCGAAAATAGCGCCATGCAGGACGGCAAGCGCGAACAGCTCCGTCTCCAGGTCATCCAGTATGAGGACCAGGTGCGCGGCCTTGAAGCGCAGCAGGCGGCCAACGAAATCGAGAGGTCCATTATCGCCGACGATCTGAAGCGCCTGCAACCGCTTGCCGACCAAAAGATCATTGACATCACGAAAACGCGCTCCATGGAGCGTGACCTTGCCAAAATCGACGGGCTGAAGGGCGAGATCGTATCCAACATAGCGCGCGTGAAAGGCCAGATCAGCGAAGCCAAGCTCAGGATCATAGAACTCGACCAGCAAGCGCATACCGATGCCCAGCGCGAATTGCGGGATGTCGACGCACGTATCTCCGAGCTCCAGGAGCGATTGGTCGCGGCCCAAGACCGATTGTCGCGAATGGCATTGATCGCGCCGATCGACGGCGTCGTCAACGAGGTTTCCATCCACAGCATCAACGGCGTGATCGCGCCTGGACAAACCGTAATGTCAATCGTCCCTGGTAACGAGGATCTGGCCGTCGAAGCGCGGCTGGCCCCGAACGATATCGATCAGGTTTTCCCCGGCCAGACGGCCAAGCTCCGGTTTTCCGCCTTCAACCAGCGCACCACTCCGCAAGTCGACGGAGCAGTTGACGTCGTCGCAGCCGCCGCCACGGTTGAGCCTTCCAGCGGTCAGGCCTACTACCTCAGCACAATTGCGATTTCCGGGGATCTGCACAATCTCGGTGACAAGCAACTGGTACCCGGCATGCCGGTCGAGGTCTTCTTCACCACCCAGGAACGTTCGGCACTCTCCTATCTGGTCAAACCATTCACCGATCAGATGATGCGCTCGTTCCGCGAAGAATGATCGGCTGGCCAGCTGGTCTACAGGAGGTATGCCCCATGTGCAGACGGCCGGACATGCCCCGTTCGGGAGATGGGCGAGCGCATCGATGCCTGAGCTGCCCGCATTGCCGGAGGTAGAGGTGTTTGGAGGCGATCCGGTCAACCGGATATCTCACTGCGAACGCGGAAATATGTCGAGACCGGGTGCAATCCTCGGAGGGTTCCTGCTGGGCGCATGTCTTGTGTTCTCGCTTGACGCTATCGCGACCGAGCCGATGAACCGGCTCGGCCTACCAGTGGATTGCGAACTTGGTCGCGACTGTTTCGTGCAGCAGATGCCCGACATCGAGCCTGGACCGGGCCTATCCGATCCTCTTTGCGGGCTTGCGAGTTATGACGGTCATGACGGCTGGGACATCCGGCTACGTACACTCGCGGATATTGCCCAAAATGTCCCTGTCGTCGCCGTAGCCCGCGGCCTGGTGCTACGGCGTCGCGACGGCGTCCCGGACCGGTTATCTGATCACAACGGCAGCAAAACCGCGCTGAAGGGCAGGGAATGCGGCAACGGCGTCATCGTCCGACATGAGGACGGCCTCGTCTCCCAGTATTGCCACCTGAAAATGGGTAGCATCGCCATACAGCCCGGTATGATGGTTGAAAGGGGCGAGCGACTCGGCGCCATTGGCGCCTCCGGGCTCGCTGAGTTTCCGCACGTCCACCTGTCAATCCACCGCGAGGATGAACGAATCGAACCGCTGACGGGGCAGTCGCTGAACAGGAAGACGCCGGACTGCGGCGATCTGACAGGAAGCTTGTTCACGGACCAGGCCCGCGACCAACTGGCCCGCACGCCGCTTGCCATTCTCAAGATCGGCCTGACTGGAGCGCCACCCGCGCTCGACGAACTTGTACTCGGGGAACCACCTGCTATTGCGACCAGTGCCGGCAATGCCATGATCGCTTGGGTGTGGGCAATCAATGTCGAGGCCGGAGACCGCTTCAAGATCCGTATTGTCCAGCCCGACGGCTCCCTTCTCGTCGAACACACCAGCGAGCCGCTGGCGCGTCGCAAAGCCAACTATATCGCCTATGCCGGTCGCAAGCGCAGTGCAATGCCAGGTTCATACACAGTCTCCGTCGAAATGCTGCGCGACAATATTTCCGTTATCTCTGAAACCAAAACTTTTGAAGTGACTGGGCCACGAAGTGTCGTGAGCGTCCCGGGAGCATTCAGGTGATCGGGCAAGGGGTATTTGATCTCCTTCGGAAAATATCTGACCCCAAAAGTGGGTAGATGCATTTCACGCCGTGAAGGCCCGCGCGCGCTGGAATTTCGGGAACATTAGAAACAACTGCAAAAGGCAGATCTGCAGAACGGTCCGGAAGACGCCCGTATGCCTATGTCAGGGTCAATTCCAAATGCCGCGGATTGAAATCCTTGCTTTTGCCGTGCGTGCGCGAGCGGCTTGCCTGCACCAGTCACCCGATTACTCCCTGCATCTTCCACTGCAACCAAGGGCACGGCAGGTGGACATCCAGCCGCCTGTCGACGGCGTGCAGTAGCCGCACCACTCGTCCTTCCGCCAACTGTGATGGCGTGGGCAACCGGGAGAGCCGGGCCTATGCCAATCTGAAGCTATGGGCCGGGCAAGCGCAACCGACCCGCTCCCCCCGCCTTCTGGAGTGCAGCAAGAGCCTCGCCGACCGCACCATCAAGTGGCAACGGTGGCTGTTTCCAGGCAATACCTGCCTTGCATCTTCAAGAGTCTGCAGTCCCCGGAGGAAATTCGGCAACGTCTGGCTATCACCCAAGGCTCTTGAGATAGATCGACAGCAATTGCGTCTGCGAGGAAATGCCGAGCTTGCGATAGACGTTGCGGCGGTGAACCTTGACGGTTCCGGTCGAAATGCCGAGCCTGAGCCCGATCGATTCCGAAGAGTGGCCCTGCAGCACGAGTTCGACGATGGCCGCTTCCCGATCGGTCAGGTTGAGATCGCGCCAGACGCGTTCCGTGGCGGGCTTGGCAACCTTGCGCCCGCTCTTGCCCCGTCTGTTGACGGCCGCGTCGAAGCGGCGGCCAAGATCCGGCCAGGCGTGCCGGACGAGGGCCACCACCACCGGCTCGGCTTTCCTCAGAAGGGCAAATTCGGCCGCGGAAAATACCCCCGACTGTTCTCGCCGCATCAGCGAGAGAACGACCGTGATGCCATTGTCGAGCGCGACAAAGAAGCCGACCTCCTCGGCCAGCCGCGTCTGGGTATAGTAGCTGCGGAAATATTCGCTCGAAAAGAAGCGGTCGGGCGCCAATTCCCGCATGCGCCAGACGCCGGGCTTCGGCTCCTGCGCCGCGCTATAGAATGGATCGAGAAGATAAGGTCCGGCCTGGTACATGTTGACGAAGACGACATGCTGCTCAGAGGTGAAAGTGCTGTAAAGATCGATCGGGCGTTCCTGTCCGCGATAGGCGAAGACGACGATATAGTCGAAGCGGAGCAGGCTCTTCATCAGGGCATGGAAGGCGGCCCCGGCCTCCTCCTCGCCGGGAGCCCCTTGGCCCACCAGCCGCCCCATGACTTTGAACAAGGTTTCGAGATCCATGCCGACATCCACCCGCTTGCAAAAAAGAGCAGCAATTGCTCTCGAGGTATACACCCTCCACATCCAGCAACGGCTTGGAATACCTCTTTCGGGGTATATACCGCAAACGACCGGCTTGAATAGGTTTGAGACAGACGGTGTGAAGCTAGGCGATCGCAAGAAGACTTGGCATTCAAAAAAACAGCCGCGGGGAATTTGACGTGACAGCTCCTTCGACGAACGACATCGAGTTCCGTTCGGTCGCCAAGCGCTATGGCAGCGTGACCGCCGTTTCGGACATCAATCTGGCCGTGCCGAAGGGTGCCTTCGTCGCCCTGCTCGGACCGTCCGGTGGCGGCAAGACCACATGCCTCAGGATGATCGGCGGTTTCGAACAGCCGAGCGAAGGCACGGTTCTGATCGACGGCCGCGAGATGAACGGCGTGCCCCCCTATCGCCGTCCTGTCAACATGGTCTTCCAGCACTACGCACTGTTTCCGCATTTCAACGTCGAACAGAACGTCGCCTACGGATTGAAGCAGCAACGGCCGAAGCTTGGCGCCGCCGAGATCGCCACTCGGGCGCGCGAGGCGCTGGAAATGGTGCGGCTCGGCGGCTTCGAGAAGCGCCGCGTGCACGAAATGTCCGGCGGACAGCAGCAGCGCGTGGCGCTTGCCCGCGCCATCGTCAACAGGCCCTCGGTGTTGCTGCTCGACGAGCCGCTGGCGGCCCTCGACAAGAAGCTCCGCACCGCCATGCAGATCGAGTTGCAGACCCTGCAGCGCGAGCTCGGCATCACCTTCGTGCTCGTCACCCACGATCAGGAAGAGGCACTGTCGATGAGCGACATGGTCTGCGTGATGAACGCCGGTCGCATCGTCCAGATGGACAAGCCGCAGGCGATCTACGACCACCCGGCCGACCTCTTCGTCGCCGATTTCGTCGGCAAGACCAATCGTATCGCCGCCACGCTGGAGGCCGACGGAACGACGATCCGGCTCTCCAACGGCATGGCGCTGGGACGCGATGGCAAAGGATTGCTGGCACCCGGCTCCGTGACGGTCGCGCTGCGCCCCGAGGCGATCGAGCTTGCCCGCCAATCCTTGGTCGGCAACGACCAGCTCGCCGGCACGGTCACCCACCGCATTTTCCTCGGCTCGACCGCCGAATATCAAATCAACGTCGACGGCCTGGGCGATTTCCTCGTCACGGCCGATCGGCGCAGCGTGCAGGAAAGCGACCTCGTCGAACCGGGCGAACGGGTCGTTCTGAAATTCGATCCCGGCAAAATGCATGTTTTTCCGGCCTGAGGAACGGCCGTACTCGTCAAGACAAAAAAAGGGAACAGCGTCATGACAAAGTGGTACAGAGAAAATGCCCCGGTTACTGCCGAACAGCTTAGCGACGAATGGATGCGCCTGAAGCGCGGATCCGTTTCGCGCCGTCACTTCCTCGGAGTCACCGGCCTCGGACTTGCCGCAGCGGTCCTCGGCCGCCAGCCTGGCGCGTTCAATGCCAACGCCTATGCCGGCGACCTTGGCACGACTATGTCGCTCGCCACCTGGCCGAACTACCATGATCCGGCAACCTTCGAAGCCTTCACCGCCGCAACCGGCGTTGCCGTCGAAGTCAACGTCTTCGGCTCCAACGAGGAAATGCTCGCCAAGCTGCAGGCCGGCGGCACCGGCTGGGACCTCTTCGTGCCCACCAACTACACCATCTCCACCTATGTGAAGCTCGGCCTGATCGATCCGCTCGACATGACGAAGCTGCCCGCCTTCTCTCAAGCCAGCCAGTCGCCGCGCTTCACCTCGGAAGGCGCCATCGACGGCGTGACCTACGCCCTGCCGAAAAACTGGGGCACGACGGGCATGGCCGTCAACACGGCCAAGATCAAGACCAAGATTACCTCCTGGAAGGATTTCTTCGAGGTGGCACAGACCGAGGCCGACGGCCGCGCCATGGTGCACGACTACCAGCTGACCACAATCGGCAGCGCGCTGGTCTCGCTCGGTTATTCCTTCAACTCGATCAAGCCGGAGGAACTGGCCAAGGCGGAAGAACTGCTGATCAAAGTCAAGCCGCATCTCTACGGCATCAACAGCGACTATCAGCCGGGCATGCGCGGCACCGATGCCTGGATGACCATGTGCTGGACCAATGACGGCGCGCAGCTCAACCGCGACATGCCGGAAATCGCCTACATCCTCGGTTCCGACGGCGGCGAGATCTGGACCGACTTTTATGCAATCCCGAAGAGCGCGGCCAACAAGCCGGCCGGCTATGCCCTGCTCGACTTCCTGATGACGCCGGAAAACGCGGTCAAGGAACACATCGCCAACGGCGCCCCGACCACCGACAGCCGCGTGATGGCCCTGCTGCCGGCGGACGTGACGTCGAACAAGATCGTCTATCCGGACGAAGCTTCGCTCACCCCGCTGGAATTCGGCGCGGCCGTGACGCTCACCGACCCGGCCCGCGCCGAGCTGATGGCCCGCTTCAAGTCGGCTTGATCGTCTTCGCCAGATAGGGCGAGTTAGAGCCCCTCATCCGGCCTGCCGGCCACGTTCTCCCCGCAAGCGGGGCGAAGGAAGACATAGCCGCCCGCTCGTGCCTTGTCACGGAACGCGCGCCAGGCTTCAGCGTCCCCTCTCCCCGCTTGCGGGGGAGAGGGCTAGGGTGAGGGGCGATCCTTGCTCGATACCTGCCGATCATACACACGAGGACCGCCGCATGGCTTTTGCACCGGACACACGAAAGAGACTGATTACCGCCACGCTGGTCGCGCCTGCGGCCATCTGGCTGTTCGTCTTCCTCGTCCTGCCGTTCATGGCGATCGTCGTGTTTTCGGTTGGCGAACGGGCACCCGAGGGGGGCTACCAGGCAGCCTTTACCTTCGCGCAATTCGCCAATCTCGCGTCACGCGCCGCCGCCTTCCGCAACACCATGCTGATTGCCCCGCTCGGCGCCTTCCTCTGCCTGATCGTCGCCTATCCGGTCGCCTATTACCTGGCGATCAAGGCCAGCCCACAATATCGACTGCTGCTGGTGTCGCTGGTCGTCGTACCCTTCTGGACCAGCCTTCTGGTGCGCACCTATGCCTGGATGTACATCCTCGGCTCGCGTGGTATCCCCAGCCTTCTGTCGATGATCGGTATCGAGGATGTCCGGCTATTGAATACGCCGGGCGCAGTGCTGCTCGGCATCGTCTACGGCTACCTGCCGCTGATGATCATGCCGATCTATGTGAGCCTTGAAAAACTGGACCGCCGGCTGCTCGAGGCCTCGGCCGATCTCGGCGCCAAACCGGTCTCGACCTTCTTCGGCGTCACCCTGCCGCTGTCATTGCCCGGCGTGATGACCGGTGTGGCGCTCGTCACCATCCTGCTTCTCGGCGAATACCTGATCCCGCAGCTTCTCGGCGGCGGCAAGGTGTTCTTCATCGGCAATGCGCTGGTCGATCTCTTCCTGCAATCGCGAAACTGGCCGTTCGGCTCGGCGATCGCCGTGACATTGGTGGTGGTCGTCGTCATCGTTCTCAGCGTCGCCATGCGCATCGCCTTCAGGATATCCGGCTCAAGACAGGTGGATCTCGTCTGATGCGCGCGCTCGTCATCTCCGTCTATCTCTTCCTCTATGCACCGATCGCGCTGGTCGTGCTGTTCTCGTTCAACGCCGGACGCAGCGCCTCGGAGTTCACCGGCTTCTCCACTATGTGGTACGGCAAGGCGCTCACCAACACCTTCCTGATCACGGCTCTGCAAAACAGCCTGCTGATCGCGTTCACCAGTGCCGGGCTTGCCGCGGTTTTCGGTACCATGGCGGCGCTCGGCATGGAACGGCTGGGGCCACGCGGGCGGGCCATCTTTGACGGTCTGTTCGCTGCGGCCATCGTCGTGCCGGGCGTGGTGATCGGCATCGCCACCCTGGTGGCCCTGGTCGAGGTCTTCTCCTTCATTAATCCTGCGCTCGCTTCGATCTGGCCCGGCGAAAAGCCGCCGCAACTCGGCCTCGGTTACGGATCGATCATCGCCGCGCACGGCCTCTTTTCGCTGGCGCTGGTGACGATGATCGTCAAGGCCCGCATTGCCAGTCTGGGCCGCGACATCGTCGAGGCATCGAGCGATCTCTACGCGACGCCGTTCACCACGTTCCGCGAGATCGTCCTGCCGCAGATCCTGCCTTCGGTTCTGGCCGGCTTCCTGCTCGCCTTTACCTTTTCCTTCGACGATTTCATCGTCGCGTTCTTCGTCGCCGGATCCAAAACAACCCTTCCGATTTACGTGTTCGCGTCGATCCGCCGTGGCGTGACGCCGGAGATCAACGCAATCGCCACTCTGGTGCTGGTCGCCTCGCTGTTCCTCATCCTGATCGCTCGCACGCTGATGCGGGACAAAACAAAAAAATCGCATGCCGTGGAGTAAACCATGATCCTGAAAGACCGGGTCGCGATCGTCACCGGTGCCGGCTCCGGCATCGGCCAGGCGGGCGCCGCCATCATGGCGCGCGAAGGCGCCCATGTCGCCGTCGTCGACCGCAACATCGAAGCTGCCGAGGCGGTCGTAGCCGAAATCCAGGCGACGGGCGGCAGCGCCGAGGCGCTCGGTCTCGACGTGACCGAGGATGTCGCCCTTGAAGCCGGCATATCGGCGCTCCTGGCCCGCCATGGACGCATCGACATTCTGCACAATCACGCCGGTGCCCAGGTTGCCGGCGACCTCGAGCATGTCGCAATCGAGGGCTTCGACCGCTCGTGGAACCTCAATGTCCGGGCGCACTTCATGGCCGCCCGCTTCGTCATGCCGATGATGAAACGTCAGGGATCCGGCGTCATCCTCAACACCTCGTCCTCGTCCGGCGTGCTCTACGACCGCGAGATGATCGCCTATACGACGACCAAGCACGCCGTGATCGCCATGACCCGCCAAATGGCCGGCGACTACGCGCGCTTCGGCATTCGCGTCAATGCGCTCTGCCCCGGCTGGGTCGACACGCCCTTCAACGCTCCCTTCATCAGCCAGATGGGCGGCCGGGCGGCAATCGAGGCCTATGTGCGCGAAAAGGTGCCCATGGGCCGCTGGGCAAGCGTCGAGGAGATCGCAGAATCCATCCTCTTCCTGGTGTCCCCGCGCTCGTCCTACATGACCGGCCAGATCCTGGTGGTCGACGGCGGAGAAACCGTCGTCTGATCCGGCTACACAGCGGAGTATCGCAAACGACACCCAGAAATCTGGCCCGACAGGCAGGGCGGTCCCGCGCGCAGCGGGCATCCGCAGCTGGACCCCATCCGCCTATGTCGTATAAATTCCTCCCGAATGAAGCCAACGCCAATTCAAAGCGGGGAGCCTCCTGTAACTATTGGCTATGCGGATTTTTCTCCGGAGCGGCGCCTGCGACCAGTTCCAGCATGAGTTTCTGCGCCCGCGTCGGTCGCCAGTTTTCTCGGATTGTCAGGCCGATCGGTCGGACGAGATGGTCCGTCGGATAGTTGAGGGAAACAAGGAGCCCGTGATCGCATTCGCGTTGAGACTGGTGTCGCGACAGGCAGCCGAGGTGCTGGCTCTCGTTCAGGAGCTCGCGCATCAGCAGCAGCGATCCGGACTCGATCAGCCGCCGCGGCGGCTCCTTGCCGGCCGAAGTAAAAAGCGTCTCGAACTGATCTCGCGTCGGCGTGCCGCGACGCGGAACGACCCATGGGAATGCGAGCAGATCATCGACCGTCAAATCAGACCGGTCTGCCAAGGGGTGCCCGGGCCGCGCCAGAAGTGCGAGGCGGTCATCGAACAGCCGCTGCTGTACGATGTCGCCGATCGGCGCCGGTTCGCGTAGCGCGCCCACGAGAAAATCGATCGCCCCGCGGCGAAGCGCGCCGAGCAGTTCCTCGTAGGGACCATCATGAATTCGCACCGGAAAGGTCGGCCGCTCAGCGCGGAAGCGGGCGAGCGCCTGCGGCAGGATACCGGAACGGGCAAGCGGCAGGGCACCGATCACGATCGCCCCGGCCTCCCCGCCATTGAACTCGGCCAGTTCCGCATCGGCCTGGTCGAATTCATAGATCGCCAGCCGCACCGCCTGGGCAAGCGCCTGGCAGAGCCGGGTCGGCAGGATGCCGAAGGAAGTGCGCTCGAACAGGCTGCGCGCCGCCGCCTGCTCGATCTGCGTCACGGCGCGATGGACAGTCGGCTGGGCAAGCCCGAGGCGGCGGGCGGCAAGCGTGAAATTCTCACTCTCGCTGACGGTGACCAGCGCCTGAAGCTGCGCGTAGCTCAGGGACATGCGCAACCGAGGCGAAATATCATTCAGCACTGGATCGAGCAGGCCAAAGGCGCCTTCGACACGCTGCAACAGCACCTCTCCGCGCGGCGTGAGGAAAAAGCCGTGACGGCTCCTCTCGAACAGGGCGCCGCCAGCTTCCCGCTCCAGCTTGTTGACCGCCTGGGTCACTGCGGGCTGGGAAATGTGCCATTTTTCGGACGTCAGAGTCAGCGACTTGAGATCCGCCACCGCCGCAAAGAGGCGCAAATGCCGAAGGTTGCGCGAGATCACAGTCTTGCCAGCACCGTATCGGCCTGCTGCGCCAGATTGTCCTCGCCGGGAGCCATATCCAAGGACGCCAGCTTCTTCTGCCACTTGACGGTACCCCCGACTCATCCAGTCCAACAGGCCGAAGGCGCGCAGCGTGACCCACACCTCCTCGGCCGCGCGACGGGCAGCCAGGAGGCATTCCGTCGTCAGGGCTTCCAGCCCCTTGATGATCACCGAGCGCAGCTTCAAGACATAAGCTCTTGTCGTTCCGTGCGCTAGCCGTATCCGGATCGAGGCCAGTGCATGGCGCGCCTCGCCAAAGCCGACAAAGGCGATATCGCCAAATTCTCCTGGGATCTCAGTCATTTCTCTTTGCCTCCCTTTATTCGGGACTCTGACAAAACCCGTGCGCCCTTTCCATAACCTATAGCAGAAACTTATGGCTCTGAGCAGCCTTTCGATTTGATCTGCGGCGAGTGCGGCAGCATGCCTTAAGTCAGAGAAAAATGAGGGAGGCATATCCATGACCACGGAATATGCGGCGGCCAAGACCGCCTTGGTGATCAGCGCCCATGCGGCCGATTTCGTCTGGCGCTGCGGTGGGGCGATCGCGCTGCATGCGGCGCTCGGCTACAAGGTGACGGTCGTGTGCCTGTCCTTCGGCGAACGCGGCGAAAGCGCCAAGCTGTGGAAGGAACCGGGCATGACGCTCGACCGCGTGAAGGCCGCCCGCCGCGCCGAGTCCGAACGCGCCGCCCAGGCGCTCGGCGTGCATGACCTGATTTCCATGGATCTGGGCGACTATCCGCTGGAACTCAGCCGCGAAAACAAGAGCGATCTCGTCGACATCATCCGCAAGGTGCAGCCGCGCTTCATGCTGTCGCACTCGCAATACGATCCCTACAACACTGACCACATGTACGCGACCCAGGTGGCGCTGGAATGCCGCATGATCGCTCAGGCCTGGGGCCACAATCCGGGAGAAAAGGTTCTGGGCGCACCGCAGCTTTATCTCTTCGAGCCGCACCAGACCGAGCAGATGGGCTGGAGGCCGGATACGTTCCTCGACATCACGCCGGTTTGGGAGAAGAAGCGCGCCGCCATCGAGTGCATGGAAGGCCAGGAACATCTGTGGGAATACTACACCCGCGTCGCCATCAACCGCGCCAACCACTTCACCCGCAATTCCGGCGGACAGGCGGGCGGCCGGGCCTGCAAGTACGCGGAAGGCTTCCAGTCGATCTTCCCGCGCACCGTCGACGAACTCTAAGGGAGAGCGAGCCATGGAACCCTGCTTCGACATCGCCCATCTCGCCCATGTCGAGATGTACACCGACAGGTTCGAGGAAAGCCTCGACTTCTTCACCCGCGTCTACGGCCTCAAGCTGTCCGGCCAGGACGAGACCTCGGCTTATCTGAGGGCCTGGGATGATTACGAATACTGCTCGCTGAAGCTGACGAGGTGGCACACGACCGGTGTCGGCCATATCGCCTATCGCGCCTCCAGCCCGCAAGCGCTGGAACGGCGCATCAAGGCGATCGAGGTATCGGGATACAGGGTGCACGGCTGGATCGACGGCGATCTGAGCCATGGGCCCGCCTTCCGCTTCGAGGACCCGTTCGGCCATGTCTTCGAGATCTACTGGGATACGGTGAAATTCCAGGCGACCGGCGCCGACGTGCCGGCGCTGAAGAACACCGCTTCCGCCTTCACCGGGGCGGCGCCACGCCGCCTCGACCACCTCAACCTTTTGTCCTCCGACGTGTCCGAATTCCGCCGCTTCATGGAGACCTGCCTCGGTAGCCGCGTGACCGAGATCATCCAGCTCGACAACGGCCGGATCGGTGGATGCTGGTTCACCATCAACAATAAGACCTATGATCTCGCCTGCACGGAAGAGCATGGCGGTGGCGTTGGACGCCTGCACCACGTCACCTACGCCACCGACCAGCGCGAGGACATCCTGCGGGCCGCCGACATCTTCCTGCAGAACGGCGTCCATATCGAAACCGGACCGCACAAGCACGCCGTCCAGGGCACGTTCTTCCTCTATGTCTGGGAGCCGGCCGGCAACCGCGTCGAGCTTGCCAATGCCGGAGCGCGTCTCATCCTCCAGCCGGACTGGGAGCCGGTTATCTGGACCGAAACCGACCGCAAGAAGGGCCAGGCCTGGGGCCTGAAGACAATTGACACCTTCCATACGCATGGCACCCCGCCGGTCAAGAAGGAGCACTGACATGGCCGTCGTCGTCCAGAATATCGAGCGGGCCGATCGGGCCGTGATCGACGGTCTTGCGCGTGCGGGCGTTGCCACCGTGCATGAAGCCCAGGGCCGCAAGGGCATGCTGGCAAGCTACATGCGGCCGATCTATACCGGGGCGCAGGTCGCCGGCTCGGCCGTGACCATTTCCGCACCGCCCGGCGACAACTGGATGGTACACGTCGCCATCGAGCAGCTGAAAGACGGCGACATTCTCGTGCTGGCACCGACCTCTCCATGCGACAACGGCTATTTCGGCGACCTGCTGGCAACCTCCGCCCAGGCCCGCGGCTGCCGTGGCCTAGTGATCGATGCCGGCGTGCGCGACATCCGCGATCTGACCGCCATGCAGTTTCCGGTCTGGGCGAAGGCGATTTCGGCGCAAGGCACGGTGAAAGAGACGCTCGGTTCGGTGAATGTGCCAATAGTCTGCGCCGGCGCGGCCATCGAGGCGGGCGACGTGATCGTCGCCGATGACGATGGCGTGGTCGTGGTCAGGCGTGCGGAAGCGGCAAACGTGCTCGAAGCCGCCAACAAGCGCCTCGCCGCTGAAGAGGCCAAGCGCAAGCGGCTGGCCGCGGGTGAACTCGGGCTGGACATCTATGCCATGCGCGAGAGGCTGGCCGAGAAAGGGTTGAAATATGTCTGAGGACTACCCAGACGGTATACCTTGCCTGTGGATGCGCGGCGGCACCTCGAAGGGGGCGGTCTTTCTCGCCTGCGACCTCCCCGCCGTTCCGCAGGAGCGCAATGCGCTTCTGCTTCGCATCATGGGATCGCCCGACGCGCGACAGATCGATGGCATCGGCGGCGGCGACCCACTGACGTCCAAGGTGGCGATACTCTCGCCCTCGACGCGTCCCGATGCCGATGTCGACTATCTCTTCCTGCAGGTCTTCGTCGATCAGGCCCTCGTGTCCGATGCCCAAGGCTGCGGCAACATCCTCGCCGCCGTCGGTCCCGCGGCCATCGAGCGCGGCCTCGTCAAGGCTGAGAACGGCACGACACCGGTGCGCATCCATATGCTCAACACCGGCGAAGTGTCGCTTGCCCAGATCGCCACGCCGGACGGCCGCGTCACCTATCAGGGCGAAGCCCGGATCGACGGCGTGCCGGGCAGCCATGCACCTGTGCCGCTATTCTTCCAGAACACCGAGGGCTCGATGTCCGGCGCGCTTCTGCCAACGGCTCGAGCCCGCGACGTGATCGACGGGTTGGACTGCACGCTGATCGACAACGGCATGCCGATCGTCATCCTGCGCGCCGCCGATTTCGGCCTCACCGGCAACGAAAGCCGGGAAGACCTGGATACCGACAGCGCGCTCAAGGCTCGACTTGAGTCGATCCGTCTTAAGGCGGGACCTCTGATGAACCTGGGGGATGTGACGGAGAAATCAGTGCCGAAGATAACGCTCGTCTCCCCTGCCCTGAACGGCGGAACGATCAGCACCCGCTGTTTCATTCCGCACCGCTGCCATGCCTCAATCGGCGTCTTTGCCTCTGTCAGCGTCGCCACGGCCTGTGCCCTGGATGGCTCGGTCGCTGCGGAAATGGCACAAATCCCCGTCGACGGGCGCTTTCTCATCGAGCACCCGACCGGGGCAGCCGAAGTTCTGGTCGAGAGAAATGCCTTTGGAGACGTCACCGGCATCGGCACCTTGCGGACGGCGCGGAAATTGTTCGACGGCAGGGTCTTTCCTGCCGCGGCACCAGAGAATGATGGTTAGGCTTGCACCGGAGCCGGCATCTTCCGTGCATCCGTGATGCATCTCATGCCATCTAGGTCCTGTGAAGAACACACGCTGCCAAATCCTGGAGGAGGAATCCGGTCTCAGAGTGCTCTGATCCCCAAAAACTGGAC
>DPXQ01000091.1 GCA_003527225.1 Rhizobium sp.
GTGTAACGGTCAAGTTTTGGTTCAACGCGGGCTTGACTCGGATTCGGATTGAAACGTCCCAGGAGCCAATCTTGATTGGTGCAAGGGTTGACTTCCTAAATGCATCTATTAATCTGGATATATGGAAAAAACATATGCGATATCGGCCCTCGCGGCCTTGGCTCAGACTACGCGGCTTGAGACGTTCCGCCTGCTCGTGCGTCGTGAACCAGAAGGCATCCCTGCCGGAGAACTAGCGCGGATGCTCGATGTCCCGCAGAACACGATGTCCGCGCACCTCGCGACCCTCTCGCGTGCTGGTCTCCTGAAAAGTGATCGGCAGAGCCGATCGATTATCTATCGCGCTGATCTCGACGGCCTTCGTGAACTCATGCTGTTCCTGCTTAAGGACTGTTGCGGCGGCACCTCCGAACTTTGTCAGCCTTTGATTGCAGAACTGACACCATGCTGCGTTTCAGAGGTCAGGTCATGTTGAACCAGCCCACTATCGCGGGCGGGTGACTCGAACAGCAAGAATCCACCGAACTTACACGGACCACGACCATGACTGACAAGACCTATAACGTGCTGTTCCTCTGCACGGGCAATTCCGCTCGCTCTATTCTCGCCGAGTCCATCCTCAACAAAGAGGGCGGCGGCCGGTTCAAGGCCTATTCCGCCGGCAGCCAGCCGAAGGGCGAAGTCAATCCGCACGCCCTAAGGGAACTTGAGACGCTCGGCTATCAATCAACCGGCTTCTCCTCGAAGAGCTGGGATGTATTCGCCGCACCCGGCGCACCGGAGATGGACTTTATCTTCACGGTCTGCGACAGCGCCGCCGGCGAGGCCTGCCCCGTTTGGATCGGCCATCCTATGACCGCCCACTGGGGCGTCGAGGATCCGGCCGCGGTTGCCGGCCTCGACATGGACAAGCAGCGCGCCTTCGCTCAGGCGGCACGCTTCCTCAAGAACCGTATCCTCGCATTCGTGAACCTGCCGCTGGCGTCCATCGATCGGTTGTCGCTGAAGACAAAGCTCCGCCAGATCGGCGCGATGGAGGGTTCGACATCGCCGCAAGGAAAGTCAGCCTGATGTCCACCTTTGAACGGTACCTGACCATCTGGGTCTTCCTCTGCATCGCCGTCGGCATTGCCCTCGGCCACCTGATGCCCGGCGTCTTCCAGGTCATCGGCGGCGCCGAGATCGCCAAGGTCAACATCCCCGTCGCCATCCTGATCTGGCTGATGATCATTCCGATGCTGCTGAAGATCGATTTCCGGTCGCTCACGCAGGTCGGCTCCTACTGGCGCGGCATCGGTGTCACGCTGATCATCAACTGGGCGATCAAGCCATTCTCGATGGCTCTGCTTGGATGGCTGTTCGTCGGCTGGCTTTTCCGGCCCTATCTGCCAGCGGATCAGATCGACTCCTACATCGCAGGCCTGATCATCCTTGCCGCAGCACCCTGCACGGCCATGGTCTTTGTCTGGTCAAACCTAACGCGAGGCGAGCCGCTGTTCACCCTGTCGCAGGTCGCTTTGAACGACGCGATCATGGTGGTTGCCTTTGCGCCGATCGTCGGCTTGCTGCTGGGTCTCTCGGCCATCACCGTGCCATGGGCGACGCTTGCCCTGTCGGTCGCGCTTTACATTGTGGTTCCCGTCATCATCGCTCAGGTGCTGCGGAGCTACTTGACGGCTGACGGGACCACCCGAGCACTCGACAGCTTCCTTGGCAAGCTCCAGCCGATGTCGCTGGGCGCGCTGCTTGCCACCCTTGTGCTTCTATTTGCATTCCAGGGTGAGCAGATCATCGCTCAGCCAACCATCATTGCTCTGCTCGCGGTTCCGATCCTGATCCAGGTCTATTTCAACTCCGGTCTTGCCTACCTCCTCAACCGGATGTCGGGAGAGCGCCATTGCGTCGCGGGGCCGTCCGCCCTTATCGGTGCAAGCAACTTCTTCGAGCTCGCGGTTGCCGCCGCCATCAGCCTCTTCGGATTTCAGTCGGGCGCGGCACTCGCCACCGTCGTCGGTGTACTGATCGAGGTGCCGGTGATGCTGTCAGTCGTCTGGATCGTGAACCGCTCCAAGGGTTGGTACGAGGCATCGCCCGCCGTTTCCCGCAACACCATCATCGAAAGGCCCTGACCATGGACGCCACCATCTACCACAATCCCGCCTGCGGCACGTCTCGCAATACGCTGGCGCTGATCCTCGCCGCCGGGATCGAACCTACCGTCATCGAATACCTGCAGGACCCGCCCTCGCGCGAGCAGCTCTCGAAGATGATCGCAGATGCCGGCCTGACTGTCCGCGAAGCGATCCGTGAGAAGGGCACGCCCTATGCGGAACTCGGCCTCGACAATCCAGCCCTGACTGATGACCAGTTGCTGGACGCGATGATCGCCACCCCGATCCTGATCAACCGACCGCTCGTCGTTACGCCGCTCGGTACCAGGCTTGCTCGCCCCTCGGAGGTCGCGCTCGACATCTTGCCGGCGGACGCCTTCAAGGGACCTTTCACGAAGGAGGACGGCGAACAGGTCCTCGATCAGGAAGGAAAGCGCATTGTCTGAGACATTTCCCGCACTGCACGACGACCATCTTCAGCCGATCTCGCCAGAGTCCCTTCGCCCGGCGTTCTCCACCCACAAGCCACGGATCCTGATCCTCTATGGATCGCTCCGGGAAGTGTCATACAGTCGCCTGCTAGCTTTCGAAGTCCGTCGCCTTCTCGAGCGTCTCGGATGCGAGGTGCGCATATTCGATCCGGCCGGATTGCCGCTCCCG
This sequence comes from Rhizobium sp., assembly GCA_003527225.1. The sequence continues at coordinate 2,772 of DPXQ01000091.1, forward strand.
GACGAGGCGCCTGTCTCCCACCCCAAGGTTCAGGAACTCCGCGACCTCTCTCAATGGTCGGAAGGCCAGGTGTGGATCAGCCCGGAACGCCACGGTGCCATGACCGGGATTATGAAGGCTCAGATCGACTGGATTCCGCTTTCGGTCGGCTCCGTCCGCCCCACCCAAGGCAAGACTCTTGCGGTGATGGAGGTTTCCGGCGGCAGCCAGTCCTTCAACGCCGTGAACCAGTTGCGCATCCTCGGCCGCTGGATGCGGATGATCACCATCCCAAACCAGAGCAGCGTGGCCAAAGCGTTTCAGGAATTCGACTCTAATGGCCGAATGAAGCCATCTTCCTACTATGACCGCGTCGTCGACGTCTGCGAGGAACTGGTGAAGTTCACAATCCTCACCCGTGACGCCTCCGATTATCTGACCGACCGCTTTAGCGAGCGGAAGGAAGCGGCCGCCGAGTTGGAGAAACGGGTGTCGCTCAAGTCGATCTGACGGATCATGCCTTGACGGTGGCGGGTTGTCGACAGGAAACCGCCACCGTGACGAATGCCGCGATACTGATCGCGCCAAGGAGGGCATTCGCGGCGAGCGACATGCTGAGCCCAATACTCTCCATGGCCGCGGAGAACGCGAAGGGCGCCCCGGCTCCGAGCGCAAGTCGAGCCGCCGCCATCTTGCCCGTGATCGCGCCATATCCATCCGATCCGAACAGATAGAGCGGCAGGCTGCCCTGCGCGATGCTGTTGATGCCAGACCCGAGCCCGAGGCAGATGGCGAACGCGACAGCCTCCGGCAGCCAGTCTCCACTTGCCAGCAAGATCAGGATGCCGAACACGATCAGCACTGCGGACACCACAGCTAGTGCCGGCGGCGACAGGTTTTTTCCGAAGACTATGTTGATCAGGCGGCTTGCGACCTGTGCAGGGCCGAACAGGGATCCGATCACCACGGCAGCAGTTCCCAGCCCGATGGAACCAAGCATCGGCACCATATGCGCGAGGATCGCGGCAAGCGTGAATCCTAGGAGCGCGAAGGCAAAGGAGACGATCACCATCGCGCGGCGCCGGGCGTGCGTCGGGATCGCGCCGATGACCGTCTCGCGCGGCCGGATGGATGCTTCGCCTACCTTCTTTCCGAGGCTTCGGATCCAGAAGTGCAGTGGCATGCAGAGAATTAGATTCAAAGCCGCAAAGACCAGGAAGATTTCGCGCCAGGAAAGGACGTGGAGCAACGTGGCCGAGATGGGCCAGAAAATGGTGGAAGCGAACCCGCGAATCAGTGTCAGGTAGGTGATGCTTCGAGAGGCGGATTTCGGATCGTGTTCCACCAGCGCCGCGAAGGCCGCCTGATACTGGACCATGCCAGACGACACTTCGAGCAGAATGATGGCGATGGCAAAGATTGCTATCGAGGGCGACCAGGCACAGAGGGCAAGTGTTAGTCCTGCGAGTGCCGAACCGACCGTCATAACCGTTGCAGCCCCGACCCGGTCCATCTGCTTTCCGATACAGGTGGCAGAAAGGCCACCAATGAAGAGTGAGACGGAAAAGACCCCGAACACCTGCGCAAGTGACAGACGGAGGTCGTTGGCGATGCCAGGTGCTAGGATGCTGAACGAATAGTAGAGCGTGCCGTAGCCGATGATCTGGGTCAGGCCGAGTGCGCAAACGATGTCCGCAGGGACCTTTCGACTATGCACCGATGGTATCCTTATTGGCGGCGGTCTCTTCCCGGGCGCAGCAACCATCACGCCGCTCGACGTTTTCCCGGATGATCGGATGACCAGCGCAGCAGTCCTCCATCAGGAATTTCACGAGATCGGCCAAGGCTTCGTAGCTGGCGCTGTAAATGATCGAACGGGATTCCCGCCGCTGGGAGATCAGGCCCGACCGCTCCAACTCTTTCAGATGGAACGAGACGTTTGTCGCCGAAACGCCCATGCGTTCGGCAATCACGCCTGCAGCCAGACCGTCTGGGCCGGCTACCACCAAAGCCCGAACGATGGCGAGGCGCGTCTCCTGGGACAGCGCCGCGAATGAGGAAAGGGCTTGACGTTCATCCATACTTCAATAATCCTTGAATCATTGGATTGAGGGATAGCCCACATGAACGCGCTCGACAAGACAATTTCGACAGATATCAGTCTCGGCCATCTCCTCGATGCGCTTGCGGTGGCGCCGGATGCCCCGCTGGTCTTCAGCTATGACGGCAACCCCGTTCGGCCTGGCTACCACGTCACCGAGGTGAAGGCGGGGCAGTTTTCGGCGCTCGATTGCGGTGCCAACCCGGAAACCTGGACAGAGATCTTCGTGCAGCTCTGGGATATCGACGAGGATGGCCGCACACACATGCCGGCCGGCAAGTTTGCCGCGATCATCCGCAAAGTCTGCGACCATGTGCAGCTTGAGCCAACGGCAAAACTCACGTTCGAGGTCAGTGACGGAGAGCGGCCGATGGCCCTCTACTGCGCGTCAGCACCGCGGCTTGTCGCCGGCACCTTCGAGGTGTCCCTTGCTGCTCGACAAGCAAGCTGCAAGCCGCGGGATCGGTGGCTGGCGGAGGAGCAGGCCAAATCGTCCTGCTGCGGACCAGCGAGCACGTCGAAGTGTTGTGTTTGAGCCGCGCAATTTGGTGCGCTGCCGGACGCCAGGCCGGGAGCGACTGGCTTACGGCGCCTGCAGGAATGCCATCAGCTTGTCGGGCGGCCAATAGCAAACAACCGTCGCGTTGACGGACTTAAGCCGACTGAGCGCGTCCTCCTTATCGCAAGGTCAGGCTCCATATAGACGTGCGTCGTGCTGATATCCTTGATCGTAGTGGAGCCGGAAATGGCCGGGTCGTTTAATGATGCTCGCCGAGCCTGCTGTAGGTATCAATGAAAACAGGTGCGCCGTACCAGCGAACAGGCCGTGATGGTAAAGCCGTCGATTGAATCATCAGTGTCCAGTTTGCAGATGGTTCAAGGCCGACTCGAACGACCGAATGGGTGGCCCAAAGCTGCCGTGCGCCTCATCGCTGCGGCACCGCAAAACCCAGGTTCGAAAGCGGAAATTATTTCCGCTCGCGCCTCCAATTGACTGATGCCCAAAGCCAGGGCACAAAGGTGGCATCCACGGTCGCTCGCGATGGGAAAACAGAGGGAATTTCAAGGCCTTTCTTCTAAGCCTTTGAAATCATGTGAGAATCCAGGTTCCCCAGCCAATTCTATTCTTCACCAGAAAATACAGAGACTTGAGTGCGATCATGCACCTCAGTTTGCGGCTGTGAAAGTACCGTTGCGGCGACCGACCTCGTCGTCAAATACCCATCCAACACCGTGACTTGATCAGCAGGGTTCACTGACGGTCGCATGGCGCGCTGACGCGCCTCGGGCAGACCATCCAGATTGCCGGCTTCCGACGGCCGGCAGCCTTTGTCCGCGGTGGCGGACTGGCGGGTGGCGGTCCGGGCTCATCCGGACATCCAAGACGGTGGCCGGCTTATCCTCGACGAACTCCTGCGGCGAGAAGGCGCC
>DPXQ01000034.1 GCA_003527225.1 Rhizobium sp.
TCTCGTCGGTGATCAGCCGCACGACCCGGCGCTTGAACTTCTCCGCGACCTGCTTCTTCTCCGTCTGGGCGACAAGCGTCACGTCGCTCAGGGCGGCGGGATGGTTGGCGCTCATCGTGCCGGCGATGGCGGGCACGGAAAAACTGCCGATGGCGATGGATGCGGCCGCCAGTGCGGCCAGATAAGTCTTCATGATGAAATCCCCCAAAACCTAAGGGATGGGAGCCTAGCCGACTCCCATCCCGATGCAAGTGCTTAAGCAATGCCTCATTGAAAATTGATGAAATCGAACCGCCGCTCGGTGCGGCGGGACCCGCGACAGGTGTTAAAGGACGATGACGCTCGTTCCGACGTTGACGCGCTCGTAGAGGTCGACCACATCCTCGTTGCGCATGCGGATGCAGCCTGACGACACACCGCTGCCGATCGTCCATGGCGCATTGGTGCCATGGATGCGGTAAAGCGTCGAGCCGAGATACATGGCGCGCGCGCCGAGCGGATTTTCCGGCCCGCCTTCCATGCGGGCCGGGAGATAATGCCCCTTCGCCGCCTCCCTGGAAATCATCTCCTTCGGCGGGACCCAGTCGGGCCATTCGCGCTTGGCGGTGATCTTGTGCTTGCCGGCCCATTCGAAGCCCGGCTTCCCGACGCCCACGCCATAGCGGCGTGCCTGGCCATTGCCGGTGACGAGATAGAGGAAGCGATTATTGGTGTCGATGACGATGGTGCCCGGCTTGTGCGGGCTATCATATGCAACCATCTGCGGCAGGAAGACCGGGTCGATCTGGCTGCGCACCGGCTTGTTGGGGCGAGCGGTGGCCGGCTGGACGAGCGTTGCCTGCGGCGCTCGCCGCTGGACCTGGCGCTGATAGGTGCGCATCTGCGGCTGCGCGGCGCGCGGTGCGTAAACGACCGGCCGCTGGGCGCCGCCGAGCTGCATCACCCAAGGGGCGGAAAGATCCGGGCTGACGATCACCGGCGGGCGGCTCTGGTAACGATCGTTCGCGCTGGCGGGCTGGACCGCCGGCAGGGCGAGGGAAAGGCCGACAAGCGCGACCAGGAAATGGGATTTCTCGAACATCGGACAACTCGCTACATGGGACCGAGGAGGCAAGCCCTGATTGGCTCTCGATGCGATCGTGCCAGTGCCGTCGCGACAATTGGTAAATGCGCGTTGATGAAAAGGCCGCAGACCTCGTAAACCTTTCATCAGGGTTAGCGCGGCGTTTGGAAAAACAGTGAACAAATGGTAAACGGATTCTCGCCAAGGTTAAGGGGAATCATCGCGCATGGAAAAGACGGGGCTGATCACCGGCGAGGATGGGCTGGATCGTTGCTTCTGGCATGGTGGTCTTGACGACTACCGCCGCTATCATGACGAGGAATGGGGACGGCCGGTCACCGACGATCGCCGCCTGTTCGAGAAGATCTGTCTGGAGGGCTTCCAGTCCGGCCTGTCCTGGCTGACCATTCTTCGCAAGCGCGAGAATTTCCGCGCCGCCTTCGCCGGTTTCGATTTCCACAAGGTCGCCCAGTTCGACGATGCCGACATCGGGCGTTGCCTTGCCGATACCGGCATCGTGCGCCACCGCGGCAAGATCGTCTCGACGATCAACAATGCCCGGCATGCCGTCGATCTTGCAACCGAGTTCGGCTCGCTCGCGCGTTATTTCTGGAGCTTCGAGCCTAGCCCGCAGGAGCGCCCGCAGCATATGGATTATGCGACGCTGAGAGCCAATCCCACCTCGCCGACCTCCATTCGCCTGTCGAAGGATTTGAAGAAGCGCGGCTGGTCCTTCGTCGGCCCGACCACCGTCTATGCCTTCATGCAGGCCATGGGCCTGGTCAACGACCATATCAAGGGATGTTGTTGCCGCCAGCCGGTGGAAACGATGCGCGCGCAGTTCGTCCGGCCGACTTGAGCGGCGAAATCCGCCATTGCCTTCGATGGCGATTCGGCCCGTGGCTTGCGTGAAACGAGAGTAGCATATTGATCGCTGTCAGGCGGGCGATCGCGTGACGATTCGCCCGTCATGAAAGACGTAAGATCGCGGCGCTGTTCTTGTACAACACGTAGAACGCCACGACGATGATCAGTGCCGCAAAGATCTGATTCAGCAGGTTCCTTTTCGTGGCAAGCCGGGTTGCAAGCAGCATGCCGCCAAGGCCGCCGATCACGCCGCCGCCGATGAACTCGGCCGCGATCCTCCAGTCGATCAGGCCTGAGACGGCATAATTGATCGCGGTCGCTAGGCCGAAGGTGCCGACCGCGAGCAATGACGAACCGACCGCGCTGATCATCGGCATGCCGGTCGAAAGCATCAGGCCGGGCACGATCAGAAAACCACCGCCAATGCCGAAAAAGCCGGAGGCGGCGCCGGCGCCAAGCGCGACGGCAGCCGTCTTCCAACAGGTCAGCCGATCCGTCTTGACGATGCTCGAAGAAACCGTGGTGCGCGGTCTCAGCATCATGGCCCCCACGGCCAGCATCAGCAGTCCGAAGAGAAAAAGCAGCTTTTGTCCATCGAACGCCTTGCCGAGGCTCGAACCGGCCAGCGCCCCGACGGTGCCGGTCGCGGCAAAGACAATCGCGCAGCGCCACCAGACATGCCCCTTGCGGGCATGGCCGATGAGATTGGCATAGGCATTGACCGACACGGCGAGCGCGCCGGTGCCGATCGCTATATGCGGCTGGGATATGCCGACGACATAAAGAAGCAGCGGCGTGGCGAGGATGGAGCCGCCGCCGCCGATCAGGCCGAGGGTGAACCCCACCAGCCCGCCCGAGCCGATTGCCGCGATGGTGTGGGGAACGACATCGATCATTCCCAGGCCGCTCCCGACAAGGCATCCACAGGAATCTTCAGATAGCGCTTGCCGTTGGCTTCCGGCTCCGGAAGGCGTCCGCCGCGGATGTTGACCTGCAGCGCATGGAGGATGAGCTTCGGCATGGGAAGGGTCTTGTCCCGCTTGTTGCGCAGCTCGACGAAGGCGGCTTCATCCTTGCCGGCAATATGCGGATTGCTGCGCTTCTGTTCGGCGACAGTCGTTTCCCAAAGCGGTTCGCGGCCGTCAGGCTGATAGTCGTGCCCGGTGAACAGGCGCGTCTCGTCGGGCAGGGACAGGATCTCCTGGATCGAGGCCCACAGTCGCTTGGCACTGCCGCCGGGAAAGTCAGCCCGCGCGGTGCCGCTGTCGGGCATGAACAGCGTGTCGTGCACGAAGGCCGCATCGCCGATCACATAGGTGACGGAAGCCAAGGTGTGACCGGGGGAAAACAATACCCTTCCTTGCAGTTCGCCGATCGAGAAACTGTCGCCGGCTGCGAACAGGCGATCCCAGTGCGAGCCGTCGGCGGGGAAGTCGGGCCAGTTGTAGATGCCTTTCCACAGTTCCTGGACATCGACGACATGCGTGCCGATCGCGGTTGGGGCGCCGGTCTTGCCCTTGAGATAATGGGCGGCGGAAAAATGGTCGGCATGCGGATGGGTGTCGAGGATCCATTCCACCGTCAGGCGCTTCTCGGCGATATAATCGAGCAGTGCATCGGCATTATGGGTCGCGGTCGCTCCGGACTTCTCGTCATAGTCGAGCACCGGGTCGATGATGGCGCATTTGCCGGTTGCCGGGTCGCTGACGACATACTGGACGCTGAACGTGCGCTTGTCGAAGAAGCCTTTCACCTCGGGCTTTGCAGTCATGCTGGGTTCCTTCCTCATTTGCGAATGTCTTTCCTCTCGGTTCGGCGGGGACACCGTGATGTTTCCCGCCGAGCGGCCTCCGGAACCGTTCAATGATCCGGAGGCCCGTTTGTTCGCCGTCAGTCAAGAGCGTTGACGGTGAAATGGCGGTGCGTGATCCGTGACGCCTCACGGGCGATTTATATCTCCCGGCACAGCGTTCGGATCGGCCGGGACACACCGATACCGTCTATATATATACGATATTGCGAAGAAACGAAGAAATGAATTATTCGGTCATGTGATCAGAAGAGCTATCGGCAACTGCCGCTGACGAGCCCGAGAGGCAGCGCGCCTCTGGCGCATGAGGACCTGGCAGCATTCCGGCAAGGCAGACGACGTCTGCGGTAAGGTGGTGGATTTCTCGCGGGCGGGAGCGGCGAACATCTTCCGCCACGGCGAAGAAGAAAACCGGTTCGTCATGAAACGAGGAGCATAAAGGCCTTAATCAGTCGATGCTGATCCCGAGCACGCGGCTGATCTCCGTCAGCGAGCGGCCGGATTGCGCCCGCCAGGTGTTGAACGCGGCCTGTACGGCGGCCTTGTCCTTGGCCGAGGAGGGCTGTTTGTCGACCACGCCCTCGGCGATCAGCCGGTTCACCACGCTTTGCGACAGGATGAAGCTGTCGATCCCGGCAAAGCGCAGGAAATACTGACCGGTATTGCCGCCAAGCCGGGAGCCGCGCTTCTTCAGCAGGTCGAGAAGTCCCATATAATTGTCGGCCGGCCAGTCCGCGAAGAAGCGGGCGGCGCTGCCGTGCTCGCGCGCGAGATCCGACAGAAAGACGGCGTTCTCCTGCACCGAGCGGATCTTCTGTCCGTGCCTGACGATGCGGCTGTCCGAGACCAGCCGCTCGAAATCCTCGTCGTGCAGCATGCTGCACCGGCCGATGTCGAAGCCGTCGAACGCCGCCTCGAAACCGGGCCACATGGCCTCGACGACCTTCCAGTTGAAGCCGGACTGGAAGATACAC
>DPXQ01000138.1:0-34258 GCA_003527225.1 Rhizobium sp.
AGCGTCTTGCCGGCGCCGGTGGGGGCGATCAGCAGCAGGCTCTCCCCGGCGCGCGCGCGGGCAAGCAGTTCCAGCTGATGGGCACGCGGCTGCCAGCCCTTTTCCGCGAACCAGCGGAGGAAGGGCTTGGGCAGGAGGGATATGGCGCGCTCGCTGATGGACACAGTGTAAACCTAGCGGAGTCGCTTCAAAAAAGAAGCGCTGTTGACGGACGAAAGAATCATGGATATATCTTATCCACGATAGGAGTGCGTGATGAAACTAGGCGACGGCGTCGAACAGGCCATCCACAGCATGACCATGCTGGCCACCCTGCCCGAGGACGGGGTCCTTTCGGCGGCCGCGCTTGCGGAGTTCCACGGGGTTTCGCCGAGCTACCTGCTGAAACATCTCCAGGCGCTGTCGAGCGCCGGCTTGGTCGACACCGTTCCGGGGCCGAAGGGCGGCTATCGCCTGGCACGCGAGCCCGAGGCGATCACCCTGCTCGACATCGTGCTTGCCGTGGAGGGCCCGCAGCCGGCCTTCCGCTGTCGCGAGATCCGCCAAAGGGGGCCTGATCCCCTCCCCCAGCGGTACTTCGAGAAACCATGCGGGATTGCCGCGGCGATGCTGGCGGCGGAGCGGGTCTATCGGGCCGAACTCAAGAAGACGAGCATCGCGGATCTGATCTCGGATCTGAAGGCGAACGACGACGGAGGGATCGCGGCACGCGGCTGCGCCTTCCTGGAAATCCACGAACGCAAGACCGCCCGCTGAAGGGCAAATCGAAAGGAAGACAAGATGCATCCGCGCCTCGACATCGCAAAGGCGGCCCCCGCCGCCTACAAGGCCGTGCTCGGCCTGGAAAACTACGTGCAGACCAGCGGGCTTTCCCGTGCCGAAATCCACATGATCAAGCTGCGCGCCTCGATCATCAACGGCTGTGCCTACTGCGTCGACATGCATGTGAAGGAATCGCGCCATGACGGCCTGTCCGAACAGTGGATCAACATGATGTCGGTCTGGCGGGAATCGCCCCTCTACACGCCGCGGGAACGCGCCCTGCTCGGCTGGGTCGATGCCGTGACGAGCATTGCCGGCACCGGCGCACCGGACGCCGATTTCGACGCGCTGAAAGCACATTTCGACGATACCGAGATCGCCAATATCACCATTGCGATCGCGACGATCAATACGTGGAACCGGATCGCCGTCAGCTTCCGCACCCAGCACCCGCTCGACCAGCCGGCCAAGGCTGCCTGATCACCGTCACCGGGACCGTTACATCGCGATGTAGCGGTCCTTTCGGTGGTTGATCGCCAGCGTGAGGTTGAGCACGACGGCGCCGACGATCGAGCAGAAGATGATGTAGTTGCTGGCGACGAAGAAGGAGAATGCCAGCACCAGACCGTCGAAGATCAGTTGGACGAGCCCGGCCCGCCAGCCGAAGCGGTCCTGCAGATAGAGCGCCAGGATACCGAATCCGCCAAGGCTTGCCTGATGGCGAAACAGGGCAAGGAGGCCGGCGCCGATCAGCAGGCCACCAAAGGCGGCCGCGACGAGGGGATCAAGCGTCGAGAAGCCGATGTAATGCGGCAGCGCCTCGGTCAGCACCGAGGTGAAGGCGACGGCGGCAAATGTCTTCAAGGTGAAGGCCATTCCGAAACGCTTCAGCGCCAGATAGTAGAACGGCAGATTGATCACGAAGAAGACGGCGCCGAAACTGATATCCGTGGCATAGTGGATGAGGAAGGCGACACCGGCCGTGCCACCGGTCAGAAGGCCGGCTCCGGAGAGCAGCAATACGCCGAGCGTTGCCAGCATCCCCCCGGCCGCCAATCCCTGCGCATCCTCGACGAGGGAATGACGGTCCGAACTGGACACCAGAAGTCCCGACAAGCGATTCTTTTCCCGCAAGCTCCCCGCACCATCGGCCATTCCAAGCGTCTCCAGTCAGATCTTTTGTGCACGGCTACATAGCGCATGAATGCAGCGACAGGAATCAGTTTTCGTGCTAATCCCCGGCATGGCTAAAGAACGTCGTCCTCGCCGGGCGTACCACCCTCGGCCTCCCAACCCTCGACCCCTTCGCTTTCGACGCGGCTGAACTTCAGACGCACACCAACGCCGCTATCGTTCTCCGGGATGAAGACCGCGCCAAACAATTCAAGCGCCTGCTCCAACCTGGCGAGGATATCGGCATCCGGCATGGCGAGGCCGGACTCGAAGTCCTTCACGACATCAACCGGAACGCCGGCCTTCTGCGCCAGGGCAGGCTGATCGATTTTCACGAGCGCACGCGCAGCATGGCAAAGTGCGGGGGTCATAAGCGGCATGGCCTTCTCCTCTCGGTTCCGCTCAAAGAACGAACTCCGCCTATTCATAGCGCATGGCAACACCAGAGTTGAGGCCTATTTCGGCACACGAACTAGCGAACGGCGATATACCGGTCAGAGCGGTGATTGATAGCGACGAAGAGATTGAGGACGACCGCCCCCAGAACCGAATAGACGACGATCGTCGGACTGACGACGGCGAATGCAAAGAGCATGACCGTCAGATCGAAGGCCAGTTGCACAAGCCCGGCGCGCCAACCGAAACGGTCCTGCAGATAGACCGAGAGGATACCTATACCGCCCAAGCTCGCACGATGGCGGAAGAGCGCTAGAATGCCATAGCCGAGAAGCAGGCCGCCGAGGATCGCGCCCCAGGCCGGGTTGATCGCGTCAATGCGGATGAAGCGATCCTCAAGCTCGACGACAAGCGAGGTGAGGCCAATCGCGGCGAAGGTCTTGAGGGTGAAATCCATACCCACACGCCTGAGCGACAGAATGTAGAAGGGAAGATTGAGCAGGAAGAATAGGAGACCGAAGCTAACGTTGCTGGCGTAATGCAGGAGAAAGGCAACCCCGGCCATGCCGCCGGTCAGGAGCCCGACCTTGGCGAGGAGATAGAGGCCAAGCGCCGAAACCATGCTTCCCGACAAGATGCCCTGGATGTCCTCGGCTGCCGAATGGCGTGCCGGATTGGCATTCCAGATACCCAATACACTGCTCACCTGCGCCAACGCCATGACCTCCGGAAACTTCCATGAATGACGTTATTGTGCACCGCATCAAACGCTCCGGCAAGCACAATAAGTCAGCAATACTGACCTATGTGGATGTTTGCAATTTTCAGTCTTTCAGCGCTGTCTTTCGGCAATAAACAATATGCCGGGCACCGGTTTTCCGGAATCCATGCGAATGACCGTCCGTTCCAGCTTGAGGGTCAGAAACCCGGCAGCTTCGAGGAGCCGGCAAACATAGGCTTCCGAGTGCCTGTAGCGCAGCGAGGGCGCGAGTTCAAAACCGTCCGGCGTTTCGGCGTCCTCGACGGAGAAGGCAAACAATGCGCCGGGCGTCGCCAGTTCCGCGACGAGCGAGAAGGCGTTTTCCAGGCTGCCTAGATACATCATGACATCGGCCGCACCAACGAGGTCGGCCCGGTGCCGTTCCAATCCGTCGCCGAACAAGCCGGACTGGCCGGCGGGAAGCGAGAGATCGGCGACCGCCACGTGGTCGTAGATCCCCTTTTCGGCGGCCTTGGCCAGCATGTTCGCGGAAAGATCAAAGCCTTCCAGATAGTCGACGCGGTCCTTGATCTCGGCGCCGAGAAGACCCGTGCCGCAGCCGAGATCAACGGCGAGCTGGAAGCGCATATCACCTGGCGCCACGCGGTTCAGCAGGGCCGAGAGCTTTCCCGGAACGCTGTAGGCAAGCTTTTCGAGAAGCGAGGTCTCGAACCGGTCGGCATAGTCGTCAAAAAGCGCCTCGACATAGCGGCTCGACGGCTGGTCTGGCACGTCCGCCGCGCCAAGCACGGCGAGCTTCAGGCGGCCGGCGAAGATATCCTCCGGATCGAGCGCGACAAGCCGACCAAGAGCTTCGACGGCGCCTTCGTTCGCGCCTGCCTTCTCGCGATATTCGGCAAGCTTCAGCCAGCCCGCCGCCCAGTCGGGCGCGCGCTCCAGCGCCTGCTCCATCAATTCCGCCGCGGCCGCAGGATCGCCGCTTTCGGCCAGCATTCTGGCATAATCGGCGCGGCGATCAGCGATGAGATCGCCGGAAGAGAACTGGATCGGGTGCATGACAAAATTCCGCGATGGGCACGCGGTCTTGACCGAAGACGCAAAAAAACACAAGAGCTACTTCGAACACCGCAGGACCGGGCGCGAGACGACAGCGCTTGCGGGCAGCAATGCGTCTTCCTATGTGTCGGAAAACAGGAGATTGTGCATGTCGGACAGGGTCAACAGTTTTCTCGGCGATACGCCGGGGCGCACCTTGGTCAAGCTTATCGTCATATCGCTGATCGTCGGCTTCATCATGACCGTGTTCGGCATCTACCCGATCGATATCCTCGAGGGGATCAGGCATTTCTTCCTGGAACTCTGGTACAAGGGGTTTGCCGCACTCGGCCGTGTCGGGGACTATCTCATTCTCGGGGCAACGATCGTGATCCCGGTCTTCATCGTGCTCAGACTGCTCAGCTTCCGGAAGTGACATGAACACCGTCTTTTCCGAGCCTGTCGCGCGGCGGCGCTTCATCCTGCTTGCGGGCATCGGCCTGATCGGCACGCTGGCCGGCTGCAAGACCGCGGATATCATTCCGACAGACGGGGACACGGCGCGCGCCGAAACGGATGCCGCCCTGCCGATTGTCAACGACTTGCGCGCGAAGAAGGGGCTCCTGACGCTTGGCAAGGACCGAGCTGCCGAGGCGGCGGCGCTCGCGCAGGCAAAGCGCATGGCGCGCGCCGGCGAGATGTCGCATCTGATCGGCTTCAACGACGACTTTCTCGGCCGGATGAAGAAGATGGATGTGCCGCTTCCGGCAGCCGAAAATATCGCCGCCGGTCAGGGCGATGTCGCGGAAGCGGTGGATGCCTGGATCCGGTCGGAAAAGCATTTGCACAACATGCTCGGTGAATATCGCGGCCTCGGCGTCGCCGTTGCAAGCGATCCCTCTTCTGCAAACAGGCCTTATTGGGCCATGGTGCTTGCCGGCTAGGCGATTCCCGCCCTGCCACAGGCCGGGAGTGGAAAGCATGGATGCAGGAAGCAGGGCTGGCGGCGCCTTCGACGTGACCCACCGCCTGGTGCTGTCGATCGCCATCCCGATGACGCTTGCCTTCCTGACGACGCCACTGCTCGGCCTTACCGATACCGCCGTGGTCGGCCGCACCGGCGAGGCCGCGGCGCTTGCGGGGCTTGCCATCGGCGCGGTGCTGTTCGACCTTCTCTTCTCCAGCCTCAATTTCCTGCGCTCTTCGACCACGGCGCTGGTGGCGCAGGCTTTCGGCCGCAACGACCCGCCCGAGCAACAGGCGGTGTTCTGGCGCTCCTTCCTGCTGTCGGCCGCCCTCGGCCTGATCATCCTTGCGGCCTCGCCATGGTTGCTGGCCGCCGGGCTCAGGCTGATGGGGCCTGAGGGCCGCGTGGCGGAGGCGACAGCAATCTATTTTTCAATTCGCATCCTCGCCGGCCCGCTGACACTTGCCAATTTCACCATCCTTGGCTTCGTGCTCGGGCTTGGACGGGGTACGACGGGGCTCCTGTTGCAGGCCTTGCTCAACGGCACGAATATCGTGCTGTCGATCTATCTGGGACTGATACTCGAATGGGGGATCGCGGGCGTTGCGTGGGGAACCCTGATCGGCGAGGGGGTCGCGACTATCGCCGGCCTCGCTATCGTCATCACCGGTTTCGACAGGCAATTTGCACCGAGGATCGCGGAGATCCTCGACCGCGCCAGGCTCGGCGCGCTCTTCACCATCAACCGCGACATCCTGATCCGCAGTTTCACACTGCTCGCCGCCTTCGCGCTGCTGACGCGGATCGGCACCGGCTTCGGACCGGTCGTGCTCGCCGCCAATGCGGTCCTGATGAACTTTTTCATGATCGCGGCCTTCTACCTGGACGGCATCGCCAACGCCGCCGAGCAGATCGCCGGCCGCGCGATCGGCGCGCGTTACCGTCCGGCCTTCAACAAGGCGCTCCGGCTGACCGGCCTCTGGTCCTTCGGGCTGGCGATCATTTCCTGCTGCTTCTTCCTGCTCCTCGGCGACACCATCATCAATTTCATGACCACGGCCGAAGAGGTGCGCTCCGTTGCAGCGCAATATCTTCCCTGGGCGGCGACAACAGCGATCACCGGCGCGCTAGCCTTCCAGATGGACGGCATATTCATCGGCGCGACATGGTCTCGCGAGATGCGCAACATGATGCTGCTGGCCTTTGCCGGCTACTGTGTCTCGCTCGCCGTCTTCGTTCCGCTTCTGGGCAACCACGGGCTATGGTTGTCGCTCAACCTGTTTCTCGCGATGCGCGGCGTGTTTCTCCTCGCGCTCGTGCCGTCCAGGATTGCTCAGAGCTTCACCGAAAGCCAGTGATCGAGCGTGCTGTCGCGCAGGTCGCGGATCGAGGAGACCCCTTCCCGATCCAGAAGCGTCGAGAGCCCCCTGACGATCCGGCCCGCAAGACCCGGCCCCTCATAGACCATGCAGGAATAGAGCTGAACAAGATCGGCGCCGGCGCGGATCTTTTCGAGCGCGGTTTCCGCAGAGGAGACGCCGCCCACGCCGATGATCGGCATCCCGGTACCGACGCGCTTTCGCATGCGGGCCAGCACCGCGGTCGATCGTTCAAAGAGCGGTTTGCCGGACAAGCCCCCCGCCTCGCCGGCCATGCTGCGGTCCGAAAGACCGTCGCGCGAAAGCGTCGTGTTGGAAACGATCAATCCGTCGAGATCGTGAGCGAGGGCTTCGGCCGCGATGTCGTCCATGCCTTCCTCGGTCAGATCCGGGGCGATCTTCAGGAAGACGGAAAGCCGCTTGCCCGCCTTTTGTGCCTGCTCGTCGCGGGCGCCCAGCACCGCAGACAGGAGGGCCGACAGGCTCTCGCGGGCCTGCAAGTCACGAAGGCCCGGCGTGTTGGGCGAGGAAATGTTGACGGTGAAATAACCGGCGACGGAATAGAACCGGCGGATGCCAGTCACATAATCGGCGATGCGATCCTCGCTGTCCTTGTTGGCGCCGATATTGACCCCGACGATGCCGCTGCCGCGCCGGGCGCTCAGGCGCCGGAACGCGGCATCATGACCCTCGTTGTTGAAGCCAAGCCGGTTGATGACGGCCAGATCCCTCTCCAGCCGGAAGATGCGCGGGCGCGGATTTCCCGCCTGCGGCTTCGGCGTCAGGGTGCCGACCTCGGCAAATCCGAAACCGAGGCGCAGCAGCGCGTCGGGAACCTCGGCGTTCTTGTCGTACCCGGCCGCCATTCCAAGCGGATTGGGAAAGGCAAGGCCGGCGACGGTCTGCGCAAGCCGCGGATCGGCTGGTGCGCGGCATGCGGGCACGAAGCCTGATTTCAGCGCCGCGATCGACAGGCCGTGGGCGGTTTCGGCATCGAAGAGAAACAATCCGCGCCGGGCGATGGATTTGAAACCGTCGATCATCGTTCCAGCTCCGGGAAGATGTGGAGCCCGTCCGACCCGACAGGCATCGGTTTCTGCCACAGAACTGCGTCAAGAAGCAGATCGCCATAGAGGTGCGGGAAGAGCTCACCGCCGCGCGAGGGCTCGAAACGCAACTTGTCACCGAGCGCATCCACCCTAACCGCCACCAGCAGCAGCCCTTCCACGCCGGCGAAATGAAGCCTCGCCGTCTCGCGCGCCTGCGATGCCGTCGAAAAGTGGATATAGCCGTCCTGAAGGTCGATGGCCGCGCCGTGGAAGACGCCCTCCTCCTCGGCCTTCCGCCACAATTCCCCGGGCACTATCTTGTATATAATAATGCGGTCCAAAGGCCCATCCTCTCGTCATCAATGCAGGTGCAAAGGGGATTTGCCGCAAAGAAAGGCCCTTGTCCACGGCAGCGGTATGTGATTTGCCGCATCACAGTCATTTCCAGGAGAAAAACGATGAGATCGATGATATTCTTGCCAGCAACGCTCCTGATTGCCATGGCAGCCGGGATTTCGACGGTCAGCGCCCAGGACGCCGATGAAGGGCGATTCCGGCTTGAAAAGGCGGCGGACGGATTTGTCAGGCTCGACACGAAGACAGGTGCGATGACTCTATGTCGCGAGCAGGATGGTGCGCTGGTCTGCCGCATGGCCGCGGACGAACGCGCGGCTTATGAGGAAGATCTGGACCGGCTAGAGAAAAGGGTAGGCGCGCTCGAACAGGCACTCGCCACCGGCCGACCGCTTTCGGGCGGCAAGAGCGAGGCCATGCCTTCCGACGAGGAGGTCGACCGCTCGATCGGCATCATGGAACGTTTCATGAGAAGCTTCTTCGGCCTCATCGAGGAATTCAAGGGCCGGGAAGAACAGAACGGCAGCGCGCCCGACAAGACCTAGACTATTGTATATATTCCCGGGTGTCGGTAAAAGACAGACACCCGCCGCGCGGGACAAGACGTTGCTCTTGGGAGGGGGCTTCAATATGACGGCACTCACAATCATCATTGCAGACGATCATCCGCTTTTCCGCGGAGCCCTTCGCCAGGCAGTCGACGGGACGGACGGGAAGCAGACGATCATCGAGGCAGGTGATTTTGAGGCAGCGCGAAAGGCCGCATCCGCCAATCCGGATGCCGACCTCCTGCTACTCGATCTCGCCATGCCCGGCGTCAGCGGATTCTCCGGACTGATGTCGCTCCGGGCCGAATTTTCCAGCTTGCCGATCGTGATCGTTTCCGCGTCCGATGACCCGACAACGATCCGCCGCTCGCTCGAACTCGGCGCCTCGGGCTTCATTTCGAAGTCTTCCGGCATCGAGGACATCCGCGCTGCTATACAGGCTGTGCTCCAGGGCGATATCTGGACGCCGAAATTCTACCAGGGCGGACAGGAACAGGATCCCGATGTCGCCGACCTGATCAGTCGCCTGCGAACGCTCACGCCCCAGCAGAGCCGCGTGCTCGGCATGCTCGCCGAAGGGCTTCTCAACAAGCAGATCGCCTACGAGCTCGGCGTTTCGGAAGCGACCATCAAGGCGCATGTATCCGCCATCCTGCTGAAGCTAAAAGTCGACAGCCGCACCCAGGCGGTCATCCAGCTCGGCAAGATCAATATGGCGATGGTAGCCTGAGCAACTTTCGAGCCTGAAGACGGCATCCGACCCCAGTAATAAGGATTATATTCCTTATTACGACTTTACTCGCGTCATATGGTTGGTTAAAGTCCAATGGAAGCGGGGTGCTCTTCTTCTGCCCTGCTTTCGGCTTTGGAGCACGAGCGACAATGTTATCGCATGACAGGATCTGGAGCGCGATCGACAAGCTGGCGGAGCGCAACCAGTTGACGCCGTCCGGGCTGGCGCGGCGGGCAGGCCTTGACCCCACCTCCTTCAACAAATCCAAGCGCATCGGCGCCGACGGGCGCATGCGGTGGCCCTCGACGGAATCCATTTCCAAGGTTCTCGATGCGACCGGCGCCAGCATCGACCAGTTCATGAGCTTTATGCGGCCCGAGAATGGCGGAAGCGCTTTTCCTGAAAGCTCGTTGCCGCCCCAGCCGGGCTCGATCCCGCTGCTCGGTTTTGCCCAGGCGGGGGCCGGAGGCTTTTTCGACGATGGCGGTTTTCCGGCGGGACAGGGCTGGGACCTCGTCGAGTTTCCGGCCTCCCCGGAGCGCAGGCCAGGCGTCTATGCGCTGGAGATTCAGGGCGACAGCATGATGCCGCTCTATCGCGACGGGGACGTGCTGATCGTGGAGCCGGGAGCGCAGGTTCGCCGCGGCGACCGGGTGGTGGTCAAGACCCGCGAAGGTGAAGTCATGGCCAAGGTTCTTGCCCGCCAGACGGCCAAATCGATCGAGCTGATGTCACTGAACCCGGAACATCCCAATCGCAGCCTCGACATAAGCGAGGTGGAATGGATCGCGCGCATCATCTGGGCCAGCCAGTAGGACTTTTAGCCTATGCGTCCTGCTGCAGTTCTGGTCGCCGGCTTCTCCGGCATCGCCTTATGGGGATTGGCCCTGCTGATAGGGAGCACCTATGTCACGGGCCGGAACGAAGCGAGCAGCCCATCCCCTGCGCCGGACCCTGGCGCTGCCGTCACGCAAGCGCGAAATCCGGTCATCGAAGACAGGCCAGTGAGGGTCGTAAGTCCTGAACAATTCGGCTCGCCGATCGTCGGAACGGCCACGGCACTTGAACGGATCGAACCGCGGGAGCCCCTGCATAAAAGCACTGAACCCGAACCCGTCAAAGTGGCCATGTTGCCGCGCCCGCAGACCACCCAGGCCGGACAACTGACCTCGGGAGGCCGGGAGGTGCAATTTTTCGGTGTAGTGCCTACCGAGCCGACGCGGCAATGCCGGACAGATTCCGGCGGCGAATGGCCCTGCGGGATGGTGGCACGTACGCAGCAGCGGCTCTTCATCCGCAACCGGACGGTCGCCTGCGAGAACGATCGGGCCGACTGGCAGGGTGTATTGGTGACCCGCTGCCGCATCGGCAACGTCGATATCGCCGAATGGCTCGTGCGCAACGGCTGGGTTGAGGCCGAGCAAGGCTCGTCCCTCGCAGCCCTTTCCGAACAGGCCAGGACCGGCCGCGTCGGGATATTCGGAAACGATACGCGCTAAGGACACACTTCGGCTTGAAACGGCTCCGCGCAATGCCTACTGTGCGGAAAAACAACGAGGTTTTCCTTCCATGAATACACGCCTGACAACCCATGAAGCCCTTATCTTCGTGATGGTGATGGCATCCGCCGTCGACAATGCCATGAACGACAAGGAACTCGGCCGGATCGGCCAGCTGGTCGACGTCCTGCCCGTCTTCGAGGGCTTCGAAAAAGAGCGGCTGATCGAGGTGTCGCAGCGATGCGCGCAAATCCTCGCCGGCCCCGAGGGGCTCGATATCGCGCTCGAAGTCATCCGTGACACAGTGCCGCCGCACAGCTACGACACGGCTTATGCGCTCGCCGTCGAAATCATGGCGGTTGACCTTTGGGTTCGTCCGGAAGAGATCCGATTGCTGCAGATGCTCCGCGACCGCCTGCAGCTCGACAAACTGACCTGCGCGGCGATCGAGCACAGTGCGATTGCCCGCTACCGCCGGGCCTGAGCGCGGCGAGGTCCGGCAGTCGGACGGGCTTCGTCAATAGAGGCCGTAGGGGAAGTACTGCAGGTAGATTTCCTGCAGCCGTCCGTCACGCGAGATCGCCGCAAGTGCGCTGTCGATGGCAGCCGCGAGCGGCGCCTCGTCCTGCCGCAACATGATCGTCAACCCCTCGCCCAGAAACCGCTCGGAAACATAGGCGCCACCCATGAGTGCGCAGCATCCTTCCGACGCCTCGCCCGAGGCCCAGAACGAAAGCTGGAGGGCGTCGGCGAAGACCGCATCGACCTTGCGCTGTTTCAAGGCGTCGAGCATGGCACCCCGATCGTCGAAGCCCGCGACCCGGACATCAGGGAAAAAGACCTTCAGCATGGCTTCGTGGGCCGTCCCGGTCACGACGCCGACCGGACGGTCACGGAGCGCGGCAACGTCGTCGCCGGCAAACTCCGCCTTGACGTTGCGCACGAAGCGCGCCGGCAGCATCATGTAGGGTCGGGAAAAGGCGAAGCGGCGGCGGAGTTCTTCCGTTACCGCGACGCCAGCGACAACCGCCTCCCCCTGGCCGTTCGCAAGCGCTGTTTCAAGCTCGGCGTAGGGCATAGCCTGGATCTGGCATTTGGCCTCGATACCGAGTTCCGCGCAGATTTCGCGCACAAGCTCGACATGGAAACCGGCGAGACGGCCGGTCTGGTCAGCGAAGTTGAACGGCGGAAAATCGGTGGTCGTCAGGAACCGCAGGCGCAGCAGCGCCGACAGATCCGGGCGGGGCAAGCGTTCATGGGCATCGAACAGCACCGGCAAATCTCGTGCCCGCGCCCGCTCGGGCGCCTCCGCCGCAAAAAGTAGCAATGACATCATTGATACAAGGAATGCGCGCAACCCCCTTGAATCCGGGGATGAAACTTTAACGTGTGCCATTATGATCTGTCCGGGGCAATCTGGGGCGTCATCGACCGGTGACGGTTTATCAGAACGATGCGAGCCGGGGAATACGAAAGGCGACCGATCAGGTTCGCCTCGAGGGCTGGATCTGCGCATTTTGACGACGGTCGCGATGGCGCGCCGGACGATGAGATTCCGTTGCCGCTCGAAGCCGAGGTACTGGCACTCAAACAACTCGGATTTTCCAAGCCACTGATCGCCCGGATGGGCCGCAGGGCACTTGCGAACGGCACCACGATCGAGCGGGAGCTGCTGAGCAATGGCGGCGTGGACGAGAGCGCCTACTACGAGGCCGTCGCCCGGTTACTCGACCTTCCCTTTCTGGATCACATCTCGCCGGAAAGGCTGATGGACCGGGCAGCGCTGGATTGCCAGCTCCGGCGACCGACCATCGTGCGGCTCCACGACGCCCAACAGCCACCGGTGACAGCAATTGCGCCCGAAGCGCATCAGCTCGCGTCTCTGGCCGAACGACTGGCAAGGCATCCGGGCCTGAAGCAGGCGCTCGCAATCGCATCTCCCGCCACCATCCGTAAAGCGGTCTGGGAAGCCGGCGCGGAACGCCGTGTCCAGGCAACGGCGAACGCGCTTTTCGAGGAAACCCCTCGCCTGTCGGCGCGGATCGTCATGACGGGCCGGCAGGGATTCTACGCTGGCGCGCTGTCAAGCGCCGGAATTTCCGCCCTGCTTTTTGCGGCCGGACCAGTCATGCTCTGTCTTCATATCATGCTGTCGCTGCTTTACTTTAGTTCGTTTATCCTGCGGCTGACCGCGCTTTTCCATAAGAGGCCTCGCCCGGGACCGCCCCTTGTCGTTCAAGGGGACGAGATCCTGCCGGTCTACACAGTCATGGTGGCTCTCTACCGCGAGGCGGCGGTCGTCAGGCAATTGATCGTCTCCCTCGAACGGATCGACTGGCCGCGCTCGCGGCTCGATATCAAGCTCGTCTGCGAAGCGGACGACAGCGAAACGATATCGGCGATCAAGGCGCTTTGCCTGGGACCACAGTTCGAGATCATCGCCGTGCCTCCCATCGGACCGCGCACCAAGCCGAAGGCGCTCAGCTACGCGCTTGCAGGCGCCCGTGGCGACTATGTGGCGATCTATGACGCCGAGGACCGGCCGCATCCCGGCCAGTTGAAGGAAGCATATGCAAGCTTCCGCGCCGCGCCCGAAGACATCGCCTGCCTGCAAGCGCCGCTGATCATAAGCAACATGCAGGATTCGTGGATCAGCGCCCTTTTCTCTCTGGAGTATTCGGCGCTGTTTCGAGGACTGCTGCCGGTGCTCGCCCGATACCGGATGCCGCTACCGCTCGGCGGCACATCCAATCATTTTCGCACGGACGTGCTGAAGGCCGCCGGTGGCTGGGATCCCTACAACGTGACCGAGGATGCCGATCTCGGCATGCGGCTCTACCGTCTCGGCTACCGCTCGCAGACAATCCGGCGGCAGACACTCGAGGACGCGCCGGTTACGGCTCGGGTCTGGGTCGGACAGCGGACGCGATGGTTCAAGGGCTGGTTGCAGACCTGGCTGGTGATGATGCGCGACCCCGTCCTCGCACGGCAGGAAATGGGACTTGCCGCTTTCGTCGTGTTCCACCTCCTGATCGGCGGAATGCTGATCTCCTCGCTCGCGCATCCGGCGATCCTGCTTTTCCTCGGGATTACGGCCGTGGCCATGATGCGCAGTCCGGCCGAGGATATCGCTCTCCTGGACGGTATCCTGTTCGGAATCGACGCCATCAACATCTTCGGCAGCTACGCCACCTTCCTGGCGCTTGGCGCATCGGTGATGATCGAGCATGAAAAGAGATTGGTCGGCTGGCGCTGGATCGCTACTCCGCTCTACTGGATGATGGTCTCCTATGCCGCCTGGCGGGCCGCTCTGGAACTGAAGACCAAACCATTCTTCTGGAACAAGACGCCGCATCAACCAAGGCAGCCTGCCGATGGCGCAGAGATTTGCGATGCGCTCTCGCCCAATGGCGCCGTGGCGAGCGAAGGCGGAACTTGACCGCAAGCCAGTGAACGCGCAGAGATTTGCCGGTGCCGATGACAACACATCGCATCTCGTCACCGATGTCGTAGTTCAGGGAGCTCGAAACTTGACCGACGCAGAAGCAAAGAGCAGCCCCGCGACCTGGCGCAAGGTTCCGGGCGCGATCTGGGCAATCGGCTTCGTGTCGCTGTTCATGGATATTTCCTCGGAAATGATCCATGCCATCCTGCCCCTCTATCTGGTCACCGTGCTTGGCACATCGACGCTGACTGTCGGTGTCATTGAGGGCGTCGCCGAAGCGACGGCCGCGATAACCAAGGTCTTTTCGGGCGCGCTCAGCGATTGGCTGGGCAAGCGCAAACTTCTGGCGGCGATCGGCTATGGCCTTGCCGCGCTCACAAAGCCAATCTTCCCGCTTGCCCCCAGCGTCGGATGGCTGATTGGCGCACGCTTCATCGACCGGATCGGCAAGGGTATCCGCGGGGCGCCGCGCGATGCGCTGGTTGCGGATATCTCTCCGCCGGAACTGCGCGGCGCGAGCTTTGGACTGCGGCAATCGCTCGATACTCTGGGCGCACTGCTCGGGCCGCTGCTCGCCATTCTATTCATGTGGGCCCTCAGCAACGATTTCACAACCGTGTTCTGGATCGCCGTCATTCCGGCCTTCGTCTCCTCCGGACTGATCATCGTCGCCGTGAAGGAACCCGAACGCAGCGAACCGACGCGCGCAGTGCACATGCCGCTCAGCCGCCGCGAGCTTGGCCGGCTCAGCGCCACCTATTGGTGGGTCGTAGCGGTTGCCTCCGCATTCACGCTCGCGCGCTTCAGCGAGGCGTTTCTGGTCCTGAAGGGACAAGACATCGGGCTGCCGATCGCACTCGTTCCGGCGGTCATGGTGGTGATGAACATCGCCTATTTCCTGTCCGCCTATCCGGTCGGGGCACTATCCGACGGAATGAACCGGATGACACTGCTGGTAGTCGGCCTTCTTCTGCTGCTCGCCGCCGATCTCGTCCTGGCGCTTGCACCCGGGCTTGCCGGGCTTGCCATCGGCGCCTCGCTCTGGGGACTGCATATGGGCTTCACGCAGGGACTGCTGGTGACTCTCGTCGCCGACACCGCGCCGCCGGAGCTTCGCGGCACCGCCTTCGGCATGTTCAACCTGATCACCGGGATCGCCCTTTTGGCGGCCAGCGTCATCGCCGGAATCCTGTGGGATCTTGCGGGACCGGAGGGCACCTTTCTCGGCGGGGCGGCGTTCACCATCATGACGCTCGCGGGCCTCCTGCTGCTCAATGTCAGGCTGAAGCGGCGGCGGAATGCAGGGGAAGAAATACCGGACCGTAAAACCGAATGATAGACAGAAGGCCGGCTGGAGCGGGTGAAGGGAATCGAACCCTCGTATTCAGCTTGGGAAGCTGCTGCTCTACCATTGAGCTACACCCGCGACAGGCGCACAGATCCAACAGATCCCCGGATCTGTCAAGGGCGAAGAAGATTTCGCCGCGCCATCGGCACGGTTCCAGCGGCAACGGCATCAAGTTTTAACCTTCGGCGCGCAGACTGGGGGCACGTTGCCCGCCTGATATTGCTTCGGATTGCCCCAAAATGGATTCTCTTCGCCGCCTGATCGAATCGCACCGCTTCGAAACCACGATAACCTTCCTCATCCTTCTGAACGCCGTCACGCTCGGGCTCGAGACGTCACCTGTCCTACTCAGCCGTTACGGCTCGTTCCTCTACGCGCTCGACCACACGCTCCTTGGTATATTCGTGCTTGAGATCCTCGCGCGTCTTGCCGTTTATCGCAGCAGTTTCTACCGCGACCCCTGGCGACTCTTCGATCTGCTGGTCATCAGCATATCCATCGTGCCGGCAACGGAAACGGTTTCGATCCTGAGGGCATTGCGCGTGCTGCGCCTGTTCCGGCTCATCTCGGTCGTCCCCTCGATGCGGCGGGTTGTCGGCGGGCTTTTTTCGGCCCTTCCCGGCATGGGGTCCATCTTCCTGCTGCTGAGCCTGGTCTTCTACGTCTCGTCGGTCGCGGCGACCAAGCTCTTCGCCACGGATTTTCCGGAGCTCTTCGGAAATATCGGCAAGTCGGCCTTCACGCTGTTCCAGGTCATGACGCTGGAGGGCTGGACGGGCGACGTCGTGCGTCCGGTCATGGAAATCCAGCCACTCGCCTGGGTGTTCTTCATTCCCTTCATCGTGGCGACATCCTTCACGGTCCTGAACCTCTTCATCGGGATCATCGTGTCTTCCATGCAGGCGGAACATGAAATTCCACGCGCGCAGGACCACGATGTCATCATGGGAAACCAGGAGCACTTATTGAGCGAATTGAAGGAATTGCGCCGGGAGATCGCGGCGCTGCGCCTGGCATCAAACCGAGCGGAAGTGCTTTGAAAGCTTGAGCCCCTGAGCCTGGTAGTTGGAGCCCAGTCCACTGCCATAGAGGCCTTCCGGCCTCTCCTGCATATGCTCGTAGACGAGGCGGCCGATGACCTGCCCGTGCTCGAGAATGAAGGGCACCTCGTGGCTCCTGACCTCGAGCACCGCGCGGCTCCCGGCGCCGCCGGCGCCCGCATGGCCGAAGCCAGGATCGAAGAAACCGGCATAATGGACACGAAATTCTCCGACCAGCGGATCGTAGGGCGTC
The DNA here is from genome assembly GCA_003527225.1 of Rhizobium sp. The sequence continues at coordinate 16,703 of DPXQ01000138.1, forward strand.
ATTTCCGCGGCATAGAGCGGCGGCACATGAACAGCCTCGCGCGAGACGAGGATGTAGAACTCGTCGGGATCAAGGATCAGTTCCTCCCGACCGCGGCTGTAAAGCGGCTCCCAGAAATCGAGCACATCATGGGCCGCCTTGCGATCGACATCGATCACCGAGGTATGGTGCTTGCCGCGATAGCCAATCAGGCCTTCAGGTCCCGTTCCCTTGAGATCGATCGAAAGCGCTATGCCGCCACCGGAGACGTTGGGCGCTTCACTGGCGACAAGGGTTTGGGCTCTATGCAATTGCAGAAGCTCGGTGTCGTTCAGCACCGTATGCCCGCCCCTGAAGCGGATCTGCGACAGGCGCGAACCACGGCGCACGATGACGGGGAAGGTGCGCGGGCTGATTTCAAGATAGAGCGGGCCGCTGTAGCCCGCCGGGATCTTGTCGAATTCCTGGGCGTGATCGACCATGACGCGAGTGAAGATATCAAGCCGCCCGGTCGAGCTCTTGGGATTGGCCGATGCGGACATGTCCGAAGGAAGGTCGAGGCTTTCCATCAGCGGGACGATATAGACGCAGCCCGTTTCCAGCACGGCTCCCTGCTCCAGGTCGATTTCGTGCAGCGTCAGACGCTCAAGCTTGTCGGCTACCTTGTGATCGCGGCCCGGCATGAAACTCGCGCGAACGCGAAGCGCCTTGGACCCCAATCTCAGATCGAGGCTCGCCGGCTGGATCTGGTCATGGTCGAGCATGGATTCGCTTTTCAGCCGCCCATTGCCGAACAGCGCGCCGATCGCGCGATCCGCCAGGATACCCGTAGTCCGCTTCATGTCTTCCCATCCCGTTTGGTTCGACAAAACCAAAGTCCAGGAATTGACGCAAGTCCGCGATCGGCGTAATGGAGCCTTATCCCGTGGTGATTTGGCCGGTCGGCTTGCAGCCACGTTAAACAAGTGGCTAAAATGACCGGGTGCTAGAAACCGGTCCGATTTCGCGACCGGTTTTTTTGTTTTTGAAAGGCGTAATGGCATGAGCAAAAACTGGCGTCCGGCAACGCAACTGGTCCATGGCGGGACCCTTCGCTCACAATATGGCGAAACATCCGAAGCAATCTTCCTGACGCAGGGATTCGTCTACCAGACGGCGGAAGCCGCGGAAGCCCGCTTCAAAGGCGAGGACGACGGCTTCATCTACGCCCGCTACGGCAGCCCGACGAACGACATGTTCGAAAAGCGCATGTGCCTTCTCGAAGGCGCGGAAGAAGCACGCGCAACCGCCTCCGGCATGGCGGCCGTGTCCGCCGCCATCCTCTGCCAGTTGAAAGCCGGCGACCATATCGTGGCCGCCCGTGCGCTCTTCGGCTCCTGCCGCTGGGTAGTGGAAACGCTGGCGCCGAAATACGGCATCGAATGCACACTGGTCGACGGTCGTTTCCTCGAAAACTGGGAAAAGGCGATCCGGCCAAACACCAAGGTCATGTTCCTCGAAAGCCCGACGAACCCCACGCTCGAAGTGGTGGATATAGCCGGCGTTGCCAAGCTTGCAAACCAGATCGGCGCCAAGCTGGTGGTCGACAACGTATTCGCCACGCCGCTGTTCCAGAAGCCGCTCGAACTCGGCGCTCATGTCGTCGTCTATTCGGCGACCAAGCATATCGACGGACAAGGCCGCTGCCTCGGCGGCGTCGTGCTTTCGGACAAGGAATGGATCGAAGAGAAATTCCAGGATTATTTCCGTCACACGGGACCTGCGATGTCGCCCTTCAACGCCTGGACACTGTTGAAAGCCGTCGAGACCCTGCCGATCCGTGTTCGCCAGCAGACCCAGAGCGCATCGCGCATCGCCGATTTCCTGGCCGACCAGAAACAGTTGGCGAAGGTGATCTATCCGGGGCGCGCGGACCATCCCCAGGCCGACATCGTCGCCCGGCAGATGACCGGCGGCTCGACACTGGTCGCCCTGGAACTCAAGGGCGGAAAGGCTGCCGCCTTCGCGCTCCAGAACGCATTGGACATCGTCAAGATCTCGAACAATCTCGGCGACACCAAGAGCCTGATCACGCATCCGGCGACCACAACTCACAAGAACCTCACCGACGAGGCGCGTGCCGAACTCGGCATTTCCGGCGGAACTCTCAGACTGTCCTGCGGGATCGAGGACACTGACGACCTACTCGAGGATTTCGCAAGAGCGCTGAAATCGGTCACCGCCTGAGCAGAACCCGAAAGCGGGCCTTCCCGGGCCAAAAAAAGTCCGGGAAGGCCTCCTTGCGTGTTTGTGTGCGCTTCCTTAACCGATTGCATTAGCCTTAACCCACGAAATGCCGAAGCTTTCGGGTGCCAAGGAAACGGCATTCCTTGACCATGGCCGCATGCTGTAACATATGGTTAGCAAAGCTTTAAAAAGGTCAAGCGCATGTATCGAGCCCTCACGCGGAATATCGAAGTGAGTGTCGAACCTTACTATCTGGAGGAGCAATCCGATCCGGAAGACAGCCGCTATGTATGGGGCTACCATGTCGTGATCGCCAACCATTCCAGGGTTCCGGTGCGGCTGATGAACCGCTATTGGCACATCACAGACCAGAACGGCCAGGTCGACGAGGTCAGCGGCCCCGGCGTGATCGGCGAGCAGCCGCGGCTGAAACCGGGCGATACTTACGAATACTCGTCCGGCTGCCCGCTCGACACGCCGTCGGGCATGATGTTCGGCCATTACCAGATGAAAACCGACGATGGCGAGGTCTTCGACGTCGCCATACCGGCCTTTTCCCTCGATGCGCCGGGACTGCTGCGCGTGCTCAACTGAAGGCTTTCAAGTCTCCGGCGCGGCCTTCGCCGAAGCTTGATCCTGACTGAAAATCCCTCCGGCAGAGCGATTTCATATGGACTTGAAGGGCTTTAATCTTCCGGCGGTTCTGCCGGCAAGAACGGGAAAGGATCAGCATCGGCAAACGCCTTGCTGACTTCGCCGGAAAAGACCTCGCCATGCTGGATCGTCAGCTTCCTGACCTTGGCGCCGGGCCCCAGGTCCAGCTCCTTAAGAGAGACCCAGAAGGTATTCGGGCGGGTTGCCGAGTCGAAATAGTAGACAAGGTTCTTCTGGTCGGAGACCGTTCGCCAGATTGTCGAAGAGATGTTCGGTTTCTCAGGCGTGCCGATGCCGAGCGGAACACTGACGGCACGCTGCACGCTGAGGACCGCGGCAACCGCCTGATAGTCGTAGGAATGCTCCGGCACACCGGCAATGTAGTGCGGGTCGACCTTCTTCGGGAGTGCGTCGAGCAGGAACGACGCCCGCGCGAAGCGATCGGCCGCCCTGTTGGTGCCGGGAAGGAAGACAAGGCCACCGATATCCTTCCAATACTGGTTGAGCGCCAGTTGCTCGTCATAGGTCGGCGAATTCGTCATCACCGTGTACTGGCGCCCGTGATGGACGACAAGATGGCCGCCGATATATTCGAAGATCGCTGAATCGCCCGAGGCATCAGAGAGCGAAAGGTGCAGGGTGGCGGGTATCCCCTTCAGTTCCGGGGCAAGCAGGCTGAACGGCTCGGCGCGCAAGCCCTCAACCGCTTCCGCGACTGTCGCATAGCTGTCGAGCACATATTGCGTCCAGGCGGAAATCGAAAGAAGCGGCTTGTCCCTGGCCGGCTGGCCGTAGTCGGATTCGGCTAGGTAGAGCAGGTTGGCGACCAATCCCTTCTCGTTCATCCCGTCCGTCGTCCCAGATTCGTAGGCGGAGACGATGACGCTGCCGTAATTCGATGTCCATGTCAGCGAACGTGGTCCCGCCGCCCCGTCCCGTTTCATGCCGGCAGGAAAGACCCAGAGATTGGAGGCCATGTCCTCCAGCCAATCCATATTACGGCCAGTGACGACCATATTGCCGTCCCCGACATAGAGCGATCGGGTGCAGGCCATGGCCGGCGTTATTGTCGACGTTGTTAGAAGGGCCACTGCAAGCAGCGCCGTCACGCGCTTTCGAAACGTTCTCATGATCCCGTCTCTCCCGATTGACGCCCAAGCGCGGGCACCAGAAAGCGCCCCGACGAGCAATAATCTAGCACGCAATCAGGAAAATCGCGGGATAATTCGGACGAGAAAGCCGGGAGCCGGTTTCAGCCTTCCCGAACCTCGCTTGCCTCGTAGCGATAGGTTGTGGAGCAGAATTCGCAGGTCACGGCGATCGTGCCGTCTTCCTGGCTCGCGTCGATCTCTTCGTCGGAGAACCCCTTGAGCACGCCCTTGATCTTGTCACGCGAGCAGCTGCAACGGTCAAACACCGGCTGTGGGTGGTAGACGCGCACACCGCGCTCGTGGAACAGGCGGAACAACAGGCGCTCTACGCCGACCTGCGGATCAGTCAGTTCGTCGGCGTCGATCGTCTCCACCAGCATCCGGGCCTCGGACCAGGCATCATCCTCGGTGAACTCGTATTCTCCGTCATCGCCATCGCCGCCATGCAGATCCGGCTGGCGCATGCGATCTGGCGCTTCGGGAAGAAATTGGGCGATCAGGCCGCCTGCCCGCCAGTTATGACGCGGCTTGCCTTCCGCATCGCGATCGAAAAGCTCGGCGACGCCCAGGCGCACGCGGGTCGGGATCTGCTCCGACTGGCGGAAATAGACGCCGGCAATCTCTTCTAGCGAAGCACCGTCGAGCGGCACGATCCCCTGGTATGGTTGCATATGGTTGCCCTGGTCGATCGTGAAGGCGAGGATACCCTTCCCCAGCAAGGCCTCGGGAGAGGTATTGCCTTCGTCGATCGCTTTTGCCAGCGCTTCCTCGTCGAAACGCGCATAGGCGCGCAGATTCTCCGGCGTCGAAAAATCGGCGACCAGAAGATCCACCGGGCCGTCGCTCTTGGTCTGGACGATGAACTTGCCCTCGAACTTCAACGACGTGCCGATCAGCACGGTGAGAACCATTGCCTCGGCAAGCAGGCGTGCGACCGGCTGCGGGTAATCATGACGCCCGAGGATGGTATTCACCAGGGGGCCGAGCTGCACGGCGCGGCCCCGCACATCAAGGCCTTCGACCTGGAACGGTACAACCCGGTCGTCTCCGGCGAAATCCAATTCGCCAAGCCCCGTTACCCTGTCTGTCATTATTGCACTCCCTTGCGCCGAAGCGCTCGAACTGTCGTGGCGCATGCCCTCGAATTTACCGCACACATGGTATCGAGCAGCCAGAAGGTCAAGAATGCCGGCCGCAAGCGCCCGGCACTCCGAAAAGCGCCTTTGTGCCGGCGCGCTATATCGCGCCCAGGCACCAGGCAAGTATGGACTTCTGCGCATGCAGGCGGTTTTCCGCCTCGTCGAAGACGACAGACTGCGGTCCGTCGATCACCTCGTCGGTCACCTCCTCGCCACGGTGGGCCGGAAGACAATGCATGAACAGCGCATCGTCATTGGCTTGCGCCATCAACGCGGCGTTGACCTGGAACGGCTGGAAGACGTTATGGCCGCGCGCCTTGTGCTCCTGGTTCATCGAAATCCAGGTATCGGTGATCACCGCATCGGCCCCCGCGACGGCGCGCTCGGCTTCGTGGCACAGCATGATGTCGCCACCATTGTTGCGCGCCCAGTTCAGGATCTTGTCGTCCGGCTCGGAGCCCAGCGGAACGGCCATGTTCATCCGATAGCCGAAGCGAGCAGCTCCCTCGACCAGCGAATGCAGAACATTGTTGCCGTCGCCGGTCCAGGCAAGGGTCTTGCCCTTCACCGGTCCGCGATGTTCCTCGAAGGTCATGACATCGGCCATGATCTGGCAGGGATGCGTGCTGTCGGTGAGTGCGTTGATGACCGGCACGGTGGCGTGCTCGGCCATTTCCAGGAGCCGCGCGTGATCGGTCGTGCGGATCATGATCGCATCCACATAGCGCGACAGCACCTTGGCCGTGTCCCCAATCGTCTCCGCGCGGCCGAGCTGCATTTCGGTGCCGGACAGAAACAAGGTCTCGCCGCCGAGTTGGCGCATGCCGACGTCGAAGGACACACGGGTACGGGTCGAGGGCTTCTCGAAGATCATCGCCAGCATCTTGCCGGCGAGAGGCTTGTCGGCGGAACCGGCCTTGGTAGCCTGCTTGCGTGTCTTTGCATCCTCGAGGATCGCACGCAAATCGGAAGCGGACATAGCCGAGAGATCGAGAAAATGTTTGGGAGATGCCATCACTTACAACCTGATTAGGCCTGAGCCACGTGTTTGACGGAGTTCTTCTGAAGGCGTTCGGCCGCCAGATCGAGGCGCTTCAGACCCTCGCGGGCTTCTTCCGCGGTCGTGGTGAGCGGCGGAAGCAGCCGGATCACGTTGTCACCGGCCGGAACGCCGAGAATATGCTCGGCGCGCATGGCCTGAAGCAGCTCACCGGAGGGGATCTTCGCCTTGATGCCGAGCATCAAACCCTCGCCGCGAATTTCGTCGATGATGTCCGGATAGCGGTCCTTCAAGGCGGCAAGGCCCTGGCGGAACACCAGCGCGACATCGCGCACATGCTCGAGGAAACCTTCGGCGAGAACGACGTCGAGCACGGCGTTTCCAACCGCCATGGCCAGCGGATTGCCGCCATAGGTCGACCCGTGGGTGCCCGCCTTCATGCCGGATGCAGCCTCAGCCGTCGCAAGGCATGCGCCGAGCGGAAAACCGCCACCGATGCCCTTGGCGACCGCCATGATATCCGGCGTGATGCCAGCCCATTCATGCGCGAAGAACTTTCCGGTGCGGCCAACGCCGCTCTGGACCTCGTCGAGGACGAGGAGAAGGCCATTCTCGTCGCAGATCTGGCGCAGCGCGCGCAGGAATTCCTTCGACGCTGTCCTGATGCCGCCCTCACCCTGAACAGGCTCGATGAGGATCGCGGCGGTCGCATCGTTTATGGCGGCCTTCACGGCCTCGATGTCGCCAAAGGCAACCTGGTCAAAGCCAGGGGCCTTGGGACCGAAACCTTCGAGATACTTTTCCTGGCCACCGGCGGCAATCGTCGCGATCGTGCGACCGTGGAAAGCGCCCTCGAAAGTGATGATATGGAATTTCTCCGGGTGCCCCTTGGCAAACTGGTAACGGCGCGCGGTCTTGATGGCGCATTCCAGCGCCTCGGCGCCCGAATTGGTGAAGAACACCTTGTCGGCGAATGTCGCCTCGGTCAGCCTCTTGCCAAGCTTCTCCTGGCCGGGGACTTCGTACAGGTTGGAGAGGTGCCAGACCTTTTCCGCCTGCGACTTGATCGCCTCCACCAGATGGGGATGGGCATGGCCAAGGGAATTCACCGCGACGCCGGCAGCGAAATCAAGATATCGCTCGCCATCCTCCGTGATAAGCCAGACCCCCTCGCCGCGCTCGAAACGCAGGGGCGCGCGCATGTAGGTTTCATAGAGGGGCGTGGCTTCAGCCATGGTGGAACAACTCCTTCGGCAACCGAGAAAGCGCAAATATGGATTTTTGATTTCGCCGGCCGAGACAGTCCTGAAAAAATCAAAAATGCCGCCTTTCGGCGGCGGTCGCACTATCGTCATTTCCCGGGACACTGTCAATAAAACTGCGCCATTACGGGGTTTTTTCGACTTTCGGTCAGAGAAACAGGCTATTGCCCTTTCCCCGCCCGCGACACTCGCTGCCCGGATAGCAAGTTGGGGAAAACTTCGAAATCGATTCGCGATGATTCGCCCGACTCTTGTCACGGAGTCAGCCTCACACTAGGTTAACATTAGATTAAGAGATTGCATGCGGCGGAAGTAGTCACCGAAAGTATCGAGGATATTTTGTTTCGGATTCATTCGAAGCAATGGTGAGGGATTCTGCCATCAAAACGCGACTAGCGGAGATATTGGCATGAACTGGACAGACGAGCGCGTCGAAAAACTGAAAAGACTTTGGTCCGAGGGCCTGAGTGCAAGCCAGATCGCGGCCCAACTGGGCGGCGTAAGCAGAAACGCCGTCATCGGCAAGGTCCACCGGCTGAATTTGCCCGGGCGCGCCAAGTCGGGAGGAAGCACCGCGGCTACGCGCGCAGCAAAGCGCCCGACGTCGGCTCCGCGGGCCCCGAACTACGCGTCGCGCGCGACGATCAGGACTGTTGCTCGCGCCTCTGGCGCCAACATGATCAAGGAAGAAGTCGAATTCGACGGCCTGGAGGAAATCGAGATCGTTCCTTCCAGAAATGTGGTCGTGCCGATTTCCCGTAAGCTCGTGCTGACCGAGCTGACGGAGCGGACCTGCAAGTGGCCGATCGGCGACCCGATGGCCGACGAGTTCCATTTCTGCGGCTGCGAATCCCCGGACAACTCGCCCTATTGCAGCTATCATGCGAAGCTCGCTTATCAGCCGGTTTCCGAACGCCGGAAGACTGCCCGGTAAGCCATAACGTACGAATATAAACGAAAAACGGGCCTGATGGCCCGTTTTTTGTGTCTTGCCGAAAGGCCTGAGATCAGGCTTCCATGGAATATCCGGCACCGCGGACGGTGCGGATGACGTCCTGCATGTTCGAGAAATTGAGCGCCTTTCTCAGTCGTCCGACATGGACGTCGACGGTGCGTTCATCGACATAGATGTCATGGCCCCAGACGCCATCGAGCAATTGCGAGCGCGAGTAGACCCGGCCGGGCGAGGACATGAGGAATTCGAGCAGGCGGAATTCCGTCGGGCCGAGCCGGACTTCGCGGCTCTTGCGGTGGACGCGATGGGTTTCGCGATCGAGCTCGATGTCGCCGCAGCGAAGGACGCTGGAAAGCACTTCCGGACGCGCCCGGCGCAACATGGCCTTGACACGGGCCATCAGTTCCGGCGTCGAAAAGGGCTTGACGACATAGTCGTCGGCGCCGGTAGCAAGTCCACGCACCCGCTCGCTCTCCTCACCGCGTGCCGTCAGCATGATGATCGGAAGGCGCTCCGTCTCCGGGCGCATGCGCAGCCTGCGGCACAGCTCGATACCGGAAACGCCCGGCAACATCCAGTCGAGGATCAGGAGATCGGGAACCCGTTCCTGGAGCCGCAACTCGGCTTCGTCGCCGCGCAGGATCGTTTCCACCTCGTAGCCTTCGGCTTCGAGATTGTAGCGGAGAAGGACGCTCAGCGCCTCCTCGTCTTCAACGACAGCTATTTTGGGCAACATCGTCTTTGCTCATCCTTGGCGATGGAAAATCATTCGGTTACCGCGCCTATATTCGCCGTCAGATCGTCTTTCGGCCGTTCCCCCTCCGGCTGCGCGCCAGTGGTCATGTAATAGATCGTCTCGGCGATATTCGTGGCGTGATCCCCGATGCGCTCGATATTCTTGGCGCAGAAGAGAAGATGTGTGCAGCTGGTAATGTTGCGCGGATCTTCCATCATGTAGGTCAGAAGCTCACGGAAAAGCGAGGTATACATCGCGTCGATTTCCTCGTCGCGGTCGCGGATCGATTTGGCTTTTTCCGCGGAGCGCGTCGTGTAGACGTCGAGAACTTCCTTCAACTGCACGAGAGCGAGCTCGGAGAGGTGTTCGATGCCACGAGCGAGCTTGCGCGGCACGCCCGTTCCCTGCACCGCCATCACCCGCTTTGCATTGCTCTTGCCGAGGTCTCCGACCCTCTCCAGATCGTTGGCGATGCGAAGAGTACCGATAATCTCGCGCAAGTCCGAGGCGACAGGCTGGCGGCGAGCAATCGTGACGATTGCCTTGTCGCCGATTTCGCGCTCGGCACTGTCCATGATGGCGTCGTCGGAAATCACCTTCTGCGCAAGCGCCGCATCGCCGTTGACGAGGGCGCGCACGGAATCAGCAACCATCTGCTCTGCAAGGCCGCCCATCTCCGAGATGCGCCGCATCAGATATTTCAGTTCCTCATCAAAAGCGGAATAGATGTGCGAAGTAGACATGAGCAAGGTTCCTGTTCTTGAGACGGCGACGGCACCGGTTCGGATATCAGCCGAAGCGGCCCATGATGTAATCCTGGGTGCGCTGATCGTCCGGATTGGTGAACATCTTGTCTGTATCATTCTCCTCCACCAGGAGCCCCAAATGGAACATGGCGGTACGCTGAGACACACGAGCGGCCTGCTGCATCGAGTGGGTGACGATGACGATAGTGTAGTTGGTGCGCAACTCGTGAATGAGCTCCTCGACCTTGGCGGTGGCGATCGGATCGAGAGCCGAACAGGGTTCGTCCATCAGAATCACTTCCGGGCTGACCGCGATCGCGCGCGCGATGCACAGGCGCTGCTGCTGGCCGCCCGACAGGCCGGTGCCAGGGCTGTCCATCCGGTCCTTCACCTCGTTCCACAAACCCGCCTTCTGCAGCGCGGAAGTGACGATCTCGTCCAGATCCGACTTCCTGCTGGCCAGACCATGGATGCGCGGACCATAGGCCACGTTCTCGTAAATCGACTTGGGGAATGGATTCGGCTTCTGGAACACCATGCCGACCTTGGCGCGCAGTTGCACCGGATCCACTTTCGGATCGTAGATGTTCTCGCCGTCAATCGAGATATGACCCTCGACGCGGCAGCTGTCGATGGTATCGTTCATGCGATTGATGCACCGCAGGAAAGTCGACTTTCCACAGCCAGACGGACCGATGAAGGCCGTGACCGTGCGGGGCCGGATCTCGATATTCACATCCTTGATAGCCTGTTTGTCGCCATAATAGACTTGAACATCGCGGGCGGATATCTTCGATTCATTCATGGCTGCAGCTTTCGTCGTCGCCGTCGTCGTTGACATATCGATCATGATTTCGCTCCGGTTACCAACGACGCTCGAAGCGGCGGCGAAGAATAATTGCAATCAGGTTCATCAGGAACAGGAACACCAGCAGTACGATGATCGCACCAGATGCACGCTCGACGAATGCCGGGTCCCCGCGCTGGGTCCAGTTGTAGACCTGGACCGGAAGGGCAGATGCCGGATCGAAGAAACCCTCCGGCGGGCCCGCCGGATATTCACGCACAAATGCCACCATGCCGATGAGCAGCAGCGGAGCGGTCTCACCGAGGGCGCGAGCAAGGCCGATGATCGTACCCGTCAGAATGCCCGGCATCGCCAGCGGCAGTACATGGTGGAAGGTCGATTGCATCTTCGAGGCACCGACGCCGAGCGCCGCATCGCGGATCGACGGCGGCACCGCCTTGAGTGCGGCCCGAGTGGCGATGATGATGGTCGGCAGCGTCATCAGGGTCAGGACCAGACCGCCGACAATGGGCGCGGACTGCGGAAGACCTACGAAATTGATAAGAACCGCCAAGCCGAGAATACCGAACACGATCGAGGGCACCGCGGCCAGGTTCCCGATATTCACTTCGATCAGATCGGTGAAGCGGTTCTGAGGGGCGAACTCCTCAAGATAGATCGACGCAGCGACACCGAGCGGCAGGGACAACACGAACACGATCAGCATCATGTATGCAGAGCCGAGAATGGCAATGCCCAGACCGGCCGCCTCGGGACGCGTATCTGAAGCATCCGGCGCAGTAAAAAAGGACCAGTTGAAACGGGTCGTGAGGATGCCCGCTTCCTTGAGCTTGTCCGCCAGCATCAGCTGCTCGGGCGAGACATTGCGGTCAAGCTGCGCGCTCTCCATGGTCACGCGCCCCTTGTAATAGCCGTCGATACGCCCCGCAGCCAGCAGTTTGAACGAGACCGTCTCTCCGATGGTCGAAGGATCGGCAATAACACTATTGCGGATATCTGCCGGCGCTTCCTTGGAAATCAGTTCCGCCGCCTTCTTGACGTTGAGCCCTTCGACCGAGACACCCTTGGCCGCCATTGTGTCGGCGAGCGCCTTCTCGATCAACGGTGCGTAGCCGAACGTCGATACCTTGGCAATCTTCGCGGGATCGCGGTCGCCATCCTTGTCCAGCTTGGCCGGGTCCAGGTAGATGTCCAGAACGATGTATGTCTGCTGAAAGGACGACAGGCCATTCGACAGAATCGAGAACAAGAGGCCGACAAGCGCTAGAATGCCGATCGCAACCGCGATCTTGCCCATCAGGCGGAACCGCGCCTCGGCCGCATTGCGGCGACGGGTACGGGCATCGACGGCCAGGAGCGACTTTCCCTGCTTTTCCGCGACAGAATTGCCGAATACGGTCATGTCGGTCATTCGTACTGCTCCCGGTATCTGCGCACAATGTAAAGGGCCAGTACGTTCAGTCCAAGCGTCAGGACGAAGAGGGTCAGGCCAAGGGCAAAGGCAACCAGCGTCTCAGGGCTCGCGAACTCGGTGTCCCCCGTCAGCTGGCTTACAATCTTCACCGTGACCGTCGTCATTGCCTCAAAAGGATTGAGATCAAGCTTCGCGGCAGCACCCGCACCCATAACCACGATCATGGTCTCGCCGATCGCGCGGCTGGCCGCCAGCAGGATAGCACCGACGATGCCGGGCAAGGCGGCCGGCAGAATGACCTGCTTGACGGTTTCGGACTGCGTCGCGCCAAGGGCGTAGGAACCGTCACGCAGGGCTTGAGGCACGGCGTTGATGATGTCGTCGGACAGCGAACTGACGAAGGGGATGATCATGACGCCCATGACAAGGCCGGCGGTAAGAACAGAGGAAGACGACGTTCCTAGGCCAAGAGGCTGGGCGATCCAGTCGCGGAGGAATGGGCCGACCGTGATCAGCGCAAAAAGACCGTAGACGATCGTCGGGATACCTGCGAGGACTTCGATGGCAGGCTTGACCACGCTGCGCATCGTCGAGCCGGCATATTCGGACAGATAGACCGCGATCATCAAGCCAAGCGGCACAGCGACGATCAGGGATATCAGCGATACATAGAACGTGCCCCAAAGCAATGGCAGGATGCCGAGGTCCGAACCGCCGCGGAATTGCGGGTTCCACACGGTGGAGAAGAAAAAGTCCTTTGCGGGATACAACTTGAAGAAATGGAAGGTCTCGAACAGCAGAGAGGCGACAATTCCGACAGTCGTCAAGATCGCGACCAACGAGGAGCCGAGCAACAGCGCCTTGACGAAGCTTTCGCTCATATTGCGCGCCCGCATCTCCGGCCGGATTCGCAGATAGGCCCAGGGCCCGAGGCTCATGGCCAGCGCCAGGGCCACGACGGCCATGGCCAAGTTCCCAGTCTTCGCGCTCTGCCGGAAGGCTATCGCAGCTTCGAGAACCTCCGGGGGCACTTCGCCGCCCAAGGCAATGCCGACTTCCGCCAGGCGAGCGCGGACATTGGTCGGGTCTGCGCGCAATTGAGTGAGCTCGGTTTCATCCATCCCGCCCCGCGCGAGGACCGCGTCAAGCCCGTCGGCAATCCGGCGGACATCGGCCATGACCAGACTGCGCGCGCCTCCATCCGGGATCACGCTGTCCGGGACCATGCCACTGACCCGTCCTTCAATAAGCATTGGCTGCAAAAACAGCCAGGCAATCAAGAGGAGAAAAGCCGGAACCGCGGTGAACAACGCGACCGTTTGGCCATAGTAACCGGGAAGAGAGTGAAGCTTAGTGCCGCTCTTTGCCGCAAGTGCCACCGCACGCCGCCTGCCAAGAATATAGCCAAGCGCTGCAAGCACCGACACGACAAGGATAATGACGCCCACACTCATCTTGTCTGCACCTTCCGAAAACGCTGAAAACTGGCGGCGCGAGTGTCGCGCCGCCAGTCAATCTTCTGGATTACTTCAGGGGACCCATCGGGGTGCGAGCCTTGACGGCTGCCTGGGTCTTGGCAAGTTCCGGATCCGAGACGAGGCCATAAGCGGCCAGCGGACCGTTCGGACCAGCCATGTCGTCAGACACGAAGAACTCGACGTATTCCTGCAAGCCCGGGATCACGTCGAGATGAGCATTCTTGACGTAGAAGTAGAGCGGGCGCGAGACCGGATATTCACCCGACGCGATCGTGGCGACCGAAGGCGTTACGCCAGCCATGGTGCCGACGCGCAGCTTGTCCGTGTTGTTCTGGTAGAAGGACAGGCCGAAGACGCCGATGGCGTTCTTGTTGGCGTCGATACGAGCCAGCGTCTCGGTGTAGTCACCGTCGATATCAACGGAAACACCGTCGGTGCGCAGCGTCATGCAAGCCTTCTCGGCCGCCTTTTCATCGCCACCATTGGCTGCCTTGAGCGCTTCCAGAGCGCCGTCTTCCTTGCAGCCGTCGATGATAACCTTCTCGTCGAACACTTCACGGGTACCATGCTTGGTGCCCGGGATGAAGGCGAGGATATCCTGTGCCGGCAGGTCGGCGCGGATCTCGTTCCACTTCTTGTACGGGTTGTCGATGAGCTTGCCGTCCTTCAGTACCTTGGCAGCAAGGGCGTTGTGCCAGTCTGCCTGGGTAAAGGCGAATTCCGCACCCTTGATGTCCGATGCGAAGACGATGCCGTCGTAACCGATGCGAACTTCCTGGATGTCCTTCACGCCGTTCTTGGCGCAGTTGTCGATGTCGGACTGCTTGATGCGCGAGGAAGAGTTGGCGATATCGATGGTGTTCTCGCCGACGCCTTCGCACAGCTTCTTGCGGCCAGCACCCGAACCACCCGATTCAACGACCGGGGTCGCGAAGTCAGTGTTTTCGCCGAAGGCTTCGGCAACGATGGAAGCATAGGGCAGAACGGTCGAAGAGCCAGCGATCTGGATCTGGTCACGAGCAACGGCGGCGCCAGTGAAGGCAACGGAAGCCACCAGGGCTGCTACCGAAAGTTTCAGAATGTTCATTTAGATCTCCCGTCAGTGGGCTTGTGTGTGGATGCAATTACAAACGGCACTCACTGCCGCCAAGCATCGGCACGACGTTCATACTCACTGTTGCCTCTCTCTTTTATGTCACTTTCATGAAACATTTGTGACAATTTATATTGTTGAATTATTTGGCATTTTTCTGGAGGCGACAGAGAAATGCTACTCTTATATGTCAAAAGCGCACGGTAAAGTCCGTTCCCCTGCCGATTTCGGACTTCACGATCAGGCGGGCGCGGTGGCGGGTGAGGATATGCTTGACGATGGCAAGCCCCAGACCCGTACCCTTTTTCGACCGGCTGTCGGCGACGCTGACGCGATAAAACCGCTCCGTCAGCCGCGGCACATGCTCGGCCGGGATACCCGGCCCGTGGTCGACGATACCGACCTCGACGGGCTCTCCCGCCGTATTGCGGATATAGACATCGACGACCTTTCCTTCCTGGCCGTACTTGCAGGCATTCTCCATCAGGTTCTCGAAAACCTGCACCAATTCGTCGCGATCGCCGACGACCTCGACTTTGCCTTCGGGCAGGTGCAGGCGGATGTCGACATTGAGTTCGGAAGCCAGAGGGGCGAGCGAGTCGCGAACATGGCCGATGACCGGCACCAGATCCACCATCTGGTCGGGCGCCAGATGCGCCTTCAGCTCGAGCCGAGACAAGGACAGGAGGTCGTCGACGAGACGGCTCATGCGATTGGCCTGATCAAGCATGATGGCAAGGAAGCGCTCCTGTGCCTTCGGATCAGAGCGGGCCGGCCCCTGCATGGTTTCGATGAAGCCGCGCAGGGAGGCCAGCGGTGTGCGCAATTCATGGCTGGCATTGGCAACGAAATCGCTGCGCATGCGGTCAAGGCGGCGAAGCTCGGATATGTCGCGGAACGAAAGGAGATAGAGCTTTTCGCCCGTCCCCGCCCTGGCCGATACCTCAATTGGCGCCGAGCGCACGATGTAGACGCGTTCGGAAGGCAGGCGTTCGGAATGCTCGATCTGGTTCGGCTCACCGGTCGCAATCGTTTCCCGGATCATGTCGAGAATGCTCGGAGAGCGCCACTTCACCGAAATATGCAGTCCCGGCGCCGGTGGGCCGAAGGCCTTGTCGGCGGCCTTGTTCTGGTGGACCAGGACCGCATTGCTGTCAAACACGAAGACCGGCAGATCAAGTGCGCAAAGCGTGGCGTCGACAACGGGAAGCAGCAGATCACCTGGTTCAGGCGTGTCTGTCCGCCTGGATGGGGCGGCCGGGACATCCGCCGGGGGAAGCTGCCGGACCAGAACGGCAGCAACGGACAGGACCCACAAGATGACGGAAAACAGGGGTTCCGCACCAGCAAGATAGGCCGATACGGAAACGAGGGTCGCGGCCAGGAGATAGGCCCAGCCCGACCGGACACGCTCCAGAAATTCCCCCCAACTATTTGGATTTTCAGCCAACCGTGCCTCGCTGGAGTATATTCGACATGAACCTAAACGAACCCTGATAGCGCCAATTCATGACAGATGTTTAGACCGCAAGCCATGAGGCGCGATTATTATCCCCTGCCGATGAACCCGGTCGGGGATATCAGCCAACACTTGAACTGGTCGGATGAATATGTCCTCACTGGAAAAAGGCCGAGGGCGCGGCAATTGGCGCTTCAAGAGATCGAATGAAAGGGAAAATCATGGAAAAGCCGGAGGAAAACCGCGCGACCGAGATCAAGATCAGGGGCGAGAAACATATTTTCGATATCGACGATCCGAAGCTTCCCAAATGGGTCGACGATGCGGCGTTGTCATCGGACGGTTATCCTTATGACCAGAAAATGGACGAGGACGACTACGAGGACGAGCTTGAGAGACTGCAGATCGAACTGGTCAAGGTTCAGTTCTGGCTTCAGAAAACCGGCAAGCGGGTGCTGGCGCTCTTCGAGGGCCGGGACGCGGCGGGCAAAGGCGGCACCATCCACAATATCCTTTCCTACATGAACCCGCGCTCGGCCCGGGTCGTGGCGCTGACCAAGCCGACGGAGACCGAACGCGGACAGTGGTACTTCCAGCGCTATGTCTCGCATTTTCCAACTGCGGGCGAATTCGTTCTTTTCGACCGCTCCTGGTACAACCGCGCCGTCGTCGAGCCCGTCAACGGCTTCTGCACCATGGAACAGTACGAGCAATTCATGAAGCAGCTTCCCCACTTCGAAAAGCTCATCGAGCAGGAAGGTATCCACTTCTTCAAGTTCTGGCTGAATATCGGGCAGGAAATGCAGATCGAACGCTTCCATGACCGGCGGCACGATCCCTTGAAGATCTGGAAGCTCTCGCCCATCGATATCGTCGCGCTCACCAAGTGGGACGACTATACGGAGAAGCGCGACCGGATGCTCAGGGAAACGCACACCGACCATGCCCCATGGACGGTCGTCAAAGCCAATGACAAACGCCGGGCACGGCTCAACGTCATCCGCCACATGCTCAATTCATTGAGTTACGACGGCAGGGACGAGGACAAGATCGGCAAGCTGGACAAGGAAATCCTCGGCAGCGGTCTCGATTTCCTTTTGTGAGCCCCCGCAGACACGAGCGGCGCGCGTGCAAGGGGCACGCGGCGCTCTGGCCGGTCACTGACCCGGCAGGATGCGCACCGAATAGAGGTTCACGCCCTGGCCACGTCCACTCAGATCGCTGTTGAGGAGCAGGTGTCCGGGGGACGCCGGGGCGATCGCGCGGTCGAAGCTCACGCGGAAAAGGACATCCGTCTTTTCCGTGCCGACGGTGAAGCGGTGACGGGCGCAACTGCCCATGCGGTCAAAATCGCATTCCACCGCGATCTGTGCGGAAGCGTCGCCGGAAGCTTGCAGCGTCAGGGAAATGGTCGAGGTTCGTCCGGCCATCTGTTGCAGGACATCGACAGGGACGG
>DPXQ01000138.1:34287-66636 GCA_003527225.1 Rhizobium sp.
GTGGCCTGATCGCGTCGATGCGCTTCGGCTCGAAGATCTCGATCCAGTCATCGGAAAAGGCCGCCTGGGTATCGAGTGTCTTCGGCTCCTGCGTGCCGGAAAAATCCTCCTCCTCGGCGCGCGGCGGCGGATTGGGAACGCTGGTATCGCGCTCCGCCTCGGTCAGCAGCAAACCGGAAGTGTAGACCCACCATCCGCCCATGCCGACCGCCGCCAACAACACCGAAAAAACGAAGAGACGCGAAAAGAGATTTCCACGCTTCTTGCGATGCCGGATGGCCGTCTCCGGCCTGACGTCCATGCCTGGTCCTTCGTCACCGGCAATTTTCACATCCGGCCCAGCTGCCGGCGTCTCTGCGGGCGAATCCCGCCGTTCGGCGCGCAAATCGCCGAAATCGCGCCGCGCCGGCGAGATATCCCCGGCATCGGCACGCATGGCCGGCTCAACCGATGGGGCGGTTGCCGGCTCGTCGACGGACGGGGTGCGCACGGGCGAAACGGGCGGCGGGGCAGATGCCTCCGGCGGCCGTATCTCGGGTTCTACCGCATGGAGACGGCTGCGTTCCTCAAGCTCGATGGCATGGATCATCGCTTCCAGCCGATGGCGCTGCTGCGCCACGATTTCCGGATCGCTGATATTCTGTTTCTGCAAACCGCTCTCGAGCGCGTGGCGCGCCGACTGATAGACACGGGCACGCGTTTCCGCATTGGCGCGATCCGATCGCTCTAGAGCGTTCCTGATTGCCGTTTCCAATCCGTTCACTCGCGGCCCTCGCCCCCTCGGCTGACATGCCCGACAATTCTCGGGTCCTACAAGGATTCGGTAACGGTTGACTTGCCGATCCGCAAGCCCTCGCCCTTGCCGCGGAAACGATACCCAGAAGAAAGTGGCAGACTTTCGGCCCAATAGCATCGAAACCATGGCCGCGAGCAGCGGAGCCTCCGTCCGCTTGCTGCAAAGGATGCGGATGAAGGTCCATGCCCTTGGCGGATCTCTTGCCGCCGCCGGACGGCCTTTTCCTCGCCGTTTGCATCTGGTATGAAATTGACGTTTCCGTAAACGTAATAACGCCCGAGGTATATAATGGCTCTTCCCCCGGTTCTCTCCGACAATCTCAGACTGCCGGTGGTGGCCTCGCCTCTCTTCATCATTTCGCATCCGGAACTGACCCTTGCGCAATGCAAGGCCGGCATCATCGGCGCGTTTCCGGCCCTCAACGCCCGACCGGAAAGCCAGCTCGACGAGTGGCTGGCAATGATTACGGAAGAACTCGCGTCCCACAACGCGAAAAATCCGAACAGCCCCGCCGCACCTTTCGCGGTCAACCAGATCGTCCATACCTCCAACAAGCGCCTCGAGCACGATCTGATGATGTGCGTGAAGTACAAGGTGCCGATCGTCATCTCCTCGCTCGGCGCGGTTCCGGAAGTCAACGCGGCAGTGCATTCCTATGGCGGCGTCGTGCTGCATGACGTGATCAACAACCGCCATGCCAATTCGGCGATCCGCAAGGGCGCGGACGGGCTGATCGCGGTGGCCACCGGCGCCGGCGGCCATGCCGGCACGCTTTCACCCTTTGCCCTCGTGCAGGAAATCCGCGAATGGTTCGACGGGCCGCTGCTGCTGGCCGGCGCAATCTCGACCGGCGGCGGCATTCTCGCCGCCCAGGCGATGGGCGCCGACATGGCCTATATCGGCTCACCCTTCATCGCCACGACCGAGGCGCGCGCGACGGACGCCTACAAGCAGGCGATCGTCGAGGCCCATGCCAACGACATTGTCTATTCCAACTACTTCACCGGCATCCACGGCAATTACCTGAAGTCGTCGATCATCGCCGCCGGCATGGACCCGGACAATCTGCCGGTCGCCGATCCGTCGAAGATGGACTTCGACAAGGCGACCACCGGCGCCAAGGCTTGGAAGGACATCTGGGGCTGCGGCCAGGGGATCGGCGCGGTGAAAGCTGTCGAACCGGTTGCCGCCGTGGTCGACCGCTTGGAAACGGAATACAAGGCCGCCCGCGCGCGGCTTTCCCTCTGAACCCCATCGGCCTTGGCGATCACACGGTGGCGCGTGGAAAAAGCCGAGAAGATCAATTCGCGGCTTGAAATTGCCGCGCGTTGGCTGTATCAGCCCCGTCAATGCCGCAACCCGCTTCGCAGCGGTTCGCGAGCGCCGCTTTAGCTCAGGTGGTAGAGCACATCATTCGTAATGATGGGGTCGCAGGTTCGAGTCCTGCAAGCGGCACCATTCTCCCCTTGTCCGACCCGGATACATAGGTAACAGTTTGCCCCTAAGACATGGGTGACGGCACGTCCCTGTCGTCGACAGGGATTGCCGATCTCCGGCATGCCCCGACAAGGTCCCGGCTGTTTTGTTGGGGATGGTCGCGGTCTGCGTCCGCCAACGCTTCCTCGCAATCGCGGCGTTGCCGCGCGATTGCCATGCAGGCTCACAGGAGCCCTCCTGTGGGGCGGCCCCCTTGTCAAAGGAACTGCCTTTGTCGAAAGCTCAGTCCTACATCCCGAGGAAACGGGGCAGGAACAGCGATATTTCCGGGATGTAGGTGACCGCGATCAGGAACGCGAGCATGGTCAGGAGCCACGGCATGACCGCGACCGTCAGTTCGGTGATCCCCATCTTGGTGATGCCCGAGGCCACATAGAGGTTCAGACCCACCGGTGGGTGGCACATGCCGACCTCCATGTTGACCACGATCATGATGCCGAAATGAACCGGATCGATGCCGAGGCGGACAGCGACCGGAAAGAGGATCGGCGCCATGATCAGCACGATCGAGGACGGCTCCATGAAGTTGCCGGCGGCAAGCAGCAGAATGTTGACCGCGATCAGGAACATCCACCAGTTCAGCCCCGAATTGACCATCCAGTCGCCCAGCGCCTGCGGAATGTTCTCGTGCGTCATGAGGAAGGAGAAGAGCACGGCATTGGTGATGATGTAGAGCAGCATGGCGGACATGTTTGCCGACGAGAGCAGGACGCGCGGCAGGTCGGCGAGCTTCAGATCCTTGTAGACGAAGACTGCAATCACGAAGGCATAGACGGCGCTCATCGCGGCGGCTTCGGTCGGCGTGAAGACGCCCGAATAGATTCCGCCGATGACGATCACGATCAGCAGAAGGCCCCAGACGGCCTTGCGGAAAGCGTCCCAGCGCTCGGCCCACTTCGCCTTGGGAAGGCGGGGATAGCCGTTTTTATAGGCCCGCCACCATGTCGTCGCGGCGAGAAGCGACGCAAGGATCAGCCCGGGAATAACTCCGGCCATGAACAGTTCGCCCACGGAGGCCGAAGAGACGATCTGACCATCTGGGCCTTTCACCTGCATGCCGGAGGTGGCGACCGAATACATGACCATGACGATCGAAGGCGGAATCAGGATGCCGAGCGCGCCTGAGGTCGTGATGACGCCCGCGCCAAACCTCTTGGGAAAGCCCTGCTTTGCCATCGCAGGCAGGATAACCGAGCCGATCGCCACCACGGTTGCAGGTGAGGAGCCGGAAACAGCGGCGAAGAGCGCGCAGGCGATAACGCCGGCAAGTCCCAGACCACCATGCCAATGGCCAACCATGGACGTGGCGAAATTGATCATCCGCCTTGCCACGCCGCCGTGGGTAAGAAAATTGCCGGCGAGGATGAAAAACGGGATCGCCATGATCTCGAACTTCTCGATACCGGTAAAGAGTTTCANNCCAAAGATAAGTGAAGCGGTCATGATTCAATGATCCTTCGCAGTCAGCGGGCTTGCGGCGATCGCTTCTGCCTCTTCGTCCATCCCCTCGACATGGGTGTCGTCGTGATGCGGCAGCTCGCCGGTGCGCATGAAGTTCCAGGCGACCTGCAGGAAGCGGAAGCACATGAGCCCGGAGCCCAGCGGAATGGCGAGATAAACGATCCACATCGGCACCTCGAGATCGGGGGAAATCGCCGAGGTGTGGTACATGTGGAAGACGAAATTGCCGCCCAGGGTCGCGATGATGCCCGTAAACAGCGCGCCGGCCATCAGCCCGAACAAGATCATTCTCGCCCGGCTCGTCGGCGGCAGCTTGTTGATGATGACATCGATGCCGACATGGATCCCCGTGCGCACGCCATAGGCGGCGCCGAACTTCGCCATCCAGACGAAGAGGATGATGCAGAGCTCCTGCGCCCAGACCAGATTGACCGAGCGAAGGCCGAAATAGAGCGAGCGCGAAAAACCCATCAGCCAGGGAAGTTCGTAGGTGCGCGAAAGGCTCACCATGTCCGCGAAAAGGCCGAGCGTATAGCGGTGGATGACGGCGACGAAGATGATCACCGTCGCCGCCGCGATCAGCGAGGCGATCAGGGTCTCCTCGAGCCTGTCTAGGATACGGAGCATGAAAATTCCCCCTCGGTCTTGTCTGCCACCCTTCCGGGAACGGCATGGGCAGCGCGGCATTCACCGCCGCTGCGCGCTTGCCGTCCGGCGGACTGGCCGTTCCCGTCAAGCGTGGCAAGCGGCGTTCCGACGGGCGAGAAGAAGCCCGGAGGAACACGCTCGTTCCAGATGCGCCGCATCGCCCAGGTCGGGTAAAAACAATGCGGCGCAGCGTTGTTGAAGACTACCTTTGCCGCCTCAGTTCGCGGCGCCGGTTTCCTGCTGGACGCGCTTGACGAGATCGGCGCCGATGCGGTCGGCCATTTCGTCATGGACGGTCAGCAGGGCCTTGCGCCATGCGGCGCGCTCGTCAGCGGTCAGTTCGTGGAAATCGGTCTTTCCGGCCGCCTTCATAGCTTCGAGGGCCTGGTCGTTTTCGGCCTTGGCGATCCCGTTGGCGTATTCGGTGGCTTCCGCCATCGCCTTGTCGAGATTGCCGCGGACGTCGGCGGGCAATTCGTCCCAGAACTTCTTGTTCACGATCACCGCATAGCCGAGATAGCCGTGGTTGGAGAGCGTGGCGTGCTTCTGCACCTCGTTCATCTTCTGAGTGTACATGTTGGAAGGCGGGTTTTCCGTACCGTCGACGACGCCGGTCTGGAGCGCCTGGTAAACTTCAGAAAACGCCAGGACCTGCGGGACCGCGCCGAGCGCGTTCATCTCGGCTTCCAGCACCTTCGATGACTGGATGCGCATCTTGAGGCCGAGGAAATCTTCAGGCGTGCGAAGTGGGCTGTTGGCGCTCATGATCTTGAAACCATTGTCCCAGAAAGCCAGCCCCTGGATACCCTTCTCCCCCAGCTTGTCCAGCAGTTCCTTGCCGATCGGGCCATAGGTGACCTTATGCAGCGCCTCAAAGTCCGGGAAAATGTAGGGAAGGTCGAATACCTCGAACTCCTTGAGGCCGAGCGGACCGAACTTGGCGAGCGACGGAGCCAACATCTGGACGGCGCCGAGCTGCAGGGCTTCCAGCTCTTCCTTGTCCTTGTAGAGCTGCGAGTTCGGATAGACCTCTACCTTGACCGCGCCGTTGGTATATTTCTCCGCAAGTTCCTTGAACTTGTCGGCGCCCTTGCCCTTCGGCGTATCGGGCGCGACGACATGGGAAAACTTGATGACGATCGGATCGGCGGCGATCGCGCCGGAAGCGGCGAGAGCGAGCACTGACGCGGACATGGAAACTGCGGCTACAGCGCGCATGAAAGAGCGGCGGTCGAACATTTAGAAATCTCCTCCTGGTATCCTCCGGGCCACGCGAGGGCAATCTCTCCCTGCGCTCCACCACCCGGAACTGCGGATCCTCTTAGGCCGTCGCGAATTGTGGCGCTATTGTGGATTTCCACATCGGGGGATCGTCCGGGGCAATAGCTGGCTACCCGGCCACAGTATCCGCGCCTTTCGCAGGTGGCGGCAGATGCAAGGAAAATCTTTGCCGCGGTTCGCCCATGATGCTCGGGGGCTGAGCCTTTCAAGCACGGGAACACTCAAACGTGTTGAACCATGTCATTGCGACCTCAAGATTTGAGGTTTACTAAATTAGTGACAACGCATTTCAATTTCGTTGGTGTGGGAGTTTCAGATGAGCAGGAACAAGATCGCATGGACCGCAGGCAGCGTCGCGACGATTGCTGCATCGGCAAGCTCGGCGTTCGCGCAGGCCGGAGATGTCCCGGCCGGCAACAGGCCCTATTACTACGGACATGGAATGATGTGGGAAGGTGACCATTGGGGAGGCTTCGGCATGGTGCTCGGCCCGATTTTCATGATCCTAATTCTGGTGGCCATCGTCATTGGGGTTATCTATCTGCTGAAGCATTTCGGCGGCATCAGCATGACCTCCGACGCTGGACCGGCCGCTGATCGCGCATTGACTATCCTCAAGGAACGCTACGCGCGCGGCGAGATCGATTCCAAGGAATTCGAAGAACGCAAGAAGCTGCTGACGGATTGATCCAGCATCCGGCCAGATCCCTGTGGCTCGGCTGACAGACGCAGCCGAGCAATCTGCGGTGGCGTCGCCAGCAGTGCTGGAGCCTCGCCTTTTATCGCAATTCCTCCCACGCGACTTCTTTTCCATCGCGCAACCGGACAATTTCGCGTAAATCTGCGTGAGGGAGGCGCGACATCCGACTTTGACTATCTACAAATCGAGCAGTGACAGACCCGACCCTGTTGGCAATCGCGGCGGCAAGCATGACCTCCTGCAGGTCATCCCGCTGGTGACGATCATCGTGCTCACCGCGATGATCTCGATCCTCCTTTGGGTCATCAACCGCAATGAGAATGAGCGGATACGCACCACGCTCATCTCCGACGCCCTGTGGGTGGAACAGACACTGCGCTTCCAGCTTTCGACCGACGAGGACGCGGTTGCCCGTTTGGCGCTCGATCACGGCCACCACGAGATCAGCCTGCAGCAATTGAAGGATCGGGCGCGCATCCATCTCCAGAACAATCCGGAAGTGCTGCGGATCATGCTCTTCGACAGGGAAGGCCGTGCGGTCTTCTCTGTCCCGGAAGGAATTGCGGAACGCGCGAATGAACCTTTGTCTGCCCCGGGCGCCAAGGCGACGCAGGCAACCGCCAGGCCTTCCTATGGCCCGCTATACCGCACCGACGATGGCGATCTGCGAGCCGACATCTCGATGGGCACCGGCAATGACGGTGGCAGCATTTCGGCGACTGTCTCCATAAAATCTCTGGTCGCGCGCCAGATCCCGTGGTGGATCACCGAGAAATACGCGGTACAGCTCGTTGATATCGACAACGCGGTGCTCACCGAGAAAACCAGGGTGGAACCCGCCGACGCCGACCTGACCCACAAGATCAGCTTCGACCCGCCGCTGGCGGGCGCCTGGCTTGCCATTTCCCCCTATCGCGTCAGCGGCAATTTCTCCCATAACCTGCTGGTCGCCGGCATTCTGGGGCTGGCGCTATTTGCGGTCTTCTCGCTCATCGTGCTCTACCGCAACGGCCTGAGACGGCAGGCCGCCGAAACCCGGCTTCGCGCGGAAATGGCATTCCGGCGGTCGATGGAGGAAAGCCTGACCGTGGGGCTTCGCGCTCGCGACCACGACGGCAAGATCCTCTATGTCAACAACGCGTTTTGCCAGATGACCGGCTTTTCCGCCGAGGTTCTGACCGGGCGCATGCCCCCCATGCCCTACTGGAGAGAGGACCGAATCGAGGAAACGCTTGCCCGGCACGAGGCCTTGAAGAACGGCGGGCTGAAGGTCCAGAGCTTCGAGACCTGCTTCAAGCGCCAGGATGGCAGTGAGCTCGAAGTCCAGGTTTTCGAGGCACCGCTCATCGATGCCCATGGCCGCCATCGCGGCTGGATGGGATCGATCATCGACATTTCCGACCAGAAGCGGGCCGCGGAACTTGCGCGCGTCCAATCACAGAACCTTCAGCGCACCGGCCGGCTGGTCACGCTCGGCGAAATGGCCTCGTCGCTCGCCCACGAACTCAACCAGCCGCTGGCTGCGATTGCCAGCTATGCAGCCGGATCCTTGAACCTACTGCGCTCGGACAATCCAGACCCACAGGCCGTAATCGCAGCGATCGAGAAGCTGTCGCTCCAGACGGAGCGCGCCGGCCAGATCATCCGCCGCATCCAGGATTTCGTGCGCAAGCGCGACCCGAAATTCGAGGATGTCGACCTCGCCTCGGTCATCGTCGAGACGGCGTCGTTCCTGGAGGCCGATGCCAGCAACAGCAATGCCACGATCAGGGTCGTGGCCCCGAAAGGCCTGCCGCCGGTGCGCGCCGACCGCATCCTGATGGAACAGGTGATGATCAACCTGATGCGCAACGGCGTGGAGGCCATGGCCGGCCCCTCAATGCAGCGGATCAGGCTTGAGGTCGAACTCCGAGAAGAGGAAGGACACCAAGTAATCGAGGTACGCGACCGGGGAGCCGGCATTGCACCGACCGTTTCCGGGCGGCTTTTCGAGCCTTTCGTCACCAGCAAGCAAGACGGCATGGGCATGGGGCTGAACATCTGCCGCACAATCATCGAGCTTCATCACGGGCGGCTCGAGCATCGCCCCAATGCCGCCGGCGGCACCATATTCTCCATCGTGCTTCCGGTTCCGGCGCCGAAAAAGGCTGCCGCGGAATGACAAGCACCAAGCCCTTCCTGAAAGACGCGGCCGTCTATCTCGTCGACGACGATCCGGCAATCCGCGATTCGCTCTCCTTTCTCTTCATGTCGCGGCAGATGACGGCTGTACCCTTCGACAGCGGAGAGGCCCTCCTCGAGGCGCTGCCTCTTAAGGGCTGCGCCTGCATCGTCCTGGACATGCGGATGGGAGCGCTGTCCGGCCTCGAAACATTCAACCGCCTCAAGGAGGCCGGCTGCAACGCGCCGGTGATTTTCCTGACCGGCCACGGCGACGTGCCGGTTGCCGTCGAGGCGCTGAAATCAGGCGCCGCGGATTTCATCGAAAAACCCTTCAACGACAACCAGCTCGTCAACACGGTCATCGCCTGCCTGGAAAATCACTTCGGCCTGATGTCGGAAAACCGTGAACGTGCGATGATCGAAAGCCAGCTGCAGCAGCTCTCGGCGCGGGAACTCGACGTGCTCAGGCTCTTGATGGCCGGCATGCTCAACAAGCAGATCGCCGACGCGCTGTCTATCTCCATGCGCACGGTCGAGGTTCACCGCGCCCGTATCCTCTCCAAGATGCGGGCGCGCAACGCCGTGGAGCTCGCCGCCAACCTCGCCTCGCACGGCATCGAACTTGCCTAACGGAACGCGGCAACGCCGGAGGTGCCACCCGGGCCCGCTAGCCGTTTCACGCGCCAGTGAGGACGTTGAACCTCATTGCGCCCTTCAGCCGCAACAGCGATCCGCGCGAGCGGCAGTCAGAAGAATGTCTTTTCTCGCGAGCGGACAGACGAGACCGTAGAATTGGGCTCCAACCAAAGGAATCCCCAATGTCCACAGTCCCATCCCCCCTGGCGCCATCCTCCAGGCAGCCACTTCTCGGCGCCCCCGGCCTGGGTGCGCTCGCCGTACTCGTCTCCGGCACCCTGCTTCTTGGCCTCGCCTACGGGCGGACCCAAGGCGCGCTGTTCCTCGTCGGCGGCGCGCTCGGCATCTCGCTCTATCATGCGGCCTTCGGCTTCACCTCGGCCTGGCGGGTGTTCATCATGGACGGTCGCGGCCGTGGCCTGCGCGTACAGATGATCTTGCTGGCGCTCACCGTCGTCTTCTTCTTCCCGTTTCTGGCCAGCGGCACACTGTTCGGCCAGGAGGTGAAAGGCTTCGTTTCTCCCATCGGGACTTCGGTCATTGCCGGTGCCTTCATGTTCGGCATCGGCATGCAGCTCGGAGGAGGCTGTGCCTCGGGCACACTGTTCACCGCCGGCGGCGGCAATGCTCGCATGCTGGTGACGCTTTTCTTCTTCATCGTCGGCTCTCTGCTCGGCACGGTGCACTTCGACTGGTGGGTTGCCCTGCCGTCTCTGCCGCCCGTGTCGCTCGCAAAGAGCTTTGGCGCGGCGGGTGGCATTGCGATATCGCTCGTGCTCTTCGCCGTGATCGCAGCGCTCACAGTCTTCGTGGAGAAACGCCGATGGGGTGCACTGGAGGCAGAGCCCTCATCCTCGCGCCAAGGCCTTTCCCGTCTCCTGCGCGGTCCCTGGCCGCTGGTGCTCGGCGCAGTCGCACTTGCCGTTCTGAATTTCGCGACGCTGGCCCTGGCCGGCCGGCCGTGGGGCATCACCTCTGCCTTCGCGCTCTGGGGCGCCAAGGGTGCGCAAGCGATCGGAATTGACCCCACCGGCTGGGCCTATTGGCAGATGCCGGGCAACGCCAAGGCGCTCGCCGAAAGTGTCTTTGCTGATGTTACCTCGGTGATGGATTTCGGCATAATCGCCGGCGCCATGCTGGCAGCAGCACTTGCTGGCCGCTTCGCCCCAAGCTTCGACATTCCGCTGCGCTCGGTTCTGGCAGCCGTAATCGGCGGGTTGCTGCTCGGCTATGGCGCGCGCATCGCCTATGGCTGCAATATCGGCGCCTATTTCTCGGGTATCGCCTCGGGCAGCCTGCATGGCTGGCTCTGGGCCGCCGCGGCCTTTGCCGGCAACATCGTCGGCGTCAAACTCCGGCCTTACTTCTTCTTCGAGCGCAAGGTGCTTTCACGCGCCGACGGCTGAAGCGTTTCCTGTCCGGAATACGCACTCGGTTGACAAGAACGGGACGACGGCCTCGTGCCGTCGTCGCCAGCGCGCCGACTATCTGTAACCCGTCATTTCGAGATATCCGCGCCCGTCATGGCTTCCCGTGAACCGGATCGGACCTTCCCAATAGGGTAACTGCACCTTCATCCAGGCTTCGGTGTTGAGCACTTCGGTGGTGACACTGAAGTTCCTCCCCGGTACTTCGACACGCCACCTGACCGGCAGATTGCGCCCCTCCACCCTGGCCGTTTCGAGCGGCGTCACCTTTAGTTCGCCGGGTGGCAAAGGACTGGGCTTCCCCTCCGGGGAAATCCACGTCCCGGACATGTATCCCTCGCCGCTGTCGCGCAGGCGGAAGGCCATCAGCTTTTCGCCACTGTCGAGATGTAGCGAAAACCAGTCCCAGCCGGTCTGGTCGGCGGCGAGCGGTTGCGACGACCATTCCCGATCGAGCCAGGCCTGACCGGTGACTGCGACCTCGCCTTCCGGGAGAGTGAGCGTGCCCTCTACCGCATAGAAGGGCTGCGAATAATAGTAGCTCGCCTGCCCTTGGGCCGATTTCACCGAATAGCCGCCCTCGCCCTGCGGCACCAGCGGTCCCCTGGCATCAAGCTTCAGTTCGTAGCGGAAATCCGTGCCCGAGGCGCGAAGGTCGAGCGCCGAAAGGGCATCGCTCCCGGCCCCGACCATTCCAGGTGTCGCGCGGCCCTGCATTTGCCAATCATCGATCCAGGCCGAAAACGGCTCGGCGGTGACGCCCGCCTGGCCGATGCCGCCACGGGCAAGCCGTTCAGCGACATAATGCTTCGCAGCCGTGGTCACGGCCGCATGGCCCATCCAGATCTGCTGGCTGTCCCATCCCTTGGTGTCGCCAGGAGCCAGAGCAGAGCGGAAGAGCGTCCACTGAACACCGTAGTCGGTGCCATCCGCCGCCTTCAGATTGGCGGTCAGGTACCACCACTCGATGCGATAATCGGGATGCGGGCCATGGTCTTCCGGAAACCTCAAGGCGACACCCGGTTCTGGCATGGCGAAGCCCTCGGCGGTTGTCCCGAGACCTGCAAAGCCCTGCGCGCCAACTCTGCCTCCGTCACCGGCGATGACAAAGACAAGAAGTGCTGCGATAGGAGACAGAAGAGCCCTAGCGTTCATTGGCAAATACCTTCAGCAGATCTGAGGGTGAAAGCCTTTCGAGACGCCGCAAGGGTATCATGGCTGCAAAAAGCGAGGCAAGGAGCGCCAACGCAGCCAGCTTCAACCAATCGGACGGGAAGAGGTGCATCGGCAACCGCCAACCGAAAGCCGCGACATTGACGATGGCCAGCAGCACCCACGCAAGGGCGACACCGACGGGGAGTGCTGCCAACAACGTGAAGACCGAGAGTATCATGGTGCGCGCCAGCTCCAGCAGCACCAGATTGCCGCGTGTCAGCCCCATGGCCCAGACCGGAGCGATCTGCGGCAGGCGGATGCCGGAAAGGGTCATAAGGCTTGCGAACATGGCAAGCCCGGCGACACCCAGAGTGAGAACATTGAGCGCCGCCGTAACGGCGAAGGTCTTCTCGAAGATCTGCAGCGACCGCTGCTTGATGGCTGCCTGATCGACGACATTGGTTTGGGGCAGATCGAACGCGGCCATCAGCACCTCTTTCAGGTCCCCGGCAACCAAGGGCGACACGCGCAAGCCGTAACGCAGGCGCGGCACCTCGGGAAAATGCGCGGTCAGCGCATCGATGCCGACGATCACCTGGCCGATGGGATTGCCGTAGTCGGAATAGATCCCGGAAATGGTCGTCTTCCAGCCGCCCGGAAGCAAGAGCGGATCGCCGATCCCGAGACCTTCGCGGCGCGAAAGCTGCTCGTTGATCAGCCCCGCTTCGCCGCGCGCCACACGGTCCCAGACGTCTGGTACCGCCTCGAGCAAAGGCCAGTTGTCCCGATAGGTTGCATGATCGGCGACGCCATAGATCTGGGCAGGCTGTCCGGCGACCTCGCCCTCGACATGCCAGATCGGGAGCACGGCGTCGACGCGCGGGGCGAGCCAATCGCGCAGGTTTTTCGCCTCTTCTTCCGTGCGGGCGGTGACGTAGAGCTCGGATGCCAGTCGCTGGTCGAGCCAGCCGGTGAAGGTCAGCCGGAAGCTCGCCACCATGGTTCCGACGCCGACATTCGCCGATAGTGCCAGCAACAACGCCATAAGCGCCAACGACAGGCGGGGGAGCTGCTGGCGGGTATCAGCCCAGAACCACGACGCGAGCGCGCTGGTCGACAGCCTTTGCATCGCGATGAGCAGGACGGCAAGCAGCACCGGCAGGAGCAGCGCCGAGCCGAGAAGTAACGCCCCGAGCAGTGCGAAGCCCGCGGCCAATCCTGTCCCCCACTTGGCGAGCACCAAAGACGTCGCGAACAATGTCACCGCGGCCCCGGCCTGCAGGCGCAAGGCGGCTTCCGAAGCGCGCGCCCAAGCTCGCGGCTGGGCGGGCGCCAAAAGCGGCATGCGCCAGACGCGCCAGAGGCTTTGGGCCGCCGATCCCAGAGTGCCGAGAACAGCGATGCCCAGCCCCGTCGCCCACCATTCGGGCCGGAGCGTCAGTGTGCCCGGCACATCCGCGCCATAAAGACCCTGAAGCGTCGCGGCCACGTCGGGCAGCAGGAAGGAGGCCACGAGATAGCCGAGCGCCACGCCACTCAATCCGGCTACGAGCGCGAGGGCGACCAGCTCCGCCAGCAGCAGGCCGGTCAGCGCCCGCGCCGGAAGGCCGAGCGAGCGCAAGGTGCGAAACGTCGGGCGGCGCTGCTCGAAGGCAAGCCCGATGGCCGAATAGACGATGAACAGGCCGACAATGAAGGCCAACAGGCCAAAGGCGGTGAGATTGAGATGGAAGCTGTCGGTCAACCGTGCCAGATCGCCCTGAACATCAGGTTTGCGCAGCGTCAAACCGGGGGCAACCGTTTCGAGCGGCTTGCGGCCCATGGGCTGGTCGGGCACAACAATCAGCCGGCTGATCTGACCGGACTTTGCGAGCAGGACCTGCGCACGGCCAATATCCGTGATCGCCACGCCCACCGGCAGATCCTTGTCGATCCGCAGCAACGGCGTCGCCTGGGCGGCCAGCTGCTCCGCCGTGGCCGGTGCGACGAAAAGAGGGCCGGGTGGCGACAGGAAATACCGCAATCCGTCCCCGCCTTCCACGTTGACCTGCCGAGCCTCGACCGGCAGGGTCAAGGGATCGATACCGACGACGCGCAACCGGACTGCGCCAAAACGCGCCTCGCCCTCCAACACAGGCGACACCAGCCAGCCGCCGCGCCTGAGCGCCACGAAAGTCTCCTGGAGGATGGGCCCGCCGTCGACTGAAACAAGCTGCTCGAGGCGATCCTGCCCGAGCATGGCGGCGGCGCGGTCATAGCTAGCGCGCGCCTCTGCATTGATCGCCTGCACCCCCGACCAGAGCGCGGTCGCCAGCGACAGACCCAGCAGGAGCATCGCCAGTTGCAGCGGCTGCCTGCGCCAATGGGAGAGAAGAGCAGACATGGCCGTTCGCAGCATCATGCAATCCGTCCGGCCGTGAGGTGCACACGGGCGTCCAGCCGCCCGGCAAGCCTCGTCGAATGGGTGACCATCAGCAATGCCGCGCCCGTGTCGGCGACCAGCGCCTGCATCAGTGCCAGCACCGCGTCGCCGGTCGCCTCATCGAGATTGCCGGTCGGTTCGTCGGCGAGAACCAGTCTCGGACGCGCCGCGAGCGTCCGCCCGATGGCCACACGCTGCTGCTGCCCTCCCGAAAGCTGCTCGGGATAGCGCCGAAGAAGATCGCCGAGCCCCAGCCTTTCGGTCAATTCCGCCTGCCACTTCGGATCGTGCCGGTTGGAAAGCCGCGCGTGGAAGGCAAGATTGGCCGCAACGTCGAGCGAGGGAATGAGATTGAACTGCTGGAAGATCAACCCGACGACGCCACGGCGAAGGGCGGCACGTCCGGCGTCGTTCAGACCTGCGATGTCCGCGCCCGCAATCTCGATGCGTCCGGAATCCGGGCTGTCGAGCCCGGCAACAAGATGGAGGAGCGTGCTCTTTCCGCTGCCCGATTCCCCGGTCAGCGCAAGGCTTTTCCCGGCGTCCAGCGTCAGGTCGATATCCTGCAGGACCTTGAGCGGCCCCTCGGCGGTCTCGTAGGACTTGCTGACCCTGTGTAGTACAAGCAACATTTGCTCTCCGCCTGTCGGCCATGCGACTTTGCCTGATGAGAAACCGGCCGCGCCGACGCCGCTCAGACGGTGCGTCCCCTTGCTGTGACCGGCCATGTGCCCGCAAGCCGGCCGTCCTCGATAACCTCGATCGTGTCGACCATATTGGTCACCACGCATGCATGGTTCGGGACGATGCGGACCCTGTCACCGACGGCAAGCCCGATCGGACCCTCACTGACGAGGCGGCCATGCTCCTCGGAAAGCTGGTCGATGGCAATATCGGAACGTCCGAGCACATGGCCATAGCCGGTAAGGCCGAAGAGGTCAGATGTCAGCGTCTTGCTGCCGGCGTCAATGATGGCGCGGTTTGCCGCCGGCACCGAGACGACGGTCGCGAGTACCGTCAGCGCGCAGTCCTCGAAGCCGCAGGCCCCGCGCATCACAAGAGAGCGGTCGTTGTAGACATAGGTGCCGGGCCTATATTCGGTCGTGACCGGCGCACTCGCCGCCTCCATCATCGAAGGCGTTCCCCCCGAGGTGACGGTGCCAACGGCCATTCCATCTGCCTTGATCAGCGATTTTGCGCGGCTCATGAACGACTGGACGGATGCGGTGCCTCCTGCTGGCGGATAAGTCATCAGCCCGCCGAAGCTCAACCCCGGCGCATCCTCGATCCGGCGCACCAGAGCGGCCGCCGCCTCGGGCGTCGCCACGCCGCATCGGTCGGCCCCGGTATTGCATTCGACCAGAACGCGCAGCGGTGCGGGCTCCTTTGCGAAGACTGCGGAAAGACCGTCGACCACGACCTCACTGTCGGCGACGACAGCCAGCGCCACCTTGCGGGCGAGCGCCGTCAGATGGCGCAATTTTTCCGAACCGAGAATGTTGTAGGTGATCAGGACATCGCGGATCTCGGGGCTGCCTGCCACCATCGCTTCGGCCTCGGAAACCTTCTGGCAAGTGATGCCGACTGCTCCGGCACGAAGCTGCATCTCTGCGATGGCGGGCAGCTTGTGGGTCTTGATGTGCGGACGGACCTTCAGCCCGTGGGCGTCGGCATAGGCCTGGAAACGATCTATATTGCGACGGGCAATATCGAGATCCACGAGCACGGCCGGGGTATTCACGCTATCAAATTCGTTTGCTGTCTTCTGCATCGCTCTCTCAAATGTCTCCTGGCACGGTTTCTGAGGTCACTCGCTTTCCGCTCATGTCTCTGGATTTCCGGCATCCACGCCCACCGCCTTCAGTTCGGGCTTGGCAAGAAAACGTTGCGCTTGCGCGATATAGCGGTCGGTTTTCTTCTCCCAGGTCGCCCGGTCCTTACCGGTGTCGTAGACGAGATGCCCGAGCGCCATGCGCGCCCGCATCGTGGCGCGCAATGCTGAATAGAACTGGAATAGCTCCGTCGAAACCGCATCGTTGAGCGCTGCGTTCATCCGAGGCAGCAAGCGCTCGCCAAAGCCTGGCACGCCGAGAAAGGCACATTCCATGCCGAGAAAGGAAATCTCGTCGAAAGGATCGACAAGGCGCAGTTGATAGCTGAATTCGAGGCAGTCGATGATCGCGATCGGCTCGGTGAGGCAGACATGCTCGGGTCTCAGGTCCCCATGACCTTCGATATAACGCCCGGCCCTGACCCGCGCCTCGATCTGCGGCCGCAGGCCGTGCATGCATTCGTCGATCCGGTTGAGGACATGCCTGATGGATTCGCTGTCTATGTCGAAATCCCGGTGGCAGAGAACCTGGCGGTTCAGGGCCTGCTGGCCTTCGAGGCCAAGGAAGTGCTCCTCCGCAGTCATCGGCGACCGGTCCGCCTTGCGGTAGAAATCGGCAAGAACCTCGCAAAGGCGGTCGATGCTTTCTTCGCTGACGTCCGTCTTGCCGAGGAGACTGCTCAGCATCCGGTCGTGCGGAAGACGACGCATCCTGACCAACCAGTCGATCACCTCGCCCTCGCCGCCAAGCGACAATGATCCGTCCGCCTTTTCCACGAGCGGTACGACGCCGAGATAGACGTGCGGGGCAAGCCGCCTGTTCAGGCGCACCTCCTCACGGCAATTTTCCTCCCTCGCCTCCAGGGCAGTAAAGTCCAGAAACGGGAACCGGACCGGCTTCTTCAGCTTGTAGACATGCTGCCCGACCAGGAACACCCAGGACATATGGGTCTCCACGACATGCACTTCCTCCGTCCCATCCTTATAGATGCCGGGCCGCCTGAGCGCGCGAAGTTTCATTTCGATTGTTGCAGTCATGTGAGACTATGGCATCCCGTCGTGAAGTCATCATAATGTGGGCGGATTAGACAGGGATGCCTTGATGCCTGTCAACGAGCGTCTCGCGGGTTTGAGCAAATCGGCTGAAGGCCTCCATGTTTGACGCCGATCAAGAAGCACACCTGTCAGGCATGACAGGATTCGAACATAGTCATAAACGAGCGCGAGGTTGCCATGACAGTGCTTGCAGAACTCGATCCCGGCCTGAAGCAATTGTTCGACCGTATAGACAGCGCCCCGAGCCCTAGGGACGAGGCGCTCTTCGAGCTTCTGGAGGATTGGAAAGCCAAGCGGACGGACCTGCTTGCGCCGCCTGCCGCAGCAGTGGAGGAAATCGCGCGCTCGCGGCCAGAAACCGCCTTCGTCTTCCGCCATCGCGAGGGCGCGGAGCGCGACTACGTTCTCCACCTCGGGTCACAGGCGCTCGCGCCACTGCTCGGACGGGAGACGGAATCGAAGGCCCTTTCCAAGGCATCCTCCTTGCGCGGAAGCGTGCGCCTTCGCAGACTGTTCGAATTCGTAGGCCGGACGGGGGAGCCGCTCTCGGCCGTCTTCACGACCATGGCGGCCGACGGAAGCAGCATCGTCGCCGAAATCCTGGTGGCACCGCTGTCGGATGACGGCCGCACGATCGATGCGGTGTTCGGCGGACTGACGGTGAGGCCGCTTGCCATTGCCACTTCCACTGTGCCGGCGAAAGCGGAAGACGGAACCGCGCCGCTCATCTTCTCTTTCGCCCGCGATGCGGAGTTCGGCGGTCGCGTCGCCCGCCATCTCGGACTGGATTTGAGCCCGCTCGAGGAACGAGAATTCGAGGACGGGGAACACAAGGCCCGCCCCCTCGAAAGCGTCAGGGGAAGACATGCCTTCGTCATCGCCAGCCTCCATGGCAGCGACGGGCAGACCGCCAACGACCGCCTCTGCCGTCTGCTATTTTTCATCGGCGCATTGAAGACGAACGGCGCTACCCGCGTCACCGCCGTCACGCCATATCTCTGCTATCTCAGGAAGGACCGCCAGACGAAGCCGCGCGACCCGCTCACCGGGCGTTATGTCGCCCAGTTGCTGGAAACGATGGGCGCCGATCAGGTGATCGTCGTCGAAGCGCACAATGTCGCGGCGTTCCAGTCGTCCTTCCGTGTCCCGACCGTGCATCTTGACGCCTATGACGCCTTCGCCAGCCATGCTGCGGCGCATATCGGCGATGCCGAGGTCACGGTTGTTTCGCCCGATCTCGGCGGCGGCAAGCGCGCGGAGACCTTCCGCGAGCGGCTGGAACAGATACTCGGCCGGCCTGTCGGCAAGGCTTTCATGGAGAAGCAGCGCAGCAAGGGTGTCGTTTCTGGCGAACTCTTCGCCGGCGATGTGAAGGGTCGCATCGCCATCGTCATCGACGACCTCATCAGTTCCGGCGGCACCATGGTCCGGGTGGCGGAGGCCTGCATGGCACGGGGGGCGAAGGAAGTGCGCCTTCTGGCGACCCACGCGCTTTTCTCCGAGGGTGCGGAGGAACGCCTCGCTCGGGCTCCGATCGCCGAACTGGCTGTGGCCGACACGGTGCCCGTGGATCTGGAATCATCGCCGCTCGGAAACCGCCTCGTCGTGATACCCGTCGCCGACCTATTCGCGGACGCGATCGTGCGCTGCCACCGGGGTTCCATGGCGTCCGGTGATCAGAATCTACTCTGAGATAAGGCGTAGCGCGCGACAATCGCGTCGGGCCTCGCAACAAGAGTTTGCTTTCGGAGGCCATGTCGGTACTATCCTGGTCAGAACCGGGAGGGCCGTTTCCCAATGTTCGAACGTATCTTAAACCTGCTTGGCCTTAGACGGAACAATGCCCCAGAGCCGACGGATCCCGATGTTTTTCGGCAATTGACGGAAAACAGCGCCGACGTCATCATCCAGGTCGGCGAGGGAATGACCGCGAAATACGTATCGCCTTCCGTCACTCGCCTTCTCGGCTGGGCGCCGGAAGACATGCTCGGCAAACCACCCGACGCATTCATCTATGCGGACGACCTTCCCCAGGTCGCCGAAGTACGGGCGCGGAAGCTCGCAGGCGTGGACGACAACAGTGCCGAGTTTTTCCGAATGTACAAGAAGAGCGGGGGTATGGTCTGGGTGGAGGGGAAGGCCAGGCCGATCCGCGACCCGAAAACCGGTGAGCTCAATTCCATAGTCCTCATTGTGCGGGACTATTCGGAGCGCAAGGAGGCCATCGATCGTCTTGCGATGCTCGCCGAGACGGATGGTTTGACCGGCCTTGGAAATCGCCATGCGTTCGACACCGCTTTGGAGGGTGAGTGGAAACGGACACTGCAGGCGGGCACACAGATATCGCTACTTCTCCTCGACCTCGATCATTTCAAGAATGTCAACGACACCTTTGGGCATCAGGTGGGTGACGATTGCCTTCGCGCAGCCGCCAAAGCGGCGGCCAAAGCTGCGCGAAGACCGGGCGACCGCGCCTGCCGCTACGGCGGCGAGGAGATCACCGTGATCCTGCCGAATACGGATTTGGAAGGCGCCGTCGCCGTTGCGGAGGAACTACGGCTCGCTGTCGAAGCGCTTCACTTGCCGTCCGGCCGCGCCGATCCGGCGACTCCATGGTTGACCTGCAGCATTGGCGTTGCGACAGCGCTCAGCCGGGAGGGGGGGTCCATGTATACGCCCGAAGCCTTGCTGGCGGCGGCGGATCGCGCTCTGTACGATGCCAAAAATCAAGGCCGCAACTGTGTCAGGACAGCGCTGATGCTTGCCCCGGACTACCGGCCGCATTAGCGGCAGCATCGAGATACGCAATCACATCGGCATCGGTCAGTTGCGGAAAGTCCCGGTAGTGGGCGCCGACGGCGCCAAGCGAACTCAGGTGTTCAAGACAGATGACCTCGTCCGCCTCCTCTTCCAGTTCGGGCAGCAGGTTGGCGGGTACAACGGGCATCGCCACCACGATCCGGCGCGGCTTCTTGTCTCTCAGGCCCTTCAAGGCCGCACGAAGCGTCGCGCCGGTCGCCACGCCGTCATCGACGACAACAGCGGTTTTCCCGGCAATTTGCACCGGCGGGCGGTCCTTCAGATACAATTGACGGCGACGGTCGATTTCCTTCAGCTCGCGCTGGCAGGCGGCATCGAACTCGCTCGGCGACACACCGGCGTAACCGATGACATCCTCGTTTCGGACGATCCTCGGCGTGTCCCCGTCGACGACCGCGCCCATGGCCACTTCCGGCTGATACGGCGCGCCGATCTTGCGAACAAGCAGCAGATCAAGCGGCGCCTTGATCTGCGTCGCAATGGGCAGAGCCACCTGAAGTCCACCTCTGGGAAGCGCAAGCACGACTGTATCCGTGCCACGGTAATGGGAAAGCGCTGCGGCGAGGCGTGCGCCCGCCTCGGTACGATCACTAAACGGCATGATATTTCTCCCGGTCGAGATCGACGGATCACGCTCAAGAGAATATCATATCGCGTTCACACCCATGACGGCAATCAGAGAGGAGCGTTTCGACAGGCGCACTGCCATTGGCACTTTTCGGAGGATCAGATCACAGTGGCCGAGCGACTGGCTCGCCCCGGCCCCAGGCCTCGGCCCAGTCCATCAAGCGCAACATGTCCATCTTGAGCGCCTGCTGCCGGGCGATCGCATCCGCATGGTCGGGATTGGAGCGTGGATCGTAGAAGCTGGCAAGCTCCGTTCCGGCTTCCCTCCGGGCCGCTTCCAATTGCATTTTCAGCGCGCCTACCTCGGCCTTGACCGCGAAATACCGTCTCATCACGTGGATCAGGGTGATGTCGTCTTCGGTGATATCCACGGGATTGTCTCCGTCATGCTTATTAACGAATGGTCGCTTGATCCGATTCGTACGGCAAAGTCACGGCAGGAATTGGGGCAGATGAAGACCGAAATCGCGTCTTTTTGCCCGGTCTGCGTGCCAACGCCGCGGAATTGCGGGAAAAACAGGATCCGGAACGCTGCCTTGTTTTCGTGGATTTTCCCTCCAAAATCTTGGGGGTAATTTTGACCTCGGCCACAACCCACAACCGGAGGGGGATTGAATGAACTCACACCCGGAAAAAGACGAGTTCGACCTTGATCGCTTCGTGACTGCGCAGGTTCCGGTCTATCGTCAGGCTCTTGCCGAGCTTCACGACGGCGCCAAGCGCTCCCACTGGATGTGGTTCATCTTCCCGCAGATGGCCGGCCTCGGCCGCTCGGCCATGGCGCAGCATTACGGCATTGTTTCGCTCGATGAAGCCCGCGCCTATCTCCGCCATCCCGTTCTCGGGCCGCGCCTGAAGGAATGCGTCGAGACCATGCTTTGCCACGGGAACCGCACGGCCCATGAAATTCTCGGCTCGCTGGATGACTTCAAGTTTCGGTCCTGCCTGACGCTTTTCATCGCCGCTGCTCCAACCGTGCCCTTGTTCCGGCAGGCGCTCTACCAATTCTATGGCGGCGAGACCGATCCCCGCACCCTTGACCTTCTCGGCCTCGGCGACCCGGGATGAAAAGTTGTGCCAGGAAGGCGCCGCCCCGAAAACGGTGTGTAAGCAATTGGAGAAACAGGGTATTTCAGGCAATTCTATTGAATGCGGGGACGCAGCCGCTATTCTGTGTATTCCGAATGATACCGCCAATGGCGCAGGAGGTTCATGTACATGAGGAAGTCGCACCGGAAAGCTCCGAGCCTGTCGGTCGTCACTTACGCGTTCGTTTCCATCAGCGCGGCGGTGGTAGGCGTATTGTTCCTCCTGCTCATGCGCGAGCGGCTCGAAGTCTATCAACACGAAACCCTCGCCTCAGCGATCACGACACGAGCGAAGGGCGTTCAAACCGGCCTGGCCCGTGCGCTGCACGAGGAATTGAGCAACATGCGACATGTGGCGGAAAGGCTCGGCGGCGATGACCCGCAAGACATGGCCTTCAAGCTCAAGATGGTCGTCGGCGATGGCAGCCGGATATCCTGGGGCGCCTTTGCCGGGATAGATGGACGAGTCCAGGCATCTTCCGATGGTCTACTGGTCGGAGAAGACGCCTCGGAGCGGGGCTGGTTCAAAGGAGGACTGAAGGGGCCCTATGCAGGTGAAGTACGGGAAGACGTCACGTTGCCCAGCGGACAGCCTCCGAGATTCATAAGTCTGTCCATGCCGGTGCGCGGTTCCGCAGGCGAGATCAAGGGCGTTCTTGACCTGCGCTTGAATTTTGAGTGGCCGAAAGACTATCTGTCCGATATGGCGGACGCCCTGGACATTGACGTGTTCCTGCTCGACACAAAGGGTGAAATCATCATCGCCTCTGATGGGGCATCCTACGGCACACTGGACCTTCCAAGTGTGCGCGCCGCCCAGACGGGAGCGACGGCGACCAATCTGGAGCAATGGCCGGACGGCCGGCTCTATTTCACAACGACTCTGCCTGAGATCGTCTATCGCGATGTGCCGACTTTCGGATGGAGCCTGATTTCACGCATTCCGGCCGACACAATGCTGGCACCGGACGAGAACCTGTCCGACCAGATGATCTTCTATCTTGCAAGTTTCGGTTTGATGCTGTTGCTGCTGACACTCATTTTCGTCGAATCCTATGTCCGACCGTTCGGAACCCTGGCGCGCTCCGCGCAGAAGATCGCCGACGGCATGGATATTTACCCCGAGGACACGAACCGGACGCAGGAACTACAGATGATCAGTGCCGCGCTCGCGCGCCTGCAGACACGCCTGCACAGGCATTGAAGCATCATTGCCGCGCCCTTCAGCGCCAGCGGGAGCCGAAGACGATCTCGCGAATGATCGACCTCAGGCGCGTGCGGGTCACGCCAGGTGCCGATCCCCGCGCATAGAGCACTCTTAGCAAGGCCTCATACTCGAGCTCGGTCATCTCAAGGGAGAGCCATCCGCCGTCGCGGGTGGATTCTATAACGAATGCCGTGATCTCGCCGACATCCCGCAAGGCGATCTGCACTTGCGATCCCATCGTCAATCCGACCCCCCGCACACGCACGGACTCTTCCGTCAAATCCGTCACCCAGACGCGATGCAATCCATCGTCGAGCCTCATCAGCGTACGCTGGGGATGGTCAGCAATGTGCGCCTCAACGCGAGGCATCTCAACACACACGATGATGATCACGGACAGGGTTATGACGTTGTACATGCTCCAGAAAAGAAGCACCATTTTGCCGTCACCGGCATCATTGAAGGCGAACCGGTCGGACACAATCCCGATGGTCATGCCGACAAGCGTCAGGACGAGGAGCACGAGGAAAAGCGACATCAGACGCCACTGGATGACGACTTTTGATCTGTCCCCGCCCTTGGCCGTGACGCTGAATGCCCGGTTCCCGGGGCTGATCAATCCGGACCAACTCGCTCTTATGATCGGAACGGCACCGAGCAACTGGCTGACATCGTTGACGAGGGGGATGACCAGCCCCCCAGAGATGAAATTCAACACGAACAGCGTCCAGACATAATAGACGCCAAAATAGGAAACGATATCCGGTAGCGTCGCATAGATCGGGGTTGCATTCAGATACCAGGAAAACAGGGGAAATACGAGCGCGGCCAGAC
Source organism: Rhizobium sp. (assembly GCA_003527225.1). The sequence goes on from DPXQ01000138.1 coordinate 57,937, forward strand.
GGAACGGATAGCTGGTCAGCCAATAGAGCATGCTGTCGATGACGCTCCAACGGTCGCGCAGGCGCAGCGCCTTGCCTGACAATGGGCCGTAGGCGCTGCGTGCGATCTGCATCAGGCCGAGGCACCAGCGGGACCGCTGGGTCACGTATTCCTTCAGGCCTTCCGGAGCCAGCCCCTCCGTCAAGGGCTCGTTGAGATAGACGGTGCGCCACCCCTTGTCCTGCAGAACCAGGGTCATGAGGAAATCCTCGGTGACACTTTCCGTCGGAAACCCGCCGACATCGCTCAATGCTCGCCACCGCACGACCGACGACGTCCCGCAGCAGAATGCGATACCCCAGCCGTCACGGCTTGGCTGCAGGTGATCGAAAAAGAAACGCTGCTCGTCCGGATAGGAGCGGCTAAGCCCCAAATTGTGCTGGATCGGATCCGGATTGAAGAAATGCTGCGGAGTCTGCACGAGGCCCACGCCGTCATCGTGGAAAAGCGCCAGACAACGGGTCAGGAATTCCTGATGCGGAACAAAATCGGGGTCGAGAACGGCGACGTAATCTGGAACCTCCTGTGTTTCCTTCAAAAGATCGAGGGTATAATTGATGTTGCCGGCCTTCGATCCCTTGTTGTCCGGGCGGCGCACGTAGCGCACATCCTGTTGGGCGCAGAAATCGCGCAGCCAGTCCCGCTTTCCGTCATCCAGGACATAGACATCGACGTTTTCATAGTCGAGTGCCTTGGCGCCGGCGATCGTGCGCTGCAGCACCCCCTTTTCCTCGTTGTAGGTGGCAATCAGGAGCGCCACCTTCGGCGCGGAGGCCGGCTCCCACCAACGGGCGAAGCTGTTGGCTTCCGGCGTGCGGTCCTTCTTGCGCATCAAGATTGTGAAGGCGCTCAGCGAGGAGAGAAGTGCCGCGGCCTCCAGGAAAAAGAGACTCCAAGTGAACAAGCAGTCCCAGGTAGGCCCGAACGGCGCAAGCGTCTCCGTCGCCCGCCACAGGATGTATCGCACGGAAAGGATAATGGCGATAACGAACAGGAGCGTCCTGTGCAACACGTTGTTCGGACGGAATACCAGGGGAGCCAGCAGGGCCAGGCCTGCGGTGATGGCGACCATAGCGAAGGCAGACTGCAACTCGGTCAGATGCAGTTCGAACATGGCTATCGCCAGAACTTTCGCAGCCAGTCGAGCGGGCGAGGCTCAAAGAAGACGCGCCCGGTCCTGCCTATGCCGCAGCGGAGCTTGTCGTCGCCGAGGAGACCCGGAACCGACAGCGCGACATCGTAACGCCCGAGGTGCTCCTGGCTCGGCCCCACGGCGAGGTTCTGGTAGACGTTCTGGGCGCCGGAGCCCGCCAGCCTGATGATCACCCCGTCGAGGACGGTTGTCTCTCCCGTCGGGCGAAACTGGGCCGGCTGCCCCAGTTCAAGCGAATTATACGCGCCTTCGGTGACGCTGAGAGTGACAATGGTGGATTCGCAATCCACCAGTTGATAGATATCCTGGCCGCGCTGAACCGTCTCACCATTGGCGGCCTTCAGCGTCCAGAGTATGCCATTGACGTTAGCCTCCAGCGAGGCATGCGAGAGGCGATTGATGGTCAGCCTCTCCTCGTCAATGCGCCTGCGCAGCGCCTCAAGTATGGCTTTCTGGGCGGCCAGGCCAGCGGAAAGCTCCTGCTCCTGCCATTGAAGTTCGCTGACGCGCTGTTCGGAATATGGCGCGTCATTATAGCCGTCGCCGAGAAATACGCCGCGACGCGCGGCATCGAGGCCGACGCTGATCGCCACGGTCTGGGCCTGGGCACGTTCCAGTTCTCTCTGCGCGACATCCACCCGCGACTGCGCCTGCTCAAGTCCGCTCGTCGTCTCAATTCCGGTAGTAGACAGTCTGGACGAACGCTCCAGCATCATCTGATAGAGGCGCAACTGTGCGCGCCAAGCCTCTTCTACGGATTTAGATGCCGCAAGCTCAGCCTCCATCTGCCGCAAGCGTTCCCTGCCATAGAGGCGGGCTCGCTCCTCCAGCAAAGAGACGGCGGACCGGGTTGCGGTCAGCGCCATCTCCAGACGGGTGATCTCCGCCTCGGCGCGCGCGCGCTCGGCCAACAGGTCGTTGAGCCTGGAACTGTCCACGAGACTGTCATCCAGAAAGCCTAGCGTCTGTTCGGACCGGATTCGTGTGCCAATTGCCACCGGCTCCAGCGTAAGATGTCCCTGAATCGGCGCCTTGGTCGTCGTGAGCCGTGCGTTAATGAAGGCATTGGCGCTGGTGCCCGCGAGTTGTTCGCCGACGATCACGAAAATGGCCAGACCTACGAGGACGATCCCGATCGTCAGTCTTGCAAGTTTCATCGAGCCCCTCCAGCGCGAGCCATCCCGGCAGCACGATTAAAAAACAATTTGCTAAATTAGAACGAAACGCAGCCAAAGACACCCCACCGTGAGCGCCATGCCCCGCTAAAAGTGAATTTCGGTTAACGAATGGCGGGGTGCTTGCAGCGGGCTAGAGCGTTTCCGGCCAATTCGGGGTCGGTTCTGTTTCTCGATTGGCGTGTGCGATCCGGTGGTGAACCGGTCGCNNCGGGCAAGACCGGGTCGCCATCGGGCGTCCGCCAATCGGAAACCCAAAGGGACGGACGCTTTTGCGTCAATATCGGCGCAAAAGCCGCTCGACCGTATCGTCGGATATGCTCTTCGCGTCTCTGCTTGATCTTGTCGCAAAATCGCTCCGTCAGAACGACTCCGAATTGGTCGGAAATGCTCTAGTGCACAAAGACCCCGACGCTGGCCGCCCGTCCGGCGGCATCGATAACCGTCAGTGTGGAATAACCCACACCTTCCGGAACCCACTCACTCGTGCGCTTCCGGGAGGTTTCCGCCAATGGCTTGCCGTTTGCCAGCCAACGGAAAGGCGCGCGTCCGGCCTGGAGCTTTAGGACCAGAGGCAGGGCCTTGCCGTCCGGGCCAGCGCCAAGTTCGACATGGGCGCCTTCCGGCGGATAGATGATCCGTGGCGCTTTTTCGCGCACGGAAGCAGAGAGAAGGCCATTGGAATCGACCGAAAATCGCCTTTGGCTTGGCGGCAGATCCGTATGGGCGATACGGGTGGCGCCGGATGGAGCCGGCGGCAGAGGCGTTCCCGCGAAACCCGATTTCGAAAAGGCCTGAAACAGGATAGGGGCGGCGGTTGCGTAGCCCGTCAGACCAGGGATGGCCGCATTGTCGGGCCTGCCGACCCAGACGCCGAGTACGTAGCGGCCATCGAAACCAACAGACCAGGCGTCGCGATAGCCATAGCTGGTGCCCGTCTTGTAGGCGATGCCGCGCCCGATACTCCCAGCCGGCGGGATGACACCTGAGAGCACGTCGGCGACATTCCAGGCGGCGACTGGCTCCATCAGCGGCGCACCATCAATCGGACCCGGCTCGTCGCGCACGCCATCGCCGAGCCTGACCGGCCGGCCGCGATTGGCAAGGCCGGCATAGAGCTGCGTGAGATCCGTCAGCGTGATACCCGCGCCACCGAGCGCAATGGCGAGCCCGGGCGCCTCGCCGGAGGGAAGCGCAAGCCGGACGCCGGCGCGGCGCAGGCGCACAAGCAATTCAGCGGATCCCACGGCATCGAGAAGGCGCACGGCCGGCACGTTCAGCGAGAGTTGCAGGGCCTGGCGCACGCTGACATCGCCCTGGTAGGTCATGTCGAAATTCTTCGGCCGGTAGCCGAAGAAGTCGGCCGGGCGATCCTCGATGATGGTTTCCTGGGCGACCAACCCTTGCTCGAAGGCTAGGCCGTAGATGAAGGGCTTGAGCGTCGAGCCGGGAGAGCGCGCGACCCGCGTCATGTCGATCCAGCCGGAGCGGCCGGCGTCGAAATAATCCGCCGAGCCCACCTCCGCGACGATCTCGCCTGTTGCGGCATCCGCCATCACCATGGCGAGCGAGACCTTCGGATCGAGCCCGGCGGCCGATTGCCGGGCCACTGTCTCGAGTTCCTCCTGAATGCCTTTCCTGAGCGTCGAGCGATAGATGCCGGCGGCCGGATCCTTGCGCCGTGCGGCCTCTGAAAAATGCGCCGCAAGTGCCGGCAACCGCAATCGCTGGGTGGGAACGTCCGTCAGTTCAGCGCGTGCGATCTCGCTCTCTTGCAGGACGCCCGCCGACTGCATGCGATCGAGAACGCGGTGACGTGCGGCCCGCGCCTCGGCAGGATGACGATCCGGGCGGCGCAGTTCCGGCAGTTGCGGCAGCGCCACGAGGAGCGCTGCCTCGGCGACCGTCAACCGCCGCGGCTCCTTGCCGAAATAGGCGAGGCTCGCGGCCCTGATCCCTTCGATATTGCCGCCATAGGGAGCATGGGTCAGGTAGAAGTCGAGGATCTGCTGCTTCGAGAGGCGGCGTTCGATCTGGACCGCGCGGGCGATCTGGATCAGTTTCGTCATGATGGAGCGCTCGCGGCGCGGCTCGATCAGCCGCGCGACCTGCATCGACAGGGTCGAGGCACCGGAGACGATCCGGCCACTGCCGACGAATTGCAGCGCGGCGCGGCCGAGAGCGAGAATGTCGACGCCCCGATGCTCATAGAAGCGGCGGTCCTCGTAGGCGATCAGCATCTTCACAAATTGCGGATCGACCTCGGCGATCGTCGTTTTCAGGCGCCAGCGCCCCTCGGACGTGGCGAAGGCCCGCAGCAATTGCCCATCGGCATCGAGTACCTCCGCAGAAACCACCTTCGCTGCGTCGAGCGGCGGCGGGAAAGCCCTGTCGGCGGCATCGAGGCCATAGAGGCCGGCCGCCGCCAGAATGAGGACGAGCGGAATGCCAATGCCAATGGTTCGCCAGATCCGCATTATTGCGCCACCCGTACCTCCATGCGACCTGTCGCCGTGCGCGCGAAGAATTGCGGCCGGTACATGTCCTCGACATGGGCCGCCGGATGATCGTACGTGCCCGGCGTCACCGCCCGCACGACATAGGCGAGTGTGATCTCGCCATTTTCGCCGGCCGTCCGGCTGATGGCGGCCACGAAACGGTCGTTGCGGAATTCCAGGTGCGCAGGTTGCGTGTCGCCGATCCATTCGAAGTTCGTCAGTTGAGCGCTGTCGACGAGACTCGGATTGTCGATCTCGAAGCCGGCCGGCAGGAGGTCGGTGATCAGCACCTGCGACGGCCAGTCATTGGTTTCCGTCACATTCAGAACGACCACATAGCGCTGGTTCTGCTCGGCCTGGCTGACATTGGCCTCCTCGCCGTCGAGCGTGTAGTAGGTGCGCTCGATCGTGAAGCCATCGCCGCCGGCCGGCAATGGCTGCTTCGGCGCGGCCACGGTCGTCACCGCGGCTGTGATCGCCGCGCTGCTGCGATTGGTCAGCACCACAGGATGGGCGAGCAGCTCGTCGCCACCGATCCGCGCCATATAGCTGCCGCTGTGGCTGGCGCCATTGACGTCGACCTTCAGATCGTCATCGCCTTTTTGAAGAGCCCGGGCGGCAAGAAGCATCCAGGTCTGCTCCTGGGTGCTGGTGTAGTCCTTCTGCATCCATTCCTGCGAAACGATCTTCGTCAGCGCTGGCAGGATCGACGGCACCGGACGGCTTTCGGCCGCAAGCGCCAGAACCGCGGCCCCATCGCGCAGGGACGAGCCGTAATCGGACCGCTCGAAACTGACTTGTGTCACCTGCGACTGCTCCGCCATCCCGGCAGCTTCGAGAAAAATGTTCCTCGACCTCTGGGCATCCCCGTAGAGGGCAAGCGCCGCAGCCAAATGAGCCTTGGCGAGCGGCGTCGGGAATTCGCCAAGCCGCGTGTCGGCATAGTAGCGCAGGTCGCTGATGGCCGCCTTCTTGTTGCGCGCCAGAACATAGAGTGCATAGGCGAGCTCGTTGCCCTGGTCCTTGACATTGACGTCGTAGCCGATCCGGTTCTGCAGGTTTTCCAGCGCCTGGACCATGGCCTGGTCGGGAACGTCGAACTTCTGCTCGCGCGCCCGAGTCAGGAAATCCGTGACATACGCATCGAGCCAAAGGTCGCCGTAGCCGGGCGACCAAAGCCCGAAACTGCCACTCGATGACTGATAGGACAGCACACGATAGATCGCATCCTGCACACGCTTGTTGATTTCCTCCCGATCCGGTAGGCCGGAGATGGCCGACAGCTCGTTGAAATAGAGAAGCGGCAAGGCCCGGCTGGTGGTTTGCTCGGCGCAGCCATAGGGATAACGGTCGAGGCTCATCAGGAGTGCGGGAATGTCGAAGCCCTCGGCGCGCGTGACGTTGAGGCTGACGGAGGCATCCTGCAGCAGGCTGTCGGCGAGCAATTCGCCGTCGACGATCAGGCTCTTTCCCGCAGCGATCGTCAGCACGCGACGCTGCGTGACCGGCAACGAGGGCGGCCTGACCGGGATTTGCAGCGACTGCTCCAGAGACATGCCTGAGCCATCCGAAAGCGCGATCTGGATGTTGCCGGAACCGGCTTCCTCACCTGCAAGCGGCAGGGTCAACGCGATTTTCTTGCCACTCGTCAGGCTGACGGTCTGGGTTGCCGCCGCCGGATCGATCTTGACGGCGGTATTGGTGGTGACCTGCAACTGATAGTCCCCGGAAGGCGCGTCGGTTGCCGCAATTTCGAGCCGCAATTGGGCCTCGTCGCCGGGGCTCAGGAATTTCGGCAGGCTGGCAGTCACCACCACGGGATCGCGGATGATGACATCGGTGCTGGCATGGCCGACACCGGTCTTCGTCCAGGCGACGGCCATGATACGGGCGGTGCCGTTGAACTGCGGGATATCGAAGGTGATTTCCGCGCGTCCTTCAGCGTCGAGTTTCACCGGCCCGGCGAAGAAGGCGACGAGTTTTTCCGTCGGCGGATCTCCCTGCAACGCCATCTGCGCGCCGTCACCGCCGGTGCGAAGCCGGCCCGTGGCTCCGAGTGAGCCGTCGATCAGGCGTCCGTAGAGGTCGCGGATTTCGAGCCCGAGGCGGCGCTGGCCGAAATACCAGCCCTCCGGATCAGGTGCTTCGTAGCGCGTCAGGTTGAGGATGCCGACATCGACCGCGGCAACCGTGACATAGGCCTCCTCGCCGACCCCCGCCCCCTCTACCTTCACAGGTATGGTCAGCGGCTGGCGCGGCAGTGTCTTTTCAGGCGGCGACAGGGAGACAGTAAGCTGGTTGGCGCCGGGGTCCACTGCAAGCCAGGTGATCCCGATCGCGCGCATCGGCATGCGGCTTTCCTGCGCTTCACCGGGGCGGAAGAGGCTTGCGGTGACATAGGCTCCCGCACCCCATTGCGCTGTGACGGGTATTTCCACCTCGCCGCCTTCGGCGGGGATCGTTGCCGTTTGCGTTGCGATGAGATTGTCGGTGCCGATCGTCAGGAGGAGTTCACCCGCAAAACGCGGAGAGACCTTGAGCTTCGCGGTCTCGCCGATCGCATATGTCTCCTTGTCGAGGCCGACCTCAAGAGCGTCCGGCGTTTCGGTCGAGCTCGCCTCGACATACCAACCGGCATCGAAATCGACGCTGGTGGCCGGACCGGCTGCAACCGTCGACTCGACCTCGAGGCGATAGCGCCCCCACTCCACGGGCGCCGAAATCTCCGCGCCTTGCGCCGAAACGTCGACTGTTCCATCGGCCACCTGCTTGGTGGAGAGGATGGGTTCATAGCGCCATGAGTTTCCGTCGCGGTACCACTGGTAATAACGCTCGAGACGGACGAGTTTCCATTTCACGCCCGGCATGGCCTGCTTCTGGCCGTCGGGATCGATCGAGATGACGCGGAAACGGGCGAGCGAATTCTCTGCAAGGTCGCCGGAGAACTCGGGCTTGACGCCGATCATCGGGCCTTCCGAGCGGATCGGCAGCGTGAGCTTGCGCTCAACCGCCCGGCCACCGCCCTCGCGCATGCGCACGACGATCTCGGCATTCAGCAATTGCGTGGTTGCCGGAACGTCACTGATCGCAACCTCGAATGTGGCGCGGCCATTTTCATCGAGAGGCTCCAGGTTCTCGAGCGACAAGCGAGTGTCTTCGTCCGTCTCTTCGTCCGCAAGCCCGAACTGATAATTCTCGAAATCGGGGCTCGTCCGCGTCGGCCTCAGGTTGACCTCTCCTTCGAGGGTGAGGCCGGCGGCGGGCGCGCCGTACAGGTAGCGGCCGTCGACCGTCACCGCGACAGGCGTACCGATCTCGATGTTCGCGACCTCGCTCTTCAAATCGAATTCGATCCTGTCAGGCACGAAATCATCGACGAGGAACTGTTGCTGGCCGATCGCCTCCTTCTTCGGATCGGTATAGATCTGCATCGTCCAGGTGCCACGCATCGCATCGGCGAGAAGCGGAAGGTCGAGCGCATAGCCCCCGAGTGCTTCACCGCTGTCGACCATGCGCCGGTACTCGACGCCGTCAGGGCGGGTGAAGACGAAAGTGAGCGGCAGCTTTTCGATTGCCACTGCGGCAGTATCACGCGCGAGCGCGCTCGCATGCACGGTCTCGCCGGGGCGATAGATGCCGCGTTCCGTCCAGGCCAGGACATCGATGGCGCCGGGTGCGGGCCTGCCGGTGACGCCGCGGTCGGAAAGATCGAATCCGGCGCGTTTCATGTCGAGGAAGACATAGTCCTCCTCGCCGTTACGGGCGGTGATGACGGCGGGCGCCAGCGCGGCACCGGCACGCATCAACCCGGCGTCGAAACGGGCATGTCCGTCGG
>DPXQ01000024.1 GCA_003527225.1 Rhizobium sp.
CCCGTATGTGACCCCCCAAGGCGTCCTGGACGCCGGATGTGCGGTTGTAGCTCAGTTGGTTAGAGCGCAGGTTTGTGGCACCTGAGGTCGGAGGTTCGAGACCCCCCAACCGTACCATTTTTCCCCACGATGAAATCAGATTGTTGACGAGGCGAGCACTCGGCAAACGGCGATTGTACTCGGAAGTCCGGCCGTGGCATGACTCATGCTATTACGGCGTTTAAAGAGACAACGCCAATTCCGGTCACTAAATTGACACCTTGGGATTTGGAGAAAGGTGGGACGGGATGACGACTGATGACAGCAATGGGAAACCTGCGGAGGACGGAGTCATTAGGCCGAGGTATCACTCTATCACTGCAGAGATGCTTGACGGCTTTGACTTCGAACACGTCATCAAGACCGCTGCCGTCGCTGACTGTCACGAGTACCAAAGTCTGTTCTCGAAAGCGGCTGAAGTCGCGGAGCGCGACGGTACCGAGAACTATGCCGTGGTCTATGCCGCACTGAGTGCGCTATGCGGTTTTCATTTCAGGCCAAACGACGTCAATGACCCGTATGGGCCTATGGTGCAGATGGATGGTAAACGATCCGCAATACCTGAAGATTTTCGAGGCAACGCAGATGTGGTTGCCCTTATGGCCGAAACCGCTACTCACTCGACGCTCAAAGCTCGTCTTTCTGATGTTGCTTGGCTTTTGAATCGGCGGCGTGTCGATCTTGGACTTGCGGCGATCTCTGCCTATTGTCAGACAGTCCGTGACGTCGCAGCCGGAGTCATAAAATTCCCATTCGAGGAGGCGAACTCCCCCTATAGTGCGCGTGCTCGCGATCTTCTGAAGCGAGCGTTAAGTCTCGCGGCCATGAGATCCGTTGGCCTTGGTAAACCGGAGCAGGCGGAAGTCCGACAGCTAGTGAATGAGCTCTTCTATGGCGCATTGACCGGAACAAATCTTCGACACGTGCAGCGGATAGCCAAACTCGCGCTTCACTACGACATCCTCCCCGCGTCGGAAATCGGCGGTTCGCTTGAAGGTTGGCTGCATCGGAATGACGTGAATGATGACCATGGCCGCGTTGATTTTCTAAAGCTTTGTGCCTCGGCGCATCACCAAGGGGGATCAATGCCAGATCAGATATTTGCAGTCGGAGATATTCAAACGGCACGTAGACTGATCAATGAACGCTATTTCGTCACAGACGAGGCATTCACAGCACTGTTGAGATACAGCGGGTTCGTGCCGGAAGCGCTGGTTCGAACATATAATCGAGGTTTTAGACGCTTCTTTCAAGGAGATCCGGTTAGCGGTCTCTACATCTTGACACCCTTGCTGGAGGCATCCATCCGCCATGTGCTGAAAGGTGGAGGCCACGACGTTTCTACCTTTGACAATGCCACCAAAACACAGCAAGACCTTACTATCTCTGCCATGTTCGATCAGATGAGAGCGGAGATAGTCGAGGTGTTTGGAAGCGCCATTGTAACGGACATTGAAAGCGTTTTCCTATCCCAACCAGGGCCGACGATTCGCCATGAAGTTGCGCACGGGCTCATGAGCGATGGCGCACCTTTTGGAGCCGACTCCGCGTATGCGTGTTGGTTGATATTCCGCTTGTGCCTGATTCCGCTGTTCCCACACCGGGAGCGATTTGACGAAGGGCTTTGGCAGTAGCAAGCGAGATTGCCCTATGCATTGAGCGAGTCGTACGCTCCTTGAAACGCGCTAGACTTGCTTCAGGCTCCCCCCGCCTTGACCCCGCCCGCCTGCCCCGATAGTCAGCCAGCACCCACTCCCGTTTCCCTCCACCGCTCCTAAGCGGAACTGTTTGGCCTGTCGATGAAGCCCAAGGATCTTGCTGCCTATCTGTTCCTGGCTTTTGCCTGGGGCCTGTCCTTTCTGATCTTGCTGAAGATCGTCGCCGCCTTCGGCTGGGTCGGGGCGGTGACGTTTCGTTCGCTGATCGCCGGAGCGACGCTGGTGCTTTTGGCGCGCGTCAGCGGGCGGGGGCTGAAATTTGGGGCCGGCTGGTGGCCCTTTGCCGTGGTCGGGGCAACGACGGTCGCGGGCCAGCTGATCGGGCTGTCCTATGCCACGCCGCTGATCGGCACCGCCATGGCCGCCATCCTCGTCGCCACGATCCCTATGTTCGCCATGGTGATCGGCCAGCTCTTAGGCCTGGAAAAGATCACGCCGGAACGGCTGGCGGGCCTTGTGATCGGCTTTGTCGGCGTCGTGCTTCTCGTCGGCTTTCCCGCCGTTCCCGTCACCGCCTCCTTCGTCTTCGGCTGCATCGGCACGCTCGCCGCCTGCCTCTGCGCCGCCTTCGGCAGCAATTATGCGAGCCACCGGCTGAAGGGCGTCGGTGCCTGGGAAGTGACGATCGGCGCCTTCATCTTCGGCGGGCTGATGACCCTGCCTTTGCTTTTCGTCGTGCCTGTACCGGACGTGCCACGCCTTGTCGACTACGGCTATCTGCTGATCGCCGCCGTGGTGATGAGTGCCATGACCTATGTCTTCTATTTCGGGCTCGTTTCCTCGATCGGCGCGACGCGGGCGATCAGCGTGGAATTCGCCGTGACCGCGATCGCGGTTCTCGTTGGCGCACTTTTCCTCGGCGAGCCGCTGTCGCTCGTGCAGATGGTCGGCGGCGTCGTCATCATCGCCGGCTGTGCGATCGTGCTCGGCCTGATCCCCGGACGCGGCGCATTGCGCTCCGACGCCTGATGCGGCGTCGCCTGCGCCCGGTTCACTGCAGCAGGAAATAGACCCCGGCGGCGACGATCGCCGCGCCCATCGCCCGCACCAGATTGCCGTTCCACACGCGGTTGAGCCCCAGTCCGACGGCGATGCCGAGGATATGGATGGCGCCGGTCGAGACGACGAAGCCGACGGTGAAGGCGGCGGGGTCGGTGGCGCGGAGCGTCAGCTGGCCGTGCGGATAGCCGTGGAAGATCGCGAAGAAGGCGACGATGATCAGGGCCGCCCATTCGGGCGCCACCCAGCGCGCCGCGATCACACCACCCAGCACGATAAGCGAGATGGCGATGGCGATGCGGATCGTCTCGTCCGGCATCAGGCCGAGCATGCCCGCCACCCCGCCGATGCACATGATCAGCGGGAAGGTCGCCGGCAGCGACCAGACGGCGCGGCCGCCCATCTGCGCGCCCCAGAGCCCGACCGCCAGCATGGCGAGGAAATGGTCGAAGCCGGCGAGCGGATGGCCGAAACCGCTGCCGAAGCCGCCCATCGGCCCACCCAGCACATGGGCGAAAACCGGCGAGGGCAGGGCGGCGACGGCGAGGAACGCCAGGCCGGCCAGCGCCGCCGGTGCCGGGCCCGGCCGTGGACGAAGCCCTAGCGTGGAGGAACGGCCGAACGCGGGCCTCGAACTGTCTTGCATGGGGATCTCCAGAAAATCACGCGGGCGGGCAGGATAGCTTGGCCTCGCCTGCGACACAGATCCATCTACAATCAACCGCGATTCGGATATAGTCGAGGCCGCCCGGCAATCTCTCCGCCCCGACCGGCTTCGGCCGACGGAGGCGGGGTGTCCGGGACGATTGAAGGCGCGCGCCCCCACACGGGTGCCGCCGGTTTTGGAGATTTTTGCCATGTCGATTTCGAGACTGCTCTTTGCCGTTGTGGTGCCCGCCCTTGGCGCCGCATTGCTGATGCTGGCCGCGCCGGGCGCGGCCGAGGCGCATATCCTGCAGGGCGAGGCGGGCGGTTTCCTGCACGGCTTCGAGCATCCGCTCTCCGGTCTCGATCACCTGCTGGCGATGTTCTGCGTCGGCCTGTGGGGCGCGCAGATGGGCGGCCGCGCGGTCTGGTCGCTGCCGATCGCCTTTCCGCTGATCATGGTTCTCGGCGGCATGATGGGCATTGCCGGCGTGCCGCTGCCCGCGGTCGAAAGCGGTATCGCGCTGTCGATCGTCGCGCTCGGTCTGGCGCTTGCGCTCGTCTGGCGCCCGCCGGAATGGCTGGCCCTCCTGGTGATCGGCGTGTTCGCCATCTTCCACGGCTATGCCCACGGGGCCGAGCTGCCGACGGCGGCCGATCCCGCCGATTATGCGATCGGCTTCGTCTTTGCCACAGGCCTCGTGCACCTTGCCGGCGTTGCCGTCGGCCTCGCCTTCCAGCGGCTGCGCGGCGGCGAGCTGTCGCGGGCACTCGGCGGGCTGATCGGCCTTGGAGGCCTCTATTTCCTCGTCGCCTGATCCCGGCCGGGCGGCCGCTGGCGCGCGCGGCACGGCGCTCGTGGCCGGGCTCGGCCTCGGCCTGGCCGGCTTCGTCGCCATCCTCGCTCAGCTCGCGCTATCGGGGCAAAGCTTCGCCGATCTTCCGCTCGCCTCGCTGTTGACCGCCGAGCGGCTGCTGCCGCTCTTCGGTCTCGGCCTGCTCTTCGGCCAGCTGCGCCGGCGCAGCCTCGCGATTTCCCTCGTGCTGCTGGTGGCCGGCGCCGCCGCCGGCATTGTCTGGCGCGAGGCGTTTTTCTGGCAGATGGCGGCCGTGCCGGGCGCGGG
>DPXQ01000147.1 GCA_003527225.1 Rhizobium sp.
GTTTGGCGCCTCCTGACCCTTCGACTGTCCGAAGGGCCGGACCATCGGTCCGCGAATTTGTCTGTCGAGAAGCAACGCTTGCCCCTCCGCGGCCGCGGGCCGGACGGAGGGGCTCGGGCGTCGCGCTTACTGCACAGCCTGCACGTCGGCGACGAGCTTCTTCAGCACTTCGTCGGTGATGTGCTTTTCATAAACGGGCTTCATCGCATCGATGAAACCCTGCTTCTCCACCTCGTTGATCTGGGCACCGGCCTTTTCGACGAGGGCACGCGATTCCGCAGTCTTCGCCGCCCACAGCTCGCGCTGCTTGGCGACGCTGTCCTTAGCCGCCTGCTTGAAGATCTCCTGATCCTCGGGCGTCAGTTTGTCGAAGGCCGCCTTGTTCATGACGAACACTTCCGGAAGGATCGTGTGCTCGTCCATCGAGTAGTACTTGGCGACTTCGAAATGCTTAGCCGTGTCATAGCTCGGGAAGTTGTTCTCGGCGCCCTCGATGACACCGGTCTCGAGCGAGGAATAGACTTCGCCGTAAGGCATCGGCGTGGCGTTCGCGCCGAGGGCTGCGGTCATGTCGACGAAGATGTCCGACTGGATGACCCGGAACTTCATGCCCTTGAGGTCTTCGACCGTCTTGATCGGCTTTTTCGAGTTATAGAACGAGCGTGCGCCGGCGTCATAGAAGGCAAGCACCACCAGCCCGGCCGGCTCGAAGGCCGCCTTGATCTGGTCGCCGATCGCGCCGTCCATCACTTTGTGCATGTGATCTTCCGAGCGGAAGATGTAGGGCAATGCCGGAACGATCGTCTCCTTCACGGTGCCGTTGAACGGCGCCATGGACACGCGGTTGAGCTCGATGACGCCGGAGCGCACCTGCTCGATCGTGTCCTTTTCCTCGCCGAGCTGGGCCGAGTGATAAACCTCCACGGCATAGCGCCCCTGCGTGCGCTCCTTGACGAGTTCGCCGAAATACTTGACGCCCTCGACGGTCGGATAGCCGTCCGGATGCGTATCGGACGATTTCAACACCGTCTCGGCTGAGACAGCGCTGGCGAAAAGCATCGAGACAAGCGCGACACCGGCCCACAGTTTGGTCATTTGCAACATTTTCTCCTCCCAGTTGGCGGGCGTCTTGCCCGCTGTTGCAGTGATAAAGTCAGAGTTTGTATGCCCTCTTCGCCAGGCCGTAGGCCAGGTCGAGCGCCACTTCATGCGCCTCGTCCTCCCGCAGCCGACGTTCGGTGACGAGGCGCGCAAGGAAGGCGCAATCGACGCGGCGGGCGACATCGTGGCGCGCCGGAATCGACGGAAAGGCACGCGTATCGTCGTTGAAGCCGACCGTGTTGTAGAAGCCCGCGGTCTCGGTGGTCATTTCGCGGAAGCGGCGCATGCCCTCCGGACTGTCGTGGAACCACCAGGCCGGCCCGAGCTTCAGCGCCGGATAGACGCCGGCAAGCGGCGCCAGCTCGCGCGCATAGCTCGTCTCGTCGAGCGTAAAGAGGATGATCGAGGCCCGCGGATCCGTGCCGACGGCGTCGAGCAACGGCTTCAGCCCGCGCACATAATCCGTGCGGGTGGGGATGTCGAAACCCTTGTCACGACCGAATTTCTCGAAGATGGCGGGGGAATGGTTGCGCCATGAGCCGGGGTGGATCTGCATGACCAGCCCGTCCTCGATGCTCATCCTGGCCATCTCGGTCAGCATCTGTGCCCGAAACAGCGCGCGCTCCTTCTCGTCCGCCTTGCCGGTCCGGATCTTGTCGAAGAGCAGCTCCGCTTCACGGGCGCCGAGATTGGCGGTTTCGGCGGAGGCAAGACCATGGTCGGTGGCCGTTGCGCCGAAAGACTGGAAATAGGCGCGGCGATCGCGGTGCGCATCCAGATAGCCCTGCCAGCGGCCCGTATCGCAACCGCTGATATCGCCCAGCGTGTCGAGACCGTCGAGAAAGCCCTCGAAATCCGGATCGATCACCGAATCCGGGCGATAGGCCGGGACGACACGGCCTGTCCAGCCGCTGTCGCGGATCTTTGCATGCCAGGGCAAGAGATCGAGGGCACCATCCGTGGTCGAGATCACTTCGATGTTGAAGCGCTCGAACAGGGCACGCGGCCGGAAGGCGTCGGTCACCAGCTGGGCGGCGATCGCATCATAGCAGGCGTCGGCATTGCCGGCGGTCAGCGGCGTCGTGATGCCGAACAGGTTCTCGAGCGTGAAATCCAGCCAGAGCCGGGTCGGCGTTCCGCGAAACAGGTAGTAGTTCTCGGCGAAGAGGCGCCAGATCCTGCGGCCGTCCGTCTCGACCGGCGAACCGTCGAGCGTCGGTACGCCGAGGTCTTCCAACCGGATCCCCTGGCTGAACAGCATGCGGAAAATATAGTGGTCGGGAACGATCAGCAGCTGGGCCGGGTCCGGAAAGTTCTCGTTCTCGGCATACCAGCGCGGATCGGTGTGGCCGTGCGGACTGACGATCGGCAGATCCTTCACCGCGGCATAGAGGTCAGCCGCGATGGCGCGGGACGCCGGGTCAGAGGGAAACAACAGATCCGGGGCGACAAGGCTCATGGGCGACCGCTCCTCCTTCGGCCGACAAAAGGGGTAATTTCAATCAGACGTCATGTCAACATACAAAAAAACATCAGTTGTATGATGACTTCTGCTTGACCCCGAGGTGATGCTTGGGCAGTGATAGAGCCCATGCGGGACGGGAGGAGACGCCCCGCTGACGATCGACAGGCCCGTCGCCGTGCAGGGATGAAAGACACACCCCCCGTTCGCCGGTGATGGCCGCATCCGGGACAGGGCCGCACAGCGCCCACGGCGGACGGGAGGCGGCAACGCACCCGGATTCGCTGGCAAAAACAGGATCTGTGGCACTTTGGGAGGTTTCATTGACGGCAGCTCGATCGCGAAAACTGCGCGCCGGCATCATCGGCCTGGGAATGGCGTCGGCGCCGCACGCGCTGAGCCTTATCGACCTGAAGGACCGGGTCGATGTCGCCGGCGTTTTCAGTCCGACGGAGGCGCGACGCAACGCGTTCGCCGCACGGTTCGACATGCCCACTATCGACAGTGCCGAACGCATCTTCGATGATCCGTCCATTGACTACGTCGTCATCCTTGCGCCGCCCAATGCGCATCTGGACCTCGTGAGGCGCGCCGCTGCCGGCGGCAAGCACGTGCTGCTCGAGAAGCCCCTGGAAATTTCCCTGGATCGATCCCGGCAGCTCGTCGAGACGGCGGAGCGCGCCGGTATCAAGCTCGGCATCGTGCTGCAACGCCGGTTTCGGCCCGTCTTCACCGAGACGGCGAGGTTGCTCGGCGAAGGCGCGCTCGGCGAAATCGTTTCGGCCTCCCTCAGGCTCGCAAACTGGCGGCCTCAGAGTTACTACGATGCGCCCGGCCGCGGAACGCTGGCGCGGGACGGCGGCGGGGTGCTGCTGACGCAGGCGATCCACACCATCGACCAGTTGATCGCGCTTGCAGGCCTGCCGACGCAGGTCACCGGTTTCGCCGCCACCAGCCTCGTGCACAGGATGGAAACCGAGGACACCGTCCACGCCGCCCTTCGTTTCGCCGATGGCGCGCTCGGCGCCCTGAGCGCAACCACGGCTGCCTATCCCGGCTTTCCCGATGTCATCGAACTCGTCGGCACGCTCGGCACCGCCCGCCTCGAGGGCGACGACGGCGTGATCCATCTGGCGGACGGTCAGCGGATCGATCTCAGGGACGTTTCGGCTGACGGCGGCAGCGGTGCAGATCCCATG
>DPXQ01000082.1 GCA_003527225.1 Rhizobium sp.
AAACTGCGACTGCAAAGAATATGTGATCGACTATCTCGCCAAGAGCTTTCCTGTCCGCCTGATGGCGGTGTTCACCGACGAAAACGGCAATCCTCGCTCCGAGCCTATGACTGACGAGGATGGCGCACCTGTGCTTTGCCGCTCCGCGCTGGCCGCGCGCGACCGGATGATCGAGCAACTCTGCGCCCTGCCGCCGATTGCTAATGCGCTCGATGCCATCATTGAGCGCTTCGGTGTCGACCAAGTGGCCGAAGTCACCGGTCGGACGCGCCGGCTGATCGTCGGCCGTGATGGTCGTCAGAAACTCCAATCCCGCTCGCCGCGAGCCAATGTCGCCGAAACCCAGGCATTCATGGACGGTGCCAAGCGCATCCTGGTGTTCTCCGATGCCGGAGGAACGGGGCGCAGCTACCACGCCGATCTGGCCGCGAAGAACCAGGCCCGCCGCGTCCACTTCCTGCTCGAGCCGGGCTGGCGGGCTGACGCCGCAATCCAGGGGCTTGGCCGCACCAATCGCACCAACCAGGCATCGGCACCGCTGTTCAGGCCGGTTACCACCGATGTGCGCGGCGAGCGTCGCTTCATCTCGAGGCGTTGTTCAGCGCGGACAAGCTGGTTCGTGAGCAATACACGGCGCTCACAAACAGGATCGCGCAGGAAAACTCGGCGCTTCAGACCTTGGAAACGCGGCTCACCGACGCCCAAGGTGCGGCGGCGCGACGGAAGGACCTGCAGGCGGAACGCGACGATACCTATGGCCGAGTGTTCGAGGCCATCATCAATGAGCAGAACGTGCTGGCTGGCCTTTACGCGCCGCTGATGGCACGCCTTGCCGCGTCATCGGGCACGCTCAACAAACTGAGCTTTACCGTCCGCAGGATCGCCGACGTCCAGACCTGGGGCTCGTTCGCCGAGGAGGAACTCCTCGACCGGCGCAAGACCGGCCCCTTCTACGGTCGCGGCTCACTAATTGCAGCCGCGACCGACGCGCTTAGGCCCGCGTGGGAAACTGGCTCGGCCGCCGAGGTTCAGGCTGCCATGACGGCCTTCATGGGGAAATTCCTGAAAGACCTTCTCTCGCACGCGCCATACGCGCCGACGCAGCAGGCCGAGTTCCGTGCCTGGTCGAAGCAGTTCGCGCACTGGCTCTTCGGCACCGAACACATCGCCGTCCGCTACGAGATTTCCTATGATGGCGTTGACATACGCAAACTGTCGCCAGGCACGCGTGGCATCGTCCTGCTTCTGCTATACCTCGCGCTCGACGATTCCGATGACCGGCCGCTGATCATCGACCAGCCCGAGGAAAACCTCGATCCGAAGTCCGTCTTCGACGAGTTGGTGGCGCTGTTCATCGCGGCGAAGGCGAAGCGCCAAGTGATCATGGTGACGCACAACGCCAACCTCGTCATCAATACCGACGCCGATCAAATCATAGTCGCTGAAGCTGGTCCGCATCTGTCGGGCGGTCTTCCGCCAATTAGCTACGTCGCCGGTGGCCTGGAGAACGCCGCCATCCGAAAGGCGGTGTGCGATATACTTGAAGGCGGTGAAGCCGCTTTCCGCGAGCGCGCGCGGCGGCTTCGCGTCCGCCTCGATCGATGAGGCGACCAGATGACTGCAAGCGACGTCATCGTCTCAGATCCCGAACAAGTTCTCGGCCCGTTATTCGAGAGCGGCTGGTCTCTCCATAGCAGCGAGGCAGAGACCCCCGACGCCATTCTGCAGGAAATGGTCAAGCTAGGCGATCGCCTCGGCACCCGTGTTGCCGGCCGTGCGGGGCAACTCGGAGAGGTCGTCGAGCCGATTGTCGCCGACGAGGCGCATCCACGGTCCCTGAGCGCCCGCTACGGTTTGGGCGCTTTACCGTTTCACACTGAACTCAGTCATCGCCCAAGACCTTGCCGCTACCTTATTCTTGGGTGTATCAACCCAGGGGCGCCGGCCGCGGCGACGATGCTACTCGAGTGGCGTAGGCTCGGCTTTGCGCGAGAGGAGCTTGATCTTCTCGAAGAGGCGCCCGTCCTCGTCCGCAACGGCCGCCGATCCTTCTATTCAACCATACTTGCGCCGGGCCGAGCGTTCCTGCGCTACGACCCCGGCTGCCTTGAACCTCTGGACGAGCGCGGTCGAAAAGCCATTCAACTCATAGAAGACCGGGCCACGCGCGCCCTTTCGTACGCGCATCATTGGCGCCGAAGCGACGTCCTTATCATTGACAACTGGCGCGTCCTGCACGGACGCAGCCCGTCGGACAACGGGTCCGGCCGACGCCTTGCGAGGTTTCTCATCGATGCCTGAAAATGTCTTCATCGCCATTGATAGCAATGCGCTGCATGCCAAGTCGAAGGTCTACATTGGTCGCGCCCGATGCCGGATCGGTGCGCAGCAGCGTATCGGACAGGACCGTGAAGTCCTCGACTACGATGGTCTCGAGACCGAGGTCCAGTGTACCGGCCTGACGGGCGGCATCAATGCGCGCTTCGACCAGCCCGATGAACTCATCGAAGATCGCGTTCTGCAGGGCAATGGGTAGCGCCAGGATGCGATTTAGCCAGCGCTGGATCGACGGCAGATCATCGACCATTGAACCGTCGGCTCTTTCGATCCGGAGACCTGTCAGCTCTTGGAAGCGCCCGAGACTGACCGCTTCGAGCTTGCCGGTGAACAGCAAGCCGAACCAGCGATGGAGGGCTTCCTTGGCGTAGATGCTTTCGAGATTGTCAGCCGGATCGAACAGGTTTTGCCCGCCGGTCTGGCGCTGCCCGCGCGTCAGAGCACCAAGGCTGTCCAGACGCCGCGCGATCGTCGAGACGCGCCATCTCCGCGACGATCGGCGCAAGCGGAAGAGTCGTGAGATCGGCGGTATCTGCAATCAGAGCGGTGTTCGGATCTCCGGGTGGTGGCGAAACGCCGTTGAGCTTGCGAATCTCGCCGTCGGCCCACGCGATATAGGCGGTAAGGCTCTTGTCGACGTCGCCCTTGTAGATCAGCAAGAAGTCATCCCACTGCTTTGCGTCGAGGCCGCTGTTGTTGTGTCGCGCCTGGGCCTGGCGGAGCATTTCGGGCGCGCCGGTGGCGCGCATACTGCGAACTTCGTCTTGCAAGGCGACAAACGTACGGCGCTGATTGCCGTAGGCTTGGATCTTGTTCCTGAGCTTCTGTGCAGCCTCGCTGAGATGTGTGTGTCGGGCAACTTGCGTCTCGGTGCCCTTGACCACGAGTTTGGCGCGGTCAGCCGTATAGTCGGCGATAAGCTTCCTCTTCTGCCCGACCTGCGTCGTCAGGTTGGCGACAAGGGTCTCTTTTTCTAACTCCGTAGCAATGCGGTCGGAGATATCCGCAATCGCCTCGGCCTCGCGTTCGCGCGCCTGCTGGAAGCGCGCTGTCTGCTGGTCGCGTAGCTCGGCGAAGTCCAGTGCCCAATCGCGGTCGTCCTGCGAGTGAGATTCGAAGATCACTCGCTCGATCTCGTCCACTAGGCCATCGGACACACCTTTGGCTGAGCACAGCTCTTCGACGAATTGCTGGGAGAGATACCGAGCGCGTGGGAATGACATATGGCCGTTGGCGTCTCTGCCATCAAGCGCTCGCGTCACTGTCGCGCCGCCGCCCCAGATCAGCGTAGTGGTAGCGTCTCCGATCAGTTTGCGCGCGCGTGTGAGGAAGGACGGGCTGATATTCTCGTCAGCGTCCCATCCGGCGGGCGTGATCGCGTCGCAGCCGGCGGCAATCACATCGGCCAGCGCCGTCTTTCCCGATCCCCGCGCGCCGATGATGGCCACAAGTCCCGGATTGAGCGGAATGTCTGGTGTAGTCGCCCAATCCGCATCTTCGATGCGGACATGCGAAATGACCTGCGAAGGCATGGCCGAGCGCGGCGGCTGCTCCCCGACATAGGCGCGGCCTTCGGGGTCGATGCAGGCCTGCCGCAGCGCGTCGAATTCAAGCGCACCTTTGATCCACGAGTAGCGATTGTCGACGGGCTGCCCGACGGACTTCTGATCGTGGGAATCGCTGCCATGTAGGCAAGGTTTGCACCCGTCGTAGCGAGCGCGCAGCTCCTCTATGCTTACGCCGCGTTGGCCGATCCAGAATTCGCGCTGCGCTGGGCTGCTGGAGAAGATGATGTGGGCGAACTTTTCAATCTCCTGGCGAACGGTCGCGTCAGCGGCCTGGCGGACGCCTGACGTGCCGTCGCCGGCGCTGCCAGCAACGGCGACCAGGATGTTATTCTTCGCCCATTCGCTTTCGTCGATAACCTTCCTCAGTTGATCGAAGTTGACCTTGAACTGAGTTGCGCCGTGCCGGAGCGCGGCGCCGTCGTCGGTGATGGTCGGGTCCGCACGTTTGCCGAGCTTGATCAACTCCTCCCGCGTGCAGTCGAAGCGATCGCTGAATGCGTGGAATTGAAGGCGCTTCAAGATGCGCTTCACCTCCAAGAGGTGTTCGGGATCTTCAGGGCTGACCAGCAGATGAACGTTCACGAAGCCCGTCTTCGCCGCCACGTCAAGGCGCAGCTCGATGTTCGGGAAGAGCAGTGACACGCCGGGCAGCCGACCGGCAGCCTTATGCTTGATGAATTCTTCGTAGGTGTCAGTGACGTAGTAGTCGGTGACGGCGATCGCTTCGATCTTCGGCGCCAGGCCTTCAAGCGTGGTGAGGTAGGAATTCCAAG
Source organism: Rhizobium sp. (assembly GCA_003527225.1). The sequence continues at coordinate 4,679 of DPXQ01000082.1, forward strand.
GGTCAGCAGCACCGAACTGATTGTTGAGGATAGTGCCTGGCGCATGGATATGCGGCTCCCATCGGTGCCATTCCGAACCTCGACTGATCATATACGCCCCTTGGTACCCATTATGGGAAGTCCACCTGCCACATAAGCTCACGGCAAGTCGACAATAGCATGATGATAGTAGGTGTCTTCGATGCAGGTCTGCGTGGATTTTGCCCAACAAAACGCTTGATGCTCTTTGCAGTGCATCACGCGCCCTCCGCATCGGCCTCGGTTCATTCACCGGTTGCGGCAAGTCTGCTTTCTCGCCCAAGCTTCCTATAGCACTCAAGCTGACCGATGACTCACGGGTTTTGCAGATGAACCTGCCGCTGAACCCTTCTGGCGGGTATGGCGGGTAAGTCCCAAGCATAGTCTTCGTCATTGCCCGCGCTTATCAGGAGATTCGCTGCGAACGCATTAGAGGGGAGTTGGCTTTGCCCTGATTGAGCCATTTGGGCGTCGATGGTCGATGCGCCGGGCTCACGTCAGGAGTGTGTCCCATGATCAAATCGATCCCGCTGAACAAGCTTGTCCAGTCTCCCCGCAATGTCCGCCGTCACGGCGATTCAGCCGCCGATGCCGAACTCAAGGCCAGCATCGCAGCCCATGGGCTGCTGCAGAATCTCATCGTCCGGCCTGCCGCGAAGGGCAAGTTCGAGGTCGAAGCCGGCGAGCGCCGTCGCCGCGCAATGCTCGCGCTCACGGATGAAAAGATCATCTCCCGCGATCACGAAGTCACCTGCCTTGTGCTCGAAGACAGCGCTGAGGCCGCGGTGGAGACCAGTCTCGCCGAGAACTTCCACCGCCTAGCCATGAACCCGGCCGACGAAGCCCAGGCCTTTGCAACGCTCGTGGCAGGCGGTTCGACGGTCGAAGATGTCGCGCGCCGCTTCGGTCTGACGGTCCGCTTCGTTGAGGGTCGGCTGCGTCTTGCAACGCTTGCGCCCGTCGTGTTCGAAGCGCTGGCCTCGGGCGAAATCACTCTCGACATCGCCAAGGCCTTCGGTGCGACCTCGGACCAGGAGATCCAGGCCCGTGTGTTCGAGCAGGTGTCCTCGGCCTACTATGCCCCCAATGCAGACAGCATCCGGCGCATGGTTCTGTCCGGGACTGTCCGGGGCAGCGATCCGCGCGCCCGGTTCGTTGGTCGAGACGCCTATATCGCCGCCGGCGGCCGGATCGAGCGGGAGCTGTTCGACAACGACGACAGCGAATCCTACGTCGATGTTGCGCTGCTCGAGAGCCTCGCGACGGCAAAGATGGAAGAGCAGGCCAAAGCCCTCGCCGCCGAGCAGGGTCTTGCCTGGGTCAAGCCGACGCTCGATCCCTATGCCAGCCACGATCTGGTCGAAGGGCTGGTCAGGCTTCCCGCCGAACCGGCGCCGCTGACCGAAGCCGAATTGACGCGGCTCGACGAGCTCGATGCCTCCTATGACGAACATGCGGCGATCCTCGAGGATGAGGACAGTGCCGAAGAGGCCGTGGCAGCGGCCGAGGCGGCCATCGAGGCCATCGAACGCGAATGTCAGGATATCCGCGCCCGACCGCCCGTCATCGCGCCGGAGCTCAAGGTCGACGCAGGCATGGTTCTAGTGCTCTCCCGCGATGGTACGCCGGTTCTCCAGCCGGTGTTCTACGGCGAGCGTCAAGCGGATCCCGCCGATGGCGACAGCGGGATCGAGGTCGTTGCCGGCGAGGAAGGTTCAGACAGGCGCCGGACCACCTTGTCGAAGCGTCTGGTTGACGAGCTCGCCATGCAGCGCCGCGATGTTCTGGCACTGCACGTTGCGTCCGACCCCGGGCTGGCGCTCGATCTCATGGTCTTCACGCTCGCCGATGCCGATACCCACGACTGGCGGGCGCGGGCTGCGAGCACGCTGCGCGCGCCTGTTCCGGCAGGCCCGATCATCGGCTTCGAAGCCAAGGATGCTCCGGCGAGCAGCGGGCTGGCCGAGTTCCGCTCCAGTCTCGACGAAAGCTGGCGCGCTGGTGACGATGCGATCTCCCGCTTCGATCTGTTTCGGGCGCTGCCCGATGACAGCCGCGCAGCCTGGCTTGGCTATGTCGTTGCCCGGTCGCTCGAGGCGAGCATCAACATGGCCGGTGAGCGTCAGCTGCCATTCCAGGATCATCTCGGAACCCTGATCGGCATCGACATGGCGCAGTGGTGGCGCCCGACAGCGGCTAACTACTTCGACCGGGTGTCGAAGCAGGTGATCCTCGACGCGCTGACCGATGTTGGCGGTCTCGAACTCTCTTCGCGCTTCGCCTCGGTCAAGAAGGGTGACCTCGCGATGAGCGCCGAGCGCGTCTTCGCCGGCACCTACATCACCGAGGTCGAGGTCCGTGAAAAGGCTCTGGCCTGGGTGCCTGAGGTCATGCGGTTCGCCTCGACTACCCTGGAGGCCGGCGAAGCCGAGATCGACGCAAGCGACGCTGAGTCTGGTGTCGACGGCGAAATTCATACCCCCCACGAGCTGGCCGCCTGACCTCCTCCTGACAGGCAAGGCCACTCGTACCTCGAGAAGCGGTCTTTCGGCTTAGGCCGGAGGGCCGCTTCCTTTTTGGAAGGAGAGCAGAGGGGGCTCGGGACCCTGTGGCACTGACCGGCGAACTCCTCGCCGACTGTCCAGATGCATCAATCAGGAGAACCTTCATGGCCTATCGCAAGGGGCAGAGCGGCGGCTTGTCGCCCGCCACCCGGATCACCCAGGAAATCATTGCCCGTCTTGAAGCCGGAACGAAACCCTGGATCAAGCCTTGGCGCGGCGTTCCACAATCGCGGCCCCTCCGGGCCTGCGGGATTCCCTACCGCGGCATGAATGTGTTCTGGCTGTGGATGGTTGCCGACATGTGCGGCTACGCCTCTCCTTTCTGGATGACGTACAACCAGGCAAAGTCGCTCGGCGCCCAGGTCCGCAAGGGCGAGAAGTCGACCATTGCGATCTTTTACAAGAGCTACACCAAAGAGGTGGAAGCCCCCGATACCGGCGAAAAGACCGACGAATCACGCCGGGTGCTGAAGTCCTATCCGGTCTTCAACGCGGATCAGGTCGAGGGGCTGCCCGAAAGGTTTTACCCAGCCGCGACGCTCGAGCTAGTCGAGCCTGAAGGACGTGAGCTGTCGCTCGATGCCTTTTTCGCCGCCATCCCCGTCAACCTGCGTCACCAGGGCATTGAGGCCTATTACGAGCCGACCGCTGATCGCGTGACAATGCCGCCGGCGAGGCTGTTTAGCGGCTTCGACCACTATTACGCCACGCTCGCACACGAGCTGTCGCACTGGACGGGTCATGCCAGCCGTCTCGGGCGCGATCTCAAGAACCGCTTCGGCACGGCGGCCTATGCCGCCGAGGAACTGGTCGCCTTATCTGGACAGTCTG
>DPXQ01000103.1:0-688 GCA_003527225.1 Rhizobium sp.
GATAGAACCGGTTGTCGTCATAGCCGGGCGGGATCATGTGCACGCGATTGCGGCTGAGGCCGTAGTCTTCCAGCAGCATGTCGAGCTGGATCGGCGTCGTGGCGACCACCAGCTGGCAGCTGCGGTAGACGATCAGCTCGTGCTGGATGCGTTCCTTGAAGTTGAACTCCGCCTCGAACCTGTCGGCGCGCTCCGGATAGTCGGTCTCCATCTGCCGCTTTTTCCACAGGCCCAGCGAATGCGGCGTATGGATGTGCGGAATGTTGAGCGCTTCGGACAGCCGCTGTCCCGCGACGCCGGCATCCCAGTAGTGGCTGTTGATGAACAGATAGGAGAGACCCTCGCGCCTGATGTACCGCAGGGCCTTCTCGTTCCATTCGTTGAGGTGCCGGTGNNGTCTGCGTCCACCTCGTCGATCTCGGGCTGCTCCTCGAAGCGGCGCGTGAAGATATCGACCTTGTGGCCGAGCTGCGCGAGTTTCTTCGCCAGTTCAAGGACATAGACGACCTGGCCGCCGGTGTCCGCAGCCCCCAGCGGTGGCTGGGCGGCGACATAGCCATGGGTGGAGACGAGCGCGATCCGCGGCGCCGCGTTCACATCGATGTAGCTTGTCATATCTCTCACAATACAAATTTGTTCCGGAAGTGCTCTTTCGCAAACGAGCCGGAACCGGGATTGTTCCCCAAAA
>DPXQ01000103.1:848-1072 GCA_003527225.1 Rhizobium sp.
CGTCGGCGGCCAGTACCACGATGTGGTGTTCCGGCAGGAAATTGAGCGTCACGGGATTGTCGGGGCCGGACAGCACGGCGAGCGTGCCGGTCTCGGCCACCGCGCCGAAGGCATGGCTGACGGCGGCAAGATCCTCGCCGTCGGATGCGCCGTGGCGGATTTCCAGCGTCACCTCCGCCGACCATGGCGCGCCGGCAAGCCGGGGATCGGCGCCGATGCGGATC
>DPXQ01000103.1:1130-2170 GCA_003527225.1 Rhizobium sp.
CCGGGATGATGCCCTTCGGCGTCTGGGCAAGGCGGTCGGCCACGGCCGCGCGCCGTTCCTCGTCGGCGGCCGGAGCCTTCAACGAAGCACGGATCTTCGAAAGAATAGCGGTTCTGCCGTCCATGTTCATGCTCCCTGTCGTTTCGTCTGGCGCGCTGCCCAGGCCTGCGTGAATGTCTGGCCCTCGGGCGCCGGAAGGTCACGGTACTTCGTCCAGCCGCCGGCAAGTGGCAGCGCCGCAATGCGCTTGTTGGCGCCGCCAACCAGCGACAGCATCGAGGCGGCGAGCGAGGTCGCCATCCGATAAAGCTTCGGCCGCTTGGCGAAGAAGGCCCAGACCGATAGTCCATAGCGGGCCGTTGCCGGCGTCAGGTGCCGCTCGAATTCCCGCTCACGCCAGTGCCGCATCATTTTGGGCAAGGGAATGCGCATCGGGCAAACGCTTTCGCAGCGCCCGCAGAAGGTCGAGGCGTTCGGCAGGTGGGCCGATTGATCCACGCCGAACAGCGATGGCGTCAGCACCGCGCCCATGGGGCCCGGATAGACGGAGCCGTAGGCGTGGCCGCCGACGGCATGATAGACCGGGCAGTGGTTCATGCAGGCTCCGCAGCGGATGCAGCGGAGCATCTCCTGGAATTCCGTACCGAGCATCGACGTGCGGCCGTTGTCGAGCAGGACGACATGGTATTCGTCCGGGCCATCCGGATCGTCTGACCGTCTCGGGCCGGTCGAAAACGTGGTGTAGACCGACATGTCCTGTCCGGTCGCAGAGCGGGCGAGAAGGCGCAGGATCTGCGAACAGTCCTCGAGCGTCGGCACGATCTTCTCGATCGATGCGACCACGACATGCACCTTGCCGAGCGTCTGGGTGAGGTCGCCATTGCCCTCGTTGGTGACGATCACCGAGGTGCCTGTCTCGGCAATCAGGAAGTTGGCGCCGGTGATCCCGACATCGGCCTGGAAGTAGCGCTTGCGAAGCACTTCGCGCGCTTCCGACAGCAGCGATTCCGGTGCTGTCAGGTCGCGATCGACGGCGAGAT
>DPXQ01000103.1:2340-2495 GCA_003527225.1 Rhizobium sp.
GATGGGAAAGCGTGTGGTTCTTGATATCGCGGGCATTGTCGCGCAGCGCGTCGAATTCCGGCAGGGCGGCGGCCGCGGCCGCACGCTTGGCGATGAAGCCCTTCTCGACATTCTGCAAGGCCTTCTGCAACTGCGGGTCGTGCAGCGCGCGGGCG
>DPXQ01000103.1:2656-4381 GCA_003527225.1 Rhizobium sp.
CCGAATACTTGACGCAGAACGTGCCTCCGAAGCCGCAGCAGACGTCGCTGCCGGCCATTTCCTTGAGCTCCAGCCCCTCGACCGTCGCCAAAAGCTTGCGCGGCTGCTTCTGCACGCCGAGCTCACGAAGCCCCGAACAGCTGTCGTGATAGGTGACGCTACCCGCAAAGCTTGCCTCGACCTTCGGCACGAACATAACGTCGGTCAGGAAGGATACGAGCTCGAACACCTTGTCCGAGAAGCGACGACAGCGCTCCTCCCACTTGGCGTCGCCCTTGAAGACTTCCGGATAGTGGTGCTTCAGCATGGCGGCGCACGAGCCGGACGGGGCGACCACGTAGTCATATCCCTCGAACAGCTCGATCACCTGGATGGCGAGTTCGCGGGTATCCTTCCGGTCGCCGGAATTGTAGGCCGGCTGGCCACAGCAGGTCTGCGCCATCGGCACATGCACCTCGCAGCCCGCATCCTCGATCAGCTTGGCGGCGGAAAAGCCGACGCTCGGGCGGAAGAGGTCGACCAGGCAGGTGGCGAACAGGCCGACCTGCGGTCTTTTCTGGGGTGCAGTCATCGGGATGTCTCCGTCTTGTCCTGGCCGCTGCCGCGGGAGGTTCGTGAGCCTTGAGGATTGTTGTCGCGGCGGATGAGCCGAAGCTTGGCCACCCGGCCCCATTCGTCGGCGCGGGACGCTTCGTCGACCGCCTGCATGACGAAATCGATGTGCGCCTGGGCGGCACGCTTGGACGCCGCGCCGTCGCCCGAAAGGATCGCCGCGTGGATGGCGAGATGCTGCTCCAGCAGTCGTTCGCGCGCATTGGCAAGCGCAAACACGGCCTTGCGGTTGAAGAAGATGCCCTCCGACAGAAGCCGGTAACAGGCACGCATGGTGTGCAGTAGGATGATGTTGTGCGCCGCTTCGCCGATCGCGTTATGAAACTCCACGTCGGCGGCGAGCTCTTCTTCCGGATTGCCGCCCTCATGCGCCCGTTTCATGTCGTCGACGATGCGGGTCAGCAGCGCCCGGTCGGTGTCGGTGGCGCGCTTCGCGGCAAGCTCGGCGGTCAGCCCCTCGAGTTCGCGACGGTATTCCAGATAGTCGCGCGTGGCGCGGGCGTGGCGCGAGATGAGTTCGGTGATCGGCTTGGAGAACACCTGGCCGATGATATCGGCCACATATGTGCCGCCGCCGTGGTGCGAAACGAGCAGGCCGCGCGCTTCCAGTTCCTTCAGCGCCTCGCGAAGGATCGGCCGCGATACGTCGAGATCCTGGGCCAGATCACGCTCGCCCGGCAACCGGTCTCCGTCGCGCAGGACGCCGTCGAGGATCAGCAGTTCGATCTGCTGGACCACTTCGCTGGCAGTGCGGCTATGGCTGATCTGGGCGAAAAGCCCTTCGTCCCTGTCCGTCACGACGTCCTCCCTCGGCGGCTTGTTTAGCAAGTGGCCGAGGGATTGGTCAATTAATTTGTCCAGTTGTTCGTCGTGTGTGGCTGGCGAGAGGAAGGCGGGGCCGCAAGGGTCCCGTCGTCGCGTCAGCCGAACTTGAGGAACAGCTTGGAATAGGGCGCTTTCAAACCGCCGATGGCCGCCTTGATCGATGCGGTATCGCCGCTCCCGGACGCGCCTTCGAGCTTCGCCACGCTCGCCTCGACGGCTGCGAGCAGTTCCTGGTAGCTCGCATCGGCCTCCTTCGGCGGATGGGCGATGATGTCGTCCAGCAGGTAC
>DPXQ01000103.1:4514-4769 GCA_003527225.1 Rhizobium sp.
ATAGTGCGGCGGCACGGGTTCGGCGGCAATGGCCGACCAGGCCTTGGCGAACTTGTCGAGCGACGCCGTCGATTCCGGCGCCTTGCCCATGTTCGTGGCGAACAGGGCTTTTCGATAGTCGCCATAGGCGGCGCGCAGTCTGGCCTCGAATTCGCCGACCTCGCCGGCAAGGGCCGGCAGTCCGATCGAAAGTAGAAGCAGTGTCGCCGGAACAAGTCGCTTCATGGGTCTCTCCATCATTCGGCAGGCGATCAG
>DPXQ01000103.1:4906-5340 GCA_003527225.1 Rhizobium sp.
GCCTTGGCGCTGGGCGAGATCCACGCGAGGCCCTATGCGCTGGTGAAATCGGAACGCGTCATCGTGCAGCTCGCCTTCATGATGGATGGTGGATCGGCCGTCCATCACAGCGCGCTCGCCGAGCTGTCGCGGTCCCGCGGCGTAGCCGTCCCCGATCGCAATGCCCGCCACCACGCCATGCCCTGGGGGCAGGGAACACTGCGCTGGGAGCGCCACACGGAGTTCTCGACCTGGTTCTGGGACGGTCCGCTGCCGGAGGCTTTCGGCGGTGAGATCGCCGTTCATCCCTTCGGCGATGGCTTCTCCGCCCCCGGGCCATTGATGTCGGGGATCCGGCTGGAGATCCGCCGTGAGGGACCCGCGGTCGACCAGGCGATGGAAATGTTCGACCCGACCAGCCTCTGCTACAGCGACGTCAAGAACGGCCAGGCGAC
>DPXQ01000094.1 GCA_003527225.1 Rhizobium sp.
GTCTGGGACGCTACTACAATCGTCCCGGTTCCGGCTGGCTCAGCCGGACCTATCTCCAAGCGGGTTTCCGCGCACCGGTGATCGAGCAGGTCAATGGCGGCGGTTTTGACGGTGTGGCCACCCAGTGGCTGCATGCCTGGGCTCGCAGATGATCCTGCCGATCGCGTGCGGCGGCCGTGTCAGGCATGGGCGATGACGATGAATTCGGGGCTTTGCGGGGTAAGCGGCGTTCTGTCCCAGTTTCCCAGCCATTCGACCGAGGAGAAAGCGGCGGCCTCGAGCAGCTGCGCGATGAGGTCCCTGCCCGGAAACCGCAACGTGCTCTCGCTGATCCTCAGATCGCCGCCCTCCAGCAGGGTGAACACGGCATCGAAGCGGACGAAATCCGCCCATGCCTCCCGCACCTGATAGTAGACCTCGACCGGACCGATGCCCGGCACCACGGTCGTTTCACGCGTCCGTTCCTCGGTCCAGTTCTCCCACGCCCGCGCCCACGGATTGCGGCTCTCGAAGACGAGCCGGCCACCGTCCGCCAGATGGCGCCGCGCGCTGGAAAGCACGGCGAGTGTCTCGGCGTCGTCAAGGAAGACCTGGAAGACGTGGCCGGTCATGATGATCACGTCGAAGGTCTCGCCGAGCGCGAAGTCGCGGGCGTCCCCGGCAATCCAGCGGACCCGGTTCGCCTTGTCCTTGTTGCGGGCGACGTCGAGCATGCCGGGGGCGGGGTCGAGCCCGGTCACTGCGTGTCCGCGCTCCGCGAGCGCCAGGGCGAGTGCGCCCGTGCCGCAGCCAAGATCGAGGATCCGGCGGGGTTCCGTCTCCAGAGCCAGATAGAATTCGGTGTCCGGCCCATGGTCGTTGAAACTGTCATAGAGGATCGCCATGTCGTGGCGGGCAAAGGCGGCATCGACGGGCATGATGGCGTCCTCTCTGTGTTTCAAGCCTCCTCAGCAAGCGAGGTCGGCGACCACGGCGTCGAGGATCAACATTCCCTTCGGCGTGCAGCGCAGCCGCGAGTTGCCGAGGCGTTCGATAAAGCCGTGTTCCAGTAAAGTCTCTTCGCGTTTCGGATCGGGATCCCGGCCGGAAAGCTGCTGCCAGCGGGCAAGGTCGACGCCCTCGCGCAGCCTGAGCCCCATCAAGAGCAGTTCGTCGGCCTGCTCGTCCGATCCCAGCAACTCCTGTTCGATCATCCCATGACCGTCGCGTTCGACGGCGACGAGCCAGCCTTCCGGATTGCGCTCGGTCGCGGTCGCGAGCTTGTCGCGCCCGCGTGTCAGTCGACCATGCGCGCCCGGGCCGATGCCGGCATAGTCGCCGTAGCGCCAGTAGGTCAGGTTATGGCGGCTCTCCGCGCCCGGACGGGCATGGTTGGACACTTCATAGGCCGGCAGACCTTCGCTTGCCGTGATCTCCTGTGTCGCTTCATAAAGGAGCGCAGCCTGTTCCTCGTCCGGCACGACGAACTTGCCGGCCTTGTGCAGGCCATAGAAGGCCGTGCCTTCCTCGATCGTCAACTGGTAGAGCGACAGATGGTCGACCGCATAGGAGATCGCCTCGCGCAGTTCCTTTTCCCAGGCCTCGACCGTCTGGTGCGGCCGGGCATAGATCAGGTCGAAGGACATGCGCGGGAAGATCTCGCGCGCCAGTCGGATCGCCTTCAGGGCATCCTCGACATCGTGCAGACGGCCGAGAAACTTCAGGTCCGGGTCGTTGAGCGCCTGCACGCCGAGCGAGGCGCGGTTGACGCCTGCGGAGCGATAGCCGCGGAAACGTGTGGCCTCGACGCTCGACGGATTGGCCTCCATGGTGATCTCGATGCCGTCGGGCACGTGCCACTGGCGGGCAATGCCGTCGAGGATGGCGCCGACGGTCGCCGGCTCCATCAGCGAGGGCGTGCCGCCGCCGAGGAAGATGCTGGTGACGGTCTTGGGTCCGCTTAAGCGCCGCATTTCCTCCATCTCGCGCAGGAAGGCGGCGGCGAAGCGCGGCTGGTCCACGGGCTGGTGGCGGACATGGCTGTTGAAATCGCAGTACGGGCATTTGGCCGCGCAGAACGGCCAATGGACGTAGATACCGAAGCCCGGTTCGCCGGTATCGGGCAGGAGAAGCGGCGGGGCCTCTAGCATCGACGTCTCACGCCTCCAGGCAGGTTTCCACGAAGGTCTTGAAGGCGCGGGCGCGGTGCGAGAGCGCTTGCGCGTCGCCCGGCTTCCAGCCGTGCTTTTCTTCCGAAGTCATTTCGCCGAAGGTCGTCTCGTAGCCTTCAGGCTGGAAGACCGGATCATAGCCGAAACCCTTGCTGCCGCGCGGCGGCCAGACGATCGTGCCCTCCACCTCGCCGCGGAACATCTCGGTGTGGCCGTCGGGCCAGGCGAGGCAGAGCACGCTGACGAAACGCCCGCTGCGCTGTTCAGGCGTCGTGGCGCCACGTTCGGCCAGCGCCTTTTCGACCTTCTCCATGGCCATGGCGAAGTCGCGGCTGCCGTCTTCGCGTTCGGCCCAGTTGGCCGTGTAGACGCCGGGCGCGCCGTCGAGCGCATCGACAACGAGGCCGGAATCGTCCGACAGTGCCGGCATGCCGGCGGCGCGCGCCGAGGCCAGCGCCTTGATCGCGGCATTTTCCTCGAAGGTCGTGCCGGTCTCATCGGGTTCGGCGAACTTCAGATCGGCGGCACTGCGGGCGGAAAACCCGAACGGGCCGATCAGGTCGGCAATCTCAGCGATCTTGCCGGCATTGTGACTGGCAACCACGATGGTGCGGGTGTCGAGCTTGCGCATGTGGTCAAAATCCTATTCGAGGTTCCAGAGCCTTGGCTCTGCGCATTCAAGGCTGTTGCCGGCCGGATCGCGGAAGTAGATGGAGCGCGCCCCGTTCGGCCAGCAGAAGTCCGATTCCACCAGCACGCCGGCCGTCCGCAGGCGTTCGACGATCCCGTCCATCTCCTCTCCGCGCACGCGAAAGCAGACATGTCCGGGGCCGGTTGCTCCATGGCTCGGTACCGGCAGCGCGCCGGCCGGGACAGGCTTTGCCGTCTCGGCCGGATTGAAGATCAAAAGGATGCCGGGTCCGCAACGGTAGAAGATGTGCCGGTTCGCTTGCCGGGCCACC
>DPXQ01000027.1 GCA_003527225.1 Rhizobium sp.
ATCGGCGACCTCATTCAGAAGACCGAAGCCGAAATGCTTCGCACGCCGAATTTTGGTCGCAAGTCGCTGAACGAAATCAAGGAAGTTCTCGCTTCCATGGGCCTGCACCTCGGCATGGAAGTGCCCGCATGGCCGCCCGAGAACATCGAAGATCTCGCCAAGCGTTACGAAGACCAGTACTAACCATATCAAACAGCAGGCCGGGCCTGCATGTGAAGGAGAATAGCCATGCGCCACCAGAAAGCCGGCCGCAAGCTGAACAGAACCGCCAGCCACCGCAAGGCAATGTTTGCCAACATGGCTGCATCGCTCATTACCCATGAGCAGATCGTAACGACCCTGCCGAAGGCGAAAGAAATTCGCCCGATCGTAGAAAAGCTCGTGACGCTCGGCAAGCGCGGCGACCTGCATGCCCGCCGTCAGGCAGTCTCGCAGATCCGCGACCAGGATGCCGTCCGTAAGCTCTTTGACGCGATTGCAACTCGCTACGCCAACCGCAACGGCGGCTACCTGCGCATCATGAAGGCCGGTTTCCGCCAGGGCGACAATGCCGCCATGGCTGTCATCGAGTTCGTCGAACGCGACGTCGATGCCAAGGGTGCTGCCGACAAGGCCCGCGTTGCGGCTGAAGCCGAAGCTGAAGCAGCGTAAGGTTCTTCCCGTAAGGGAATGCAATTGAAAAGCCGGGTGAGCGATCACCCGGCTTTTTTCGCGTTCTGTAAATGCTCTATTCTTGGCAACATGCGGCGGCGCGCTTGAGTAGAAACGTCCTTTCGCCCTCGTTGCGACTGAGGGCCGCCGCTCGCTCGAATGCGTGCCTGGCCTCGGCCAGCCGTCGCGCGCGGAACAGGAAGTCCCCCTTCGCCGCCGGCAGCGGCGCATAGCCGGCAAGCGCTTCGTCGCGCTCCAGCGCGACGAGCAGTTCCAGTCCGTGTTCCGGTCCGAAGGCCATCGAGTGCGCCACGGCGCGGTTGAGCGCGACGATGGGTGAGGGCATGGCGGCAAGCAGCCTGTCGTAGAGGTCGGCAATGTGCGCCCAGTCTGTCTCTTCGTATTTTGCCGCCCGTGCGTGGCATGCCGCCAGGGCCGCCTGCAACGCGTAGGGCCCGTCCGCACCGCCGAGCACTTGGGTCTGAGCGAGAGCGGCCAGGCCCCGCCTGATCAGCAACTGGTCCCATCGGCCCCTGTCTTGTTCGGCCAAGGTCAGGAGCGTTCCGTCGGCGGCAACGCGAGTGGCGAGGCGTGAAGCCTGGATTTCCATCAGCGCCAGAAGTCCGTGGACCTCCGGTTCGTCCGGGGCGAGGCCCGCGAGGATGCGGCCGAGCCGCAATGCCTCGGCGCAAAGTTGGAGGCGAATGAGGTCCTCGCCGGCGCTCGCCGCATAGCCCTCGTTGAAGATCAGGTAGACCACTTCCAACACCGAAGCGAGGCGTCCGTTGCGGTCGGGGCCGCGCGGCACCTCGTAGGCGATGCCGGCTTTGCCGAGGCTCTTCTTTGCCCGCACGATCCGCTGTGCAATCGTTGCTTCGCTCGAAAGGAATGCCCGGGCGATCTCGTCCGTCGTCAAGCCGCCGATGAGGCGCAGCGTCAGCGCCACGCGTGCATCGGTGGAAAGCACCGGATGGCACGCGGTGAAGATCAGGCTCAGCCGCTCGTCACCAATGTCGTCGTCCATGGCTGCCTCGAGGTTCTCGATCTCCCCATTTGTCCAACTTTGCGCCTCCATGTCGCGGCCGAGTTCCGCATGCTTGCGTTCGAGCATGCGTCGGTGACGAAGGTGGTCGATGGCGCGGCGCTTGGCCGCCGCCATCAACCACGCGGCCGGTTTGTCGGGAATGCCGGTCTTCGGCCAGGCGGAGAGCGCCGCCACCAGCGCGTCCTGAGCCAGGTCCTCGGCTCGGCCGACGTCGCGTACGATCCTGGTAAGCCCGGCGATCAGCCGGGCTCGCTCCATGCGGAATACGGTCTCGGCCGTCCTGTGCGCCTCGGATGCTCCCATAGGACCGAGTATGGAGCCCGGCCCAGACCAGTCAACATGTGGAAGGGCATCAGGCAACCTGTTGATCGCCTTGGGCAACCGTCGGGTCCATCCACATGATCTCCCAGACATTGCCGTCCGGGTCTTCGACGGAACGGCTATACATGAAGCCGAGATCCTGGCGCGGGTTGGGATCGGCCGTGCCGCCGGCGGCTGCTGTCGCCGCTATAACCGCATCGACGCTGTCGCGGGTCTCGACGCTCAGCGCCAGCAGCGCCTGGCTCTGAGCCCTCGCGTCGCCGATCGGTCGGCTGGTGAATTGGCGATAGCGCCCGTGCGTTAGCAGCATCACGCCGATCGCGTCCGAGAAGAGCAGGCAGGTTGCCTGCTCGTCCGAAAACCGCGGGTTCACCATGCCGCCGAGTGCCCTGTAGAAGGCATCCGAGGCTTGAAGGTCGCGGACGGGAAGGTTGACGAAGATCATTCGGGTCATGGGCGCTCTCCGTCTCAACCCGGCTTGCCGTCGCGGGCGGCGAGCCGCTCGCCGGCGCGGTCATGGCTTGCCTGTCCCTCGGGCGAGGCGATCTCGGCGAAATCCGCCATCTCGTAGAAGGGACGAATCTCGATTTCGCTCGGGCCGGGCATCGGATTGGGGCAGCGCTTCACCCATTCCACGGCCTCGTCCATGTCCTTCACTTCCCAAATCCAGTAGCCCGCCACCAGCTCGCGAGTCTCCGCGAAGGGACCATCGATCACCCGGCGGCTGGCACCGTCGAATGCCACCCGTTTGCCGAGTTTCGACGGTTTCAATCCGTCGCCCGACAGCATGATACCGGCATTCACCAGCTCCTCGTTGAACTTGCCCATCGCCTCGAACAGCTCGGTCGAGGGCATGATGCCTTCTTCGCTGTCTTCCGTCGCCTTCACCATGACCATCACACGCATTGTTCATACTCCTCTCTTTTGAAGCAGCGCAACGAGGCGCATAATCCCATGACGAACGACCTTGGGCCAAATCGACATCGCCGCGAAAAAAACTTACAGACAGGCATGAAGAAAGCCGGGAGATCTCTCACCCGGCCTTTCTGCGTTTCGTCAGTGTGTGGAGTTAACTGCGACTATCGGCAACGGCAGCCCGATAGGCCTTGGGTTCGGACCGCTTGGAGCGTCTCTTGCGCTCCATGATCCTGGGCCGAACGAAGCGGTAGCCCAGCAACACCGCGACCAGACCAATGTAGACTGCCGGTTCGGCCGTGATCGCCTTCAGGGACAATGCATAGTGCAATACCGCAACCACGATGATCGCGTATGACAGCCTGTGCAGCATGTTCCATCGGGGGCCAAGCGTGCGGATCGACCATCGGTTCGATGTCATTGCCAGCGGGATCAGCATCAGGAGGCCCGCCATGCCGAGCATGATGTAAGGCCGCTTGGCGATGTCGCCCAGGATCGAGGAGAAGATCAGTCCCCGGTCGAGGAACAGGTAGACCGCGAAATGTGCGAGCACGTAGTAGAAGGCGAGCAGCCCCAAGGCCCGGCGATACGCGATGAGGTTGATCCCGAAGAGATCGCGCAGCGGCGTCACCGTGAGCGTCGCGCACAAGAATCGCAAGGCCCACAGGCCGAGAAGGTGTTCGAAGGTTCTGACTGGATCGGCGCCGAGACCGGCGGTCGTCCCGAGATAGAAATACCAAAGCCCCGGCAGCAGTCCGACGGCATAAAGCGCCGAGATCGAGGCCGGGCGCAGACGAGACGGGAGCGAAGGCAAGGCCATCTCAGAAATACTTCGTCAGGTCCATGCCGGCATAGAGGCTCGCGACCTCCTCGGCATAGCCGTTGAAGGGCAGGGTGTTCAGGCGCGCCCCTCCGAAGAGGCCATTGGCCTCGCCGATGCGGCGTTCCGTCGCCTGGCTCCAGCGCGGATGATCGACAGCCGGGTTCACATTGGCGTAGAATCCATACTCGTTCCGCGCGGCCCTGTTCCATGTGCAGGGTGGCTCTTCCTCCGTCAGCGTGATCTTGACGATCGACTTGATGCCCTTGAAACCGTATTTCCATGGCACCACGAGGCGCAGCGGCGCGCCATTCTGGTTCGGCAGTGTCTCGCCGTATAGTCCGGTGGCGAGAATGGTCAGGGGATGGCGCGCCTCGTCGAGGCGTAGCCCATCGACATACGGCCAGGGGAGCGCCTGGAAGAGGCCGCGTTGCCCCGGCATTTCGTCGGGCCTGACAACGGTCTCGAAGGCGACATATTTTGCGCTGCCCAGAGGCTCGACCTTGTCCAGAAGCGCGGACAGCGGGAAGCCGATCCAGGGTATAACCATCGACCAGGCTTCGACACAGCGCATCCGGTAGATGCGCTCTTCCATGGTGAAATCCTTCATGATGTCATCGATGCCGATCACCATGGGCTTGTTGACCATCCCGCCGATCTCGACCCGCCAGGGCGTCGGCTTGAAAGCGCTGGAGTTCTGTGCGGGATCTGACTTGCCCGTGCCGAATTCATAGAAATTGTTGTAGGTCGTGGCGTCTTCCTTGGTGGTGATCTTTTCTGTCACCTTGTAATCCGTCGGCTTTGCCGGCAGCGCGGCGGCAAATGCTTTCGGAGCTGCTGCGTAGGCGAGGCCAGCGGCAGCGGCGCCAAGCAGAGTACGGCGGTTCAGATAAAGCCCTTCGGGCGTAATTTCAGAAGCGGCAATTCTGGGTGGGCGATATACGGGCATAGGTCCTGACCTCCATGGTCATGCAGTGCTTAAGTCACATAGTTGACTTAACACAAGAAAACAGAGTTCCATGCTTTGCGAAAGAAACATTGCGGCCACATTTTCGTGTTCGGGGCGTTACCCGGACGGCCGGCAAGCCTGTCGGGTGCCAGGCGTACCGTTTTGAGCTATGCTGATAGTGACACCTTGGCGCAATTCCACTACGACAGGGACAAAATCCGGATGTTCGCGCACCATTGGCAAGTAAAGCCGTTCAGCGCTCCCGGTCAACAAACACGAAGAGATCCGAGGTAACATCGATGCCAGCCTATCGTTCGAGAACCACGACCCACGGCCGCAACATGGCGGGTGCGCGCGGCCTTTGGCGCGCCACCGGCATGAAGGATTCGGATTTCGGCAAGCCGATCATCGCGGTGGTCAACTCGTTCACCCAGTTCGTCCCCGGCCACGTGCACCTCAAGGACCTCGGCCAGCTGGTCGCCCGCGAGATCGAGGCTTCCGGCGGCGTCGCCAAGGAATTCAACACGATCGCCGTCGACGACGGCATCGC
>DPXQ01000028.1 GCA_003527225.1 Rhizobium sp.
TACAAGGGCAAGGGTGTCAAGTATGCCGAAGAGCGGATTGTCCGCAAAGAAGGCAAGAAGAAGTAAGGAACGCGCGAAATGGCAAGCAGGAAAGAAGCACTTGTACGTCGTGCCAATCGCGTGCGGCGTCAGATCAAGGCGGTGGCCAATGGCCGTCCGCGTCTGTCGGTACATCGCTCGTCGAAGAACATCTACGCCCAGATCATCGACGATGTTGCAGGCCGCACCCTGGCCGCAGCATCGACCCTCGATGCCGATCTGCGCTCGGGCCTGAAGACCGGCGCCGACGTTGCTGCAGCCGCAGCCGTTGGCAAGCTGGTCGCCGAGCGGGCCGTCAAGGCCGGTGTCAAGGAAGTCGTCTTCGACCGTGGCGCCTTCATCTATCACGGCCGTATCAAGGCCCTGGCAGATGCAGCCCGCGAAGGTGGTCTGAACTTCTAAGAAATTCCGCCCGGGCTTGTGTCCGGGCGGATTTCCGGCTTATTGCCGGACACACCCGGATTCGCCCCCATGCCGTCACGGAAGAGGGCAGGGCGAAATGACAGTAATCTGCCGATTGCACCCGGAAAAGAAAAAGGAAAAGGACAATGGCACAAGAAAAGCGTGGTTCGCGGGACGACCGTCAGAACCGTGAAGAGCGCGACAGCGAGTTCGTCGACAAGCTGGTCGCGATCAACCGCGTCGCCAAGGTGGTGAAGGGCGGCCGTCGTTTCGGTTTCGCAGCCCTCGTCGTCGTCGGCGACCAGAAGGGTCGCGTTGGTTTCGGCCATGGCAAGGCACGCGAAGTGCCGGAAGCCATCCGCAAGGCAACGGAAGCCGCCAAGCGCGATCTGATTTTCGTTCCGCTTCGTGACGGCCGTACGCTGCATCACGACGTCAACGGTCGCCACGGCGCCGGCAAGGTTCTGCTGCGCTCCGCCAAGGCCGGTACCGGTATCATCGCCGGTGGTCCGATGCGCGCCGTTTTCGAAACGCTCGGCATGCACGACGTCGTCGCCAAGTCGACCGGTTCGTCGAACCCGTACAACATGGTTCGCGCCACGTTCGACGCCCTGAAGCACCAGGTTCACCCGAAGGACATCGCAGCTCAGCGCGGCATCAAGTATGCTACGCTTCAGGCGCGCCGTGCCGCTTCCGGCAATGCCTCGGAAGAATAAGAGGAGTCTGACCCATGGCTAAGGCTACGAAGAAGACTGAAGCAAAGACGATCACGGTCGAGCAGATCGGTTCGCCCATTCGCCGTCCGGAAGTGCAGCGCAAGACGCTCATCGGTCTGGGCCTCAACAAGATGCACCGGGTCCGCACCCTGGAGGACACTCCTTCGGTTCGCGGCATGATCCGTGCTGTCCAGCATCTCGTTCGCGTCGTCGACGAGAAGTGAGACGGGGGAAATCATCATGAAACTGAATGAAATCAAGGACAACGAAGGCGCCTCGAAGGACCGTATCCGCGTTGGTCGCGGTATCGGCTCCGGCAAGGGCAAGACCGGTGGTCGCGGCGTCAAGGGTCAGAAGGCTCGTTCGGGCGTTTCGATCAACGGCTTCGAAGGCGGCCAGATGCCGATCTATCGTCGTCTGCCGAAGCGCGGCTTCACCAACATCTTCGCTTCCGAATACGTGACCGTTTCGCTCGGCCGTATCCAGACCGCGGTTGATGCCAAGAAGCTCGACCCGAAGGCCACGATCGATGCTGCTGCCCTCAAGGCTGCCGGCGTGATCCGCCGCCCGAAGGATGGCGTTCGCGTTCTCGCCGACGGTGAGCTGACCGCCAAGGTGACCCTCGAGGTTGCCGGCGCTTCCAAGGCTGCTGTCGAAAAGATCGAAAAGGCCGGCGGTTCGGTCAAGCTGCTCGCAGCAGCTGCCGAAGCGGCTGAATAAGTCATGAATAGATCGCCCGGGGTGCTTCACACCGGGCGATTTTGCTCCCATATGTGAGCCTCACGATCCCAGGACGGAGTGACGTCGTTTCGTCTTCCGGGATATTCTGGAAAACAAGGGTGAGGCATGCGATTGCCAAGCAATCACTCCGACGCCCGGTTTTCTTAAAAACATTGGACGATAGCCTCCGGCCTGGGCCCCGTGCACCGCCGGTTTTGGTTTTGCGGAGAATTTTATGGCTTCTGCAGCGGAACAATTGGCCTCGAACCTCAACTTCTCGACCTTCGCCAAGGCGGAGGATCTGAAGAAGCGTCTGTGGTTCACGCTGGCCGCCTTGCTTGTCTATCGCTTGGGCACCCACATTCCGCTGCCCGGCCTCAATCCGGAAGCCTATGCGGCCGCCTTCCAGGGCCAGGCCGGTGGTATTCTCGGACTGTTCAACATGTTCTCCGGCGGTGCCGTCGAGCGCATGGCGATCTTCGCGCTCGGCATCATGCCGTACATTTCCGCCTCGATCATCGTTCAGCTGATGACCTCCGTCGTTCCGGCGCTGGAACAGCTGAAGAAGGAAGGCGAGCAGGGCCGCAAGATCATCAACCAGTACACCCGCTACGGAACCGTGCTGCTCGGCACGCTGCAGGCCTATGGCATTGCCGTCGGTCTGGAAAGCGGGCAGGGCATGGTTGCCGATCCGGGCTGGTTCTTCCGCATTTCGACCGTCGTGACGCTGCTCGGCGGCACCATGTTCCTGATGTGGCTCGGTGAGCAGATCACCTCGCGCGGCATCGGCAACGGCATTTCGCTGATCATTTTCGCCGGCATTGCCGCCGGTCTGCCGACCGCGCTTGCCCACACGCTCGAACTCGGCCGCACCGGCGCCCTGTCGACCGTGCTGATTCTCACCGTCATCATCGTCGCCATCGCCGTTATCGGCCTGATCGTCTTCGTCGAGCGCGCCCAGCGCCGGCTGCTGATCCAGTATCCGAAGCGTCAGGTCGGCAACCGCATGTTCCAGGGCGATACCTCGCACCTGCCGCTGAAGCTCAACACTTCGGGCGTCATTCCGGCGATCTTTGCCTCGTCGCTGCTGCTGCTGCCGGCGACGGCCGCGGGCTTTGCCGGCACCTCGACGCTGCCCGGCTGGGCCACCAGCATCGTATCGGCGCTCGGCCACGGCCAGCCGCTGTACATGGCGCTCTATGCCGCGCTGATTGCCTTCTTTGCGTTCTTCTACACCGCCATCGTCTTCAATCCGAAGGATACCGCGGACAACCTGAAGAAGCATGGCGGCTTCATTCCCGGCATCCGCCCCGGTGAGCGTACCGCTGAGTACATCGATTACGTGCTGACCCGCATTACCGTGATCGGTGCGGTCTATCTCGTCTTCGTCTGCATCCTCCCCGAGATGCTGGTTGCCCAGACGGGCATCCCATTAGCCCTTGGTGGTACTTCGCTTTTGATTGTTGTCAGCGTCACCCTTGATACTGTAGCACAGATTCAGGGACACCTGATTGCCCAGCAATACGAGGGCCTGATCAAGAAGTCGAAGTTGCGTGGAGGAAAGAGGGGACGATGAGACTTATCCTTTTGGGACCGCCGGGTGCTGGGAAGGGCACTCAGGCCCAGCGTATTGTCGAAAAGTACGGCATCCCGCAGCTTTCGACCGGCGACATGCTGCGTGCAGCGGTTGCNNCTGGTGTCCGACGACATCGTCAACGCGATCGTGTCGGAGCGGATCGATCAGCCGGACTGTGCCAAGGGATTCATCCTCGACGGCTATCCGCGCACGCTCGTCCAGGCCGATTCGGTCGAGGCCATGCTCTCGGCCAAGAACATGAAGCTGGATGTCGTCATCGAGCTGCAGGTCAATGATTCGGTCCTCGTCGATCGCGTCTCGGGCCGTTACACCTGCGCCAAGTGCGGCACGGGTTACCACGACCGGCTGCAGAAGCCGAAGGTCGAGGGTGTCTGCGACAAGTGCGGCTCCACCGAGTTCAAGCGCCGTCCGGACGACAATGCCGAGACCATGACCACCCGTCTTCAGGACTATTACAAGAAGACGTCGCCGCTGATCGGCTACTACTATGCCAAGGGCAAGCTGAAGTCGGTCGACGGCATGGCCGAGATCGACGCCGTCACGGCAGATATCGAAGCAATTCTCGCCGGGCTTTGAGTTCGGCGCGAAATTAAGAATCTTCGTGGGACCGGTTGCGTTTGCCAGCTGATTCCGCTAAATAGCGCGCCAACTCGCGGCATAGAAGCGATCGGCGCGTTCTTCCTTCGGGAAGACCGGGTTCGATCGTTTTGACTTGTTGAGAACCTTTTTAGTAATTGCGGCCCACGAGGGCCGTGTAACGAGACACCACTTGCCGGATGGCAACTGGAAGCAAGGAGAATAGGCGTGGCACGTATCGCTGGCGTCAACATCCCGACCGCGAAGCGCGTAGTAATTGCGCTCCGTTACATTCACGGGATCGGTCCGAAATTCGCGCAGGAGATCATCGAGAAGGTCGGTATTCCGGCTGATCGCCGCGTTCATCAGCTGACGGATGCCGAAGTTCTGGCGATCCGCGAAACCATCGACCGCGATTACCAGGTCGAGGGTGATCTTCGTCGCGAAACCGCGATGAACATCAAGCGCCTGATGGACCTCGGCTGCTATCGCGGCCTGCGTCATCGCCGCGGCCTGCCGGTTCGCGGTCAGCGCACGCACACCAACGCTCGTACCCGCAAGGGTCCGGCGAAGGCGATCGCTGGTAAGAAGAAGTAATTTCCGGAACCTCCGGAATGGAAGGCTGGCGCGTCAGTGCCGGCCTTCTTTGAGTTTGGTAAGGGGCTGTCTCGGCCCTTTCCGGTGTAGCCGCTGGAACTACGGCGGTGTTTAGATCAATGAAAGGGAAGTCATGGCCAAGGAAGCCACCCGCGTACGCCGTCGCGAACGCAAAAATATCTCGTCGGGCGTTGCCCACGTCAACTCGACGTTCAACAACACCATGATCACCATCACCGACGCACAGGGCAATGCGATTGCCTGGTCGTCTGCTGGTGCCAAGGGTTTCAAGGGCTCGCGTAAGTCGACCCCGTTTGCTGCCCAGATCGCTGCTGAAGACTGCGCCAAGAAGGCTCAGGAACACGGCATGAAGTCGCTCGAAGTCGAAGTCTGCGGTCCGGGTTCGGGTCGTGAATCCGCTCTGCGCGCGCTCCAGGCTGCCGGCTTCATGATCACCTCGATCCGCGATGTGACCCCGATCCCGCACAATGGTTGCCGCCCGCGCAAGAAGCGCCGCGTCTGATCATCTTTCATCCCGCCGGTGAGCGCTGATGTGCTCCTCTCGGTGTTAGCTCGGTAGCCACGATTGGATGGTGGCGACGAACGGAAGGTAAAATAATGATTCAGAAGAATTGGCAGGAACTGATCAAGCCGAACAAGGTGGAGTTCACCTCGTCCGGCCGCACCAAGGCCACGCTCGTCGCAGAACCGCTGGAACGCGGTTTTGGCCTGACGCTCGGCAACGCGCTGCGTCGCGTTCTGTTGTCGTCGCTGCGCGGCGCCGCCGTGACCGCCGTCCAGATCGACGGTGTGCTGCATGAGTTCTCGTCTATCCCGGGCGTCCGGGAAGACGTGACCGACATCGTGCTCAACATCAAGGAAATCGCCATCAAGATGGATGGCGACGACGCAAAGCGCATGGTCGTGCGCAAGCAGGGTCCGGGCGTTGTAACGGCCGGTGACATCCAGACGGTTGGCGATATCGAAATCCTCAACCCGAACCATGTGATCTGCACCCTCGACGAGGGCGCCGAGATCCGCATGGAGTTCACCGTCAACAACGGCAAGGGCTATGTTCCGGCCGAGCGCAATCGTGCGGAAGATGCTCCGATCGGTCTCATCCCGGTCGACAGCCTCTACTCGCCGGTCAAGAAGGTGTCCTACAAGGTGGAAAACACCCGCGAAGGACAGGTTCTCGACTACGACAAGCTGACCATGACGATCGAGACCGACGGTTCGGTGACCGGTGAAGACGCTGTCGCCTTCGCTGCCCGCATCCTGCAGGACCAGCTCGGCGTCTTCGTCAACTTCGACGAGCCGCAGAAGGAAGTCGAAGAGGAAGCCGTTACCGAACTCGCGTTCAACCCGGCGCTCCTCAAGAAGGTCGACGAGCTCGAGCTTTCGGTCCGTTCGGCGAACTGCCTGAAGAACGACAACATCGTCTATATCGGCGACCTCATTCAGAAGACCGAAGCAGAAATGCTCCGCACTCCGAACTTTGGCCGCAAGTCGCTGAACGAAATCAAGGAAGTTCTCGCTTCCATGGGCCTGCACCTCGGCATGGAAGTGCCGGCATGGCCGCCCGAGAACATCGAAGATCTCGCCAAGCGCTACGAAGACCAATACTAACCGATAAAAAAGGCAGGTTGATCTCTGCCTTTTCCAGTCAAACTGCAGGCGGATGCCTGTATGTGTCAGGAAACGGCAGCCTCTGAGACAGAGCCTGCATTAAAGGAGAATAGCAATGCGCCACCAGAAAGCCGGCCGCAAGCTGAACCGTACCGCCAGCCACCGCAAGGCGATGTTCGCCAACATGGCTGCTTCGCTCATCACCCATGAGCAGATCGTCACCACGCTCCCGAAGGCGAAGGAAATCCGCCCGATCGTCGAGAAGCTTGTCACCCTCGGCAAGCGTGGCGACCTGCACGCTCGTCGTCAGGCCATCTCGCAGATCCAGGATCAGGACGCCGTCAAGAAGCTGTTCGACACGATCGCGTCGCGTTACGCCACCCGCAATGGCGGCTACCTGCGCATCATGAAGGCCGGCTTCCGCCAGGGCGACAATGCCGCCATGGCCGTCATCGAATTCGTCGAGCGCGACGTCGATGCCAAGGGCGCAGCCGACAAGGCCCGCGTCGCCGCTGAAGCCGAAGCTGAAGCAGCATAAGTTTCCTCCCGTAAGGGAAGGTGATTCGAAAGGCCGGGTGAGCGATCACCCGGCTTTTTTGCGTTTGGATTCTTCCGATTGATCGGCTGTCCCGTCTTGTCGTCGTCCTGTTGGGCACAGCGTCGCATTCATCGTGCGCCGTAGTCCTTGGCGCGCCCGAGAAGAAAGGCGCGCTCGGCCTGGTTTCCCGCCAGTTCCGCCGCCTGTTCGAACGCGCCCCGCGCCTCCGCTCGCCGCCCGGCCTTCAGCAGGAAGTCGCCGCGCGCGGCCGCCATCGGTGCGTAACCTTTAAGCGCCGGCTCGTCCTTCAGCGCCTCCAGCAGCGCCAGCCCCGTTTCCGGTCCGAACGCCATCGCATGGGCGACAGCGCGGTTCAGCGCCACCACGGGCGAGGGCAGGGCGGCCAGCAGCCGATCGTAGAGCCCGGCAATCCGTCCCCAGTCCGTGTCCTCGAAGCGCCGGGCGCGGGCATGGCAGGCCGCCAGCGCCGCCTGCAGGGCATAAGGCCCGTCTGCTCCGCCAAGTTCGTGCGCACGCTCCAGCGCCGCGAGCCCGCGGCGGATCAGTAACTGGTCCCAGCGGCTGCGGTTCTGCGTCTCGAGCGTCAGCGGCACACCGTCCGGGCCGTGGCGGGCGGAGAGCCGCGAGGCCTGGATTTCCATGAGCGCCAAGAGCCCGTGCACCTCCGGCTCCTCCGGCAGCAATGCCGCAAGCACCCGCCCGAGCCTCAGGGCCTCAGCGCAGAGCTGGGGCCGAATCGCATCTTCGCCCGTACTTGCCGCATAGCCTTCGTTGAAGATCAGGTAGACGACTTCCAGCACCGAGGCCAGCCGCGCCACGCGCTCCGTGCCGTGCGGTACTTCGTAGACGATACCTGCCTTGGCGATCGCCTTCTTGGCGCGCACGATCCGCTGGGCGATCGTCGTCTCGCCGGTCAGGAAGGCGCGGGCGATCTCGCCGGTCGTGAGCCCTCCGATCAACTTGAGCGTCAGGGCTACGCGGGCATCGGCCGAAAGCAGCGGATGGCAGGCGGTAAAGATCAGGCTGAGGCGCTCGTCGCCGATATCGTCATCCATGGCGGCCTCGATCTCCTCGAACACCGTGTCGTGCCGGTCGGGATCGTGTTCGAGGAGGGCCGCCTTGCGCGCGATCATGGTCTTCCGTCGAAGATTGTCGATCGCCCTGCGCTTCGCCGTGGCCATCAGCCAGCCGGCGGGATTGGCCGGCACGCCGGAGACCGGCCAGGCCGAAAGTGCGGCAATCAGCGCATCCTGCGCCAGCTCTTCCGCAAGCCCGACATCCCGCACCATCCGGGCGAGCCCGGCGATCAGCCGCGCCCGTTCCATGCGAAAGACCGTCTCGACCGTCCGGTGGGTGTCCGCTGTCGTCATGTGCGGGAGTATGGCGGCGCTGGAAGCGGCGTCAACCGCAGCGGGGGAACTCTCCTTCCATCAACACCGCCCGCGCTCCATGGCCTCACCCGGCCGGTGGCCCGCTTTCCGCTGCGGCCGGATCCATCCACAGGATCTCCCAGACATTGCCGTCCGGGTCCTCGGCGGACCGGCCATACATGAAGCCGAGATCCTGGACAGGATTGGGGTCTGCCCTGCCACCCGCCGCAACCGCAGCGGTGATGGCGGTGTCAACCTCCTCGCGCGTCTCGACACTCAGCGCCAGCAACGCCTGGCTCTGTGCCCTGGCGTCGCCGATCGGCCGGCTGGTGAACTGGCTGTAGCGCTCGTGGGTCAGGAGCATGACGCCAATCGTGTCGGAAAACATCACGCAGGTTGCCTGTTCGTCCGAGAACAGTCCATTCACGGTTCCCCCGAGCGCCCGGTAGAAAGCGCCCGAGGGGCCAAGATCGCGAACGGGCAGGTTGATGAAGATCATTCGTGTCATCGGGGCGTCCTCCGTTCAGGCCGAATTGCCGTCGCGCGCGGCCAGTTTCTCGCCGGCGCGGTCATGGCTTGCCTGGCCCTCGGGCGAGGCGATCTCGGCAAAATCCGCCATTTCGTAGAACGGCCGGATCTCGATCTCGCTCGGTCCGGGCATGGGATTGGGGCAGCGCTTCACCCATTCCACAGCCTCGTTCATGTCCTTCACCTCCCAGATCCAGTAGCCCGCGACGAGCTCGCGGGTCTCGGCGAAGGGGCCGTCGATCACCCGGCGGCTGTCGCCGTCAAACGCCACCCGCTTGCCGAGCTTCGACGGCTTCAGCCCGTCGCCAGACAGCATGATCCCGGCATTCGCCAGTTCCTCGTTGAATTTTCCCATCGCCTCGAAAAGCTCGGTCGAGGGCATGATGCCTTCCTCGCTGTCTTGCGTTGCCTTCACCAGAACCATCACGCGCATTGTCGTTCTCCTCTCTTGATGGGGCGCCAAAGCCGCGCCTTCTCCCATGACGAACGGCCAAGGTCAAATTCGACACGCGGCTCGACATTTTTGCAAATGGGGCGAAAGGACGGGACGGCAAGCGGTCCGGCCCCCTCGGGTGAAGAGGTCGTTTGATTTGCTCCCGCCGCGTGTTAGTCGAGAAAGGTCCGTGCCCTTGAGGATGCCCATGACCGTCGAGACCGCGTTTCCATCCTTCGTCACACCGGCCCGCCGGCTGATCGAGGGTTCGGCCGAAGGGCCGCTGCTGTTTTCGGACACGGCCCTCAGTTTATGGGGCGGCGTCGATCCCGAAACCGGTCTTGTCATCGACCAGGCGCATCCTCTGCACGGCCGCTCGCTTAAGGGCGTGATCCTTGCCATCCCCGGCGGACGCGGGTCCTGCACCGGCAGTGCCGTGCTGATGCAGCTGATCCTTAACGGCAAGGCACCGGCCGGCATGGTCTTCTCGCAGGCCGAGGAGATCCTGACGCTCGGCGTGATGGTGGCCGAGGAAATGTACGGCCGCTCCCTGCCGATCGCCGTCATTTCGCCCGCAGCCTTTGCAGAGCTCAAGGGCCAGACGCGCATCCGGATCGCGGGCGAGGCGGTGTTTGCGCCAGGCGCGAGCAGACCGACCGACCGGCGGGTGGCGGAGCGGCCGGACCCGTCGATCGCTCTTGACGACCAGGACCGCCGGCTGCTGTCCGACCAGGTGCCGCAGGCGACGCGCACCGCGATGCGGATCGTCGTGCGCATGGCGGAACTGCTGGGCGCAAAGCGTCTGATCGACGTTTCCCAGGTCCATGTCGACGGCTGCATCTATACCGGCCCCGCCAGCCTCGACTTCGCCGAAAAGCTCGCGGATTGGGGCGGCCAGGTCGTGGTGCCGACCTCGCTCAACGCCATTTCCGCCGATCAAGCCCGCTGGCGCCAGCAGGGCACCGATCCCGCCCTGTCGATGGCCGCCAGCGCGCTGGCCGACGCCTATGTCCGCATGGGCGCCCGGCCGACCTTCACCTGTGCGCCCTATCAGCTGGACGGCGCACCCGGCGCAGGCGAGGCCATCGCCTGGGCCGAGTCCAATGCCGTCGTCTATGCCAACAGCGTGCTCGGCGCCCGCACGATGAAGTATCCGGATTTCCTCGACATCTGCATCGCGCTCACCGGCCGCGCCCCAGAGGCCGGTTGTCACCTCGACGGCAACCGCAAGGCGGGGCTGGTCGTTGCGGTCGACCCCATGGACAACGCGGACGACAGTTTCTGGCCGCTGCTGGGTTACCGGATCGGAGCCTTGGCGCCGAACGTCATCCCCGTCGTCACCGGTCTGGAACGATCCGGCCCGACCGCCGACGATCTGAAAGCCTTCGGCGCCGCCTTTGCGACGACCTCGGCCGCACCGATGTTCCACATCGTCGGCGTCACCCCGGAGGCGCCCACGCTGGACGCGGCAAGCGGCGGGGCGGAGATCCCGTCCGTCCGCGTGACCCGGGCCGATCTCGCCGCCGACTGGCTTCATTTTAATCCGACGCTCGGCGAGGCGGTCCAGCTCGTTGCGCTCGGCAACCCGCATTTCTCGGCCGATGAATGCCGTGTGCTGGCACAACTCTGTGTCGGCCGGACGAAGCATGCCGACGTGGCGCTCACCGTGACGCTCAGCCGCGTCACCCATGCCCGCATCGTCGAGGCCGGCATTGCCGCCGCCCTCGAAGCCTTCGGCGTCAGCTTCGTCCGCGACGCCTGCTGGTGCACGGTGCTTTCACCGATCGTTCCGCCGCGGGCGCAGACCATCCTCACCAATTCCGGAAAATATGCCCATTACGGGCCCGGCCTCAGCGGCAAGGCCGTTCGCTTCGCAAGCCTTGCCGACTGCGCCGAGGCCGCCGTTACCGGCCGCGCGCCTGTCGCCCCGGCGCCCTGGCTGGCCTGAGCGGCACGCAGCGAACGGCGGCCGGACGGTCGGTCTGCCGGCACACGGTGATCAGTGTCCTTGTGGATGAGCCAGCCGCACTCTCCGCGCCGGCTTTGGATCTCCCTCTTCTCCCCATCGGGGAGAAGTGCCGAGCGCATGCGAGGCGATGAGGGGGGCGAAG
>DPXQ01000065.1 GCA_003527225.1 Rhizobium sp.
CGTTTCAATCACTGGATTATGCGCTTGGATGGGGCGGCGGAGGTCGCTGTTTCAACCCTACAAAGTCTCATACCTGACCGGGTCCAAGACATGCAGGGAGGGGAACCCCCTCCCCGCCTTGCCGATCAGAACGGATAGTGCTGCTGGGCGTCCTCGATCGTCACCCACCGCAAGGTGGTGAACTCGGCGATTGCGGCCTTTCCACCGAAACGACCATAGCCGCTGCCCTTCACCCCACCGAAAGGCATCTGGGCCTCGTCATGCAGCGTCGGCCCGTTGATGTGGCAAATTCCGGTCTCCAGTTGCTCGGCGACACGGAGCGCCCGCTGGATGTCCCGGCTGAAGACCGCCGAGGACAGGCCGTACTCGCTATCGTTGGCAACCCGGACCGCTTCCTCTTCGCCGGAAACGCGGATCACCGGCTTGACCGGCCCGAAGGATTCCTCCGCATAGACCCGCATTCCAGTATGAACGCCATCGATCACCGTGGCCTCGACGACCGAGCCGGTCCGCTTGCCACCAGCGACGATCTTGGCACCCTTGGAGACCGCATCGGCGATCATGGCTTCCATCTTCGCCGCCACGTCGGGGCTGACAAGCGAACCAAGAACCACATGGCCACGCGGATCGCCCGCAGGCAACTGGCTGGCACGAGCCGCCAATTTTTCCACGAACTCATCGGCGATCTTTTCATCGACGATAAAGCGCTCGGTCGACATGCAGATCTGGCCCTGGTTCATGAAGGCACCGAATACGGCGGCATTGACCGCGCCGTCGACATCGGCGTCATCAAGCACGACCAGCGGCGCCTTGCCGCCAAGTTCAAGGAGCGCCGGCTTCAAATGGCGACCGCAGAGCTCGGCGATGATCCGGCCGACCTTGGTCGATCCCGTGAAGTTGACCCGTTTGACCGCTGGCGATGCGATCAGCGCCGCGACGATTTCGGGCGCATCGGCCGGATCGTTTGTGATGACGTTCACAACGCCATCCGGGAATCCTGCCTCGACGAAGACCTGACCGATCAGGACATGCAGTCCAGGGCACTGCTCGGATGCCTTGAGGATGACAGTATTGCCGCAGGCAAGCGCCATCGCAACGGCACGCGTGCCGAGAATGACCGGCGCATTCCAGGGCGCGATCCCGAGGCACACTCCGACCGGCTGACGCACGGCCATGGAGAGCGAGCCCGGCTTGTCCGACGGGATGATCTCACCGGTAATCTGGGTGGTCATCGCGGCCGCTTCGCGCAGCATCCCCGCGGCCAGCATCACGTTGAAACCTGCCCAAGGCGCAGTACCGCCGGTCTCGGACGTGAGAAGAGCGATGAATTCGGGGCCCTTCGCCTCCATGACGTCGGCGGCCTTCGAAAGCAACGCGCGCCGTTGACCGGGACCCATTTTCGACCAGGCCGGAAAAGCGGCGGCTGCGGCATCGACGGCCGCTTTGACGTCGTCGAGCCCCGACGCCGGCGCCGTCGTTGCGATAGCGCCGGTAAAGGGATCATGACGATCGAAGGTAGCGCCGGAGAGCGCGCCCACGGATTTGCCGTTTATGATTTGCTGGATGTTCATTTAACATGTCCTCCTTCAGGATATGGTGCAAAAAGTAGAAATACCGGGCCGCCCGCTGGGCAGCGCCGTCAGATCGGATAGACATCACGTGTCGAGTTCACGGTGATCCACCTGAGTTCGGTAAAAGCCTCGATCGCCTGAAATCCCCCGAAACGTCCGTAGCCGCTGGATTTGACGCCCCCGAACGGGGCTTGAGGCTCGTCCGAGACCGTGGCGCCATTGACATGGCAAATCCCGGACTCGATCCTTCGGGCGACGTCCAAAGCCTGCTGCACATCGCGTCCGAAGACGGAGGCCGACAGTCCATATTGGCAGTCATTGGCGATCGTCACTGCTTCGTCGATGGTGGCAGCGCGCATGACAGCGGCCACCGGACCAAAGCTCTCGTCGCGGTATATCCGCATCACCGGCGTCACGTGGTCTATCACCGTCGCATCCATGAAACTGTCATGGGTAGTACCGCCCGCCAGAAGTCTTGCGCCTTTCCGCAGCGCGTCATCCACCAGCCCGCTCACGCGCTGCACCGCTTCGGCGCCGATCATCGATCCGAGCGGAAAACCATGCCCCTCGGAACCACCCGCCTTGAGCCTTGCCGCTCTTGCCACAAACCGTTCGAGGAAGTCTTCGGCGATCGGGTCCAGCACGATGATCCGCTCGGTCGACATGCAGATCTGCCCCTGATTGAAGAAGGCGCCGAAGGCGGCCGCGTCAGCCGCATGATCGAGATCGGCATCGGCAAGAACGATGAGCGGCGCCTTCCCCCCAAGTTCCAATAGGCAGGGCTTTAAATATTGGGCCGCGACTTGCGCTACGATCCGCCCCACCCGCGTCGACCCGGTGAAATTGACCCGACGGGTTGCCGGATGCGCGATCAGAGTTTCGACGATGTGGGCTGCATCGTCGGGCGCATTGCTGACGATGTTAAGCACACCCGGCGGCAACCCTGCCGCGCTCATGACATCGCCGATCAGCCTATGGGTTTTAGGGCAGAGCTCGGAAGCCTTGAGGACGACCGTGTTGCCGCAGGCAAGCGGCATGGCGATTGCCCGGAACCCCAGAATGACCGGTGCGTTCCACGGCGCAATCCCAAGACAGACGCCGGCCGGTTGGCGAAACGCCATCGACAGACGACCACCCTTGTCGGAAGGAAGCAGCGAACCGCTGACCTGTGTGGCCATTGCGGCCGCATCGCGGAGGATTTCAACCCCAAGATCGATGTTGAAGGCGCACCAGGCGGGTGTCGCCCCCGTTTCCACCGTCATTGCGGCCAAGAAATCGGCGGACCGCGCCCGAAGAATGTCCGCTGCCTGCGAAAGGACGGCACGGCGTTGCGAGGGTCCGGTCGCCGACCAATCTGCAAACGCCGCGGCGGCAGCGTTTGCTGCGCGTTGCGCATCCTCCGCGCTGGCCGCCGAAGCGATAGTCACCGGAACGCCGTCGACGGGGCCATGGCGCAGGAAAGTCGCCCCATCGGCGGCATCCTGGTCGCGATTGCTGATCATGAGCTTGACTTCGAACATGGCACCCGGCGGCCATAGGCCGAACGTGAAGGGGTTCGTTTGGGGAGAGCCATGTGCAAATTCCGCCACCGGACGGACATGCCTGCAAGCCTCCTCCCAAAGGCATGGAAACAGACTAGAGCTTGACTCCATGAATGAGAATGCGATTTTCTGGGATTTACCTGTAATTTTCTGGGAAGCCTTTGGGCGTGCAGATGCAGATACCAGTGAACGGCGATCCTGTAATCCATCGCGAAGTGCGCAGTGACGCTCTGAGGCCCGCCCTCGCCCGGCGCTCACTTCTTCTCACATCCGCTCCCTATGCGCACTTTACGCACATTTTCCATCTCGAAGAGGGCCAGGCAAGGCTGGAGTCGGCAGGCATCCAACACGAGCTCTCTGGACCGGCGCTCGCCATCCTCCCTCCCGACGCAAGACTCATGGTCGTGATCGAGGCCGGCGCATCCGGCCATCTTGTCGGTCTCTCTCCCTCCCTCTTCGATGAGGCGATCGGCGACCACGCCGAAACCCACTCCCTCCGAATGTTTTTCACCCGGATGACATGGCGGGAGAATCTCGGCCGAAACGAAGCGCCACGGCTGGCGCCCCTGATCAACGGGTTGGCTTCGGAACTGGCGGATGACGGTCATGGTTCGCGGATGGCAGCATCCGCTCTTCTGCGCCTCATTCTCGTTTCGACCTGGCGCATATGCGGCGGCGAGGACATTGCGTACACCGGCAAGGCCAATGCCGGCGATATCATGCAACGCTTCCGGCAATTGGTGGAGAGCCATTTCGCCAGGCAGAAGCCTGTCAGCTTCTATTCCGGACAATTGGGGATAACCACTGACCGGCTGCATTCAATCTGTCGCCGGACCCTCGCCAAAACGCCGATCCAACTCCTCCATGAACGTTTGACGCGCGAGGCAAAACTGCGGTTGGAGCGTTCGGCGCTGAGCGTGCACGCTATTTCCGACAGTCTGGGCTTTCACGATCCGACCTATTTCAGCCACTACTTCAAGAGGCAAACCGGTCTATCTCCCGCTGCCTACAGGCAGCAGTCAAGACCATTGGACGAAGGCTCGAACGGTGCAGCGTCCGCAAGCTATGCCGACTGGCCATAGATCGCGGCGTGAATGCGTGATCCCGGTTAGCATCTCAGCTATTCTTCGCGCCAGCCACAACCGAAACAGGACCAGCGCCGTCAGATATATCAGGCTTGCCAACGGCCTTTCCGCCTGACAGGTTGCGCACCGAACCAACCGGCAGTCCATCAGGATCTGCAAAATCCCCAACGCTGACAAACTTAAGATACGGAAAACGAGACCATGCCCATCCACAAGAACCTCATCGCCGGCGAATGGACCGGCGAGAATGCGATCGAGAACCGCAGCCCGTCAGACACGAATGATGTGGTCGGGCTCTATGCACAGGGCACGCCGGACGACATGAAGGCCGCGATCGCTGCCGCCAAGGCTGCCTTCCCGGCTTGGTCGCGTTCCGGCATCCTCGAGCGCCACGCGGTCCTTAGGAAAGCTAGTGACGAGATCATGGCACGCAAGGACGAACTCGGGAGCCTGCTTGCCCGCGAGGAAGGCAAGACGCTGCCGGAAGCGATCGGTGAAACGGTCCGCGCCGCTCAGATTTTCGACTTTTTCGCCGGCGAGTGCCTGCGTCTGGCCGGCGAAAGCCTGCCATCGGTCCGCCCGAACATCAGCGTCGAGATCACGCGCGAGCCGATCGGACCGATCGGCCTCATCACGCCGTGGAACTTCCCGATCGCCATCCCGGCATGGAAGATCGCGCCGGCGCTCTGCTACGGCAATACGGTCGTCTTCAAGCCGGCCGAACTCGTTCCGGGCTGCGCCTGGGCAATCGCCGATATCCTTGACCGCGCCGGATTGCCGAAAGGCGTGCTGAACCTCGTCATGGGCAAGGGTTCCGTCGTCGGTCAGACCATGCTCGATAGCTCCGACCTCGCCGGCATCAGCTTCACCGGCTCGGTCGGCACCGGCAAGCGTGTCGCGATGGCCTCCATCGAGCACGGTCGCAAATTCCAGCTTGAAATGGGCGGCAAGAACCCGTTCGTAATTCTCGATGATGCCGACCTCACCATCGCCGTCGAAGCCTCGCTCAACTCATGCTTCTTCTCGACCGGTCAGCGTTGCACGGCTTCGTCTCGCCTGATCGTCACCGAGG
Source organism: Rhizobium sp. (assembly GCA_003527225.1). The sequence continues at coordinate 5,270 of DPXQ01000065.1, forward strand.
GCATCCACGACCGCTTCGTCGCGGCACTGACCGAGCGACTGAAATCCGTCACCGTCGACAACGCTCTGAAGGCTGGCACCCATATCGGCCCGGTGGTCGACGAGCGCCAGCTTGCACAAGATATGACCTACATCGAGATCGGTCGTAGCGAAGGCGCCAACCTTGTGTTCGGCGGCGAGCGTCTCAATCGCGAAACACCTGGTTTTTATCTGCAGCCGGCGCTGTTCACCGAAGCGAACAACCAGATGCGGATTTCGCGGGAAGAGATTTTCGGACCTGTAGCCTCGGTCATTCGCGTCAAGGACTATGAGGAAGCCTTGAACGTCGCCAACGACACGCCCTTCGGCCTGTCCTCCGGCATCGCTACCACCAGCCTCAAGCATGCGACGCATTTCCGCCGCAACGCCGAGGCCGGCATGGTGATGGTCAACCTCCCGACCGCCGGCGTCGATTTCCATGTGCCCTTCGGCGGCCGCAAGGCATCTTCTTTCGGTCCGCGCGAACAGGGCCGCTATGCGGCCGAGTTCTTCACCACCGTCAAGACGCAGTACACCCTGGCTTGACGGCAAACGCCTGCGGGCCGGCCAGCCGGCCCGCAGCGCTCATCCCTTGGTGATCATGATCAGGATCACGAACATCGTCGGCACCGCCGTGAGTGCCGGAATGATAATGGCAGGATAGCCGAATGCGAGGATGGCGAGCAGCCAGACAAGCAGCAGATTGAGAATGAACAGCACCTTGGCGGTGGTCGGTCCGCTGACCGCCTCCTTCAGCATCCAGCCGAACACCGGCACGTGATAGATCATTCTCGCAATCATCGCCTCATCCTTTCCGGGCCATGCCCAATCTTGATATTTGTCACCCCTACCGGCTGGGGAGGGGGGCAGCAATGCGGCAAAATGACGTTAGCCAAATGTGGCGAGGCATTCGTCCCAGTACTCCATTCCGCCTGGAAATCGCTCCGAAAAAGTTGAGGACCGGCAAAATGCGTGCCGCTTCTGGACATGCGCCGCGCATTGATCCTATTAGTGTCACCGTGATGGTTTCGCTGATCCGAACGGAGAGGCGAACGAAAAGGGAATACGGTGAGGATTACCCATCAGGGGCCGAAACCGTGGCTGCCCCCGCAACTGTAAGCGGTGAGCGACGTCCAGAATGCCATTGGCCGAAACGGCTGATAAGGCGGACCGAGCCGAGACCCGCGAGCCAGGAGACCTGCCATCGCTTGCGCCGCGAGAGCGGCATCCACTTAAGAGCCGCGCGGTGGGCGCGGACGAAAGGAAAAGACAATGCATATTGAAGTTGGAATCATCGATCCCGTTCGCATCGCACTTGCGAATGCCGCCGCCCTCGGCGTCGTCGCATCACAAGTCCCTGCGCTGATCCGCAATCCGCTCGCACTGCCGAAGGCTGTTCTCTCGGCGGTCGCTTTCTCCGCCCTGATGCAGGCCTGGCATCTGCCGGTCGGCCCCTCGGAACTGCACCTCATCGGCGCGACTACGATCTACATGCTCTTCGGTTTTGCGCCCGCCATGCTCGGCTTCGCACTTGGCCTCGTTCTCCAGGCCTTCCTGTTCGAGCCCGGCGACATTCCCCATCTCGGCGTGAATGCGCTGTCCCTGATGGTACCGATGATTGCCGTGCACTACAGCTTTGGCCGTCGCCTCTTTGAAGCCAAGTTCAATGAGCGCTTCAATCTTGGCAAGGTTCTGCGCATAGACGCCGTGTACTATGCCGGTGTTTCCGCCATGGTCGGCTTCTGGCTCATGATCTCCAACGACGCTGTCGCGTTTGCCGATTGGGCAACCTGGGTTGCCGCCTACTTCCCGGTATTCGTTGCAGAGGCCTTCATCACCTTCACGGCGGTATCGGTTATCAAGGGTTTCCGTTCCAACAGCCTGGTTACCCGCATGACCGAAGTCGGCAGGCTGACCTTCGCCTGATTGCAGGACGCGGCCTCACCGCCGATTGCCGAAAAATGAGGAGCGCATGACCGGCCGGTCATGCGCTTTTTCTTTTGATAACCGTTTGCTGCGATTCATCGGCCGCATATTCGCCGAATGCCTTGCTTGACAAAGCCCGCCGGAAAACTACACGGTCCCGCCAAAGGACGATCGGCGTCCGATCCTGTTTGACAAAAGGATGAGGCCATTGCGCATTCTCTCCGAAGCTTTCTTTCCCGAACTGCCCAACTACTATCGCGGCAAGGTACGCGAAAACTACGATCTGCCCGACGGCAGTCGCATCATCATCTCTACCGATCGCCTCAGCGCCTTCGACCGGATCCTCACCTGCATTCCCTACAAGGGCCAGGTGCTGACCCAGACGGCACGCTACTGGTTCGAGGAAACCGCTGACATCTGCCCCAACCACGTGATCGCATATCCCGACCCGAACGTCGTTGTCGGCAAGCGGCTCGACATCCTGCCGGTCGAGATCGTCGTGCGCGGCTATCTGGCAGGAACGACGGGGACGTCGATCCTGACGCTCTACAAGAAGAGCGAGCGCAATATGTACGGCATCACCCTGCCGGACGGGATGCGCGACAACCAGGTCCTGCCTGAGCCCATCATCACGCCGACAAGTAAGGCTTTCGATGGCGGTCACGACGAACCGCTGACGCCGCAGCAGATTGTATCCACGGGTCTGCTGACGCAGCAGCAGTGGGACACCCTCTCGCGCTACGCGCTCGCGCTTTTCGCACGCGGACAGAAAATCGCCGCCCAACGCGGCCTCATCCTCGTCGACACAAAATACGAATTCGGCACGGATGACGATGGCAATATCATTCTTGCCGACGAAATCCACACGCCCGACAGCAGCCGTTACTGGATCGCCGAAAGCTATCAGCAAAGTTTCGAGAAGGGTGAGCGGCCGGCGAGCTTCGACAAGGACTTCGTTCGCTCATGGGTCGCCGAGCGTTGTGATCCTTACAAGGATGAAATCCCGGAAATCCCGCTTGAACTGGTCGAGGAGACCTCGAAGGTCTATATAAGGGCATATGAAGCCATCACTGGCCAGGCCTTCGTGCCGGACGACCGGGGCGAGACGCCGCTCGAGCGGGTTCGCTCCAACCTTGCGGCCTACTTTCCGGGGAGCTGAACATCAATTGGCGACTGCGTCCAAGACAACAGGATCACTTTTCAGCGATGACCGGGATGGCGATCGCAAAACGAAAGTGGCGCGCAGACCCAGACGCCCCGCCGAGGAAACGCGCGAGGATATCCTCAATATGGCGGAAGAGCTGTTCCGCAAGAAGGGATATTCCAACGTGGCGATCGCCGACATCGCCATAGCCCTCGGCATGTCGCCGGCCAATGTTTTCAAGCATTTTCATTCCAAGGTCAGCCTCGTCGACGCCATATCCGCCCGTCACATCGAGACATTGATCGCCCGGTTGGCGAGACCGGATCAAGGGAAGCAGCCGCCGGAACGGCTCTTGCACCTCGTCGAGCAGCTCATGAACAGCCACCTTCACGATCTCAAGCAAAGTCCCTTCGTCTTTGAAATGGTGCTGCTGACGGCCAATCAGGAGCTCGAATGCAGCCATCGCTATCGCGAGATGCTGGTATCCGACATCGCCGAAATCATCGAGGACGGAGTGGCGCAAGGGATCTACCACGTCACGGACAGCCGGCGCGCCGCCGAAACCGCCGCAATGGCGCTGGCTTGTGTGCTTCATCCCGTCATGATCGCCAACGAGAAATCCGACATATTGGCAACACGTTGCCAGGAAGTTGTCGCGCTGATCAATGCTGCGCTGCAAAACCCGCTTGCCAAGTGACGATTTCATGTTTACGTCACTTATCGTTGGTTCTCCTACAGGGTGAGAGGGCCAATGCGGCTCCCTGGTCCAGTTAACACCGGATCGACAAGCGTGATTGGACGCAAGTTGAATTACTGCTAATTTATTGCCACCGCCGATTGTTGTAGTCCGCTGGCCGCGTCCTCGCCCCGCACATTCTTGGAAAGCACCGATGTTGAGACGTTTTCTGCTGCCTTCAATTCTCTTCCTGGCCACCGCCGGATTGTCCGGCTGCAACGATTCCGAAAGTGGCAAGACCGCTCCGGGTGGAGCAGGCGCGGCCAGGCCACCCTCACCGGTCAGTGTGGTGATCATGCAGAGGGCCGAACAGCCACTGACGACGCTCTTGCCCGGACGCGCCGCAGCCTTCCAGGTTGCCGAAATCCGTCCCCGCGTCAGCGGCATCATCAAGGAGATCGCCTTCAAGGAAGGCAATGAAGTCAAGGAGGGCGCCCTCCTCTACAAGATCGAGGACGACACCTATCGCGCCCAGGTCGCCCAGGCGGAGGCGAGCCTTTCCAAGGCCGAGGCCGGCGTTCCGAGCGCCGAAGCCAACCTTGCCCGCTATGAGCGGCTGGTCGGCAGCGGCGCCACCCAGATCGAATTCGAAAATGCCAAGGTCACCTTGCTTCAGGCAAAGGCGGATGTCGCCGAGGCCAAGGCGGCCCTGAACGCCGCACAGATCAACCTCGACCTGACGGAGATCCACGCACCCTTCGAAGGCGTCACCAGCGCATCGAATTTCTCCATCGGCAATGTCGTGACCGCCAACCAGACGGATGCGCTCACCACACTGCGCCGTCTTGATCTGATCTATATCGAACTCACCGAATCCAGTGCCAACCTGCTGCGCCTGAAAGAGGCGATCGCCGCCGGCCGGATGAGCGACGGCGACGAAACCGCCGACATCAAGCTGACGCTGGAGGACGGCATCGAATACCCGCATGTCGGCAAGCTCGACATGTCGGAAATGGCTGTCAGCGAAACGACCGGCACCTATTCGATCCGTGCCGTGTTCGACAACCCGGACAACCTCATCCTGCCGGGCATGTATGTCCGAGCCGCCGTGACGGTCGGCAAGGAAAACGGCTATCTCATTCCGCAACGCGCTGCCACCCGCGATGCGCGTGGAGAATTGACCGCCAAGTTCGTCAACGCCGAGAATGTCGTGGAAACGCGCACCTTCTCCGAAAGCACCGTATCCGGCAACAATTGGCTGGTGACCGAAGGAATCGCTGACGGTGACAGGCTGATCGTCGACGGGTTCCAGTGGATTGGTGACGGCGCCCCGGTTGCTCCCGTGGAAGCAACCGTCGATGCAATGGGGTTCGTGGTCGAAGCACCCAAGACATCCGAAGCAACCCCGGCCGCAAAACCGTGATTTTGCGGCTCAGCAGGCAGTATTCAGGCGCTAAGGGGTAACCAATGGCCAAATTTTTCATTCGCCGTCCAATCTTTGCCTGGGTGATCGCAATCGTGATCATGCTGGGCGGAGCTATGGCGATCTTCACGCTCTCCATTTCGCAATACCCGGAAATCGCACCAACCACCGTGCGCATTTCCGCGACCTATAACGGCGCCAGCGCCGAAACGGTCGAGAAGTCGGTCACCTCGATCATCGAAGACGGAATGACCGGCCTCGACGACCTGACCTACATGACCTCGTCGTCCAGCACTGGCAGGGCATCGGTCACGCTGACCTTCGGCAATAGTATCGAGCCGGACATCGCGCAGGTTCAGGTACAGAACAAACTGCAACTCGTGCAGTCTCAGCTCCCTGACGTTGTCCAATCGGCCGGCATTTCGGTCACCCGCTCGACCTCAAGTATCCTGTTGGTCGGAGCGTTGGTTTCGACAGACGGCGCGCGACGTCCTGTCGAGCTGGGTGACATCTTCTCCTCGCAGATCGAGGACCAGATCAAGCGCCTTGAGGGCGTCGGCAGCATCGAGGTCTTCGGCACCGGTTACGCCATGCGCGTCTGGCTTGATCCGTTCAAGCTCAACAAATTCCAGCTGACCCCGACCGACGTGACATCCGCCATCCAGGCGCAGAACACCCAGGTGTCGGTAGGCTCGATCGGCGGCCAGCCTGTCGCGGCCGGGCAGCAACTGAATGTCACCGTCACCGCCCAGAGCCAGCTTCAGAGCGTTTCGGATTTCGAATCCATCATCCTGAAGGTCGAGACCGACGGCGCGACGGTTCGCCTGAGTGATGTTGCGCGCATCGAAGTCGGACAGGAAAGCTACACGACCAATACCCGAGCCAACCGCAAGCCCGCGACCGGCTTTGCGGTGAACCTCGCAACCGGGGCGAATGCGCTCGACACAGCTGATCGCGTCAAGACCGCGCTTTCGGCAATCGCTCCCACGCTGCCTGAAAACGTCATTATCACCTATCCCTATGACACCACTCCTTTCGTTCAGCTCTCGATCGAGAAGGTGGTCCACACGCTGATCGAAGCCATCGTGCTGGTCTTTTTCGTGCTGCTCATCTTCCTGCAGAACCTGCGCGCCACCTTGATCCCGATGATCGCGGTACCCGTCGTTCTACTCGGCACCTTTGGCATCCTCGCGGTAACCGGTTATTCGATCAATACGCTCACCATGTTCGCGATGGTTCTCGCCATCGGCCTGCTCGTCGACGACGCCATCGTCGTGGTCGAGAACGTCGAGCGCATCATGTCGGAGGAAGGCCTCTCGCCACTCGAAGCAACCGAGAAGTCGATGGGTGAAATCACCGGCGCAATCATCGGCATTGCGCTCGTTCTGACCGCAGTGTTCATTCCGATGGCCTTCTTCGGCGGCTCGACCGGGATCATCTACCGCCAGTTCTCCGTGACCATTGTCTCGGCAATGCTGCTTTCCGCCATCGTGGCAATCGTGCTGACGCCGGCGCTCTGCGCCACGATGCTGAAGCCGATCGACCACACCAAGGAACGTCGCGGGCCGGGCGCCTGGTTCAATCGAAACTTCGACCGAACCACGAACGGCTATGTTTCCAGCATCGGCTACCTGCTGAAGCGCCCCATGCGTGTCATGCTGATGTTTGCCATCGTCATTGGCGGCTGCGCCTGGATCTTCACGCGCCTACCGAGCTCCTTCCTGCCGCAGGAGGACCAGGGCGTGCTGATGACGATCATCCAGCTGCCGAACGGTGCAACGACGGCCCGGACGGAAGAGGTCATCAAGAAGATCGAGGACTACTACCTCGAGAAGGAAAAGGAAGCGATCCAGGACGTCTTTGCGGTGTCCGGCTTCAGCTTTGTCGGCCAGGGCCAGAACTATGCGTTGGTCTTCGCCAAGCTCAAGGACTTCGAGGAGCGCAAGACACCGGAGCTGGCCGCCTCGGCTGTCGTGCAGCGGGCAATGGGCTACTTCTTCACCCTTCGCGACGCCATGGTCTTCCCGCTGCAGCCGCCGGCCATTCCCGGCCTCGGTACCTCCAGCGGCTTCTCCATGTATCTCGTCGATAGCGGCAACACGGGCACCGAAGCCCTGACGGCCGCCTCGAAGAAGCTCATCGGTCTGGGCAGTTCCAACGCAAAGGTCAGCTCGCTCAGATCCAACAGCCCGGATGCCGAAAGCCAGCTCAAGATCCTGCTCGATCAGGAAAAGATGGGCGCCATGGGGCTCGACCTCGCTACGGTCAACTCCATGCTTTCGACGATCTTCGCCGGCCGCGATGTCAACGACTTCACCCTCAACAACGAATTGAAGCCCGTCTACGTGCAGGGCGACGCCCCTTATCGCATGCAGCCGGACGACCTCGGTCACTGGTATGCCCGAAATGCCAGCGGCGAAATGGTGCCCTTCTCCGCGTTCGGCCAGGTTTCCTGGGTCGGGGGCCCTCCCACTCTGGCCCGGTTCAACGGCACGAGTGCAATTTCGCTGGATGGAGCTGCAGGGCCCGGCGTCAGCTCCGGCGACGCGATGGACGAGATGGAACGCCTGACGGCGGGCCTCGAAGGCGGATACTCGGTCGCCTGGCAGGGGATCTCCTACCAGGAGCGCCTGTCCGGCTCCCAGGCGCCCATGCTCTACGGTCTCTCGGTCCTGATCGTCTTTCTCTGCCTGGCAGCCCTCTATGAAAGCTGGTCGATCCCGTTCTCGGTCATCATGGCGGTACCGGTCGGCGTGCTCGGTGCGCTCACAGCCGCGCATTTCTTCGGGCAGGCCAACGACGTCTATTTCAAGGTTGGCCTGCTCACCACGATCGGCCTCGCCGCAAAGAATGCGATCCTCATCGTGGAGTTCGCCAGAGAACGCATGGATCGCGGCGCTGATCTGCTCGATGCGACGCTGGAGGCAGCACGCCTCCGCCTGCGTCCGATCATCATGACGTCGCTAGCCTTCATCCTCGGCGTCGTGCCGCTGGCGATCGCCACTGGTGCCGGCTCCGCGGCCCAGAACGCGATCGGCATCGGCGTGCTCGGCGGCATGCTGGCGGCGACCCTGCTCGGCATCTTTTTTGTGCCATCCTTCTTCGTAATCGTGCGGAAGCTTACGAGCCGTGCAAAAGCGAAAGAAGGTCTGTCATGATAAAAAACGAGTTGTTAAGGTTAATGACTCATTATCGGAGCCGATTCTTGCGGCATTGAACGAATCTCGGGCGGATGCAAAAAGACATGATCGGATTTTTGCCATGCGTCGGCACCACGAGCGAAATCACAGGATAGAACAATGGCATCCATTCGCGTAGCTGCGCCCCTTGCAATGCTCCTACTTTCCGGTTGCGTCACGGGCCCCGAACATACGCCGCCACAGACCCCTCTTCCGGAAAAGTTCGCCGAAGGCGGCAAGAAGACCAATGGCGAGGTTGCCATGGCTGCCTGGTGGACTGCATTCAACGACAGGCGCCTCAACGGCCTGGTCGAGCAGGGTATCGATCAGAACCTCGACGTTTTGCAAGCCATGGAGCGCATCACCGCCGCGGAGGCAGGCGTCATTGTCGCCGGCGCTGGTGGCCTGCCCTCGTTGAACCTGTCGGCCGACGAAACGATTTCAAAGACCAAGGGAACCGAAGATTACAGCGCTCGCACCACCGATACGACCTCGACGGCCAGCGCCGGCCTGGGCGTGTCCTGGCTGCTCGACCTCTTCGGCCAGTATCGCCGCGCTAAGGAAGGTGCCATCGCCTCGCTCGATGCCGCCTATGCCAGCGCTGATGTGGCCAAGCTGTCCTATCTATCCGACCTCGTCACCTCCTATATCAATGCGCGCTACTATCAGGAACGCATCGCTATCGCCCGCAAGAACCTTGCGTCGCGGCGCGAGACTTTGGATCTGACCAAGCTGCAGCTCGAAGCGGGTGCCGCTTCTCGCCTCGACGTCGTGCAGTCAGAAGGTCTCGTCAACTCGACGCTTGCCGACCTGCCGGGCCTCGAAACCAATTTCCGCAAATCGGCGCATCACATCGCCACGCTGCTCGGCCTGCCTGCCTCGGCTCTGATCGCCGACCTGCAGAAGGGCGCGCCGCAGCCAGTCGCCCGCCGCAGCGTAAATGCCGGCGTCCCGGCCGACCTGATCCGCAATCGGCCCGACATTCGCAGGGCGGAACGCCAATTGGCCGCAGCCGTCGCGGAAATCGGCGTTGCCGAGGCGCAGCTCTATCCGTCGATCACGCTTGGCGGCTCGATTTCGCCCTCGTGGATCTCGACAAAGTCGCTCGCCGGTAGCTTGACCTCCTGGTCTTTCGGCCCCAGCCTGACATTGCCGATCTTCGATGGAGGAAGGCTGAAGGCCAATGTCAATATAGCCGAGTCCTCCGCCCGCGAGCAGTACCTCGCTTGGAAGGCAACGGTGCTGAAGGCCGTCGAAGAAGTCGAAAATGCTCTTGCCGCCGTCAATCGCGACAGCCGTACGGTGAGCGCGCTGACGGCGACCGTTCGTTCCTACGAGGAGGCCCTGTCACTCTCGACGGCAAGCTACAAGGATGGCGCATCTTCGTTGCTCGACGTGCTTGATGCGCAGCGTTCCGTCTCGACAGCTCAGGCCAACCTCGCTGCGGCTGTCCAACAGATGGCGGCCGACTATGTCGCACTCAACGTCGCCATTGGCGGCGGCTATGCCTTCGACAAGAAGCCGGGCATGTAATCGCAGAATCGGAAAGCTATGAAGCCCGGCGCCGGAAGCGGTCGCCGGGCTTTTCTATATTCCGGTTGCGAGACTACGGGCGCGACGGTATCTGCCCATCGTCGCCACGTCAGAAGGTGGCAGGCGTATTGATCCAGAGAAGCACCGTCTCGCCGTCGAAACTGTTGTGCCAGGAATGTGGCCGTCGACTTTCAAAGTAGAAGCTGTCACCAGCATGCAGCTCGAAGAAGCGGTCCCCGTCGAGAATGATCTCCAGGCTGCCGGAAAGCACATGGATGAACTCCTCGCCTTCATGCTGATAGGCGCCTTCGCTGGAGGCGCCCGGCGCCAGTTGGAAACGATTGCATTCCATCTGGTTGCGTCCTTCGGCCAGCACCTGGATCGTTACTCCGGATGACGTCGTGGGCCAGGTCGGCCACTTGGCGTCGCGGATCAATGATTCTCCGCCCCGTTCCTGTTCTTGCCCGCTGAGCGACGCAAGTGTGGTGCCGAGAAAGGCCGCGAGCCCGTGGAGGGCGGTGAAGGAGAGCCCTTGGGAAGTCCGTTCGAAGGTCGAAAGCTGCGACACCGAAACACCGGTCGCCTGAGCGATCGTCTCAAGGGTTTTACCAGCATCACGCCGCAACCTGCGAACCTTGAGGCCGATTGGGATCTCGCCCGCTCCGGGACCGACTTCGTCCGGGAACTCGGAGGTGTCCAAATCATCGGCGGACACCTCCTCGCGCAGGCATTCGCGGATCGCCGCAGGGTTCAACCCCTTCTCGCTGCGCAGCCAGGCGATGGTTTTGAGCCTTTCGACCAGAGCACGGTCATAGAGCCGCTGCCCGGAGGGCGTGCGGATCGGCTGGATAAGGTCCTGCGTTTCCCATAGTCTAAGCGTCGAAGGCGAAACCCCGGCCATCCTCGCGGCTTCGGCAATCTTGAATCGGATGTCATCCATGAGGACCGAACCCTGTCAGCACGATGTCGTTGCCATGCGTGATAAATGCGACAAACCATATTGCAAGTCTACAGAAAAAATGTAGGAAATGTTGCAGCCTTGCGATCGAACTGAATAACCGATGCCGGGGGCCAAACCGTCACCAGAGGAATTTTTGAAATGAAGAACTCCGAAATCGCAGTTCGCAAAAACGATGCCATCTCGCGCGGCGTCGGCATGACCACCCAGATCTATGCCGCCAAGGCCGAGAATGCCGAAATCTGGGACGTCGAAGGCCGCCGCTATATTGACTTCGCTGGCGGTATTGCAGTTCTCAACACAGGCCACCGTCACCCGAAGGTGATCGAGGCGGTCAAGAAGCAGCTCGATTGCTTCACCCATACCTGCCACCAGGTGGTGCCCTACGAGAATTACGTCGCTCTCGCCGAACGTCTGAACAAGATCGTCCCGATCGCCGGCGCGAAGAAGACCATCTTCGCCACGACTGGCGCCGAGGCCGTCGAAAACGCCGTGAAGATCGCGCGCTGCGCCACCGGGCGCTCCGCCGTCATCGCGTTTACCGGCGCCTTCCACGGTCGCACCTTCATGGGCATGGCACTGACCGGCAAGGTCGTCCCCTACAAGGTCGGTTTTGGCCAGATGATGGGCGACGTCTTCCACGTTCCCTTCCCGATCGAACTGCACGGCATCAGCGTCGAAGAATCGCTCGATGTTCTCGACAAGCTGTTCAAGGCAGACGTCGACCCGAAGCGGGTCGCAGCGATCATTCTTGAGCCTGTTCAGGGCGAAGGCGGCTTCTATGAGGTCCCGCGCGCACTGATGAAGGCCGTCCGCCAGATCTGCGACGAGCATGGCATCCTGCTGATCGCCGACGAAGTCCAGACCGGCTTTGCCCGTACCGGCAAGCTGTTCGGCATGGAAAACTACGACGTCGCGCCCGACCTGATGACCATGGCGAAGAGCCTTGCCGGCGGCTTTCCGCTTTCGGCTGTCACCGGCCGCGCCGAACTGATGGATGCACCCGGCCCCGGTGGCCTCGGTGGCACCTATGCCGGTAACCCGCTGGCGATCGCAGCAGCCCATGCCGTTCTCGACGTCATCGAAGAAGAAAAGCTCTGCGACCGCGCCAACCAGCTTGGTGGCCGCCTGAAGCAGCGCCTCGAAGCGCTCCGCGCCGACGTGCCCCAGATCTCTGATATCCGCGGCCCCGGCTTCATGATCGCCGTCGAATTCGCCCTGCCCGGCTCCAGCAAGCCGGATGCCGAGCTGACCAACGCCATCCGCCTGAGGGCGCTGGATAAGGGTCTGATCCTCTTGACCTGCGGTGTCTACAGCAACGTCATCCGTTTCTTGTCGCCGATCACCATCCAGGACGAAATCTTCAATGAAGCCCTCGACATCATTGAAGCTTCGATCCGCGAAGTCGTGGGAGAACAGAACAAATGAGCATTTCCAATCTCCTGACATCCAAGCTCAAGGATCCCTCGCTTGCCACCGACAAGGCGCTGGTCGGCGCCGACTGGCTATCGGCCAGCGAAAGCGGCAAGACCTTCGATGTGACCAACCCAGCGACCGGCGACGTCATCGCCACCCTGCCGGACCTCGGCAAGGTGGAAGTGACCCGCGCCATCGATGCCGCCCACAAGGCGCAGAAGGCATGGGCAAGGAAGACGGGCAAGGAACGGGCCGGGGTCCTGCGCAAGCTCTTCGACCTGATGGTTGCCAATGCCGACGATCTGGCAACCATATTGACCATGGAAATGGGCAAACCCTGGGCGGAAGCACGCGGTGAAATTCTCTACGGCGCTTCCTATGTCGAGTGGTTCGGCGAAGAAGCCAAGCGTGTCTATGGCGATACCATTCCAGGCCACCAGCCCGACAAGCGGATCATGGTCATCAAGCAACCGATCGGAGTTGTCGGCGCCATCACGCCCTGGAACTTCCCCAATGCGATGCTCGCCCGCAAGATGGCGCCCGCCGTCGCCGTCGGCTGCGCCATGGTGTCGAAGCCCGCCGCCCAGACCCCGCTCTCGGCCCTCGCACTTGCAATTCTTGCGGAACGCGCCGGTCTCCCGGCCGGCATTTTCTCAGTCGTGACGTCGACGGATGCCGCCATGGTCGGCAAGGAAATGTGCGAGAATGACAAGGTCCGAAAGCTGACCTTCACCGGCTCGACCAATGTAGGCAAGATCCTGATGCGTCAGGGTGCAGACCAGATCATGAAGCTGGGCCTCGAACTTGGCGGCAATGCCCCGTTCATCGTGTTCGACGATGCCGACCTCGATGCCGCCGTCGAAGGGGCCATGGTCTCCAAATACCGCAATGCCGGCCAGACCTGCGTTTGCGCCAACCGGCTCTATGTCCAGTCGGGCATCTACGATGCTTTTGCCGCAAAACTTGCCGAGCGCGTCTCCAACATGAAGGTCGGTGACGGCTTCGCGGAAGGTGTCACCACCGGTCCCCTGATCGACCAGAACGCATTGAAGAAAGTCCAGGAACACGTCTCCGACGCCGTCTCCAAAGGCGCCAAGGTGACGATCGGTGGCAACGGTTCGGAACTGGGCGGATTGTTCTTCCAGCCGACCATCCTGACTGGTGTGACCAGCAACATGAAGGTTGCTATCGAGGAAACCTTCGGTCCGGTGGCACCGCTCTTCAAATTCGACACGGAAGAAGAGGTGATCGAACTCGCCAACAATACCGAGTTCGGCCTTGCCTCCTATTTCTTCTCGAAGGATGTATCGAAAGTCTTCCGCATCGCGGAGGCTCTGGAATACGGCATGGTCGGCATCAATACCGGCCTGATTTCCACCGAGGTCGCGCCTTTCGGCGGCATCAAACAGTCGGGCCTCGGTCGCGAAGGCTCGAAATACGGCATCGATGACTATACGGAGATCAAGTATCTCTGCCTCGGCATTGAAGCCTGACACGACCGAAGATCGAAAAGAAGAACCCCGGAAACCATGTTTCCGGGGTTCTTGCTTGTGCCGTATAGCGGATGGGCGTCAGTTCTTCGCGCGCTCGACGTAGGAATTGTCTTCCGTGGCGATGACAACGCGCGTGCCGGCATCGATATGCGGCGGAACCAGCGTGCGCAGGCCGTTCGATAGGATGGCCGGCTTGTAGGAGGACGATGCAGTCTGGCCCTTAACGACCGGCTCGGTCTCAACGATTTCCAGCGTAACGTGGCGCGGCAACTCGATGGCAAGTGCAATACCCTCATGCATCGAGAGGATGCAGGTCATGCCTTCCTGCAGATAGGCCTTCTGATCGCCCATGGTTTCGACATCGACGACGACCTGATCGTAGGATTCCGGATTCATGAAGTGGAAGCCTTCGCCGTCCTCATAGAGGAACTGGAAGTTGACGTCTTCAACGAAGGCGCGCTCGACCTGCTCGGTGGTACGCCAGCGCTCCGACACCTTCACGCCGTCGACGATGCGGCGCATGTTCACCTGGGTGACCGGGGTGCCCTTGCCCGGGTGGAAGTTTTCGGCAGTGAGCACAACATAGAGCTTGCCGTCGACTTCGAGAACGTTGCCCTTGCGAACTGAGGAGGCGATGACCTTGACCATTGGAATTCCTTGTATCTACGAAAGACCCGTCGTAAAGGACGCGTTGCCGTCCCCATGACGCCTTCGAAACTTTTCCTGGGCGCAACTAACCCAAATTCGGCGAAATAGCCAGCCCGTGATGCAACAACCGTCGAGAAACCCGCAATGACAGACCGTGGGCCAGCTTCTTCCGCCTGGTGGGCGCCCTCCGTGCATGCCGACCGCCGACCGTTTCTGCTCGGCCGTAATGCGATCCAGGCGAGCTTGCGCGGTTTCTTTGCCGAACGGGACTTTGTCGAGGTGGACACCGCGACCCTGCAGGTCTCGCCCGGAAACGAAGCCCACCTGCACGCATTCGCGACCGCCGCAATCGGACCCGACGGACGCAGCTCGTCGCTCTATCTGCACACCTCGCCGGAATTCGCCTGCAAAAAGCTGCTGGCGGCCGGAGAACACCGCATTTCCTGTTTCGCCCATGTCTATCGGAACCGGGAGCGCGGCCCCCTGCATCATCCTGAATTCACCATGCTCGAATGGTATCGCGCAGGCGAAAGCTACGAGGTCCTCATGGCCGACTGCGCCGCCATTCTGGAACTGGCCGCGAGCACGATGAAAACGCGTCGCTTTTCCTGGCGCGGCGGCGAATGCGACCCTTCGCTAGAACCGGAGCGCCTTTCGGTCGCGGATGCCTTCGAGCGCTACGCGGGCATCGACCTGCTTTCCTCGGTTGACGCGGGTGGCACGACCGACCGCGATCGCCTTGCGGCGGAACTAAAAAAGGCCGACATTCGCATTGCCGGCGACGACACCTGGGCCGACCTGTTCAGTCGCGTCATCGTCGAGAAAGTCGAGCCCAATCTCGGTTTCGGCCGCGCCACCATTCTCGATGAATATCCAGTCTCGGAAGCGGCCCTTGCCCGTCCTTCTGGCCGGGACCCGCGCGTTGCCGAACGTTTCGAGCTCTATACCTGCGGCGTCGAACTCGCCAACGCCTTCGGCGAATTGACCGATGCCGCCGAGCAGCGTCGTCGCTTCGAAGCCGAAATGCTCGAAAAGCAGCGTGTGTATGGTGAATGCTATCCGCTGGACGAGGACTTTCTAGCCGCCCTCGCCGCTATGCCCGAGGCAAGCGGGATCGCCCTCGGCTTCGATAGGCTGGTCATGCTGGCGACCGGTGCACCACGCATCGATCAGGTCATGTGGGCGCCCGTCGCGGAGATCACTCCGTGACTTCGCACGACATCAGGACTGTCGAGGATCTGGTCGTTGCGGGTTTCATCACGCCCGACCAGGAAGCGGTGATATCCGAGGTCGCCGCCCGCTATGCTATCGCCGTCACGCCGTCGATCGCCGGACTGATCAACACCAACGATCCGAATGATCCGATCGCCGCGCAGTTCGTGCCACGCGCCGGCGAACTCGTTCAAACCCCGCAGGAGAACGCCGACCCGATCGGCGACAGGCCGCACAGTCCGGTCGAGGGCATCGTGCATCGCTATCCCAACCGCGTGCTGTTGAAGGCTGTGCATGTCTGCCCGGTTTATTGCCGTTTCTGTTTCCGCCGCGAAATGGTCGGCCCGCAGGGCGATGGCAATCTGACGCCTGCACAATTGGAGAAAGCGCTCTCCTATATCCGCTCCCATACGGAAATCTGGGAAGTCATCCTGACCGGCGGCGATCCTCTGATCCTGTCGCCGCGTCGCCTGCGTGACATCATGACGGCGCTGGCGGCGATCCCGCATGTGAAGATCGTGCGCATCCACAGCCGCGTCCCGGCCGTCGATCCGGAACGTATCAGCGGCGAACTGGTCGACGCGCTGACTGCAAGCGGCAAGACCGTCTATGTTGCACTTCACGCCAATCATCCGCGTGAAATGACGCAGGAAGCACGCAGCGCCTGCGCGCACCTGATCGACGCCGGTATTGCGATGGTCAGCCAGACGGTTCTGCTGAAGGGCGTGAACGATAATCCGGAGATTCTGGCAGCGCTCATGCGCGCTTTCGTCGAATGCCGCATCAAACCATACTATCTCCACCATCCGGACCTCGCACCGGGAACCGGCCATTTCCGGATTTCGATTGCGGAGGGTCAGGTCATCATGCGCGCCCTGCGCGCCAAGGTTTCAGGCCTCTGTGCCCCTGCCTATATCCTCGATCTGCCTGGCGGCCACGGCAAAGTCGAGATCAGCGAGAAGGCTTTCTTGGAAGTGACTCCGGGGCGCTATCTGATCACCGATCCGCAAGGTGCGGAACACACCTACCCCTGAAAACCGCCTATCCCCCGTATCGGAGATTGAGAATTCCGACACAGGCCTAACGCTATGTTCGTCAAACAATCCAGACGAATTGGCGCATCTGCCCCGTTCCCAACCGTGCTCATCCTTATTTAACTAAGGCATTTAGCGGAATCTTATGCTTTGGCTCATAGAAACACTCCCGGATATAGCAAGAAGTATATTTCGGGAAAGGGAACAAAATGAACGGAGAGATCCGAACGTTGCTCGCAAAACTTGGTGGCTTGCCAGTTTCAGTCGACACAATCGCCAATGACAGTGATCTTTACGCGGCTGGACTTTCCTCCTTTGCTTCCGTTCAGCTGATGCTTGGACTTGAGGAGGCTTTCGACATCGAGTTTCCAGATCATCTCCTGAACCGGAAATCCTTCGCCAGCATCGCGGCAATCGAGAACACCGTTAAACTCATTCTGGAGGACAGGAAGGTCGCCTGATGGATCTCTCAGCGAAAGTTTCCGAGAAGAGCTTGAAAAGCCGTGCCATGCATGTGGCAACGGTCGCCGCCGCCTTTGCCGATGTGGTCGACAAGGAAGGCCGCTTCCCCCGCGAAGCGGTCGAGGCGATGAAAGCCGAAAGGCTCATGGGCATCATGATTCCCGAGGAACTCGGCGGAGAAGGGCTTTCGACGTCAGAGATCGCGGAGGTCTGCACTACCATCGGTCAGGCCTGTGCTTCGAGCGCCATGGTTTTTGCCATGCACCAGATCAAGACGTCCAGTCTCGTGGCCCACGGAGCCGATGCGGAATGGCATCGTGCGTTCATGCGACGCGTTGCCAAGGAGCAATTGCTATTGGGCTCTGCCACGACGGAAGCAGGCATTGGCGGCAACATGCGAAACAGCATCTGCGCCATCGAGGTCAAGGACGGAAAGTGTCTTCTGGAGAAGGACGCAACCGTCATCTCCTATGGCATTGATGCCGATGCGATCCTCGTCACCTCCCGCAGTCACAAGGACGCGGCCTCGTCCGACCAGGTGATGACCGTTTTCCTCAAGGACCAGTACACGCTGGAGCATACCCACACCTGGGATACGCTCGGTATGCGCGGCACCTGCTCGGACGGCTTCATGTTCCGCGCAGAGGCTTCCGCACAACAGATTCTTCCGCATCCCTTCGCGGAGATTGCGGCTCAATCGATGCTCGCATCGGCACATCTCCTCTGGAGCTCGGTCTGGTATGGCATCGCACTCGATGCCTTCACGCGCGCCCAGAATTTCGTTCGTGCCGCCGCCCGCAAATCGCCCGGAACGCAGCCGCCCGGTCTTGTCCAGCTCGCGGAAATCTCAAGCCAGTTGCAGACGGTCCGATCCAACATCGTCGCGGGCCTGAAGACCTTTGAAGATGCCCATGACGATGCTGACCGGCTCTCCTCCATGGGATTTGCCGTGGCTATGAACAACGTCAAGATTGCTTCGTCTGAAATGATCCTCCCGATCATCAACCAGGCCATGCGGATCTGCGGAATCATGGGGTATAAGAACGGGACACCCTACAGTCTCGGACGGCACCTGCGCGATGCCCATTCGGCGCAGCTGATGATTTCCAACGATCGTATTCTCGGAAACACGTCGACCATGCTGCTGGTACACAAACAGGAAACAAGCTTGTTGGGGTGAAGCCTATGGATATGCAGAGAACCTTCCTTGACCGGCTTTTCGAAACCGGGCTTCTGATCGAAACGGGTGTCGACGGTCTCTATGGCCGCAGTGGCCGTTTCGAGGACGTGATCACCGCCTTCGAACGACTGATCGACCGCTTCGGCGGCGACGACGGCGCGGAGGCGATCCGCTTCCCGCCCGGCATGAACCGCGCCTATTTCGAAAAGAGCGGCTACATGAAGAGCTTCCCGCAACTGGCCGGCACAGTGCACAGCTTCTGCGGTAACGAGCTTGATCACGTCAGCCTGCTGAAATGCATGGATGCCGACGAGGACTGGACGGCCGAGCAGAAGGCGACCGATATCGTTCTGACGCCGGCTGCGTGCTACCCGCTCTACCCGACGATCGCCAAACGCGGCAACCTGCCGGAAAAGGGAGGGCTCTACGACCTGCAGTCCTACTGCTTCCGGCATGAGCCGTCGAACGATCCGGCCCGCCAGCAGCTGTTCCGCATGCGCGAATATGTCTGCATGGGCACCCAGGCGGATGTCACGGACTTTCGCCAAACCTGGATGGACCGCGGCGTGCGCATGATGGCCGAAGTCGGCCTGCCTGTGGAGATCGATGTCGCGAACGATCCCTTCTTCGGCCGCGCCGGCAAGATGCTCGCCAACAACCAGCGCGACCAGAACCTGAAGTTCGAGCTCCTGATTCCAATCACCTCGGTCTCCAAACCGACCGCCTGCATGAGTTTCAACTATCATCAGGACGCATTCGGCTCAAAATGGGGACTGAACCTCGAAGACGGCTCCGTTGCCCATACTGCCTGTGTCGGTTTCGGCCTTGAGCGTATCGCGCTTGCGCTCTTCCATCACCATGGCCTCGACACCGAGGCATGGCCGGCATCGGTCCGCGAAGCACTCTGGGGCTGAGCCGGCCGATGAACGCAGTCTTTCCCGGCATCGATCCGGCCTCGTATAGCCCACACGCCTTGCATTCAAGCGAGCGGATGTGGCCGGAAACCAATTGCTACGTCGATCTCTGGATCGAAGTCCTGGCAAGCCATCACGTCGCGCCAGAGGCCATGCTGGGCTTCACCCTGACGCAGGATTTCGAGGGCGACCAGTTCACCTTCTTCAAGGTGCCGCTGGAGGACCTCGAGGAACTATACGGCATTCGCGTCACCGAACTGGCAATCTTCGACAGCGTCGAGGCCCATTTTGCCGAGCAGATTTCACGCGGCCGCATCTGCCTCGTCGAGATGGACAGCTTCTATATGCCCGATACGCGCGGCGTGGGCTACCGGCAGGACCATGGCAAGACCACCGTCGCAATCAACCGGCTCGACAGGCGGGCTCGCGCCATGGACTATTTCCACAACGGCGGCTTCTTCCGGGTCGACGGAGAGGACTTCGACGGACTCTTCCAGAAGAACCTGGCGGAAGGCGCCCTGCCCTTCCTGCCCTATACCGAATTTGCCAAGTTTCCGGCAAAGCCGGTTCCCGGGGAACACCAGCGCACAGTCGCTGCCAAACTGCTGCGGCGTCACTATGTCCGCCGTCCCGCATCCAATCCGATTGCGGCGTTTGCGGAAGTCTTCCCGACACAGGTCGAGGCTGTCGCGGAGCGACCCTTCGGCTATTTCCACAAATACGCCTTCAACACGCTTCGGCAATTCGGTGCCAATTTCGAATTGATGGCAAGCCACCTCGCCTGGATTTCCGGGGATGTCTATGCACCTGCCGCGGAACAGGCGCTGACGATTTCGGAAGTCGCAAAGTCGGTTCAGTTCCAACTGGCCCGCGCCGTCACCCGTAAGAAATTCGATCCGCTGAAATCGGCACTGGACCCGGCGATTGAAGCTTGGGACAAGCTGATGACGGAGCTTGGCAAAACCCTCGCCTGACGACCGGCTCCGAGGAAACGCCCGAGGACTTTGATATGACCGGCATGACGACCTATCTCGGCGCTGACGAGCGGCCGCTGGAAAGCGGCTGGGCTCTCCTCGTCACCGAAGCGGGGCGCTATACCGGCCCCGGGGAGATCCATCGCCCCGCCGCCCGCATCCCCGCGCGGGTTCCAGGCACGGTGGCCGGCGCGCTCGCAGATGCGGGGCTCTTTGAGCCGGAAAAGCCGCAACCGCTGCACGACAAGGACGCCTGGTATTTCCGCTCGCTCGGAGGTGAGGCGGCAGGTCCGGCAATCCTGCGTTTCGGCGGGCTCGCGACCATTGCCGAGGTCTACGTGAACGGCGAGCTGCGCCTCGCCTCGACCAGCATGTACGAAGCCCACGACCTCGAACTCGATCTGACCGGCCACGACGAGATCGCCATCCGCTTTCGGGCGCTTGCACCTCATCTCGACAAGCGCGGCCCTCGGGCGCGTTGGCGTCCCCAGATGATGGACCATCAGGGCCTGCGGCTGATCCGCACCACGCCGCTCGGCCGCATGCCGGGCTGGTGCCCGGAAATCCACCCGGTCGGCCCCCGGCGGCCAATCAACCTGATCCGCCGGGGCAAGCATGCTCTGTCCAACCTGGCAATTAGCACCGACCTCGACATGAACGGCACCGGTCGGCTTTCAGTCTCCTTCGTTCTGGAGGGAGAGGCCAAGGACCTGCGCCTGTCCTGCGCCGGTCACGACGCCCGGCTTCGGCTTGATGACAGCGGCACATGGACCACCGAACTTGCCATCCCCGCCGTCGAGCCCTGGTGGCCGCGCACCCACGGGGAACCCACGCTCTACGATGCGCGGCTGACGATCGACGGCCAGCCCCATTCGCTCGGCCTCGTCGGCTTCCGCCGCATCGAGATCGATCGCGGACCGGATGGACGCGGCTTCGGCCTTGTCGTCAACGGTGAGCCGGTCTTCTGCCGTGGAGCTGTCTGGACCAATGCGGACATCCTCCGGCTTCCTGGCACGGCGGAAGACTACGCGCCCTGGCTCATGAAAGCCGCAGAGGCGAACATGAACATGATCCGCATCGGCGGCACCATGGCCTATGAGAGCGCCGACTTCTTCCGCCTTTGCGACCGGCTCGGGCTTCTGGTCTGGCAGGACTTCATGTTCGCCAACTTCGACTATCCGACCGCGGATGAGGCCTTTGCGGCGAGCATCGAGCGGGAGGTGCGCCAGTTCCTCGGCTCGATTCAGGGTTCTCCCTCGCTTGCCGTTCTCTGCGGTGGGAGTGAAGTCTACCAGCAGGGCGCCATGCTGGGCCTGCCGGAACGCATCTGGAAGACATCGTTCTACGAGGCAACGCTGCCGTTCCTCTCTGCCGAAAAGCGCCCGGATGTGCCTTATGTGCCGAATTCGCCCTTTGGCGGCGCAATGCCGTTTTCGCCCAACGAAGGCGTCACGCACTACTATGGCGTCGGCGCCTATTGCCGTCCGCTCGAGGATGCCCGGCGGGCGAATGTCCGCTTTGCCGCCGAGTGTCTCGCATTTGCCCATGTCCCGCAGCAGCAAACACTCGATGCCCATCTACCGGTCGCCCCGGTGCATGACCCTCGCTGGAAGGCGCGGGTTCCGCGCGACCGGGGCGCATCCTGGGATTTCGAGGATATCCGCGATCACTATCTCAAGGACATTTATGATGTTGACCCGGCGCGCCTTCGCCGGGAGGATCCCAGTCGCTATATTGATCTGTCTCGCGCCGTGACGGCGGAAGTCCTCACCGAAACCTACGCCGAATGGCGCCGTCCCGGCTCCTCCTGCAACGGAGCGCTGGTCTGGACGCTGCAAGACCTTCAGCCGGGGGCCGGCTGGGGCGTCATCGATTCCACAGGAGAACCGAAGCCGGTCTGGTATGCCTTGAAGCGCGCCTTCCGCCCGACACAGGTCGTATTCACCGACGAGGGGACGAATGGCCTTGATGTCCACGTCGTGAACGAAACATCCGGGCCGCAGACGCTTCTGCTTGCCGTCTCCTGTCTGCGCGATGGCCGCCAGCAGGTCGTGGGAGGGCAGCGAGAACTGGTGCTTCCCGCCTGCAGCAACCGATCGGTTGCCTGCACAGACCTGTTCGGCGCGTTCTTCGATACGACCTATGCCTTCCGTTTTGGCCCGCCGTCCCACGACGTCACCATTGCCCGTCTCAGTGATCCGGCCACCGGCTTGACAGTGGCTGAGGCTTTCCATTTTCCGCTCGGGCGAAGTGCCGCACTTCACGATCCGACAATCGAGACGACGCTGCTTGAGGAAAATGATGCTTGGATCCTGGAAATCGAATCCGATCAACTTGCACAGTCGGTGCACATCTCGGCGGACGGCTACCGTCCCGATGACGACTGGTTTCATCTGGCGCCTGGGGTGACACGCCGTGTGCGTCTCAATCCGCTCGAACAGGCCGGCCGAAAGCCGGCCGGCACCCTGGGGCACATCGGATCGTCAAGGCTGGCCAGCTTCTGAAACCCGGCAAACCGGATCTCTTGAGGTCATGCCTTTTCGGATTGGGAAAGCGCCATGTCGGCGACGGATTCCAGATAGGCGCGGCGCGCGGGTTCCGGCGTCAGGTTGTGATCGGCGCCCTCGAGGATCGTCAGGCTGGCATTCGCATAGCGCCGCAATCCCTTGCCTTTGGTCCCGAATTGCTCCGCGAAATGGTCAAGGCCGACATCGTTCTCGCTGTAGATGAGCGAAACCGCTACATTTCTGGCCGACAGGTCGCGAAAAGCGTTCACGACCTCCCGACGCAGCGCCCGATTTCCGGGAAGCAGGTGCACGACCGGCATCGCATGTCGGGCGATCCGGCGCCACAAGGCCCGCCCGATATTGGCCAGCGACCGCTTCACGTCCACGCGTCCTTGAATGAGCCGACGGAACGTCTCCGCCTGGAACAGCCGGCCCTTGTAGTCGCCGAGCGTGCGTGGAACGAAGCGCAGGAACTGATCGGTGTCCTGGCTGGGGTCCCAATAGAAGACAAAGGGATTGACTGCCACCGCCCCACTCACGCGACCATCCTGGACAGCGCTCCGAAATGCGAGATAGGCACCGCTGCAACGTCCGCTGACTATGGCTGGCAGCATATCGCGGCGCTCGATGAGGTCGAGCGCGGCGACGACATCATCAGTCTGCGCACGATTGTAGAGAACCTGATCGGCGACCCCCGGGACCGGCGGACTGTCCGCGACATTAGCGCAATCAAAGCGCAGCGATGCAATTCCACGTGCCGCAAGGTCACGCGCCATCGAGACGCCTGAGCGACCCCATCCGGCATTGCGGTCATAGGCAGTTCCGAGAAGAACCGCCGTCGCCCCTCTTCTTGCGCCAAGAGGTTCGCAAAGCACACCGTAGAGACGGTTGCTCCCGCCAAACCTTAGCGGCGTTTCACGAAAGTTCTCACCGTCGAGGCACGGCATGCCCAGCGGTCCGCTCTCCTGGTGCGCGACGGAGCCTGGAAACCTGGCGAGGACAGTCGAAATCCAGTCGAGGATGAGCGATCTGACAGTCTCCGGCATCACGGCCATCGCCGGGTTGGAAATCAGGTCGTCATAACCTTGGTATTCTGCCTCCGTCACCTCGGCACCTAGTTCGCGCAGTTTTGAGGCGAAGGCTGCGTCGGTCGGTCGGTCGACACGCTTCACGACCAGATATTGCGGAGCCGGTTTGAGCGGCGGCTCCGAAATATCGAGCTTGCGGATGTCGGTGGCTATCTCTGACGGCATCTCGATGCCCGCTATCACCATCCCCTCGGCCGCACGATGTGCCTTGGCCACGCCCAATCCTTCTTCGACCATGCGCGACCAGATCTGCATTTCCCTGAGATAGGTTCGCCCGGAAGTCACAGGCGCTAGATGGGCGATCGCCTCCACCCCCTGCAATCTCTCTGCGACTCGGGTCGCGATCGCCGACCCAAGCCCCTGGCTGACGACAATGATCTTCTCGCATCCGGATAGCGACCGCAGCCTTGCAGTGGCCGCGACTGCACAGTCCTCCCATATCCGCAGCCCGGCGGAATAATCCGCCTTGTCGAGTGCATCGCCGGTCCCAGGATAGTCGAAGCGCAAACTCGCCACACCACGGTCTGAAAGATCATCGGCGATGACGCGCCAGAACTTGCGCAAGCACATTTCCTCAAGGCCCCAGGGACTGACGAAAAGAACCCCAACGCGGGCTCCGGCTCCTCTTGCGGGCATGAAGAGCCCAACCGTGTCAGAAAACGTCACAGGCGTGGCCGCGGAGCGCACCGTGTTTTTCTCAGTCGTTCTCTCGATTGGCGTCTGTGCAGAAATTGTCATCTCATTGTCTCGTTGCGAAGCGGCGTCAGCGGTCCCTTTCCGAAGCACCCGGTGCCGCGAATGTGAAATTGATGATGCCCATGGCGACGGTCTTCGCCATGCCGGGAAGCCGTGCCGCCATGCCTTCCGCGACGGATCGATCCTCGCTTGCCAGAGCGCCGAAAAGCCTGAGCCCAAGGATATAGACGAGGGCTCCCGCGGCAATGGCAAGCACCAGTCCTGCCGCACCGGAAACAAGATGGAGCACCCACCAGGCGGCTCCGGCGCAGGCGAAAGCTGCGAGTGCGACCTTGGCAAGAGCCAGATACAGGTGATTGAGTGATCCCTCGAGTTTCATCCTCCCAAGCATGAGAATGCTCATCAGGAGGAAAACGAAGAAGCGGACAGCAGCGGCACCTTCGGCACCGAACAACGGAACGAAAGCGAAGGCACCCGCAACCATGACGACGGCTCCGACAACACCGATCACCAGACGTTCACCGACCCGGTCCAGCGAAAACAGATATTGCGTACAGACAAGGCTGAGGACTGCGACGGGCGTGACCAGTGCAAGGATAGCAAGAATGGAGCCGGCGGGCTCGAAGGCAACACCGAAAATCGTAGTGACCAGACGCGGGGCAATTGCCGCCAGCCCAAGACTCAAGGGCAGCGTGATATAGGAAAGGCTGCGCACGACACCTTCGAATACCCCGGCTGGCAGCTTGCCGTTTCCATTGATTTCCAGCTTTTCCGAATAGTAGGGAAGCAGACTGCCAGTCAGTTGGACGGGCAATTGCAGGGCCAGGTTCGCAAGGGACATGGCCGCCGCATAGAAGCCGACGACCGCTATTCCGGAATAACGCTCGAGAAAGAAAAATTCGATCCGGTTGAGGAAGATCGAGTCGACGACGAACTGTACGGACAGGAGGACCGAAGAGCCGATGAGATAGCGCGGTGCAATCCCGCAACTGTCGGCCCGCGCGCGCAGTATGCCGAGCGAATAGAGAAACTGGACGCCAAACCCGATTGCGTATCCGACCAGAGCTCCGGGAATTCCGAACAGAATTGCACCGCTCAATACTCCGAGCAGCTGGATAACGCCTGACAGTACGGAAATCCGGAAGAAGGTGCCGACCTCCTGCTCGCCGAGAAGGTAATTCTTCGAGAACGAGCCGATCGATTGAACGAGCAAGAGTATGCCCGTTATGACGACGACGATCGGAGCACTCGTAGCCCAGTGCTCCTGCTCCGCGACCCAGAAGAACGCCGCATAAAGTGCAAGGAGAACGAAGGTGGACAAGACAACCGGACGGAGCAGATAGGCGGCGAAGCCACGGCGTTGATCCGCCGTGTAACCCTGTGTCCTGAGCTGGGGCAGCAGTCGCAACAGCATGACGCCGGTTCCCAGCTCTGCCACCAGCGAAGCGGTAACAGTCAGCCAGAGCGCGAACGCAATGATGCCGTTGGCTTCAGGCCCAAGCAACCGGGCAGTAATGATCGAGCAGGCAAAACCGATCAACAGGAGGGAAAGGCCGGCCGCAGCATTCAAGGCCGAGTTCGCGACGATACGTTTGACCATTAAGATGCTTATCCGTCCGAATACCGCTACGAGAGTGTGTGCCGCATGTTGCTTTGCTTGTTTCTATGACTCAAAACTTAAGAATCTTGCATGCCGGCCCCTCCTTGCAAGAACAATCGGGGCCGCACCCCGAAAGACCGGAGCCTGCGGGAACATGAGGGATCGACGGCTTTACGGAGATTTAAGCGGTCTGGGCTATGCCTGCCTGACGCTTCTACCAACCAGTCGTGGTGTCTATTGAAAATCGTGTTCCTAGTAACTTCGGCCCCGGGCAAGATGTGCGGCGTGGCCGATTACACCAGCCGCCTTGCAATTGCTCTTGGCGATATCGGCGCCGAAGTGTCGGTGGAACTCCTCGACTATTGGTCCCTATCACAAATAATGAAGATTCGGCGCCGGTACCGCAATTCGCCGCAGGCCATATTCCACCTGCAATACCCGTCGTTGAACATCGGAAACTCGATTTCTCCGGGCTTCTTGCCACTGCTCTTGCCGAACACTTTCGTCACGCTTCACGAGTTTCGCCTCTTCCATTTCCTCAGAAAGATGATGTTCTTTCTTCCGAGCCTGATGTCCAAGAAGATCATCTTCTCGAACGACGAGGAGAGGGCGCTTTTCCGCCGCTATTTTCCCGTCTCCAGCGGACGGCTGCGGGTCATTCCGATCGGAAATAATATCGCGAGAACATCGCAGCGGAAGCAGTCCGCCGAAACCGAACGCGTCGTCTATTTTGGGCAGATATCCCATAACAAGGGTATCGAGTTCTTTATCGAGACGATCGCGCAGTTGCGCGAAAAGGCGATTCCGGTTGAGGTCGAAATGATCGGTGCGCTGGTCGAAAGTGACGTGGAATTTGTCGATTTCGTCAAAAGATCTGCAGATCAGTACAAAATACGTCTGCGTTTGAATTTGCCCCCGCAAGAGGTTTCGGAGGCGCTGAGCGTTGCCACGATCGCGCTTTTGCCATTCCCGGATGGCGTCTCCAACAAGAGGGGATCGGCCCTCGCCTGCCTCGATCACGGCGTCAGTGTACTGACGACACATACGCCTCTGACGCCGGAATGGCTTTCGATGGTGACACATCCGGTTACGGCGCCCGAAGATGCAGCACTGTTGATAGCGAAAATTACAAGCGGAGAGGCTCCCCGCTTCAAGGCCCCCGACATTCTCACCCGCGAAATGCACGCCCGAGACTGGAACGCGATCGCCCGCGAGCATTTGAGACTATACAAGGAAGCATTGGTCGGCCCCGGGTCGGCTACCGCACCTTGAGGCTGGCATTGTAGACACTGATATAGCGCTCGGCGACAGCATCCCAGGAATACTTCCGGGCCGCGTCGATCAAGCAGTCTTTCAGCGTCGAATTTCCGGAAGCCAGCTTGCCGTAAGCCGCTACGAGCGCATCGGCAGCCGCATTTGCATCGCTGAAATCGGCAAGCGTGATGGCATCATGCTGCGCGGCAAGGGTCTGATATGCCTCGTTTGGATGAAGAATCGGCAGAAGCCCGGCGCTCATTGCTTCGACGGCGACAAGGCCGAATCCTTCGTATTCCGAGGCCGAGGCGAAGATCGATGCCTCGGCGATCAGGCGCCGTACCTCTTCATTTCCGACCGAAACATGCAGGAAGACATGGTCGGAAAGCCCGCGCGCAACGATTTCGCGCCGGAGATCCTCCTCCTTGAGATCAGAAGGCGAACCGATGATGTCCAGACGCCAATCGGGCGAAAGCCTCACAAGCGCGGCCATCATGTCGAGCATACGATCCAGGCGCTTGTTGACCGAAAAGCGGCCGATGGTGACGATGCGCCGCCGCGGCTCGGGCGAAGAGAGCCCGGCGAACTTCTCCGTGTCAACACCGTTTTCGACCAGCACGGCCCGACGCCCGGCAATCTGCGAGAATAGTGCAAAATCAGACCGGCTGCAGCACAACAGCGCGCGATAGGCACGCGCCGAGAAACGGGTCAGCGTCTGGAACCAGACCCTCTTGATCGCGGCATATTTGGGAGTGTGAAAGAACCCGCCATGTGTCGTGGCCACCATCGCCTTCCCGTGCAGGAACCGGGTCGCGGCGAGGAAATCGAAGAAGAAATCGACGCCATGAACATGCACCAGATCGGCATCGCCGATATGGCGGAGAACCGTGGGTCCGACCGGATAGCGCGGACTTCCCCACCAGGGTATCCGCACCACTTCGACCCCGTCGATGGTTTCCATCGGTGGCAGCAGGTGATCGCGAGCCGTGAACAGGCTGTTGCAGGTGACGACGCGCACCATATAGCCCCGCTGCAGCAGGAGCCGACTGAGATTGGCCACGACGTCTTCCAGACCGCCGCGACCCGGCGCGTACTGCCTGACGACCTGGACAATCAATGGACGCTTGCCACCCTGCTCCACCGGAGCAAAAACCTGAACGTTCATGCGCTCCATCATTCACCTGCCGGCGCCAAAATTCGTGGCTCCCGATATTGCTGCCGATTTCCGCCCAATAGAAAAGGCCAAAATCTTAAGATCGCGTATGCCGAAGGTGGCGATCTGAGCAACGGCGAATGACACTCTTCATCGTTCGGCCCCACCCTTCAGAACTCGTTAACCATGACCTGCCAGAATTGCGCTGACAATGACAGCCGCCGGCAGCCCTCGCCCACAGGCCCGTTTCCCGATACCGGCGCTCGTTATGTCATGCGGAAAAGCAAGCCCGCACCGGATACCCCATCCGGAATTGCAGAAACGAAATTTGGCCGGCCACGGTTTTGGGCAGGAAAATGGATATCGACATTTTTCAACTACCGGGAATCTTGAAGCGGCGGCGTCATTATATCGTTCTGGCCGTCCTTGTATGCTTGGCCCTGTCGATCATTTACGTCTTGCGTCTCACCCCGCTTTACACGTCGTCGACCGAACTCTTGCTGGACCCACTCGGTCTCCAGGCCGATGGCGGCAACCCTGGCAGCACTGGCGCCGCAGCACCTCAGGACCAGTCGAGCATCGACAGCCAGATCTATGTCATTCAGTCACGCGCAACCATGGAAGAAGTTGTGCGCAAACTGGACCTGACGAAAGACCCCTTTCTCGCTCCGGTAGCAAAGAAAGCGGCGTCAAGCCGCGAACAGTTGACCGCCACCGCCACTGCGTTGAAAAAGCACATCACGGTAGAGAGAGCAGGCCAATCGCTCGTTTTCACGATCAAGGCGGAGCACCCTGACGCATCAAAGGCCGCCGACATCGCGAACTCGGTTGCCAGCGTCTATCTGCGGCAGATCGACGAAGCGCGGTCAGAAGCGGCCCGCCGGGCCAGCAACTCTTTTCAAGTGCAGGCCAGCGAGCTTCGCGACCGGGTACTCAAGGCCGAACTGGCCGTCGAGAAGTTCAAGGCCGACAACGGCCTTGTGAGCACCGGCGAGAAGGGACTGGTCATCGACCAGCAGCTTGCCGGTATCAACCAGCAACTCATCGACGCGCGTGTAACCGAAGAACAGCAGCAGACCATCTACGAGCAGGCGAAGAAGCTGACGATGGGCGCAATCGAGGCCGGGGCAATACCCGAAGTCCTCCAGTCGACTTCCATCGGCCTCTTGCGCGACCGCTACGTCGCACTTCTCGACCGTCGATCACAGCTCGCGACCAGTCTGGGCAGCAACCATCCGCAGTTGCAGGCGATAAATTCGCAGATCGTCACCATGCAGAATGCGATCGAACAGGAACTCGACCGCATCAGGCAATCGATGCAGAGCAGCTATCAACGCGCGGTATCGAACACCAAAGCGCTGAACGAACGACTGGCCAAACTGACGGAAACGAGCTTTGACAGCAGCGCCGCGCAGATCAAGATGCGCCAACTCGAAAACGAGGCCGACGCCGTTCGCACCCTCTACAAGGCCTTCCTCAGCCGCGCGGAGGAACTTGGCCAGCAACAATCGCTCAGCACCAACAATTCGCGCGTGATCACCGCAGCAGTCGCGACTCCAAAATCCTCGGCCGCACTGAAACTGTTGATCCTGGCGGCAGCTTCGCTTTTCGGTGTGGTCGTCGGGAGCGCTCTGGCCGTATTGCGCGAACTGACGACGCAACCGCCTCTGTCGGAGCAATCCCTGACCCGCAATACGGGGATTGCGACGCTGGCCCGCATCCGATCCGAGAAGGATCCCGCGCAAAATGCGGTCTTGCGGTTGTTTCCGTTTCTGCGAACGCCTCCACGAAATCCGCCGACCCCGATGGGAGAGGATCATCCCGCGATTCAGGCCATCGCCCGTCAATTGCTGGAAAGGCTTGGCGATCACTTGCCGGCAACCGTTCTGTTCATTTCGCCGGGACATAACCCGCTTGCGAGTGGCATTGTCGCCGATACCGTCCAGGCACTTATCGACCTTGGCCAGAATGTGCTCTACGCACCGGGCGACCTCGCCGAGAAAAGGCCTCGACAGGCATCGCCCCTCGGACGCCCGAGTCTGCGCAGCGCACTGAACCGCGAGCGCGAGTTGAGAGCGCCGCTGGCAGATAGCCTCAAATATGAACATCTCTCGGATTTCGGCAGGGCTGTGGCAGGCAAGATCGGGGGCACGCCTTCCGGCCATCCCGCGAGGACCGACGGATCGTCAGCCGAAATCACCATTATCAATGCTTGCGCCACCAGGGCCGCTGGTTTCCTGCCATCGCTGCTTCCGCACGCCGATTCTATCGTGATAGTCATCAGGATAGGGGAAACCACGTCAGAAGACCTGGATACCCTCCTCGATACGATCGGAACCAAAAAGGAAGCCATCCTGGGTACCGTCGTGGTGGAGGACTAGCGGTGGTCTTTGGCGGTAATCCTCAAGATGCAGACAACAGGCCAGCCCGGCGAGGGCATAAAAGCGATGTCGGTTGCCATGCCTGCTCGTGAGACCGTCTACAGAGATCGCTTTCCCGCCATCAGCGCTCCCCCCAGGGAGTGGCATGTCCGGATCAGGCGCCAGCTCGCAACGATCGCCGTCATGGGCGGCCTGACCTTCAATCTTTTCTTGTGTTTCGTAAACACACGCGTCATGGGAATAAGCGACAGCCATGTGATGCTGTTCGAAATGCTCATCATCGGATGCGCCTTTCTGGTGGCGCTCTCCCGGCGTATCGATCTCTATCTCATTCTGGCTCTTTACGTCAGCTATATGATCCTGCTGTTCGCGTTCCGCGGCGCAACCGACCTCAAGGCCCTTCGCGACATACTGATACCGATCGCCTTCTACCTCATGGGCACGCGCATCAGGGATATCCGCCTTGCCGACAAGCTCGTTGCCCTGTCGATCGCAGTCGTGCTGTTCTTTGGCCTGTTTGAATATCTGCTCACCGACCTGTACCTCGATTTCTTCAACGTGCTCGGCTACTTCATTGCCCGCGGCACCATCCTGCCCGAGGAAACATTCGGCGCCACCAGAGGCCTTTTCATCAGCGGCGTGCGGCCGGAGCCGCGAACACTTCTGACTTTTCTCGGCCAGCACCGCGTCTCGTCTGTCTTCCTCGAGCCCGTCTCGGCCGGAAACTTCGGCGCCATTGTGTTTGCCTGGGCACTCTTTCGAAGCGACATGCGGTTCCGCTTCTCTGTCATGGCTGCGGCGATGGCCGTCACCATCATGGCCGATGCGCGCTTCGGCTTCTTTACTTGCATCCTGATGACACTGATGATGCCGTTCTACCGATTGGTGCCGAAGACCTTGTGGCTGCCATTGCCCTTCCTCATGCTTGCCGCCATTGCCATTTATGGCCTGACGACAGGAACGGAAGGCGGCGCCAACGATCTCGCTGGGCGTTTCAAGGTGACTGCCGGCATCCTGACCCAGTTCGACCTGCCGGTTGTTCTCGGCATTGCCGTGACCGACCAGTTCACGGCCGATTCCGGCTACGCCTATACACTGACGAAATTCGGCATCTTCGGCTTCATGGCATTTTGGACCGCCCTGGTCTTCGCGCCACTTCGCGATGCAAGAGCCTGGCCGTTTCACTCGATGGTGCTGATCTACCTGCTATTGCTGATGATGATCAGCAATTCCTTCTTCTCCATCAAGACCGCCGCGCTGCTGTGGTTCATCCTCGGAACGTCAGACCAGTTCGACTGGAAATCCCTTGGTCCGACGAAGAACAGTCCGTCCAGGCAATCTGTCTGACTTGGGTCCCCTATGGCCGCTCGAGTGCTGGACATACCGAGGCCGAGGCGGAAAAATCCTTCAGCGAGACCGCCAATCCAGCAAGCTGCGGCCGGTCGCCCCCGGCTGTCGGCTGAATATTGAGCGCTTCCGCTTCGGGCCACCAGTCGCCGGCGACCCAGTAGGACCAGCCAGCCCACAGATCACGGTCGGCATCCACGACGGCTACCATCTCGGCCAACCCCTGAATACAACTGTCACCCGCCGGAGCGCCAAACTCTCCGAGATAGCCGCGCATCCCGTTATTCCGCAACCATTGGGTAAACGCCCGCAGTGCCGCCACAGCATCCGCGGCACGGCTACAGTTGACCTTCGTTCCCGAGAAATCATCGTCGAGATATTGGTGAACCTCAAAGGCATAGTTGTCGGCCGGATCGACCACATCGAGCATGACCTCGCCATTGGGTTCCCCGTAAGAGCCTCCAGTCCAGCTGTGGGCGCCGGTCCAGGCTGTTCCCGGGACGAGAACAAGATTGTCAGCCCCGACCTTGCGAATGCCGGCTATGGCGGCGTTGGCACTCTCGAGCCAAGTGCGCGCCGGAACGTCATAGGGTTCGTTCATCAGGCCGAACGTGATGTCGGGCGCATTTGCAAAATGCTGCGCGAGCCGCCCCCAGAAGTCGGCGAATGCCGCATGCGGTACGTCGGGAGAGCCGATCGGCTTGCCCCGATAACGGGCATAGTTATGCGGATCGAGAACCACGCGCAGTCCCTGCTGCCGCAACCGTTCGACGGCATCGACAAGCCGACCGAGTTCATCGGGGTCCAGACCGCCGTTGAGCTTGGGCTGCAGCCGTTCCCACAGAAAGGGAAGGCGAACCGACGTGAAGCCCTTTGTCGCGAAATAGCGCATCGTCTCCGTCGAGGGATAGGTATAGTCTTGGCCGGCGATGCCCGGCGGCTCCCCGAATTCAGCGCCGGAAAGGTTTATCCCGCGAAAGCAGCCCTCCGCAGCGATTCCTGGCGCGGCTGCGGCGAGCACAGCCGCGGACATCGTGACAACCTTGAGGGAGAATGACAAAGCGCAAGCGTTGAAGCGGGGTCTGCCGAGCATGAGACAATCCGGGTTTCGCAATGCCGCACGTTAGGGTCAGGAAGCCGCACCGGTCAAGCAGCCGCACCTGCGGATAGGTACGTGGAACTCGGGGGCCGATCGACATTCAGGATTTGGAGCATGGCATAGGAAAGGCGGGGATACGCTTTCCGAGGGCGCAATGGGAACGAAGTTTGGTGCCGGCCGGCCTAAGCTGAGCGGCGGGTCTTTCCGATGCCTTTCGATTGGGTTAGAGAAAGCACCGCATGCCTCGCGCGACCGGAAGAAGGGTTTGAAATGACGAACTATGTCCTGATGGTATCCTGCAAATCTGCAAGAGGCATCGTTGCCGCAATTTCGGGTTATCTGGCAGCTACCGGCTGCAACATCGTCGACAGCTCCCAATTCGACGATCTCGATACGGGCAAATTCTTCATGCGCGTCAGCTTCATCTCCGAGGAAGGCGCAAGTCGCGAAGAACTGATCGAGGGCTTCGCGCCGATTGCCGCGAACTTCGGCATGGAAACGGAAATCCATGATGCCGGCCAGCGCATGAAAGTGCTGCTGATGGTCTCACGCTTCGGTCATTGCCTCAACGACCTGC
Organism: Rhizobium sp.; assembly: GCA_003527225.1. The sequence goes on from DPXQ01000065.1 coordinate 39,161, forward strand.
TCTATCGCTGGAAGATCGGCGCACTGCCGATCGACATCGTCGGCGTCGTCTCTAACCATTTTGATTACCAGAAGGTCGTGGTGAACCACGATATCCCGTTCCACCACATCAAGGTGACGAAGGACAACAAGCCACAGGCGGAAGCTCAACTGATCGACCTGGTCGAACAGACGGGAACGGAACTGATCGTCCTTGCCCGCTACATGCAGGTGCTTTCCGATAGCCTCTGCAAGAAGATGTCCGGCCGGATCATCAACATCCATCACTCCTTCCTGCCGAGCTTCAAGGGTGCCAATCCCTACAAGCAAGCCTATGAGCGCGGCGTGAAACTGATCGGAGCCACTGCCCATTATGTGACCGCTGACCTCGATGAAGGCCCCATCATCGAGCAGGACATCGCCCGCATCACCCATGCCCAGAGCGCCGAGGACTATGTCTCGATCGGCCGTGACGTCGAAAGCCAGGTTCTGGCCCGTGCCATCCACGCCCACATCCACCACCGCACGTTCATCAACGGCAATCGTACGGTCGTCTTCCCGGCAAGCCCCGGAAGCTATGCATCGGAGCGCATGGGCTGACCGAGGGGACAGCATGTCCGCGACGCCCGAAGCTGCCTCCTTCGCTTGAATTGAAAGGGCATACCAACCCCGCGCATCCGCCACCGGGATAGACGCGCGCCAATCCTTTGGTAATCTCGGCAAATGTGATTCTCCAGGGGGATATGCCATGCCCGACACCGCTCTCCTGCAGCGTGCGCAGCTGCCGAGACCGAATATCACTGCCGACCATGCAGCCGCGATATTGAGAGAGCATTACGGGCTGGAAGGAAAGATCAAGGAACTCGGCAGTCAGCAGGACCGCAATTACCTGATCGACACCGGTAAGGACCGTTTCGTCCTCAAGATCTGCAGGGCGGAATATCGTACCGTTGAACTCGAAGCGCAGAATGCGGCCATGCGCTATCTTCACAAGATGCCGGACATGCCGCGCATTCCCGTGCCCTGTTACGCCAACACGGGTGACGAAATCTTATCTCTGGTCGTGAACGGCGAAGCTTGTCAGGTGCGTCTGCTCACCTTTCTCGAAGGCGAGCCGCTGACCCGGCGCAAATATCTCGCCAAACCCGCTCTTGCCGCCCTCGGCGGGCTTTCCGGTCGTATTGCCATCGGCTTGAGGAATTTCTCGCATCCGGGGCTGGAACGTGAACTGCAATGGGATCTGCGCCGGGCCGGCACTGTTGCCCTGCAACTCCTCGCCGCAGTGGCGGACCACGCGAGACGGGACAGTATCGCCAAGGCGATGATTGCTTCCGTCAAGCGCATCCGGCCCCTTGCATCGAGCTTGAGAACGCAGGCGATCCATCACGACGTCACCGATGACAACGTCGTGAGCCGCCCGGAGAGCCATGGCCGCTATATCCCCGATGGAGTGATTGATTTCGGCGACCTGGTTTCGGGCTGGCTGGTTGCCGACCTCGCCGTCACCTGCGCTTCCCTGCTGCATCACGCCGATGGCGACCCGTTCTTCATACTTCCGACGATCCAGGCCTTTCATGAAGTCTGCCCTCTGACAGAAGACGAACTGCGCGCGCTCTGGCCGCTGATTGTCGCACGTGCCGGCATTCTCGTAGCCAGCAGCGAACAGCAACTCGCCATCGATCCCGACAATGCCTATGTGATCGACAATGCCGCGCATGAGCGCGAGATCTTCGATGTCGCCACATCCGTTCCCTTCTCGCTGATGGAAACGGCGATATTGCAGCACGTCGGCATCGAGACGGAGAAGACCGATATCGAGTCGATGGGCCGGTTGCTTCCCGAGATCGAGCCCGAGGAAATCCGGTTGACGGATCTTTCGGCCCTCAGCCTTGACTTGGTCAACGACAACTGGTCCGATCCGGAAATCGACTGGAAACTGCTGGCCAAAGCCGCGGCAGAAACGGATGTCGCGACCACACGTTATGGCGAGCATCGCCTGTCCTATACACGACGGCACTCGCAACGGCCGCCGGCGACCTTTGCGCTTCACGTCGATATCTGCCTTCCGGCCGGGACTGCCCTCGTGGCCCCTTTCGCGGCCACGGTCACGCGCGACGGCCAGCATGTAATTCTCGTTTCGAAATCGGTATCGCTGCACATCGACGGCCTCGATTGCCCGCTTGCCGACGGGGATGCGGTGGCATCAGACCAACCAATCGGCCGGATCGCCGGCGCGGCCGGAGCGGTCGGCGGCCTGCGCCTGCAGCTTTGCCGCGATCCAGATCTGGTACCCCCGCTATTCTCCAAGCCCGCCCATGCGGCGGCCTGGTCCCTGCTCTGCCCCTCGCCCTCGCCGCTACTGGGCCTCGATGTCGACGCACCGATGCCAAGGAGCCACGAACTGCTGGAAATGCGGCAGAAGAGCTTCGCGCGGCCGCAGAAAAACTATTATGCCGATCCCCCGGAGATCGAACGGGGCTGGAAAGAGCATATGTTCGACGTCACTGGTCGTGCCTATCTGGATATGGTCAACAACGTCACCATTCTCGGTCACGCTCATCCTCGCCTCGCCCGGGCCGCCGGGCGCCAATGGTCGCTGCTCAACACCAATTCGCGATTTCATTATGCCGCGGTGGCGCAATTTTCTGATCGCCTCGCCAGCCTGGCTCCGCAAGGCTTGGACACGGTGTTCCTCGTCAACAGCGGGTCCGAAGCAAACGACCTCGCACTTCGTCTCGCATGGGCCTATTCCGGTGCACGCAATATGCTGAGCCTGCTCGAGGCCTATCACGGCTGGACGGTCGCAAGCGATGCGGTGTCGACCTCGATTGCCGACAATCCGCGCGCTCTGGAGACAAGACCGGACTGGGTCCACCCGGTGACAGCGCCGAACACCTATCGCGGACCGTTTCGCGGACCGGGATCGACCCCGGACTATGTCGGCGCAGTCGCCAAGGCGCTTGAACATATCGATGAGAGCGGCGAAGGGGTTGCCGGCTTCATCTGCGAAGCCGTCTATGGCAATGCGGGCGGCATACCGCTTCCGCCCGGATATCTAAGTCAGGTTTACACGATGATACGCGAACGCGGCGGGGTCTGCATCGCCGACGAAGTACAGGTTGGATATGGCCGGCTTGGGCACTATTTCTGGGGCTTCGAGGAACAAGGCGTCGTGCCCGACATCATCTCGATCGCCAAGGGAATGGGCAACGGCCAGCCGCTCGGCGCCGTGATCACCCGCAGAGAGATTGCCGATGCGCTGGAAAAGGAAGGCTATTTCTTCTCGTCGGCCGGCGGAAGTCCAGTCAGTTGCGTCGTGGGCATGACCGTGCTCGACATCATGGAGGACGAAGGTCTGCGGGAAAACGCCCGCGAGACCGGCGATTATCTGAAACGCCGGCTTGAGGCGCTCGGCCAGCGCTTCCCGCTTGTCGGCGCGGTCCACGGCATGGGGCTCTACCTGGGCTTGGAATTCGTCCGCAATCGCGACACACTCGAGCCTGCGACGGAAGAAACCGCTGCAATATGCGACCGCCTGCTCGACCTCGGCGTGATCATGCAGCCGACGGGCGACCACCTCAATATCCTGAAGATAAAGCCGCCTCTGTGCCTGGCCCGTGAGAGCGCCGATTTCTTCGCGGATATGCTGGAAAAGGTGCTTTCCGAAGGATGGTAGCGGACTGATCCCCGAGACACCGATGACATGGTCAATCGGCTGATGCCGGCTCCGCACCCTGCTGTTCCGTCAGCGCCTCCTCGACGATCCACTTGCGAAATGCGACAAGCGGCGGATAGGTGCCGCGCTCGCGGGTGTAAGCGAGATAGTAGCGCTCGCTGCTCTCGATCTCCCGGTCGATCGCAGGCACGAGTTCACCACGCCGCAACTCCTCGCGGATCAGAAACACCGGCAGCAAGGCGACCCCGAGCCCCGCCATCGCCGCCTGGGAGGCGGTCGCGAACTGATCGAACAGCATTCCGTGCACGCTCTCGACCTCTACCCCGCAACGCGAAAACCATTTTTCCCAAGCGTCCGGCCGCGTCGTAAGATGCAGCAGGGGAACGTTGAGAAGATCTGCCGGCTCATCGATCTTGTGCGCCGCCTTGAACGCGGGGCTGCAGGCGGGAATTGTCGTTTCCTTCATCAGAAGTGTCAGTTCCGCGCCCGGCCAGAGCGGCTGGCCGAAATGAATCGCGGCATCGATGGAATCCAGCCGGAAATCGAAGGGCGACAACCGCGTCACCAGATTGATCGTAATGCCGGGATTGCTGCCGAGGAACCGCCCGAGACGCGGCGCAAGCCACCGCGCGCCGAAAGTCGGCAGAATCGCAAGATTGAGCGTACCGCCATGCGGATTGGCACGCAGGTTGAGAGAGGCACTGGATATCCGCCGGAGAGCCTCGCGGATCTCTCGTGCGTAGCTGTCCCCGGCAACGGTGAGCCGGATCGTCTGGCGTTCGCGCACGAAAAGCTCGATTCCGATCTGTCGCTCGAGCGCCTTGATCTGGCGGCTGACAGCACTCTGCGTAAGGTCGAGTTCCTTCGCGGCGGCGGTGATGCTTCCCGTGCGTGCAGCGGCCTCGAAGGCGGCAAGCAGGGAAAGGGAAGGCAGGAAGCGCCGGGCCGGCAGCATGTTATACCCCTTGGGAATGAACTCTTGAGAAAATATCGGTATTGCTGGATAAAATCCTCTTCTAAATTCCGCAAGAGCGTGCATTTCGGAATGACGGGCCGTTTTGGCCGGGCCGCGGATCAAGACCGTTCCAGCCATACTCTTCGGATCCGCGAACTGAAAGAAATGCCCCTCCGCGCCGACAGCAGAGCTGCTGGCGAACATCATACGGATGACCATCATGCTGAACGACCCCCGCTCCCACGGCTTGTGGGAAAAGACCGCACCGGCCGCACCGGTGACCCCACCTCTTTCGGGCCAGGTTGAAGCCGATGTTGTCATCGTCGGTGGCGGTTATACCGGCATCTCCGCCGCGCTGCACCTGGTGGAGGCGGGGACAAAGGTCGTTCTGCTGGAGGCAACCGAGATCGGTTTTGGCGGCGCCGGCCGCAATGTCGGCCTCATCAATGGCGGCATGTGGGTCATGCCGTCTGAAATCCCCGGCGTGCTGGGCCCGGTCTATGGCGAGCGAGTGCTCGATCTGCTCGGCAATGCGCCGCTCCTGGTGCGGGCACTGATCGAAAAGCATGAGATCGCCTGCGAGCTGGAGAAGAACGGCACGCTGCACTGCGCCGTCGGCGAAGCCGGCCTCAAGGAAATAAAGGAGCGCTGCAGCCAGTGGGCAGCGCGCGGCGCGGATGTCCGCATCCTCTCGGCCGAGGAAACGGCGAAGCGCACCGGCACGTCCGCCTATACCGGATCGCTTCTCGACATGCGCGCCGGAACCCTCCAACCGCTGGCCTATGCTCGGGGGCTCGCCAAGGCAGCGATCGCCGCCGGCGCGGAAATCCATACCGGCAGCGCCGCGATCTCGACCGAGCGCAACGGCAACCGCTGGGTCGTGAGGACCAAGAACGGTTCGGTTTCGGCCAACTGGATCGTCGTCGCCTCCGAATTCTATTCGACCGGACCTTGGGAAGCGGTGCGCAAGGAACAGATACTACTGCCCTATTTCAATTTCGCCACCAAACCGCTGCCGCAGGACCTGTTGAAGCAGATCCTGCCGGGCCGCGAGGGCTGCTGGGACACGAGGGAAGTGCTCTCCTCCTTCCGCATGGATCAGGCCGGGCGTCTCGTCTTCGGCAGTGTCGGCGCGCTGCGCAATACCGGCCTTGCCATTCACCGCGCCTGGGCCAGGCGCTCGCTGAAAAAGCTTTTCCCCAAGCTTGGCAATGTCGAGTTCGAGGCCGAATGGTATGGCCGCATCGGGATGACCGACGACGCTATTCCGCGTTTCCACAAGTTTGCACCAAATGTCGTGGGCTTTTCCGGCTATAATGGCCGGGGCATTGCGCCGGGCACTGTTTTCGGTAAGACACTGGCCCGCCATATCCTCGGCGAACTCTCGGAGGCGGATCTGCCGCTGCCGGTGAGTGACGTCGTGGAGGCCCCGCTTCGTAACCTGAAAGGCGCCTATTACGAGGCCGGTGCCCAGATCGCCCATTTTGCCGGGGCGCGCTTCTAAAAGGTCGCACCTCACAGACAAACGATAACGGAAAATCCGAAATTACTGGAAGGAACACCATGACCCTTGCAAACCTGAACTTCTCGGCCGAAGTGGTCGCCATCATGGACCGCCTCGGCGTCCCGGCTGCGAGCCTCGCCGGCGGCACGCTTGCCGTCCGTTCGCCGATCAACGGCGAGAAGATCGCCGCCGTCGCCGAGATCAGCGCCGCCGACACCAAGGCGGCAATCGATGCCGCCCATCAGGCCTTCCTCGAATGGCGCCTCGTTCCAGCTCCCAAGCGCGGTGAACTGATCCGCCTGCTCGGCGAGGAACTGCGCGCCGCCAAGGCCGATCTCGGCCGCCTCGTCTCGATCGAAGTCGGCAAGATCGTCTCCGAAGGCCTCGGTGAGGTTCAGGAAATGATCGACATCTGCGACTTTGCCGTCGGCCTGTCACGTCAGCTCTACGGCCTGACGATCGCCACCGAACGCGCTGAACACCGCATGATGGAAAGCTGGCATCCCCTCGGCGTCACCGGCATCATCTCGGCCTTCAACTTTCCGGTCGCTGTCTGGTCATGGAACTCTGCGCTCGCACTTGTCTGCGGCAACTCGACCATCTGGAAGCCGTCGGAAAAAACCCCGCTCACCGCCATCGCCACCCAGGCGATCTTCGAAAAGGCCGTCAGCCGCTATGTCGCCGACGGCGGCAAGGCTCCCGCCAATCTTTCGACGCTGCTGATCGGCGGCCGCGAGATCGGCGAAGTTCTGGTCGACAGCCCGAAGGTTCCGCTCATTTCGGCGACCGGCTCCACCGCCATGGGTCGCTCCGTCGGTCCGCGCGTCGCGACCCGCTTCGGCCGCTCGATCCTCGAGCTCGGCGGCAACAACGCCGCGATTGTCTGCCCGACCGCCGACCTCGATCTCACGCTGCGCGGCGTCGCATTCGCCGCCATGGGCACGGCCGGCCAGCGCTGCACGTCGCTGCGCCGCCTGTTCGTTCATGAGAGCGTCTACGACAAGCTCGTCCCGCGGCTGATCCAGGCCTACGGCTCGGTCACCGTCGGCAACCCGCTGCAATCCTCAACGCTGGTCGGCCCGCTGATCGACGAAGGTTCCTTCGGCCGCATGCAAAAGGCGCTCGACGAAGCCAAGGCAGCCGGCGGCAAGGTTTCCGGTGGCGACCGCCTCATGCAGAACGAAGCAGCCGACGCCTTCTACGTCCGTCCGGCGATCGTCGAGATGCCGGCCCAGACCGGCCCGGTCAAGGACGAGACCTTTGCGCCCATCCTCTACATCATCAAGTACAGCGACTTCGACGAAGCGCTTGCTTTGAACAATGACGTTCCTCAAGGCCTGTCGTCGTCGATCTTCACCAACGACTTGCGCGAGGCGGAAGCCTTCGTATCGGACCGTGGTTCGGACTGCGGCATTGCCAATGTCAACATCGGCCCCTCAGGTGCTGAAATCGGCGGCGCGTTTGGTGGCGAAAAGGAAACCGGCGGTGGTCGCGAATCCGGCTCCGACGCCTGGAAGGCCTACATGCGCCGCGCCACCAACACGATCAACTACGGCAAGACCCTGCCGCTCGCGCAGGGCGTCAAGTTCGACGTGGGCTGATAGCCGTTTCATAGCACTATTCAATCTGGAAAGCCGCGGCAGCATGAATGCGACCGCGGCTTTCGCCGTTTGCACTTGTACCACCCAACGGACTCCGGCTTCACGCCGACGGACATACTGCCATATGGCCATTGGTTGCGGAATCGGACAAGGTGGGCATGTGAGTTGCGGCGCCGCAGAGAGAGCGAATGGATATTCATGACCAGTCTTCGACGATTGCCTTTCTGAGCAGAGGCGAGAGCTACGGCTTTTCAGGTCCCGTGAAGATCATTGAAACGCATATATCGATCATCTTCCTCATCGACGGCCTGGCATTCAAGCTGAAGCGTGCTGTGAAACTCCCTTATGTCGATTTCTCGACCTATGAACTGCGCCTGCATTATTGCCAACGGGAGGTGGAACTCAACAGGCGCTCGACGCCCGACCTCTATCTCGGCATTCGTCGCCTCACTCGACAGGCCGACGGCCAAATCGCTTTCGATGGCGACGGAGAGCTGGTCGACGTCGTCGTGGAGATGAAACGCTTTGCCCAGCATGACCTGTTCGACCGAATGGCCGCCGAAGGAAAGCTCACGACTGCGATCATGGAGGAGACCGCCAACATCATCGGCCAGTTCCATGAAAAGGCACCGATCATCCATACCGCCAGCGGATCGGCCAACATGGCCGGCGTTCTCGACATCAACGAAGCGGGGTTCGCCACCAGCCACGTTTTCGACGAAGGCGATGTCAGAAACCTGGCTGCGACCTTTCGGCAAGCATGGTCGAGCCTTGTCGGAGAAATGGATAGGCGCGAGGCGGACGGCAAGATCCGGCTCTGCCACGGGGACTTGCATCTGCGGAACATCTTCATGAGCGATGCCGGCCCGCGAGTGTTCGACTGCATCGATTTCAATGACCAGATCGCGACCGTCGATGTGCTCTACGATCTTGCCTACCTGCTGATGGACCTATGGCATCGCGGGTTTCACGATTTTTCCAGCGTCGTCATGAACCGCTATCTGGATTCGACCAGTGAGGACGCCGGCTTTCGGCTACTCCCCTTTTTCATGGCCGTCCGTGCCGCCGTCCGCGCCCATGTCACCGGGACACAAATCGAGGAAACGAGCGATCCAGATGGACGCCTGACGGCGAGCGCACAGGGCTACTTCGATTTCGCGCGAGAGATGTTGGAACCATCAAGACCGGGACTGGTTGTCATCGGCGGTCTTAGCGGATCCGGCAAGTCGACCCTCGCTGATGTTCTGGCTCCCCGCCTCGGCAGAGCCCCCGGTGCGCGCATTTTCGAAAGCGACCGAACCCGAAAACTGATGTTCGGAACACGGTTGACCGACCGGCTGCCTGTCGAGGCCTATCGCCCCGAGGTGTCCGAGAAGGTCTACGCAGCCCTCTGTGAGAAGGCCTCGCTGGTTTTGTCCGGCGGCGGGCAGGTGATCGTCAACGCCGTCTTCGACCGCGAGGATCACCGGGAAGCGATCGAAGCGGTTGCCCGGAAACGCGGCCTGCCCTTCACCGGGTTGTGGCTCGACGCGGCACCCGATGTTCTGAGATCACGGATAAAGGCACGACCGCAAGGTGCTTCGGATGCGACGGTGGAAATTCTCGAGCACCAAATGGCAATGGGCCTCGGTACCATTCGCTGGAACCGCATCGACAGCGGATTGCCTATCGAGGCCGTCATCGCTGACGCCGAACGGATGATAACGGAAGAGACTGACCCTTCTCGGCCCACCCCCCTGTCGGAAAGTAAGTAAGGGACGGGCACTGAATGCCCGTCCCTCCCCCCTTGCCCCTGCAGACGAAGGCCCCGCCTGCGGACAATCCCTTTTAGACGTTACTTCAGTTTCAGTTCCTCGACAATGTCGGGGAACAGTGGTGGCGATCCCAGGGACCCACACTCGTAGATCAAGTGATGATAAGCTGGCCTCTATCGCGTTGATTTCACCGATGCGCCGATTTCCTGACGATCGGCGACTGCTCGCGCCAGCCTGCTGTCGTAGCCAAGCTCATCAAGCATATCGGCCGCCTCGCGCATCTCCGCGGCACGCCGGATTCCATGTTTTTCGACGCGCTCACGCATCGACAGCGCCAGACTTGGCCAATCGATGGATGGAAAAGTTTCGGACAGGCTGCGATAGACGTCGTCCGCGACGTTCGAATCTCTCGCGGCGGCGGAACAGTCGCAAAGCAGGGCCTCGAGTCCCTTGATGATGATGCTGCGGCAAAGCTTGGTCGCGGAGGCCCGCCCCACCTCGGTGGCGACTGGTTTGATGTTCATGCCAAGGGCGTTGAGACGCGTGGCAAGAATTGCTGCGCCGTCGCCTCCTGCCAAGATCGGAACCTGAAGCTTCGGCACCGTGACCGCAGCCATCACAGCCCCCTCGATATAGCTCCCACCGGCGATCTCGATATGCACTGCCGCTCGCCGCTTCGTATTCGGCGATGCGGAGTTTATGTCGAAGAAGAACTGCCCAGCGCTGATATAATCCGCAGCCGTGACCGCGGCGGCCTCGCACTGGTCGGCCGTGACTGCCGAGATCACGACATCCGCGCCCTGCGCCCCTTCACTCGGGCAGTCGACGGCTTCCACACCAAGCGCCTCGGCCCGATCGCGGAGCAACCCGCCATTCGGGGCAAACTGAATGTCGAAGGCCGATACCGATACCCCTCTGAACTTCAAGAATTCGGCCGCGAAAGTCTGTCCGACCTCCCCGAAACCGATAAAAGCAATTTTCACAACATGTCCTCCCCCTGCGTATGGGCCGGATAATGGTGCGGACAACAGACCTGTTCAAATGACTCTATCGACAGTATTCATGAACAGAACTCATGGTTTGTGTACTTTTCGCACCGGCTTCTCCTGCCTGAATTCTCGCTGGACAAGCGCGCAAAGCGCTTCGGCCGGAGGGCTCAGCGGGATGCCCTTGCGCGTGATGATACCGATCGTGCGAACCACCGAGGGGTTACGGATCGGGATTGCCACAACATCGGTCGCCCGGCTCGCCGCGAGCGCAAATTCCGGGAGAACGGTCATCCCGAGTCCGGCCTGGACCATGTTGATGGCCGTGGCGATGTGCCGGACCTCGTAACGCCATAGAAGCGTTTCGCGCCGACTGCCCAGCGCGTCATCGATCAGGATACGGTTCCCGGTCAGCGTGCCGACGCGGATAAGCGGCTCCCCCTCGAGATCCTGCCACGTCACCGAACTATCTTTCGCGAGGGGATGGGTTTTCGGGCAGGCAAGCACGAAGGATTCCTTGAACAACGGCATGATGTCGAGATCCATCGCCATCGAGGAGACGATGGATATCCCGAATTCGACATCGCCAGCCCGCACGTGATCGATAATCTCCGACGCCGAATGGTCAAGAATGCGAACGCGAACGTCCCGGTAATCTTCAAGGAAGCCACCGAGGATATGGGGCAGATAGATCGAGGCGACCGTCGGCAGACATGCGATCGAGATATGCTCCTGTCGTTCCTTGCCGCGCCGGCGCAGTTGCTCGAAGGAATCGGTGATCTCTTCCATGATGCGCCGTGCCTTGGGAAGCAGTTCGACGCCGGTCGGGGTAAGCGTGACCTGCCGCGTCGTCCGCGCAAGCAGCTTCAACCCCAGATCATCCTCGAGTTTCTTCATCCGGTGACTGAGTGCTGTCTGCGACAAGTTCAGATGGGCCGCCGCCCGATGAAAGCTTCCGCGGTCAGCAATGCACAGGAAAGCCTCCAGCCCAAGAAAATCGACCCGCATGCGCTCTCATCCGTTTAGTGCATCCAATGAATTAATAATGCTGAAAATCTAATCTGATTCAAGCAACTTATATGGAGTTTATTTAACATGTTAATCAGAATGGGAGAACAGGCAGCCACTTCGTGGCGGCCAGAATTCTGGGCTTGTTGTCGAGGCGATCGTGAAATCATCGCCGCATGGACCGGCCACCGGCCGCATTTTTATTGAACAGTTTCCGCTTGGCCGTCACGCGACTCCGCATGACGTCGCGCGTTCCGCTCTCTATCTCGCGTCACACCTGAGCAGCTTGCCAGTGGAACGATGCTGATGGTCGATGGCGGCAAGAGCGCCTGAGCTCCCATTGCGCGGACGTTGTACCCCCGAACCGGTGGTTCTTTCTCGAACGTTTGATTTTTGTCAAAGAGAGATCGTCCTCTATTGCCTATCGTTAGTTCAACATCGATTATCTCTTGCTAAGAAATTTTGCAAAAATAGCCATTCCGGGAGGGATTCCATGTCCGCAGCTCCGCAATCCATCGCATGGTTCGAAACACTTGGCCGCCACGACGTCGGCCGCGTCGGCGGCAAGAATGCTTCTCTCGGCGAAATGGTGCAAACCCTTTCGTCAAAAGGCATCAGCGTTCCTCCTGGCTTCGCCACGACGGCTGACGCCTACTGGAACTACATCGACGCCAACAAGCTGAAAGACCGCATGACGGCGATGCTGGCCGAATGGGACGCCGGCAAGGCAACCTTGCCCGAGACGGGCCAAGCGATCCGCAACATCTTTCTGCGCGGCGACTGGCCCGCTGAGACCGAGAAGGCGATCGTCGAGGCCTATCGTGAATTGTCCAAGCGGGCGGGTGTCCCGGAAGTGGAAGTCGCCGTGCGTTCGAGCGCGACGGCCGAAGATCTGCCGGATGCAAGTTTTGCCGGACAGCAAGAAACCTTCCTGAACATCAAGGGCGAGGCCGCCCTGATCAACGCCTGCCGCCGTTGCTATGCATCGCTCTTCACCGACAGAGCAATCAGCTATCGCAAGACCAAGGGCTTCGACCATATGAAGGTAGCCCTTTCGATCGGCGTACAGCAGATGGTTCGGTCCGATCTCGGCGGATCCGGCGTCATGTTCTCGATCGACACCGAAACCGGCTTCGACAAGGTGGTCATCATCAATGCCGCCTGGGGGCTCGGCGAAAATGTCGTCCAAGGCACCGTCGATCCGGATGAATACCAGGTCTTCAAGCCGCTTCTCGACAAGCCTGCGCTGTCTCCCATTGTCGAGAAGAAGCGTGGCGGCAAGGACATCAAGATGATTTACGGAACCGGGGAGACGCCTACCCGCAACGTCCCCACTTCCAAGGCGGAGCGCGCAGCCTATGTCCTCAGCGACCCGGAAATCGTCACGCTCGCCAAATGGGCGACCACCATTGAGGCCCATTATGGCTACCCGATGGACATGGAATGGGCGCGTGATGGCAACACCGGCGAGATGTATATCGTGCAGGCCCGCCCGGAAACGGTTCAGGCCCAACGCGATACGGGCACCTTCAAGACCTATGCGATCCAGAACAAGGGAAAGACACTGGCAACCGGCCTTTCAATCGGCGATGCCGTGGCGACGGGCCGGATCTGCCTGATCGAAACCGCCAAGGACATCGCCAAGTTTATCGACGGGTCGATTCTCGTGACCCAGACGACCGATCCAGACTGGGTGCCTATCATGAAGCGCGCTGCAGCCATCGTCACCGATCACGGCGGGCGCACCTCCCACGCCGCCATCGTCAGTCGCGAACTGGGCCTGCCCGCCGTCGTCGGTACCGGCAATGCCACGGAAATTCTCCACACTGGCCAGGATGTCACCATTTCCTGCGCCGAGGGCGACGAAGGTTTCATCTACGAAGGTATCGCCGAGTTTTCGGTTGAGGATGTCGACGTTACCAACCTCCCGGAAACAAGCACCCAGGTGATGCTCAACCTTGCCAATCCCGGCTCGGCCTTCCGTTGGTGGCGGCTGCCTGCCGACGGTATCGGCCTCGCGCGGATGGAGTTCGTCGTCAGCAACGCCATCCGCGTCCATCCCATGGCGCTCGTGCATTTCGATAGTCTCAAAGATGAGGCGGCAAAGGCCGAAATTGCCGCATTGACCGTCGGTTACGACAGCAAGCCCGACTATTTCGTCGACAAACTGTCTCTCGGTCTCGCCCGTCTGGCCGCAGCCGTCTATCCCAAGCCGGTGATCATCCGGATGAGCGATTTCAAGACCAACGAATATGCGGGCCTTGTGGGCGGCGCCGAGTTCGAACCAAACGAAGAGAATCCGATGATCGGGTTCCGCGGCGCCTCGCGATACTATTCGCCCCGCTACCGCGAGGGCTTCGCACTCGAATGCAAGGCGATCAAACGCTTGCGCGATGAGATGGGTTTCACCAATGTCGTGGTGATGATCCCCTTCTGCCGTTCGGTCGGGGAGGCTGACAAGGTCCTCGACGTCATGGCCGAAAATGGCCTCAAGCGCGGCGAAAACGGCCTTCAGGTCTATGTAATGTGCGAAATCCCGTCCAACGTCATCCTCGCAGCAAAGTTCGCTGATCGCTTCGATGGCTTTTCCATCGGCTCAAACGATCTGACGCAATTGACCCTCGGCGTTGACCGCGACTCCGGAGAACTGGCCGATCTCTTCGACGAACAGGACGAAGCGGTGAAATGGATGATCGAGAAGGTCATTACCGAGGCGAGGAAGGCGGGCGCGAAGATCGGTCTTTGCGGCCAGGCGCCAAGCGACCATCCGGATTTCGCCGATTTCCTGGTCCGATGCGGCATCAACTCGATGTCCGTCAGCCCTGACAGCTTCATCGCCGTCAAGCGCAAGGTCGCGGAAACGGAAGCGGCACTCAAGGGCAAGTGATCCCGGCTGAGTGAAGATTGTCGTCTGGCTTGATCCTCGTCAAATGGATTTCGGAAATTTACCTTAATCTTGAATTTGTTCAGGCTCCGGACATGAAGAGCAGAATGAACTGTTACTGATATAATACCGATGTGATATTAGAATTTCAGTAAGAAATATCCGTGCCTACGCATGCAACTCAACGAGAGCTTAGGGAGGATACCATGCTTTCTGTAAAATCGCTTATGGCGGCAGCAGCCGTTTCCGTTTTCATGTTACCGGCGACCAGCTTTGCTGGAGGCACCGTCGAGGTCCTCCACTGGTGGACCTCGGGCGGCGAGGCGAAAGCCGTCGGGACTTTGAAAGACGCATTTGAAAAACAGGGTGGCACCTGGGAAGATTCTCCGATCGCCGGCGGCGGCGGTGACGCGGCGATGACTGCCCTTCGAGCCCGCGTCATGGCCGGAAATCCGCCGGCAGCTGTACAGCTCAAGGGCCCGGGCATCCAGGAATGGGCCGATCAAGGCAGCCTTGCAGACGTCGAGGACGTCGCCAAGGCAGAGAATTGGGACGCCGTTCTGCCGCCGTCCTTGGCCAGCATCATGAAATATCAAGACAAGTATGTTGCTGCCCCGGTGAACGTCCACCGCATCGACTGGATGTGGATCAATCCCGCTGTTCTCGCCAAGGTCGGCGCCGAAGTGCCAAAAACCTGGGACGAGTTCAATGCGGTGGCCGACAAGTTGAAGGCGGCCGGCATTACCCCGCTCGCGCATGGTGGCCAGCCTTGGCAGGATGCAACGGTCTTCGAAACGATAGTACTGAGCGAAGGCGCCGACTTCTATCGTAAGGCGTTGATCGAACTTGATCAGGAAGCACTCACCGGCGAAACCATGGTCAAGGTCTTCGATCAGTTGCGCAAGCTGCGCGGCTATGTCGATCCCGGCTTCTCCGGCCGCGACTGGAACCTTGCAACAGCTATGGTGATGAACGGCGAGGCCGGCTTCCAGATCATGGGTGACTGGGCCAAGGGCGAGTTCCTGGCCGCGGGTAAGGTACCGGGCAAGGACTTTATTTGCGCCCCGACGCCCGGCAACGGTTATAGCTTCAATACCGACAGCTTCGCCTTCTTCAAGGTCGCAGGCGAAGACCGCATCGAGGGCCAGAAGGTTCTGGCGAGCCTCATCATGTCGCCCGAGTTCCAGGAAACGTTCAACCTGGCCAAGGGCTCCATTCCGGCCCGCACCGACATCAAGCTGGACAAGTTCGATAGCTGCGCCCTCAAGTCCTATGAGGACATGACCGCAGCCGTGAAGAACAACACCTTCGTCCCGTCCATGGCCCACGAAATGGCGGTTCCGCGCACCGTGCGTGGCGAATTCCTCGATGTCATCACGAACTTCTTCAACTCGGACATGAGCTCTGCCGATGCCGCCAAGGCAATGGGCGAAGCCGTGAAGCGCGCACAGTAAGAACGCTGAATGAAGAAGGTCGGGGCTTGCGTACAACGTGAGCCCCGACACGTTGCATGACGCATCCAGAACAAATACGTTCATGCAAGGTGGATGGCGCAGGGGGAACCGGGCCAATGGCGAAACTCACCAACAAACGCATCGCGTTTGACCGTTTCCTGGAGCGTTGGCTACCGCAAATCGTGGTTTCGCCGCTCTTTGCTGCAAGCCTCGTGTTCGTTTATGGTTTCATCGCCTGGACGGCATACATATCTTTCACGAAATCCGGCGTGATGCCGAACTATACCTTGGCCGGCTTCACGCAATACGTGCGATTGTGGAACACACCGCGCTGGTACGTGGCGATCGAAAACCTGTTCATCTTCACCAGCCTATTCATTGCCGGATGCATGGCGATTGGTCTGTTTCTGGCAATCCTGCTCGATCAGCGCATCCGGGCAGAGGGGGTGATCCGGACAATCTACCTATATCCGATGGCGCTGTCCTTCATCGTGACAGGCACGGCCTGGAAATGGATCCTCAATCCGACCCTTGGCGTCGAGAAAATCATCCAGGACCTAGGCTTTCCCAATTTCAGTTTCGACTGGCTGGTCAATCCGGATATGGCAATCTACACAATTGTCATCGCGGGCGTCTGGCAGTCGTCCGGCTATGTCATGGCCCTATTCCTCGCAGGCTTGCGATCGGTAGATGACGAGATTCTCAAAGCCGCAGCAATCGACGGGGCGGGACCGGTGCGCACCTATACGAGCATTATCCTGCCGATTATCAGGCCGGTATTCTTCTCATCGATCATCATTCTCTCGCATCTGGCGATCAAGAGTTTCGATTTGGTCATGGCGCTTACCAGCGGCGGCCCCGGCTACGCCACCGACATGCCAGCAACATTCATGTATTCCTTCGCCTTTCAACGCAGCGAACTCGGCACCGCGGCGGCCAGCGCAGTAATGATGCTTGTCACCGTAACGGCGATCATCATTCCCTATCTCTATTCGGAACTGCACAGGAGTGCGAAATGAGCCCGGCGCGAGATCAGGGGATAGTCCGCAGTAAAGGCTTCGGGCAGGCGATCCTGCGGTTCATTCTGTTCACTGTGCTAGGCTTGTTCTGCCTCTACTATCTGACGCCGCTCTTCGTGATGATCTCCACCTCGCTCAAATCACTGGAGGAGATCCACACCAGCTCGCTCATCAGCCTGCCGAAGGACGTGACCTTCGATGCCTGGTCGAAGGCCTGGAGTTCCGCCTGCGTCGGCGTGCGCTGCACCGGGCTCCAGCCCTATGTCATGAATTCTGTGATGATGGTCATTCCGGCCGTCTTCATTTCCACGCTTCTGGGCGCTGTTAATGGCTACGCGCTCACCAAATGGCGCTTCCGCGGCGCCGACATCATTTTCGGCCTCATCCTCTTCGGCGCCTTCATACCGTTTCAGGTCGTGCTCTTGCCGATGGCGCGGATGCTCGGCTATTTCGGTCTGGCGGGAAGCGTCTACGGCCTCATTCTGGTGCATACCGTCTACGGCCTTGCCTTCACGACCTTGTTCTTCCGGAATTTCTTCGTCGGCGTCTCTGACGGCATCGTGCAGGCCGCCAAGATCGACGGCGCGGGCTTCTTCTCGATCTTTTTCAGCATCATGTTGCCGATGGCACCGCCGACCATCGTCGTTGCCGTCATCTGGCAGTTTACGCAAATCTGGAATGACTTCCTGTTCGGCGTCGCCTTCACGGTAGGAGACAGCAATCCCGTCACCGTTGCGCTCAACAATATCGTCGCGTCCAGTACCGGTGTGAAGGAATACAACGTCGATATGGCCGCGGCGATCATCGCGGCCTTGCCGACACTGTTGGTCTACATCGTGGCTGGCAAATACTTCGTTCGTGGGCTGGCGGCCGGCGCCGTGAAAGGTTGATGAAATGGCTGGAGTGGAACTGCGAAACGTCTGGAAGAAATTCGGCACCAGTGAGGTGATCAAGGGTGTGAACGTCGATATCGAGGACGGCGAGTTCGTGGTGCTTGTCGGCCCCTCGGGCTGCGGCAAGTCAACGCTTCTGAACCTGATAGCCGGACTTGAGACACTGACCAGCGGGGACATACGGATCGGCAACAATCTGGTGAACGATGTACCTCCGAAGGATCGCAACATCGCCATGGTGTTTCAGTCCTACGCTCTTTATCCGACCAAGACGGTCCGGGAAAACATCACCTTCGGCATGCAGACACGGGGTATTGCGCAGGATGTGCAGCAGCGCGCCGTCAGCGAGGTGTCACAACTCCTGCACATTGAACAGTTGCTCGACCGAAAGCCTGGCCAACTCTCAGGCGGCCAGCGCCAGCGCGTTGCCATGGGCCGCGCTCTTGTCCGCCATCCCGATGTCTTCCTCTTCGATGAACCGCTGTCGAATCTCGATGCGAAACTGCGTATCGAGATGCGCACCGAGGTCAAGAAGCTGCACCTGCGACTTGGTAAGACCATCATCTATGTTACCCATGACCAGATCGAGGCCATGACGCTCGCCTCGCGGATCGCAGTCATGGACAATGGGCATATCCGCCAGTTCGGCTCCCCGGAGGAAATCTACGAAAACCCGGTCGATCTCTTTGTCGCGGGCTTCATGGGCTCGCCGTCGATGAACATCATCAAGGGACGCGTCATCAAGGATGGCGGCTACATGATCGAGGTCAGCGACGAGGAGGGAACCGTTCGGTTTCCACTTTCCGAACTGCAATCACAAAAGGTTGCCGGTCGCGAAGGCGATGAGATCTATCTCGGCATGAGGCCGGAAACGATCGCCCACAAGGGCGCACATGATGCGCCGGAAAAGGACGTCTTCGTTTTCGAGCGAAATGTCGACGTGGTCGAGCCTACCGGCCCGGACACGATGCTGGTATTCACGCTTGGCGGCATTGAAGCGATTGCCCGTGTCAGACCCGAAGAGAAGGTTAAGCCCGGCGAGACCTTTGAGTTTGCCGTCAATATGGGCAAGGCAAAGCTGTTCGACGGCAAGACCGGCACCCGCCTGTGACGCCTGGGAACGGTCGACCGGCAACGACCGGCCCGACATTCATGGATCAACCGCGATTGGCGGCATAGAGATCCATCACATCCTTGCGGTGGCAGAGTTCGGTTCCGGGCGTCATGACCGCGGCAGCGCCTGCGGCAAGCCCGAACCGAAAGGCCTCCCCAACGTCATGGCCTTCCGCCAGCGACCATGTCATGGCGGCAACGAAGCTGTCGCCGGCGCCGACCGCCGACTGCACCGGGACCTCTATTGCAGGAACCCGCAACACCCCGTCAGCACTTGCCAGGAGTGCCCCATCAATGCCGAGCGTGACGGTCACATACTGGGCTGCACCGCTCCTGACGATCTCGAGCGCCGCCTCGCCGGCAATATCCTGCGTGAGAGGTCGGCCTATGTAGCTCTCCAATTCGCCAATGCTCGGTTTGACCAGGAACACACGTGCCTTGGAGAGCGTGACCTGCAGGGCTTCTCCCGACGTATCGAGAATGAAACGGGCATTCTTTGATGCCGCGATATCCGCCATCCGCGCATAGGTATCGGCGGAAACGCCGCGCGGCAGACTCCCGCTCGCGACGAAATAGTCCGCATCGCTCTTCTCGAGGAAGTCGAAGACCGGCCTGACTTCGGCCTCGGTGACCAGCGGCCCTTCCGGGACAAAGCGGTACTCGAATCCGGTCGAAACCTCATGAACCATGTAGGCGATGCGCACCGGGTCGCTGATCTTCACCGGATAATGACGTATGGAGGTTCGGTTGAGCATGCATTCGAGGAGATCGCCAGTCGCTCCACCGGAGAGATAAACGAGCTCGCATTGCCCCCCAAGCTCCGCGATGACGCGGGCGACATTAATACCGCCGCCGCCGGGAAACTGTTGCTGGTGTTGCGTTCTGGTCTTGTGGGTGTGCCGGACCTGTTCCGCATCGCTTGCAATGTCGATGGCCGGATTGAGTGCGATCGAAAGAATTTTTGCCATGCCCGTAACTAACGCCCCAATATGACAAACCCAAGAAGATTATTACACACGCCCGCTTGAAATCCCTACTGCCGGAACGACACCTATTCTCTAGCCTTTGCGGTCCATTGACGCTACTGCCAACACTTCGAATTCGCGCGGGTGCTATGCGCGGGGAAGCCGCAGGTTATTGCGGCTCGTCGCGCTTCTATATTCGCGGAGCGCTCATAATCCGACTTTCTCAAGGCTGGCTCCGATCCCCATGGAAATCTATTTCTCGACAAGGGTCCTTGTGCCGGAAAGAGCAAAACTTCGGCGATCTACTCGCTATCTTCCCCAGTCCTAGACCGCGTCAGGCTCTGGCGTGAAAGGACATTCCCCGCCGATCACCGATCAACGACTTCAGCACCTGCAAATAGTCTGCAGGCTTCGGGGAACACAGGGCCGGCGGTACGCCAGTGGCGGCGATCTCCGCGGTGGGAGATCCGGAAACGACCCTATATGGAATGCCTTCCTCGCGCAGCCGCTCGATAAGTCGCGTTACCGTTCCGTCGCGCACATGGAAGTCGAGTATAGCCGCGGAGATCTCGCTGATCTCCAGGATTTCGAGGGCGTCCTTCACGGTCTCGGCCGCCATGACGTGGACGCCGGCCTTCGCGACGCTGTCTGCCGCGTCCATGGCGACGAACACGTCGTCCTCCACGATCAATATGGTGTCAGGGTGCTGTCCCATTGTCTTCTCCTTTGCAGCCTCAAACGCAGCAAAGGAGCCTTTGTTCAGTTTTTCGAAATATACGATGGGAATATGGTAAACAAAATCTGACCCGGAGTGGGAAACTGCCGCGCCCGCAGATGATCGCAGGTGCTATCCCACATCCTTTCGATTGGCAGCGTGTTGGATTTCCTGCATCGAGCCTGGGAACTTCCCGGACATGAAGCGCGTTCTAGAGTGACGCAACAGACCGGAGAAAGACGATGCAACTGATCGGCACGCAAGTTCATGAAGAGATGGGTGGAAAAGGGGGCTACACGGTGGAATTCGTGGGCGATGCCGGCGAAGTCGTATCCGTACGAATGCGGCAGTCCGAGAGCGGCAACCTCAACCGCATGAATGCCATTCAGAAGGCAAAAGTCTTGCTTCTTCAAGTCGGCTCTATTGCCGGCGACGAAGAAGGAGGCACCAGCGCAGCGAGTGCGAATGATACCCTGGATGCGACGCTCAGCGCACGCCGGGCCGGCGACGCAACCGAACTCGAAGAGCAACTCGAGGAAGGATTGGAGGACACTTTCCCGGCGAGTGATCCGGTGTCCGCGACCTACTCGTCGACTGCAGGATCCGGACACACGGCAAAACGTTGACTGCCGCAACTGGTGGCCGGAAGCGGGCCCTGCCGGCTCGTCTGCAAGGCGCCAGTTTGGGATCGTCGGCAAAAATCTTGTGAGCGATCTGGGAGCCGCCCCCTGGCTCCCAGTTGTGAGATTGTGGGCGCATCGATCCGGAACGACTGATGGAACCCGCCACGGTTGCTATCGCCATGGCGCCGGCGGGGAACGCCCGAGTTCAGGCTTTGACGGATACGTGTTTCGGCTTACCTTTGCGCTTCGTTGAAGCCATGTCTTCGAGCTCCTTTTCGGTCATCGACTCTACCATCTCCTTCGATGCACCCTTGAGGTGGCCCTTCTTGGCTTCGCCGCGTTTGACTGCAAGCGCTGCGCCCGCGGCTTTCTGCTGTGCTTGTGATTTGGCTGGCATGGTTTACCTCCTTGGTTTCGCTGACCTGCGACAGGCAGACGTCGATGATGCAGAAGCAACCGCGAAGACGGAAAAATGTTCCTTCTCGATCGCCAGTGAAAAAACCGGTGACTGCACGCTGCTGAAAGAGCATCATAGGTGGTGGGATCACGTGCCGCTTTCCGCACAAGGAACCTCCTTGTTGCCGAATTGTTGCAGGCGCATCTTACGAAACATTGCCATGGAGACCGCCATGAAGAAGGCAATTGTCATGATAGCGTGCGCGCTCGCTCTCGCCGCATGCACCACAAGCACCACACCATACGCTGATGGCAGCGGAATTGCGCCGATACCGGGAAGCATCACCTATGGCGGACAGCCTCGTACCAAACTGACGAAATCGCCGATCGGAAGCATCTTTGAGCATCGCTTTACGGATAGCCGTGGTCGTGGCGTATTCGAAATCTATCGCATTGAGCCCGATCGGAGCCTTACAATCGTCAGCCGTCGATATGAACCTATTTTTCCTAGGTTCGGCCGCTAACGCTGTCTAGCCAATGGATATGAGCAGCAGAACCATCCAGAGCCCGGATGGGGCCTTCTTTAATCGCTGCGCCGTCGATGTGGCCCGCGAACTGGTCGGTGCCTGTCTGATGATTGCGGGCATCGGCGGCATTGTCGTGGAAACCGAGGCCTATGAGCCGGATGATCCCGCCTCACACAGCTTTCGCGGAGAGACCTTGCGGAACCGGTCCATGTTCGGACCGTCGGGCCACGCCTATGTCTACAGGTCCTATGGCATCCACTGGTGCCTGAATGTCGTCTGCCGACCGGCAAGCGCGGTGCTGATCCGCGCAATTGAGCCCGTATGGGGTATCGAGCAGATGCAGGTACGGCGCGGCCGCGTCGACCCTCTCTCGCTTTGCTCGGGGCCCGGACGTCTCTGCCAGGCGCTTGCCGTCAGCAATACGCACGATGGTCTCTCGCTCGCCACCCATCCGTTCAGTATTACGCTGCCGCGCTCACCCCTGCCGGTCGTCACCGGCAGGCGCATCGGCATCACAAAGGCAGTCGACCGGCCATGGCGCTTCGGCCTTGCCGGCTCCTCCTACATCAGCAAACGCTTCAAGGACGGAGAGACCGGAATCATTGGCTAATTGCCGGCCAGGTATCGCGGCCGTCAGGTTGCTTCGACGGGGGCACTGATTTCGCCCCGAAGGACGCGAAGAATTCGCCTGTCGGCGTTTTCGCCGTCGAGTCAATCAGCCATTGCCCGGGAGGAGACAGAAAAAATATCTTCTTCAAACTCAACCTGAATTCGAAGGTTTACGGTCATGCACTGCAATCCATATGACAATCATGGTCTCGATCGGCCAGCCAAGGCTGGCCGATCGGGTGCGTGAACGCCTCAGTCGATGCCAGCGCCCGAAGGCTGGTCATCCTCACCGGAATCCTCGGGCGTTACGTCGAGGACTGCTGCATGCATCTTGATCGCGGCAGGTTCTGGCGCGCAGTTGGTCATGCAAGGCTCTGCCTTGTTGACATAGTGCGGCTCCTGGAGACGGTCATCGGCGATGAAATTCTCCTCGTTCGGTAGTCTGATCGAGGCAAAATTTTCTTTCGACAGTTCGAAGTTCTCGTCCGAAACCTCGTCATTGAGGAAGAGCAGATAGGCCGTGAGTGCATAGACATCGTCGTTGGACAACGACCGGGCATTGCCGAATGGCATGGCGCGCCGGACATAGTCAAAGACGGTCGACAGGTAAGGCCAATAGGACCCTATTGTCTTCTCGGGTCGATCCGCCTGGAGCGTCCCCTGACCACCGGCCAACACGGGGCGGCGCCCGACAGCCTCGCCGAAGTCGCCGTGGCAGGATGCACAGTTCTCATCATAGATGGCCATGCCTTGGGAAACAGTCCCCCGGCCTTCCGGCAATCCAAGCCCATCGGGGCGGACATCAATGTCCCAGGCCGCGATCTCATCAGGCGTGGCCACACGGCCAAGCTTGAAATGGGCCCCGGCACCGACAGTCTCGGCACTTGCGGCTGGCTGCGGTTGCTCAGCGGCTGGCTTCGCCTCGGCCACTTGCTGGGACGCGGCCGGGCTCTCAGGAGCCTTTGTCTCTTCCTTCGGCTTTGTCTCCCCGGATGCCGCAGAGAAGGTCTCAAGGTAGGCGATGACATTCTCCAGGTCATCCTCCTTCGTCAAGCCTGCGAAAGTCATCTTGGTTCCCTTGACGACATCCTTCGGCTTGGTCAGGTAGGCCTGCAGGGTCTCTTCGTCCCAGACAAGCCCGCCCTCCCCGGCCTTCATCATCGCCGGCGAATACTTGTATCCTTCCGCCGTACCAGCCTTACGTCCGATTACGTCGTTGAGCACCGGTCCCACCTTGTGCTTGGCATTTTCGCCAACGGCATGGCATGCCGCGCACTTCGAGAAGACCTTCTTGCCGGCCTCGGCGTCCGAAGCAAAAGCGGCGGGTGCCCAGGATAGCAGCAACCCGGCAGTCAGGAGCAGCGGTTTACGAAATTTCGACATTCTCGATGCCTCCGTCCTTGTTGACGTACCAGGTCTGGATGCCATTGTTGTGATAAACGGAATTGGCGCCGCGAACGCTGCGCAACTGATCCTTCGTCGGCTGGATGAAACCCTGCTCGTCAATCGCACGCGATTGCAGGAAGAGTTCCGAACCGTCCCAGTCGAACTCGTAGTAGAAGCGGTGCAGCGCTTTAGGCAGGCTGGGGCCATCGATACGGGCCGTATGCCAGTTGCGCCCGCCATCGACGGTCACATCCACGCGCTTGATCGTTCCATTGCCGGACCAGGCAAGACCGGTCAGGACAAGCGGGCCCTTGCCGTGCTTGATTGGCGCCTGCGGGCTTGGGTTGGTGATGACCGACTTGACGTCCATCGCCCATGTGAACTTGCGCGCTTTTCCGTCCGGCATCAAATCGGTATACTTCGACGTCTCTTCGCGCTGCTCCCATGGCTGGTCACCGACCTCCAGACGCCGCAGCCACTTCACCCACATATTGCCTTCCCAGCCGGGTACGACGAGGCGGAGCGGATAACCCTGCTCGGCGCGAAGCGCCTCACCATTCATGCTGAAGGCGACCATGCAGTCGTCGAGTGCCTTATCCATCGGGATCGAGCGGGTCATCGCCGCAGCATCCGCGCCTTCGGCGAGCAACCACTTGCCCTCCGTCTTGACGCCAGCTTCCGCAAGCAGCGTCTTCAAGGGGACGCCGGTGTACATTACACAATGCAGCATGCCGTGGGTAAACTGACAGCCGTTGAGCTGGGAACCGCGCCACTCCATACCGGAATTGGCTGCGCATTCGAGGAAGTAGACCCTGTTTTCACGGGGGAACCTCTTCAGATCCGCCATCGTAAACACGAGCGGCGTATCGACCAGCCCGTTGATCATCAGGCGATGGGACGTTGGGTCGATCTCGGCAACGCCGCCGTGGTGCCGCTCAAAGCACAAGCCATTCGGCGTAATGATGCCGTCGAGTTCATGCAGCGGTGTAAAGTTGATCGAAGAAATAGGATCGGACGTCAACCACGGCACGTTCTTGCGGGTAACGCCAGCCTCGAATGCCGAAGGCATGCCGTAGGGCTTGGCGTCGACGCCTTCGCCAAGGTAGCGGTTCCAGTCCTGCACCTCCGTGATCAGCGGATCACCGGCCGCGGAGGCCTTCCCGGCCACGGCGGCTCCTGCAAGTGCAACCCCGCCCATCAGGCCCGACTTCAAGAAGCCGCGTCGCGCAACTGATTTCAAGTTCTCAGGATTGTCCATCCGCTCCTCCTTGGGTTCCAGTACATTTATACATGCTGTTTTTTCTATATATCACGGCACACTTCCGCGCACGGGGCGCGGCCTCCATTCTTATTTTCAGATAACCTTTACCGAGCGGTTTTCCTCGAGGCTCACGACCGGGTTCTTCTGAAGATATTCTTCAACGACATCCCAGATCGGCGGACCTTCAGTGGCTTCGTTGATCGAAGCCCAGCCCGCAACCGTATAGTCCTTCGATGCGTCAACCGCCTCGCCGGTCTTCAGCATCGTCATCTGCGTGATGCGGCTGCCCATGGTGGCGTTCGGGTCGATGGTGTAGCCCATGCCGCCGACACGGACCATGTCGCCTCCCTGCTGATAGTAGGGATCCTTGTTGAAGAGGTTGTCGGCAACGTCTTCAAGGATATCCTTGAGCATCTTCCCGCTCATCGTAGAGCGATAGGCGCTCGGGTAGGTCATCGAGCAGGCATTGTGCAGATCCTCGACGGTGATCTTCTGACCGGGAAGTACCGATGTTCCCCACCTGAAGCCTGGCGACAGGGCGATGTCCGCCTCGCGCACATCCAGAAGCGCCTGGCAGATCAGATCGTCAAACGTACCGTTGAAATTGCCGCGCCGATAAAGAAGGCCTTCGGCTGTCGCAAGCTCGCGGGTCAATTCTCCGAGATACGGCGCCCGTATGCTATCGACCAGCTTCGTCATGTCGGCATCGGCAGAAATAACGTCGGAGAAAACCGGAATAAGCCGGTGACGATAAGACTTCAGGGCGCCGTCCTGGACATCGAGGTCAAGCCGCGTGAGGAATTTGCCATGGGAACCCGAGGCAATCACGAGCGTCTTGCCGACGATGACGGGTTCCGGCAGCGCGTCGTGTGTGTGCCCAGTCAGTATGATGTCGATGCCCGGTACCCGCGCAGCCAGGGCGCGATCGACATCAAAACCGTTGTGCGACAGCAGCACAATGAGATCCGCTCCCTCAGCGCGTGCCGCCTCGACGTTCTTGGCGACCTGTTCCTCGCGAATACCGAACGACCAGTTCGGGAACATCCACCGGGGATTGGCGATCGGCGTGTACGGAAATGCCTGTCCGATGACAGCAATCTTAGCGCCACCTTTTTCGAATATCTTGTATGCTTCGAATGCGGGTTCGTCCCACTCGGTATCGAATATGTTTCCACCCAGGAACGAGAACGGCAGCCCCTCGACGATCTCCTTTACACGCTCGGTGCCATAGGTGAATTCCCAGTGACCGGTCATGGCGTCGGGTTCAAGGGCATTCATGGCATCCACCATGTCCTGCCCCTTGGTCTGGAGCGAAGTATAGCTGCCCTGCCAGGTATCGCCACCGTCGAGGAGCAGCACACCGTCGCCGCGCTCGGCCCTGACGCGCTTGACGATTGTGGCGATCCGGTCGAGGCCGCCCATCTTGCCGTAGCTCTTGGCCAGAGAAACATAGTCCTCCGACGTCATCGCATAGGCTTCCGGCGTTCCCGGCTTGATATTGTAAAGCTTGAGGAAATCGGCTCCCGTCACATGCGGCGGAAGGCCGGCGACGTCGCCCACGCCCAGATTGATCGACGGTTCACGGAAATAGACCGGCACCAATTGAGCATGCAGGTCCGTGACGTGCAGGATCGTGACATTACCGGTGGACTGGAAATCCAGAAGGCTGTCCTCGGTCAGCGCCTGCTGCGCGACTGCCTGCGACCAGCGGCCCGCAAGACCGGAACCTGCAATCGCCGACAATGCGGCACCCGCCATCAGTAATTCACGCCTCGAGAACATTCACTTCTCCTATAAGCGCGAGTGAGCCAGCGGCGTCCCTCGCGGTATCGTCGTTTCGAAATTCGCGGCCGCTGTAGGGGCGGCCGCGTTGTGCATTTTTTTATTGGCGCACCGCCGGAGTCTCGATCGACAAGCCCGTGCCACGCCACGTTACGTAAACTTCGAGCGCCATGAGTTCGTCCGAGAACGCCTTAGGCATCTCTGCGCGTGTATCGCGGATGCAACCGCGGAAACGATTGTGCAGAGAAACCATTACGGGTGCGCTGAAGCGGTAGGTGGGGAATCCGTTGACCTGCCCCTGGCTGAGATGGTCCGCGCGGATGAACTTGCCCATGCTCGCCTCGTGACAGGAAGCGCAGGAGAGGTTGAGCTGCCCGGTACGGGTATAATAGAGCTTCTTGCCGTTCTCCCACCAGGACTGCATCTCACCCTGGGACAGGTCGATCTTCATCGGCGTGCCGAGCGACTGATGCTTGATATAAGTCGTCAATGCCACCTGATCTGCGGCATCGAACTTGTATGCCTCCGCCCCCATGTTCTCGGTGCGGCATTTGTCGATCTGCAATTCGATATTGATCGGCTTCTTGGCTTTGGCATCCCATTTCGGGAAGTGCGCGCCGACGTCCTTCATCGTGACGGATGCATCGTTGTGGCAGGAAGCGCAGGATTTGCCCGCCGTTCCTTCTACGGTGTTCCACACCTCCTGGCCTCGCTCGACCGCAAGCATCCCAGGATTGGCGAACGAATCCGCTTCTGCCGCCCGGGTTTCCGCTTCACGGAAAAGCCAGCCTGACAGCACCTCGTCGAACGGATGGCCTTCCGGCGCCTTCGCTCGCGTGATCAATTCCTGGTCATCGATGACCAGCTTGTCTTCAACCGGATCGGCAAGAGCAATCCCTGCGGGGCTCCCCATCCCCACCAGGCTCGCTACAAGCATCAGCGAAAATTTTCTCATTGTCACCCCTCCCAAGATAACGGCGACGAACGCTCCTCATCGTCCGCGACAGACCAACTGCATGCCTGCGCGCAAATTCGCGAAGGCAACTGATTTATTCGCGCGCAGTTCTCTGCACGTCGAAGACTGCTGTCAGCAGTCAGTTCACGGTGATCGGCTGCTCGTCCGTGTAGAGCGAGCCATCATCGTCAGTCCATGTGAACTTGAAGGCCCCGCTTTCGTTCACCTTTGCAGTGAATTCGAAATATGGATTTGCCGATACCGCCGGGTCAATGTCGCAGGAAAACACCGGCTGCCCGTTGAATTCGCACACGAACTTGTTGATGATCTTGCGGGCGATCAGCTTGCCTTCCTTGTCCTTGCGCTGGCCGGACTCCATCTCGTGACTGATCAGCGTCTTGAGCTGGATAACCTCACCGGCCTTAGCCGTTTTCGGGACCTTGATACGCGGTTTTGGTGCTGCTGCCATTTCGTCAATCTCCTTGGTAAAAGTCCACCATCAACCGCCGCAGCCGCCGATGGTCACCTTCACTTCTTTCTTGTCCATATAAAACGAGCCATCTGCCATCTTGGCGACCGCAATCACGTTTTGCGTCTTCGCCAGACGAATGCGCGTGGTGGCCAACGCCGAGCCGCTGAGCGCGGTGAAATGAAACGTCACGACTTCCGGGTTCGGATTTCCATCCGCCATGATCATGATCGATTCCACCATATCACCGTCCTTCATCGCACTCTCGACGTCGACGGATATCGGAACGGTATTGCCATTCTCGGCAATCTCCGGCGCGGTCAAGCTGATCTTGCCCGTCGCGGGCGCCTTGCCACCCGTGAAATCGGAGATCCGCTTGTCCGTCGCCGGCACGTCAGCGAACGCCACCCGTCCACCGGCTACAGAGATGACGGCCGCGCCCGCTGTGAGCGCCAGGACCTGTCGCCTGCTTAGTTTCATGACTTGCTCCTTCCTTGGCAGTGCCTATTTGGCATCCTTTAGGGTGACCAGATAGGACACCACATCTTCAACTTGCTGAGCGGTCAGGATCGTCTTGCCGACGAGATCCTTGCGCACATTGATCCCCACGTCGAGCGTGTAGAAACCGGGCATCACGGAATCCGGGTTCAGCGAATGCTTCGAATTGACCACGATGCCGCGCAATTCCTCAACAGACCAACGATCGGCAACGCCGTCCAGGGGCGGCGCCACATCACCGTGAAACTGCTCTTTTGCCAGCGGCGTCACCACATGACACGCAAGGCAATTACCGAGCCCGCGATTGATGAGCACCTTCGCCCCCTCTTCCGGATTGCCAGGCACGCCGGTCAGAGACGCCTTGATGGCATTGCCCTCGTACATCACATCGCCCGGAGCGATCTCGGCAGCGATGGACATATGAACGGGCACCAGGGCCGCCGCGGCGGCAAAGTAAGCTACGACTAACTTCATTTTCCGAGTCCTCCCAAACTCCCCGAACCGGATTGCGATCCGAACCTCCGAATAAACGATAGCGACATGCGCAAATATCATCAACAGAAAAATAGAAATTTTTGCATATATTCACAAGTGCTTGTTTATATTGCTTATTCCTCTAATTTCCCAGCCGCTCGAAGCTCATTGATGATCCGGGCATGGTAGACTTGAAAGTGCTCAGCGCCTTCATAGCCCTTCTCTTTGACCCAGCGGAACATGTTGAGAAACGTCAATTTTCCGAAGGCCCCCGGCATGGTTGCCACCGCGGCCTTGCTGACGGGAACTCCCGATTCGACCTCTTCAGGAAGGAAAACGATAGTGGGGGTGAAGATATAGCCCCATTTGCGCGCGGCCGATTTTTCGGTGAGAACCTCTCCGTCTGTGTCGGTGACCTCCTCATCGCCGAACATGTTGTATTGCACAACCATGAAGTTGGCCTTGATGAAGTCGCGGACCTCGGGGTCTGAAAGGATCTTCTCGTGCATCTCCCTGCAATAAATGCAGCCGCGTTGCTCGAAAATGATCGCCAGCCGCTTGCCTTCGGATTTTGCGGTAGCCACATCCTCGGCAACGTCGCGGAAGGTCATCGTGAACCATTCCTCCTTGTGCAGTCCGTCATCTCCCACCTCGACGGCAAAGGCCGGGGCAAGAAAAAGCGTGAGCAGGGCAAACGACAAGCTTATCGCTTTCAACATGGTTTCCTCCTAACCAATCTTCTGGAATACTGGGAACGTCTCGAGCAGCCAGTAGGAGATCTTCGACATCTGCCCGGTTATGAACAGCAGGCCCGTGGCAACGAGAAATAGGCCAAGAGCGACCTCGACCTTGCGCAAGTGGCGCCGAAACCGCATCGCCCAGTCGAGAAACCGACTTGCGAAGACTGCGGCAAGAATAAATGGGATGCCAATACCCAGCGAATAGGCGCCGAGCAGGATCGCGCCCTGGCCCGCCGAGCCTTCGCTTCCGGCAATGAATAGGATCGCGGCGAGAATCGGCCCGACACAGGGCGTCCAGCCGAACGCGAATGCGAGACCGAGGATATAGGCGCCGACCAGTCCCGCGGGCTTCTGCTCCACCTGCACCCGCGCCTCCCGGTAGAGCAGCGCGATGCGAAATACTCCGAGGAAATGCAGGCCCATCACGATGATGATGACGCCAGCGATAATGGAAAGCACATCGAAATATTGCGCAATGGTCTTGCCAACCACGCTCGCAGTTGCACCCAGCCCCACGAATACCGTCGTAAAGCCAAGAACGAAAAGGATCGCCGAAAAAACAATCTGGCGACGCTCGGCAGCACCAGGCTTCGCGTCCTTAAGCCTATCGAAGCTGACGCCTGCCAGCCATGCCAGGTAGGGCGGAACGATCGGAAGAACACAAGGCGAGATGAATGACAGCAAACCTGCCAGAAACGCTCCACCCATACTCACATCAAGCATACGATCCCTCCCAAGACCCACTGACGAATATGTTTCCAATGTATGCAAAGTTATCTATATATTGCAAACGACAAATCGGGCGGGCAGTCAATTGCGCAATCTATTTTTCATGTTCCTTGTTTCTGTGCTGTTTTCCACAGGCAGCGCCCTTGCGGCTGAGCTCGTGATGCTCGAACAGCCGGGCTGCCCCTGGTGCAAGCGGTTCAACGAGGAAATCGCTCCCGCCTGGCCCAAGACCCCGGAAGGCAAGGCCGCGCCCCTACGTCGGGTTGACATAACGGAGCAATGGCCAAGCGATCTGGAGGGCGTGCAACGCGAAAGATTCACGCCCAGTTTTATTCTAATGCATGAAGGCAAAGAGATTGGTAGACTACGCGGATACGCCGGCGACCAATTCTTCTGGCCCTTGATCGGGGAATTGATCGCCAAGCTGCCGAAATGAAGGGACCCGGCGGCCGAATTCGAGCAGAGACTGACAGAGGGAATTGGAAATGAGCCTGCCAAAGCTTAGCGCACTACAATCGTCGGAAACGCGAGGAGCGCTCTTCGCCCAAGCGCGCAAGGCCAGTGAGCTTCTCAAGGCGCTGTCACATGAAGACCGGCTTCTGATTCTCTGCCTGCTGACCGAGGGCGAGAAATCCGTTTCCGAACTCGAAGACATCATGGAAATGCCACAAGCAGCTGTTTCACAACAATTGGCACGCCTGCGTTTCGACAAGCTGGTCGATACGAGACGCGACGGCAGGACAATCTTTTATTCGCTTGCGGGCAAGGAAGTCTCGTCGGTCATCGAGAATTTGTACGACCTTTTCTGCGCGCAGGTGCGACCAGAGAGGTAGAGCTTGAAGGTCGCCGGGTGAGGGAGCACCAGGTGATCAACTGCACGCCGTGAGGCTCGTGGGAGGAACGAATGGATCTAGCCGCATCACCGTGGCTCTTGCCTGTCGCCGGCCTGCTGGCCGGCGCCCTCTTGGGCTTTGTCGCACGGGGCCAGCGCTTTTGTACGATGTCGTCCCTGGAGCGGCTCTGGTATGCCGGTGACAGCTCAGGCTTGAGAACATGGATGCTGGCCGCTGCGATGGCGCTTGTTTTCACGCAGACGCTTCATGCCTTTGGCTGGGCTACACCCAATGAAAGCTTCTACGTGCGGTCCGGTTTTGCCTGGAGCGGCGCCATCATAGGCGGCGTCATGTTCGGCTTCGGAATGGCGTTGGTCGGAACTTGCGGCTTCGGCGCCCTTGTGCGGCTTGGGGGCGGGAGCCTCCGCTCACTGGTCGTGCTGATGGTCCTGGGCCTCAGCGCCCTTTCCGCGCAAAAAGGGCTGATCGCCAGAGCTCGCATTCCCTTCGTCGACAACGTTGCGATCGACATGAGCTTTTCGGGCGGACAGTCGCTCGGTCTGATCCTGTCCTATTTCGCGGGCGTGGACCTGCAGTTCTTCATCGCCGCCCTCGTCGCCGGCGGCCTGCTGTTGTGGATCTTCGCTGATTCCGGCTACCGCAAGCAATATCGCTCGATCGCAGCGGGCACCATCATCGGCGGCGTAATCGCCTTCGGGTGGTTCATCACCGGATTTGCCTCGGAGGCCTCTTTCGAGGTTGTGCAGCTCGAGGCTGGCTCCTTCGTCGTCCCGGTCGCCGATACGTTGCTGCATCTCGTGACATTCACGGGATCCGTGCCGGATTACGGCGTTGGGCTCGTCATCGGCGTCGTGATCGGTTCGAGCATCAATGCCCTGTTCAGGCGGCAGGTGCGCTGGGAGGCCTGCGATGATGCCCGGGAGCTTAGCCGGCATCTCTTCGGCGGCTTCCTCATGGGGGTTGGCGGCGTCTTTGCGATGGGCTGCACGATCGGCCAGGGCGTGACAGCCGTCTCGGCGCTGGCGATATCCGCCCCTCTCGTCCTCGTGTCGATAGCCGTCGGCGCACGTATGGGCCTGTCCTACCTTATCGAAGGCTCGCCCCTTGCGATCTTTTCGGGTTCGAGGCCCTGAGACGCCGCGGCAACCGCGACGCCAGAGTCAGATGGTTCGAGACGGAGCCATAGCTTAAGCCGGAATGAAGGCGTAGGCACTATCCTTGCGCTCTACGCGCCCGATCCCTGCATGATTGAAGTGATAGCCGATGAGCGTGGCCTTGTCGGCCGTCAACCGGTCGAGGAGTGTCAACCGTGCCTTGACTCCAAGATCCTGGTCCTGGTCGCTGCCCGTCCGCCAATCCGGATGCGCGAAGGAGATCGCTGTGTTGCTGAGGGCATCACCGACGATCAAAGTAGGATCTCCGCTGCCATGCACGAAGAAGGACAGATGACCGGGCGTGTGTCCGGCGGTGTCGATTGCCTCCACTCCGGCAAGGACTTCCTGACCCGGCTTGATGAAGTTGATCCTGTCCTCGATGAATTTGAAACGGCTCTGCGCTCCGACCACAAAAGACTGACGTTCGGGCGGCATGCTTGCCAGCGCCTCAGGCGAAGACCAGAAGTCCCATTCGGCCTGGCCAATATGATAGGTTGCCTCTGCAAAGACGAGTTCGTCGAAGTCATCCGTCACACCCCAGAGATGATCGGGATGAGCGTGGGTGAACACGACATCCGTGACAGATGCAGGATCGATCTCGGCCTCAGCCAGATTCTCGAGGAGGCGGCCGGCACTCGCCATGAAATTCGAACCAGATCCCGCGTCGAAGAGCACAACCCTGTCACCGCGCTTGAGCACCGTGACGTTGCAGTCCGGTTTCAACGCGTCGGTCGGCAGACCGTTGGCGACAAGGAAAGCTTCAAGCTCCGCTTTGGGGACATCCGGATAAAGGAAGTTCATCGGCAGGTTCAGATTTCCGTCGCTAACGGTGAGGAGTTCCCCATCGCCCACGTCCAGTCGACCAAGCGCTGCGACCGGTCGCGGCATTGCCGCCGCCGCCAGGAAGCCCAAACCGCCGAGGATCAGGCTTCGGCGGTCGATGGTTCCGAACGCGAATTTTTCATTTCTCTGCCAATGTGTCATGATGTTCCTCCCAAAAGAGATAGACACATATCTTTTTTTGCATATTTCTACAACCGACGTTAAGCTGCATTGTTGCCTTTGTACATTTGGGAGGAAGACCGCATGCGCATGTTGAAATCGGGAGTGCTCCCGATAGTTGCTTTGTTGCTCGCCGCCACCGTCGCCCGGGCCGACGGAGCAGTCACGACATACACCACCGACGCCCCATTCGCCCAGGTCATGGCGGACCTGGAAGATGCTGTGGTCAACCGTGGTTTTGTCGTGGATTATCATGGCCATATCGGCGATATGCTGGCGCGTACGGCTACGGATGTGAAGGGTGCCAAACCGCTCTACAAGGAGGCGGAGATCCTGCAATTTTGCTCGGCCACCGTCTCGAGAAAGGCAATGGAAGCAGATATCGGCAACATTGCCTATTGTCCTTATATCCTCTTCGCCTACGAGCCTGCTGTCGAACCTGGCAAGGTTACACTGGGTTTTCGCAGGCTTCCCGACGGGGATGGCCGCGATGACGTCAACATCCTGCTGGATGAAATCGTCCGCGAGACTGCCGGGCAATAAGTCCTCAAGACCACCGATGCCGATGGATGATTCCCTTGGGATCGGCGGTGTCTCGACCGACGCAGAGGGCTGCGAACCAGACGGTTCGCAGCCCTCTTGCATGAAATGGCACTGTTTGGACGACCAACCCGCTTCCGCTGGGCATCCACGACGCACTTGAGGGCGATACCGACATAAGCAGGAGCGCCGGCACGGCGACGGTACGCACAAGCATAGGCATGGGGTAGCGGCAGCCGGATCCGCTGCAATTTTCCCTTTGTGTTACGGCTGTACTTTAATTCAGACC
>DPXQ01000166.1 GCA_003527225.1 Rhizobium sp.
TGCGGCCTTCGCCGGATGCTTACGGCGTCTCAATCACCAACAGAGGTACACATGGCGACCGGAACAGTAAAATTCTTTGCTCAGGACAAGGGCTTCGGCTTCATCACCCCGGATGATGGCGGTCAGGACGTCTTTGTGCACATCTCCGCGGTCGGCTTCGGCGAGGCACTTAAAGACGGTCAGAAGGTTCGCTATGAAGTAGGTCAGGACCGCAAGACGGGTAAATCCAAGGCCGAGAACGTTTCAGTGATCTGAGCCGTCGCTTACAACATCCAGCGCGGCGATTCGGTGATACATCAGTCGCCGCGCTTGCTTTATTTGTCAGCAAGACAAACAATATTGCCATTCATGTCATGGCAGTGCCGTCTGGATTTCCGGTCTCGCTCAATCGGCAGCGCACTCAGTTCAACACTGAGTCAACGCTTCTTACGGAAACCTCTGCCCCGTTAGCATCGCCACCAGTTGGAACCGGTTTCGAATTCCGCTCTGATATAGGTTTATCAGAACTTTAGCGCTTTCCTGCGCCGGCGGCGATGTTTGAGAGACGCCGCGCAGTTCGCACACACGCGCAAAGGCCGTGTCCAGCAATGCCAGATCTTCAGGTGTAAGAACTGAATTGAGTTTTTTGGCAACGTCGTGGATCATGAGCGGGAAATAGTAGCTCCTGCGCTCCCATCAAGTCCTTTGTTTTCAATCATGCTGATGGCTCTCGATTGTCATGCCCCTGGCCATTGCTTTCAGCTCTTCCTCGCTTCGAAAGCCCGACTTGAAAAGGGCGACCAGCTCCTTTGCCAAGCTAAGCTCTTGATCCGCATTCGAGTCGCCAGATTGATCTCGAAACAGGTCCGCGAGCACCGTGCGTAGCAATGCCAAACCCTGTGGGCCTATCTCCTGCTCGTCATCAAAATAGGTTCCCCCCATCAGCCGGTCCTCTCTCCAAGCTATGCCTGATCACATAGTGACATGACATCACGTCCATAAGCTTCGCAACACATTCTCTACCGAGCTACACGTCTTTCCCGCATCTTTTCGATGAATCAAATGTTTGGTCCCTCATCCCCATAAGCGATTAGCTCGCCGATGCCTCAATCGGCGACCGACCACAGGTGCTTTAGGGTATACCTCCAGAGACAATCTCCGTGAGACGCAAATCAGTACGTCAATTGGGTCGATTTGGCAGTTATGAGACGCAACCAATGAAGGTCTAGAACCTATTGAAACGTTTTTGCGCATCGTTACCAACCTGCGCGAGTTAGATCAGGATTTTCAGGATGTAAGGTGCTGAATGCAGCGCGCTTAAAACAGCCATCCCGCCTCACAGCCGCTCACTTCCACCACCCAGCACGCTTGCACATCGAGGTATCCCACAGAAGCCGAGAATGTCGATGCAGGTCACTTAACAGGTCAAAATCAGCTGCGCTGGCGCCCTCTCTGGCCTTCTCTCGCTCTACCTTCCCGCTCCTGCATCCGCCCAGCGCCACTGCGTTCGATCGCGGCCTCAATCGTCCCCCTCAGCTTTACCCCACCTCTCATCAATCACTATCGCCGAGGCTTCAAACGACGACCGTTCCAATGGAATTGTATGCTTTTCACGTTCACTGTTCGTTTCTCGGTCACCCCAAAATCTAGCGTTCAACGGCGGTAACTCACTGTATCGTTTGAGAAAAAAACGAAAAAAAACGGCTGACAAGCACGCTGTGGCGTCAAGCAGTTCTTCGATCCCCGCTTTCATGGAGCTTCAAAAGAGCCATCAACATCGGCCCAAGCGAAAACTCCCCACGTTCCGAGCGCCTGGTGAGATCCCGAAGATAGCCGCCGGCAGATGTTATTAAGTTCGATCGTTCAAGAATGCAGGCCATAGCCACCGCGGCATTTTCTGGCCCCATCGCGCTGCACGCATCCTCGTAGGCTGACGGACTGACGCCGAGCATGGAGCGCACCACGACGGCGGCCTTCATGAGCTCGCGCCAGTTTTCTATACGTCCGCCGGGACCATAGTCGGCAATCTGTGGGCAGGCCCGAAGTACCATCCCGAGTGGAAAGGCCTTTATTGGCTCTGGCTTGGCCTTCGCTCGCCCGTTCGCCTCGCTCTTGGCCTGACGCTCATCCTCCAGGTTTCCGCCCTGCTCTTTTCTAGAGCTAGGTTCAAGTTCATAGATAGATTCGGTATTTGAATTCTGTAAGTGCCGGTCATTCTGGACGGCATTGCCACGCATATTTTCAGGTTTTAGCTGCATTTCCAGAATGTTGAGGATCTCTGCCCGAAGCATCTGCATTTCATCGAGCGCGAGTTCGAGCTGGCCCCTGTCCGGATAGCGTGGAAGGCGCGCAAGAATGTCGACATAGACCGCTTCTACCTGCCCCCAGTTACCGGGCGCGCCCTCCTCCACCGCAGCTGAGATGAGCTTGCGCACGTCTCGCCGGCAGATCGTAAGAGCTTCTTTTGTCCGACGGAACCGTGTTCTCTCCGAAACGACATCCTGTGCGATTTGCGCAAGTTCATGGGCGCGAGTCAGAAGAGGGGTCAGGTCGAAGCCGTAGGCCTGCTCTACTTCACCGTCACGACCGCGATGTGCGTACCGCTTCCCGTTGGGGCTATCGCGGCGCAAGATGAGCCCGGCCTCGACGAGTGCCGCGAGTTGCCGCCTGAGTGTGCTTTCCGTGATCCCATGAGCTCGAACCGATAGCTGCCTATTGGATGGGAAGACGACAAGCCCGCTGCTCGAATCGAGCTCCCCGTGTGGGTAAAACGTCAGGAGAGCATCGAGAACGGCCAAGGCCCGATCCTGAACTCCAAGGCGTTCTCGCGCCTCGCAGACATCGCGAAACACTTTCCACTTTTCAATCCGCGTGTTGTGATCCGGGTCCTTGATCGCCATCTGTCTTTTGACCAGGGCAAGCGACATCGACCGCCGCCCAAAGGGCGTCGTCACATCTCCCGTTTGCATTTTTCTCTCACCTTTCTTCAGGCAAAGGAAATCCGCTCACCAAAATGGCGCCAAGACTCTTGACTGTGATTCCGGGAAATGCGATTCTCAATCCTGCTAGAGATGACGAGAGAGGCTTCCACGGTTCGCCGTTTGGGGGCCTTTTTCTTTTGCGGTTTAGTCTCCGTTGGTTTGGCTTTGCGACCCCTTGTACTCCTCGTACAAGCGATCCATGCGAGAAGACAGCCATTCGCTGAAAGGCTTGGCTTCTATATTCGTGAGCTCGATGGCAACCTTCTTCGCTTTGGCGGTCATCGCGAAATTCAGCGAGCGATCAGACGAGATCCAGTCTGTTGCTGCGGTATCGGCTTTGGGCTTTTTCGCAGCCGATTTGGTCTTGTATCGCTTCACGTAGTCATGAAGTTCATCAAACCGCTCGGCTTCAGGAAGCTTTTGAAAGTCGGCCGAAGCTGCGTGCTCAACAGCGACCTTGGAGAGGGCAGGGGCGAGTAGCAACTGCCGGAGGCTGAGCCACCGGTCGCGCCCAATTTTCTTCGATGCACCCAAGACCTGAATGACTGACGCCGGCACGGCCTCGACGACAGCAAGCATCTTCGACAGCATCGCCTCATCGATGGCGAGCGACGAACGAACCGTTTCCTTGTTCATTCCAGACGCGATCAGGTTCTGAGCAAAGTAGGCGCGTTCAATGAAAGACAGGTTTGAACGGGCTGCGTTTTCCTGTCCCTGCACGATCGCGGAGGTGATATCGTCGAGTTTCTTTACAATCGCCTTGACTGGGACCCCGAGTTCGCGAGCCACCCTGAGACGACGGTGACCGAACACGACCATGTATCGCTTTGCATCGGTGGAGCTCGGGCGGACAAGGATAGGCGTCGTCTGCCCCGATTCCTTGATTGCCTGAAGCAGTTCCTGAAACTCTTCTCCGTCGTCTGAAAGGCGGTCGGCCACAAAGGACACGTCAATCAATCGCGGATCGAGATCCACGATCACCTCACCTTCCATGAGCTTCTTGGTGTTCTCTGCCATATCTTCAATGGAGCGAACAACCGTCTTGGCGGCTCCTGTCATGCCGTAACCGGGTTTCGTCGGCGTCTGGCTCGCCGAGATTGCGTCCATATCCAGATTGGCGAACGGATTTTTACGGGACATAGGTGCTCTCCCAACCTGCTCTCAAAACCGCTAACTTATTGACATCAATTTGCAAAACGCTGAAAAAAACGGCTGACAAGTGCCTCATTTTCTCCCCCAGACACCGTGGATGAGCTCAACGATTTCCGCGTTAGCGGCATTTAAACTCTCCATTGCCCTGTCGTAGGTTGCCCGGACAAATTCACCCCGCTCAACCTCGTACAGGGTTTGCTTCTTGATGGACGCGTCGGAAATCGCTGTGGACTTCAGAACGTGGTTTCTCAGCATCTGCTGGGCGAACATCGACTGCATGAATCCGACCATCTGGGCCTGCGGAATATCCGTGGGCTCAAAGCGGGTGATAAGATACCGGAACCACTGGACACGCATTTCGGCCCCGGCCTCCGCTACCGGCCCCATGATCCCCCCGAGCATCATGAGAAACTGGCTCATCGACATGATGTCCAGCATCTGAGGATGAATGGTGATAAGGATCCCGGTAGAAGCCATGAGGGCGGTAATCGTCAAATAGCCCAGTTGAGGAGGGCAATCGATGACGACTACATCGTACTTGTCATCCACCTGCCTCAGAGCGCTGGCGATCCGCATATAGAAGAGTCGGCCATCCTCCCCCTTCTTGGAGGAAATCGCCAGTGGCACGTCATATTCGTATTCCTGCAGAACCAGGTTGGCGGGCACGACATCCAGTCCAGGAATGTTGGTCGGCTGGATGACGTCAGCGATTGACTTCCGCTCGTCGTCAAATCGAAGAGCCTCATAAAGAGAGGCAGTATCATCGAGCTCCGGCTGGATCCCGAAAAGCGAAGTCAGTGAAGCCTGCGGGTCAAGGTCGATCGCCAGCACACGATGGCCGGTGAGGGCAAGATATTGCGCAAGGTGCGCCGCAGTGGTGGTCTTGCCGCTTCCGCCCTTGAAGTTGACGACCGATACGACCTGCATCGGCTCTCCTTCTTTACGCCTCGGCACATAGTATCTCTTGTCGGACTTCTTGTTGGCCTCGAGATAATCCCGGAGCTCAAGCATCTGGACAGCCGTATAGTATCGGCGTCCACCGATGGACTCGATTTCCGGTCCTTTTCCGTCAGAATGGAGTTGCCTCAGGTGCGTCTGGGTGACACCCATGAAGTCCGCAACTTCAGCAAGCTGAAACTTGCGCAGCCCCTTGCGAGCATCAGGCGGGTACTGCTGGCTGCGCAACATATGCAACGCGCTTGAGATCTTCGCCCCTTGCTCGGCAATCTCAATATCAAATCTGTTGGGCAGCAAATTGCTCATTTTGCGAACTATTTCCCGGAGGTCGTCAGTTTCGAAAAAATGGCTCGAACGCCATCATTTGCGAAACTATCCTGCGATTCCGGCATCGTCGCAAGAGATTTAAAGTTAACAAGTAGTTAACGGAACTGCAGGAGTGGCTGACAGAATGTCGATTCATCCAAAGACTTCCGCATGTTAGCCCAGCTTTGTCCGCCAGCACCACTGACAGCGCAATGCAGATCTGCACCTCTTATCAACATCTCAGAACCCGGTTCCCAACCGGGGTTTGAGACGTATAGCGCCGATTCGGTAGAATCACCGGATGCAAATCTGCACATAGCCACACGCAGCACGAGATGATTTTCCTTCGCCTGACCAGTTCATGCGGAGATCACAATGCAGATTCTGAGCGTCTCGGCCGACCACTACGCAAGCAACCACAACTACCTGAACCAGATGCACCGTCTTCGGGCCGCCGTGTTTGGCGACCGCCTGGAATGGGATGTCACGATTACGGACCAGGGAGAGCGGGATCAGTACGATGATCTCCACCCAACCTACATCCTGGCGATCTCAGCCGACCAGAAAGTCGTCGGCTGCGCGCGCCTGCTGCCTGCATCTGGCCCGACGATGCTGGAGCAGACATTCCCGCAACTGCTGGAGCGCGGTTCGCTCGATCCCCATGCCGCAATGGTCGAGAGCTCACGCTTCTGCGTCGACACGTCGCTTCAAACGGGGAGGGGAGGGAGCCTCCATCAGGTCACGCTCACCATGTTCGCCGGCATCATCGAATGGTCGATGGCGAATGGTTACAGCGAGATCGTCACCGCGACCGATCTTCGTTTTGAACGTATCCTGAAGCGTGCGGGCTGGCCAATGCACCGCCTCGGCAATCCGGTTGCGATCGGAAACACCGTCGCCGTCGCGGGCAGCCTGCCGGCTGATCGAGCCAGCTTCGAACGGGTCTGCCCGCCAGGATACCGCTCGGCGATCGTGCGCAACGGTTCCGGCCTCTTCAGGAGCGCCGCGTGACCCAACTCCGCTCCCATCCCCGCCTCGTGCGCAAACTCAAGGACGCCCTCGGCGACCAGCTCTGCATCGCACTCGACGACGCGACGGTCGTCGAGATCATGCTCAATCCTGACGGAAGGCTGTTCATCGAACGACTGGGGCATGGCGTTGCCCCGGCCGGCGCTATGAGTGCCGCCACGGCCGAAATCGTCATCGGCAGCGTCGCTCATGCGCTGCAGTCGGAAGCAGACGATGAACGGCCTATCATCTCCGGCGAACTGCCGATCGGTGGTCACAGGTTCGAGGGGTTGCTACCGCCCGTAGTATCGGCGCCAGCGTTTACGATCCGTCGCCGCGCGTCGCGGCTCATCCCGCTCGACGCCTACGTGACGTCGAAGGTGATGACCGAAGCGCAGGCCTCAGTTTTGCGAAGCGCCATCGCCTCGCGCATGAACATCGTCATTTCAGGCGGAACCGGGTCGGGCAAGACGACACTCGCCAATGCCGTGATCGCCGAGATTGTCGCAACGGCGCCCGACGATCGCATGGTCATCCTGGAAGATACCGCCGAGATCCAGTGCGAGGCCGAAAATGCCGTGTCGCTGCACACCACCGACACGGTCGATATGGCCCGGCTCCTGAAAAGCACGATGCGTCTTAGACCCGACCGCATTATCGTCGGCGAGGTCCGCGATGGCGCGGCTCTTACGCTGCTGAAGGCCTGGAACACCGGTCATCCGGGCGGCGTCACCACCATCCATTCCAATACGGCAATGTCAGCACTCCGCCGGCTGGAGCATCTGACGGCGGAAGCGAGCCAGCAGCCGATGCAGGAGGTGATCGGCGAAGCGGTCGATCTTGTCGTTTCCATCGAGCGCACAGGCAAGGGCAGGCGGGTCCGGGACGTGATCCATGTCGAGGGGTTCAGCAATGCCCGCTACCGGACCGAACACTACGCCCAGATTGATGAGGACAGCCATGCCGCATGAGACAAGGATAAAGCTGGCTACCCTGGGCCTCGCCGCTATCGCGCTGGCGTTGGCAGAACCGGCATTGGCCTCCTCTGGTGGTGGAGGCCTGCCATGGGAGTCTCCGCTGCAGCAGATCCAGCAATCGATCACCGGGCCCGTCGCCGGCTTTATTGCCCTGGCGGCCGTCGCCATCGCCGGCGGCATGCTGATCTTCGGCGGAGAACTCAACGATTTCGCGCGGCGGCTTTGCTTCATCGCCCTTGTCGGCGGCATCCTGCTCGGCTCCACGCAGATCGTCGCCTTGTTCGGCGCAACCGGTGCATCAATTGGAGCGGACGACACGCCGTCAGCGATCGACATCGCTACGCCGACGCGCGCACCTTCAAGAGAAGGGGAGGGAGCGCATGGCTGAGCCCGGCTCCAACCTTTCCCGCTCTCCTGTACACAGGGCGCTGTCGCGTCCGAACCTGCTGATGGGCTCTGACCGCGAACTCGTGCTGCTGACCGCCCTTGCAGCCATCATCCTGATCTTCGTCGTTCTAACCTGGTACGCGGCGCTCTTCGGCCTCGCGATCTGGATGATTGCCGTCGCGGCACTGCGCATGATGGCGAAAGCCGATCCTTTGATGCGGCGGGTCTATGTCCGCCATATCTCTTACAAGGCGTTCTATCGCGCGACGTCGTCGCCCTGGCGCAAGTTCTAAGGGTTCTCGATGGTTGCCCTCAAGTCTTTCCGTCATTCCGGTCCGTCCTTTGCCGATCTGGTGCCCTATGCCGGCCTGGTCGACAACGGCGTGATCCTGCTCAAGGACGGCTCGCTGATGGCCGGCTGGTATTTTGCCGGACCCGACAGCGAGAGCTCGACCGACGCCGAGCGCAACGAGGTGTCGCGGCAGATCAACGCGATCCTGTCTCGGCTCGGCTCCGGCTGGATGATCCAGGTCGAGGCAATCAGGGTTCCGACCGGAGACTATCCGGCCGAGGACGATTGCCACTTCCCCGATCCGGTCACGCGGGCGATCGACGCGGAACGGCGAGCCCATTTCCAGAAGGAGAGGGGACATTTCGAGAGCCGGCACGCAATGATCCTGACCTGGCGGCCGCCGGAGCCGCGGCGCTCGGGGCTGACGCGCTATGTCTATTCCGATGCGACCAGCCGTTCCACGACCTATGCCGATAAGGCGCTCGATAGCTTCCTGGCCTCAGTCCGCGA
Source organism: Rhizobium sp. (assembly GCA_003527225.1). The sequence continues at coordinate 8,550 of DPXQ01000166.1, forward strand.
GGTTGAGCAATATCTCGCCAATGTCGTGTCGATCCGCCGGATGATGACACGGGAGACTGCAGAGCGTGGCGGTTTCCGGATCGCCCGCTATGACGAATTGTTCCAGTTCATCCGCTTCTGCATCACCGGCGAGAACCATCCGGTTCGTCTTCCGGAAATCCCGATGTATCTCGACTGGCTGGTGACGGCCGAGCTGCAGCACGGCCTCACGCCTTTGGTCGAAAATCGCTTTCTGGGTGTCGTGGCTATCGACGGCCTGCCGGCCGAGAGCTGGCCCGGGATCCTGAACAGCCTTGACCTGATGCCGCTCACCTATCGCTGGTCGTCGCGTTTCGTCTTCCTCGATGCCGAGGAGGCGAGGGCGAAGCTCGAACGCATCCGCAAGAAGTGGCAGCAGAAAGTCAGGCCCTTCTTCGATCAGCTCTTCCAGACACAGAGCCGCTCAGTCGATCAGGACGCCATGATGATGGTGACGGAGACCGAGGATGCGATTGCCGAAGCCTCTTCGCAACTCGTCGCCTATGGCTACTATACACCGGTCATCGTCATTTTCGACGAGTTGCAGCCCCGCTTGCAGGAGAAATGCGAGGCGGTCCGCCGGCTGATCCAGGCGGAAGGTTTTGGCGCACGGATCGAGACACTGAATGCGACCGACGCCTTTCTCGGCAGCCTGCCGGGCGTCTCCTATGCCAATATCCGCGAGCCGCTGATCAACACCCGCAATCTCGCCGACCTCATTCCGCTGAACTCCGTTTGGTCGGGAAGCCCGACGGCGCCTTGCCCGTTCTATCCGCCGGGCTCACCGCCGCTGATGCAGGTTGCCAGCGGCTCGACGCCGTTCCGGCTGAACCTGCATGTCGACGACGTCGGGCACACGCTGATCTTCGGGCCGACCGGCTCCGGCAAGTCGACCCTGCTGGCGCTGATCGCCGCGCAGTTCCGGCGTTATCCAGACGCGCAGGTCTTCGCCTTCGACAAGGGCGGCTCGATGCTGCCGCTGACGCTTGGCATTGATGGCGATCACTACCAGATCGGCGGCGATATTCATCCGGAAGGGAAGGGGAGGGCGCTGGCTTTCTGCCCGCTTGCCGAGCTTTCGACCGATGGCGACCGCGCCTGGGCGTCGGAATGGGTCGAGACCCTGGTGGCACTGCAGGGTGTGACCATCACCCAGGACTATCGCAACGCCATCTCCCGGCAGATCGGGCTGATGGCGGAATCGCGAGGCCGTTCGCTTTCCGACTTCGTGTCGGGCGTGCAGATGCGCGAGATCAAGGACGCGCTGCACCACTACACCGTCGATGGCCCCATGGGGCAGCTTCTCGATGCCGAGGAGGACGGTCTGGCACTCAGCGCCTTTCAGTGCTTCGAGATCGAGGAACTGATGAACATGGGCGAACGCAATCTCGTGCCCGTCCTCACCTACCTGTTCCGCCGCATCGAGAAACGCCTGACGGGCTACCCTAGCCTCATCGTTCTCGACGAGGCCTGGCTGATGCTCGGCCACCCGGTGTTTCGGGACAAGATTCGCGAATGGCTGAAGGTGCTGCGCAAGGCCAATTGCGGTGTGGTGCTTGCCACCCAGTCGATTTCGGACGCCGAACGCTCCGGTATCATCGATGTGCTGAAGGAGAGTTGCCCGACCAAGATTTGCCTGCCGAATGGGGCCGCGCGGGAGCCAGGCACGCGAGAGTTCTATGAACGCATCGGCTTCAACGAACGGCAGATCGAGATCGTCGCGACGGCGCTTGCAAAGCGCGAATACTACGTCGTCTCGCCCGACGGCCGCAGGCTCTTCGACATGGCGCTCGGGCCCGTCGCGCTTTCGTTTGTCGGGGCATCCGGCAAGGAAGATCTGAAGCGCATCCGCGCCCTGCATTCCGAACATGGGGCCGCATGGCCTTGTCCTTGGCTCCAGCAAAGGGGGATCGCCCATGCCGAAACATTCTTCCCGGCCAAGTAAGGTGGCGTGCGCCACAATTATCTCGGCCATTATGCTCTCCGCCACTCTACCGGTCACGGCTCAAGCCGGCGGCGTCACCGGGCAGGCGACCGAGTGGACGCAGCTTGCCAACAATGCCGAGCTTGTCTCGTTGGTCGGCAAGTCCGCAGAGCAGGTGAACAACCAGATCACCCAGATCTCCCAGCTTGCCGAGCAGATCCAGAACCAGCTCAACATCTACAACAATCTCCTGCAGAACACGGCGCAATTGCCGAACCACATCTGGGGGCAGGTCGAAGGCGACCTGAAGAGCCTGCAAAACGTCGTCGCCCAAGGACAAGGCGTCGCCTTCTCGATGGGTAATATCGACGATGTGCTGAAGCAGCGTTTCCAGAGCTTTGCCGAGATGAAGAGCAATCTGCCTGATGGAGCGAGCTTCTCCACGACCTACCAGAACTGGTCGGACACCAATCGCGACACGATCGCCGGAACGCTGAAGGCAGCGAACCTGACGGCCGACCAGTTCTCGAGCGAGGAGAGCACCATGTCGTCGCTGCGCTCGATGTCGGAATCCGCCGACGGACAGATGAAGGCGCTGCAGGTCGGACATCAGATCGCCGCACAGCAGGTCGCGCAGATGCAGAAGCTGCGCGGTCTCGTCTCCCAGCAGATGACCATGATGGGCACGTGGTTCCAGTCCGAGCAGGCGCAAAAGGATCTGGCCCAGGCGCGACGCGAACAGTTCTTCAGCGCGACGGAGCGTGACATCCGCGGCGGCCAGACGATGGAGCCCCGCTGGTGAGCCCGCGTCTGGTCATCATCCTCGCATTGGCGGGGATCGCCGCGCTCAGTGCCGGCGTCGTCACCTGGATCGTGGTCCAGCCGCGTCCGGCGCCCGTGTCCGGATCAGGCGCGGCCGCTACACAACCCGCTTCAGATTCTGAACGCCGAGAACACCGGGAAAAATTCTTCAGTGGCGATCCGGACCGCAACGTCCGTGGCAGCCAGGAGATGAAGCCACGATGGTGATCGTTCGTCCCTCCAGGAAGCTGGAGCTCGTGTTCATTTCGATCGCCCTCATCCTGTTGGTGACGACGCCGGCGCTTGCCCAACAGGGTTCGGTCCTGACCACATTGGAAAACTCCGTCGTCACGGCCGCGAAAGGTTGGGAGACAACAGTGATGAACGCGGCGCGTTCCCTATTCTGGATTCTTGCCGGCATCGAGGTCGGGATTGCCGCCGTGTGGCTGGCGATCAACGCCGCCTCGATCGACAGCTGGTTCGCCGAACTCGTCCGGCGGATCATGTTCATCGGACTCTTCGCCTTCATTCTCGACCAGGGACCGTCCTTCGCCAAGGCCATGGTCGACAGCCTCTACCAGATCGGCGCCGGCGGCGGCTCCGCCTCGCCCGCCAACATCTTCGACGCCGGCATCCGGGTCGCGACCAAGATGTCCGAACAGGCGAAGTTCGGTCTGTGGGAAGACAATGCGCTGGCGATCGCCGCGGTCTTCGCCATGGTCGTGGTCGTCGTCTCCTTCTCGTTGGTAGCCGCGATTTTCGTCGCCGTCATGGTCGAGATGTATGTCGGCCTGCTCGCCGGCATGATCATGCTCGGTCTTGGCGGCTCGTCCTTCACCAAGGATTTCGCGGTCAAGTATCTGGTCTACGCCTTCTCCGTCGGCATGAAGCTGATGGCTCTGGTGATGATCGCCAAGATCGGATCCGACATCCTGCTCGGACTCGCCGAAGCGCCGACCGCAACATCCGAACAATTCATCACCACACTTGCCATCGCCGGCATCTCGGTCGTGGTCTTCGTGATCGCCATGTATGTCCCGCCGATCCTGCAGGGTGTGGTCCAGGGCGCCTCGATTGCCGGCGGCATGGAAGCGATTCGCCACGGCGGCCAGGCCGCGACCTTCGCAGCCGGCGGCGCGTTCCTCGGGGCAAGTGCCGCAACGAAAGGGGCGCAGACGGCGAGTTCGGCAAGGGCAGGGGGCTCTTCGATGGCCGGAGCGGCGCTGCGCGGTATGGCATCGGCGATCGGTAACGCCGCTCACGCTACCGGATCGGCAGCAAAGGAGAAGGCGATCGCTTCCCCCGGCACCTATGCCGGGTCTCTGCTCGGGCTTGCCAATGCCAAACTCGACCAGACGCGCTTGTCGGGCCGACCAACACCGCCACCTCCGCCCCCACCCATCAACGAGAACAAGTAGCCGGAGGCTGATCCCCATGGCTGGACGCAATCCGCCAAATATTCCCCCTATCGCCAATCCTTATCTCGCGGCGCGCAACGAATGGAACGAACGCTATGGTTCCTATGTGAAGGCCGCCGCGGCATGGCGCATCGTCGGTATCACGGGCATGGCCATGGCGGTGATCGGCTTCACTTACGCACTTTATCAAAGCACGCAGGTGAAGCTCGTCCCCTATATCGTCGAGGTCGACAAACTCGGCACCGCCTCCAATGCCGGCTTCCCGCAGCAGATTGAATATGCCGACCCGCGTGTGGTGCGTGCCACGCTCGGCAGCTTTGTCTCGAATTTTCGGAGCGTGACGCCGGATGCGGTCGTCCAGAAGCAATATATCGACCGGACGTATGCTCTGCTCAGGGCCTCGGATCCCGCGACCGAGAAGGTCAACGCCTGGTTCCGTTCCAATTCGCCCTTCGAGAAGGCGACAACCGCCACGGTTGCCGTCGAGGTCAACAACATCGTTGCTCTGTCGAACCAGTCCTATCAGGTCGACTGGACCGAGTTCGAGCGCGACCGCCGCGGCAAGGAAACGGCCACACGCCGCTTTCGCGGCATCGCCACCGTGACACTGACGCCGCCGCAGGACGAGGGCGTCATCCGCCTCAATCCCATCGGTCTCTATCTCCGCGACTTCGACTGGACAGCGCAGCTTTGAAAGGCACGGCCCGACCATGAACATCCGTCTTGAAAATTATTCGGCCATGCTGACTGCCGGCGCCATCATATCAGCGGCGCTGGCGTTCTCCATCCTTGCACCTCTCGATGCCGTTGCGGCCGATGGCGTCACCGCCAATGAGGCGAAGGGCGTGAGCATTTCCGGCCAGTGGCGCGGATCGCGAGGGCTGGTCACCAAGGGAGCGGACGGAAAGGTGATCTTCCTCTATGGCGAGGTTCAGCCCTCGGTCGTCTGCTCACCTCTGCAGGTCTGCGACATCGAACTTCAGGGCGGCGAGGTCGTTCGCGACGTGCTCGTCGGCGACACTGTGCGCTGGAAGGTCGAACCGGCGACATCAGGGGCGGCGGGCGGCCAAGCGATCCATCTGATCGTCAAGCCGTCGGAGGCCGGCCTGGTCACGTCGATGGTGGTGACGACGTCGCGGCGCACCTATCACATCCAGCTCAAGTCGCATTCGAGCCAATATATGGCCCGCGTCGGGTTTGGATATCCGGAAGATGTGTCGGACAAGCTGGCTGACATCAATGCCCGACTCGAGGCGAGCACGATCCCCGGAGCCGGCGTTCCGGCCGAGCAGTTGAACTTCTCCTATTCGGTATCGGGCAGAGCCGGCTGGCGGCCGACGCGGGTCTATTCGGACGGGCAAAAGACCTACATCCAGTTCCCGCGCTCGATCTCCGGCCAGGACGCTCCGGTGCTCTTCGTCACGTCGGGCGGCCAGAACCGGATAGTCAACTACCGGATGAAGAACGACATCATGGTTGTCGATTACCACATCGATCGCGCGGTGCTGGTGTCGGGCGTTGGCTGGCGGCAGGAAAAGGTGACGATCAGAAGGGGAGGGCGGTGATGCGAACCTTTCCGCGCGATCTCCCCATGCACCCCGTCCGCGCCCTTGCCGCAGCCTGCACCTTCGCCATCCTCCTCTCCGGTTGCCAGTCGCTCGGGACCGATGGTCTTGCCGCCAGCAACGCGCCGCCGGATATCTCCGGCCCGGCTGCAAGCGCCATTGCCGGCGACATGGTCAGCCGTCTTGCCGAGCAGATTGGACCCGGCAAGGCGACGGTTGCTCTGAAGGCGGATGCGTCGCCCTTCGGTCAGGCCTTGGAGGCGGCGTTGAAAGGCTGGGGTTATGCCATCGTCACCGACCAGAAGACCGACAGCGGGACGAAGATCATCCCGCTCGCCTATGTAATCGTGCCATTCGATGGGCAAGTGCTGGCGCGTCTTTCAGCCGATAGCGTCGAGCTCGGCCGAGCCTACACCGTCACGGCAAGCGGCGCGACGCCGGCGAGCGCGCTCTCGCTGATGCGGCGCGGCTGAGGGAGAGCATCATGGTACAATCCCTCAAGCTGGGTGGCGCTGCAGTTAACGCGGAAGCGGAATCCGGCATCAGGCGGATCAACCGGCTGCCGATCATCTTGGTGATCGTGCTGGTCATCGCCTTTCTTGGCGTCATTTTCTATGGGCTCACTTCCCGCGGACTCTACTTTGGCAATGACACCGGCCCAGAGACGAGTTCTGGCAATCCGGCATCGACCTTCGCCGACCAGATCAAGCGCGGCGTCACGGATGGTATCATCGGCGAGCCGCAGCAGCAGACGACGTTCCAGCCCACGCCTGTCGAGACAAAACAGGATGAAGAAAAGGCGACCAATCCCTTCACACCGCAACCGGGACAACGTCAGGAACAGCGCGGGCAGGATTTGGAAGCCGAAGCGGTCTGGCGCGCTCGCCTCGAGCGCGAGCAACAGGAGCAATATCTGCGCGAGCGGCATCGACAGCGCATGGCTCGACTACAGGCGAATGACGCAGCCTATGACGCGCCGCTTGCCATCGACCACAGCAAACTGGAGGCGCGGGCAGACGAGACCACCTCAGCCAGAACAACGACGAATACTGCGTCATCGACGACGACCGGCGCCACTCCGGATCTTTACGCCGCCGCGTTGCGGGCTGGTCTCGGCGGGCAGAATGTCGATCCCAATGGTCAGAGCACCAAGGAGGACTTCTTCAACGCAGATCTCAAGGAACTCGGATACCTCCCCAATCGCGTCGTGCCGCAGCAATCGGCCTTTGAACTGAAGCGGGGTTCCGTCATCCCGGCGACGCTGATCACCGGCATCAATTCGGACCTTCCCGGTCGCATCACCGCCCAGGTCAGCCAGAACGTCTATGACAGTGCAACAGGACACCGCCTGCTGATCCCGCAGGGGACGAAGCTCTTCGGACGCTACGACAGCAAGGTATCGTTCGGGCAGAGCCGCGTTCTCGTCGTCTGGACGGATATCATCTTCCCGAACGGTTCAACGCTGCAGATCGGCGGCATGGCGGGGACGGATACACAAGGGTACGGCGGTTTCCACGACAAGGTGAACAACCATCATTGGAGAACATTCGGCTCGGCGGCGCTCATAGCTCTTATCGGAACGGGGATCGATGCGTCCTTGCCCGAAAGCTCGACGCTTGCGACGCAGGACACCGCATCCGATGCGGCGAGGCGGAATTTCG
>DPXQ01000136.1 GCA_003527225.1 Rhizobium sp.
CCATCCATTTCAAACGATTGAATTTGCGCCAAGGATTAGCCCGAAGCTGTGTCATTGTCGAGACAAATGCGCGCGCTAAGGATGCTGGCCGTTTGCATGACGGCTCAACTGCGCTAGGGTATGGGAGGTTTTCACGTTGGACGGCGAGATGGCGAAAGAAATCGAGCGCAAGTTCCTGGTGATCAACGACAGCTGGCGCGACCGCGCCACGTCTGCGACCGCGATGCGNNACCATCAAGTTCGGCAAGACCGCTCTTGTTCGGGACGAGTTCGAATACGACATCCCGTTCGAAGAAGCACTCGAGATGATCACCTTCGCGATCGGCAGCGTCATCGAGAAGGTGCGCTATACCGTCGATGTCTCCGGCTTCACCTGGGAGATCGACGTGTTCGAGGGCGCCTTCCAGGGACTGGTGATCGCCGAAGTGGAGCTACGGTCGGAGCACGACCGGCCGGAACTCCCGGCCTGGCTGGGCCGCGAGGTGACGGGCGACCGCCGCTATTCCAACCAGGCGCTCGCCACCGAACGACTGAAGCCCGAGGTCGTGCATGCCGTATCGAATTAGACCGCACCGCCCATTCGCGGAGGAGGTCGTGGCCGTGGCGAGCGAACAGCTCGGACGGGCGATTGCCGCTCTTGAGGAACAGCCCGAAGGGTTGCACGAAGCCATTCACGAGGCCCGCAAGAAGTTGAAGCGGGTTCGCTCGCTCTACCGGCTGGTCGCCGTCGACCAGAAACAGTTCCGGGCAGCGGAGAACGCCCGGCTGCGCGATGCCGCCCGCACGCTTTCCGTCGTCCGTGACGCCGCGGCCCTGATCGAGACCGTTGCCTATCTCGAAACGCAGGCCCTGAATGACGAGGAGAGAAGCGCCCTCTCCCATGCGCGCGCAGCCCTGACCGAGCGTCGCGACGCCTTGGCGCTCGCCGAGACCGATCTGCCGGACAAGGTCGCAGCCGCCATCTCGGCCTGCCGCGATGCGATTGCGGCCGTCGAAGGGGCATCCCTTCCGTCGAGCCCGCGCAAGGCGGCGAAGCTCCTGGCAAAGGGCTGGCGAAAGGGCCTCGGTCGCGGACGCACGGCCCTCGACGATTGCCGCAGCAGCGTTCACGAGGGAGTCTTCCACGAGTTGCGAAAGGCCGGTCAGGCCTACTGGATGAACCTGTCGCTCCTGCGCGACATCTGGCCCTCCGCCATGCATGCCAAGCGCGCCGAAGCCAAGGCGCTGGTGGACACGCTGGGCCACGAACATGACCTCGCCCTTCTCGCCGACCTTCTCGACCGGGAAACCGGCCTCATCGGCGGCGGCGAGGAATTCTCCCACCTGCTCGGCGCGATCATCCGCCAGCAACTGGAGCTACGCCGGAATGCGCTCACCCTTGCCGAGCGCGTCTTTGGCGACCGGCCCGAGCGGGAGGGCATGATCATCGAGACCCTGTGGATCGCCGCGGCCACTGTATAGTCGTCAATACTGACAGTTTTTGACAGCAAGTCCGATATGATCGTCCAATGAGTCGTTCCGAACGCTTGCTGTCGCTTCTGCAGGTGCTGCGCCGCCATCGCCAACCGGCGAGCGGTGCCGCGCTGGCGTTTGAGCTCGGCATTTCCTTGCGCACCCTTTACCGCGACATCGCCACCTTGCAGGCGCAGGGTGCCAATATCGAGGGCGAGGCAGGCGTCGGCTATGTCCTGCGTCCCGGCTACATGCTGCCACCGCTGATGTTTTCCCGCGAAGAGATCGAGGCGCTCGTCCTCGGCGCAAGGCTCGTGGCCCAGAGAGCGGACCCGGAACTGGCGGTCTCCGCCCGCGACGCGCTGGCCAAGATCACCGAAGTCCTGCCGGGCGATCTGCGCGAAGAGCTCACGGCGAGTACGCTGTTCGCCGGGCCGGGGCTGCCTCTGCCGGAGGACCGGATCGACCTTGCCCGGCTGCGCGAGTTCATCCGCTCCGAGCAGATGATGAAGATCGCCTATCGCGACGAGAAGGGCTCCGCCAGCGAGCGACTGATCTGGCCCTTCGCCCTCACCTTCTTCGAAGGCGCCCGCGTGGTCATCGCCTGGTGCACCTTGCGCGACGACTTCCGCAGCTTCCGGACCGATCGAATGGATCTGATGGAGGGGCCGCTCGGCCGCTATCCGAAACGGCGGATGCAGTTGCTCAAGGCCTGGCGGCTGCAGCACGGCATTCCCGAACGCATGCTGTAGGATGCTGCCATTTTTTGGCAGTATGCCGGCGTAGGAATGGGTCCTCAACACAGGAGAGACCCATGACACCGAACCTCATCATCCTCTATGTCGCCGATCCGGACCGCAGCACCGCCTTCTACGAAAATCTGCTGGGTGCCGCGCCGGTTGAGCGCTCGCCGTCCTTCGCCATGTGCGTCTTCCCCGGCGGCATCAAGCTCGGCCTCTGGTCCCGCAAGGCCGTGGAGCCGACCGTGACCGGCAGCACCGGCGCCTTCGAGATCGACGTGCCGCTGGCGAATGCCGCCGAGGTCGACACGGTCTTCGCCCGCCTCACCGCCGCCGGTCACACGGTCCTGCAGGAGCCGACCGACATGGAATTCGGCCGCACCTTCATGCTGGCCGATCCCGACCAGAACCGCATCCGTTTCTACAATCCGCCGGTGTGACCCATGGCCTGGATCATCGTAGCCTCCGCCGACCACGTCGCAAGAGGGGTCGAAGGCGGGTTCGTCCAGGCCTGCCATGGAAAGGATGCGCCGCTGAGGCGCATCCGGACCGGCGAGACCGTGATCGCTTACTCTCCGGTCACTGTGTTCGGCGGCAAGGAACGCCTGCAGGCCTTCACGGCGATCGGAACGATCTGCCAGCGGGAACCCTATCGGGTCCAGATGAGCGCCACCTTCCATGCTTCGCGCTCCGACGTCGCCTGGCGGCCGAGCCGGCCTGCCGCCATTCATCCCCTGCTCGACCGGCTGGACCTCACCCGGGGCAAGCACAACTGGGGCCAGGCCTTCCGCTTCGGCATCGTCCGGATTTCGGAGGCGGACGCCGGGATCATTGCCGCGGCGATGATGGCACCGCTTATCGAGGGCGACATATGCCCGCCCAGGCAGGCTTCCTTGCTTGCCCTGCTCGGCATTTGACAAAATTCAAAGTACGGCCCCTCGCGCGAAAATCGTTGCACGGCAGGGGCCGAGGCAGTATTCCCCCGCCATGACCGATGATTTCCAGACCCCTCGCCACGAAGAGGGCGGCGCGTTCTGCGTCGCCGCGCTCTATCACTTCGCCCGCTTCCCGCGCTTCGAGAGCTTCCGCGCGGAACTCGATGCCGTCGCGCGCGAAAACGGCATCAAGGGCACGCTGCTGCTGGCCGCCGAAGGCATCAACGGCACCATCGCCGGCACCGACGAGGGCATCGCCAAGATCCTCGCCTTCATCCGCTCCCAGCCGGAATTTTCAGGTCTGGTGCACAAGGAAAGCCGGGCCGCGAAAATGCCCTTCCTGCGCATGAAGGTGCGGCTGAAGAAGGAGATCGTCACCATGGGCGTCGAGAA
>DPXQ01000013.1:0-2146 GCA_003527225.1 Rhizobium sp.
TTGGCCCAGGCGGTATGGCGGTCGGGTGCCACCATCATGAAGGGCCGGTCCGGGATGATGCGGTCGAGATGGTGGCGTGTCACGCGTTCCTCGTCCGAGAGGATGGTGTAGTCCGCCGTCTGCGCGACCAGCAGTTCGAGATCCGGATTGGCAGCGGCATAGGCGCTGACCGCATCCTTCAGCGCGTCAAAACCCTTGACCCCGAACAGCGACAGTTCGTTGAGCGAGACGGAGCCGCCGAAGATGTGCATGTGGGCTTCGTTAAAGCCCGGCATCACCGTTGCGCCGCCGGCATCGATGATGCGGGTCGCGGGCCTGGCGAGTGCCATGATCTCGGCGTCGCTGCCGATCGCGGCAATGCGGTTTCCGGCGATCGCCACGGCCTGGGCACGTGGCTGCGCGTCGTCCATCGTGAGCACGCGGGCATTGCGAATGATGATATCCATGGCGCTGTTCCGTCTCGTCTCTTCTCATTGTTCCGGCGGCGCCGGGCCAGCCGCGCGCGATGGCGGCAGTTAAGCCAGGAACGGGGGCGTTGTGGCGCCCCGGCCCTGATTGCGGACGGTCAGGCCGCCTCGTAGGTTATGCGGCCGTCGCAGATGGTGATGGCGGCGCGGACCGTATCCATGATCCGGTCGGCCGCGACGCTTTCGATGTCGTGCGACAGCACGGCGATGTCGGCAAGGAAGCCGGGCTTCAGCTTGCCCTTGCGGTCTTCCATGAACTCGACCCAGGCACCGATCGCGGTATAGGCCTCGAGCGATTCCTGCAGGGTGAAGCGCTGGTCGCTCAGCCCTTCCTTCCACGGCTTGCGGGTCACGGCATCCTGGATGCACTGGAAGGGAGAAACCGGCGAGACCGGCCAGTCGGAAGCGAAGACGACCGGTGCGCCGGCTTCCTTCATCGTCCGCCAGGCATAGGCATAGTCCCAGCGATCCTCGCCGATGCGAGCGTCGGTCGGCTCGAGCGGGAAACAGGTTCCGCCAGGCACGTGGACCGGCTGCATCGAGGCCACCACGCCGAGCTCCTTGAAGCGCGGAATGTCGGTCGGATCGATCACCTCGATATGTTCGATGCGGTGGCGGTTGTCCTGCCTGCCGTTGGCTTTCAGCGCGGCTTCGTAGCCGTCGAGCGTCTGGCGGATGGCGGCGCTGCCGATGGCGTGGACGGCGACCTGCAGGCCGAGCGCGTCGGCCTTCGTGGCGATGGCGTTGAAAGCTTCGGCGGTGAACAGCGGCTCGAAGGTGTAGCCCGGGCGGTCACCATATCCATCCAGCATGAAGGCTGTCTGGCTGTCGAGAACACCGTCCATGAAGACCTTGACGAAATCGCCGCGCACCATGTCGGTGGCGAACTCCTTCTTCCATTCGGCCGCCTTGTCCAGCTCGGCGAGGTCCATGAAGTTCTTCATGTGGAAGGGAATGCGGATGCGGCAGGGCAGCTCGCCCGCCTGCTCCAGGTCGTGCATCAGGCGGAGCTGGTAGTGGTTGCCGTCGAAGTTCTGGATCGAGGTGACGCCCCAGGATGCACAGTATTCGAGACCTTGCTTGAGGATCGCACGGTCTAGGGCATACTGTTCCGGCGTCACGTTTTCCGGGTCCATGCCGGTCACCATGCCGAGTTCCTCGCGGCCGCCGGTCGAGGCGAGCGCCGATACCGGGCCGAAGGCGTTTCCTTCGCGCAGCTCGCCGCTGGCCAGCCCGTCCTCGCCCATCAACACCTCGTTGCCGATGCCGACATCCTTGCCCTGCAGGAGACCGGTCTTTTCCAGCGCGATCGTATTGGCCCAGGCGGTGTGATGGTCCGGGGCGAACATCATGAAGGGGCGATCCGCGATCGCCTCGTCGAGATGGTGGCGGGTGCAGGGTTCGTCCAGGCCGATGATCGAGTAGTCGGCGGAAAAGCCCATCAGCAACGGTTCGTCGGGATTGGCGGCGGCATAGCCGCGGATCGCCGCCTTCAGCTGTTCCAGCCCCTGCACGCCGTGCAGGTTGAGCTGGCGCAGCGACACGGAGCCGGGAAAGATGTGCATATGGGCTTCGTTGAAGCCGGGCATCACGGTCGCGCCCCTGGCGTCGATCACCCGGGCGGCCGGTCCGGCAAGCGCTGCGATCTCGTCGTTCGAGCCAACCGCGAGAATGCGGTT
>DPXQ01000013.1:2260-2450 GCA_003527225.1 Rhizobium sp.
GACGAGAGCTTGACGATGACGGTCTCGGTCGATGGATCGACGTAGAGCCACTGGCCGTGAATGCCGATCGCGCAAAAGGCGCCGTCGGATTCTCCGGTCTGGTACCATTTGCTGCGGTAGCGGCCGTTCGGCAGCATGGTCGGCTGGCTTGCCGCCCAGGCCTTCGGATCGCCGGCGGTCTTCATGTCTT
>DPXQ01000013.1:2639-3030 GCA_003527225.1 Rhizobium sp.
GGGTGGAGCGGCGATAGCGGGCAAAAGCGCCGTCCTTGCTGAGATAGGCCTCGTCGAAATCGAGGCTGACGCGCATGTCGAGCACGTCGCGGAAGCTGCAGTCGCCATAGGCCGACCCCTTGGCTTCCGGGATCAGGCTGACGACCGGGCAGTCCGGGTCGATGGCGCCCTGTTCCTGCAATACGGCCGAGACCAGCGCAGTCAGCGACTTGCTGATGGAAAAGACGATGTGGCGGGCGTTGACGTGGCTGTGGGGGGCGTAGTGCTCGGCGACAATGCGCCCGCCCTTCATCAGCACGAAGGCGTCGGTGTGGGCATAGTCGAGAAAGGCGCGGGCGTTCTGCGTACCGGCAAGACCCGTTTCCAGCGCCGCATCGAGCAGCGGCGAGGC
>DPXQ01000026.1:0-4748 GCA_003527225.1 Rhizobium sp.
GGTGGCCAGCGCCAGCGCGTCGCCATGGGCCGCGCCATCGTGCGTGAACCTTCCGCCTTCCTGTTCGACGAGCCGCTTTCCAATCTCGATGCCGCCCTTCGCGTCGAAATGCGGCTGGAAATCGCCAAGCTGCACGCGCGCATGAAGGCAACCACCGTCTACGTAACCCATGACCAGGTCGAAGCGATGACGCTGGCGGACCGGATTGTGGTGATGAATGGCGGCGTGGTCGAACAGATCGGCAAACCGCTCGAACTTTTTCATCGGCCAGCCAGCCTGTTCGTCGCCCGCTTCATCGGCAGCCCGACCATGAACACGATCGAGGCCAGGCTCGAAAGCGTTGAGGGCGGCACGCGTGTGCATCCGCTCGACGGTCGCGTCTTCACCGTCCCCGGCCTGTCACTCGCCGCGGCGGGCCATGATCGTTCGCAAGCTTTCTTCGGCGTCCGGGCCAGCGATCTTGTGCCCGTCGAAGATCCGGGCCAGGCCTGGTTCTCAGGCAAGGTCGCGGTGGCCGAACGGCTCGGCAGCCAGACCTTCGGCTATGTCGAGATCGCCGAGGGCACGATGATCTCGGTCGAGTTCCCGCGCGACATGGACATCCATGTCGGCCAGTCGGTCCATCTCGCAGGGACCGCGGACACCGTGCATCTGTTTGACCCTAAGTCCGGCATGCGGATCAATTGAATGAAACGGATGATGCAAGCGGACGTTTTTACCGAAGAGCAAATGCGCATGAGCGTGGGAGCCGCAGATTCAACGCGCTTAATCATGGCACACTGGTTTTTCTTTTTTGCCTGAGTGAGGCGTTGCGAAGAGCACGCATTAAGCCCCAATGCCTCGAATTGGGCTATCGCGGAATCATGGACGAAAGACAGGCCTCTTCCGTAAGCGGTGTTCTGCCCCCACATTGGCAGCCGCTGCCTGATCTGTGATCGAGTTTCCATGGATGAGAGACAAGGAGTTTCTCCATGGAGTGTACGTTGGAGGTTCTCACAACGCGACGGAGTAGGCGTGAGGCACATCGCCAATGGCCTGACGAGGTCAAGGCGCGGATCGTGTCGGAGAGCTTACGACCAGGCGTGACGGTAAATGAAGTCGCGTGGCGCTACGGGCTGAAGGCCAACCACCTGTCATCGTGAAGAACCCTTGCGCGGCAGGGCAAGCTGGTGTTGCCAGAGCCTGAGGACAGGTTGGAGTTCGCGGCCATTGTTGTCGATACTCCAGCGCCGGAGCCGCTGACCGTCAAGGTCGCTTCCCGCGCCGAGATCCTCGTCGGTCCGGTTACGATCCGTGTTGAGGAAGGGGCGTCCGCGTCTCGGATCGCCGCCATCGCCCGCGCCCTGGCTGCGGCGACATGATCTTTCCGTCGAACCGCGTCAGGATCATGGTGGCGACCAAACCCGTGGATTTCCGCAAGGGTCATTACGGCCTGGCGGCGCTGGTGAAGAACGAGCTGCACAAGGACCCGTTCACCGGAACCGTCTTCGTGTTTCGGTCACGCAAGGCAGATCGGTTGAAGCTGATCTACTGGGATGGCTCGGTATCGTTCTGGCCTATAAGCGGCTGGAAGAGCACAGCTTCACCGGGCCTGGCATCAAGGATGGCCTGATGACGCTCACCCACGCCCAGTTCGAAGCCCTGTTCGCAGGCCTTGATTGGCGACGGGTTCATGCCGTCCAGACGAGGACGCCGGAGGCAATAGAATAGCTGCGGCACGATGACTCAGCATGGCAGTTTCCGAGGGCAAATCGGCTGGCGATTTGGTAGCTTTCGGCCATGCTCGATGCCGCCGACCTTCCCGATGATGTTGCCGCTCTAAAGGCGATGCTGATCGCGGCGCGGCTAAGCGAGGCGGCCAAGGATGTCGTCATTGCCAGCAAAGACGAGCAATCCCTCGCAAGGATGAGCGGATCGAACGGCTTGAGAAGCTGGTCGCAGCATTCAAGCAGGCAGCCTTCGGATGCAAATCTGAGAAGACCGATCCTGACCAATTAGACTTGGCGCTGGAAGACCTGGAGACGGCTATCGCCGTGGTCCATGCTGAGGATGAGGCGGACGCTCCTGCAGGAAACAGGATTAGCAAGCCAAGTGCGACCAATCGCGGCTCCCTTCCAAAGCATCTTCCCCGTATGGAGGAGGTGATCGAGCCGGAAAGCCTGATTTGCGCCTGCGGCGGTTGCCTGCATTGCATTGGCGAGGATGTCTCCGAGCGGCTGGACGTGATCCCGGCACAATTCCGCATAATCGTCACCCGCCGCCCTAAGTATGCCTGCCGTGCGTGCACCGACGGTATCGGCCAGGCTCCAGCACCAGCACGCTTGATCCGGGCAGGTCTGCCGACCGAAGCGACCATCGCGCATGTTCTGGTCTCCAAGTATGCCGATCACCTTCCGCTCTATCGGCAGGCGCAGATCATGAGCCGCCAGGGCATCGATCTCGACCGCTCCACGCTGGCGGATTGGGTCGGTCGAGCAGCCTATGAACTACGGCCCGTCTTCGATGCGTTGATCGCCGATCTGAAGCGCTCGACCAAGCTGTTCATGGATGAGACCCGTGCCCCAGTTCTCGATCCTGGCTCCCGTAAGACCAAGACCGGATACTTCTGGGCGCTGGCGCGGGATGATCGCCCATGGGGCGGTGGCGCTCCGCCCGGTGTCGCCTTCACCTATGCTCCTGGTCGGGGAGGCATTCATGCCGAACGGATACTGCAGGGCTTCTCAGGCATTCTGCAGGTGGATGGCTATGCCCGATACAACAGGCTGATCGCACCTGATCGTGTCGATCCCGACATTTGGCTCGCCTATTGTTGGGCGCATGCCCGACGCAAGCTGGTGGAGATCACCCGCAACGGGTCAGCACCGATTGCCGAGGATGGCGTCAAAAGAATTGGTGAACTATATCGCATCGAAGCCGAACTGCGCGGCCTTGATCCCGAGGCTCGTCTCGCCGGACGACAACAGCGATCAGCGCCACGCGTCGCAGACCTGCATAGCTGGCTTGTCCATCACCGCGCCCGCGTCGCCACCAAGTCGCCGCTTGGCGAGGCGTTGGCCTACTATGCCAAATACTGGGATGGGTTAAATGCCGAACAAGTTAAAAGCGGCGCATTCTCACGGTTAACAGTCAAGCGACAGGCGACACCACGCGTGCGGCCGCCAGTGACGAGGTGAAGGCGCTTCGCCGTGAAAGCCGCGATCTGAAGGAGGCGCTGGGCGATCTCACCCTGGTAAACCGACTGCTCAAAAAAGCATGACCGGGCATGGGGGCGAAGACGAATGAGGTACCCGGCCACCGAAAAGTGAACTGACGGGGTGGTCAAGTTCAGACGGAGGCGGGCATCCGGGGCGTGCTGGCCAGCAGCCTTTGGGTATAGGGATGCTGGGGATGGGCGAGAATGTCCCGCGTCTTGCCCTGCTCGACGATCCGCCCCTTTTCCAGCACCACCAGTCGCTCGCACAGCAGAGCCACCAGGGAAATATCGTGCGATACGACGACGAAGGTGATGCGCGGCGAGAGCGCGCGCAGGAGATCGATGATGCGCGTGCGCGTCGTCAGGTCGAGCGCACTAACCACCTCATCGGCGATGACAAGGTCGGGTTTTGCGACGATGGCCCGGGCAATGGCGATGCGCTGGCGCTGGCCGCCGGAAAATTCGTGCGGGTAACGCCCCGCCGCATCGGCCGGCAGGTCGACATCCCGTAGGGCCAGCGCCACCGAAACGGCGATATCGGTATCGATCTTGAGGGAGCGCAGTGGCTCGGCGATGATGTCGAACACACGCTGGCGCGGATCGAGTGACGAATAGGGGTCCTGGAACACCGCCTGCACGCTGCGCCGGAAGCCGCGCATGAAGGCGCGGTCTGACGTGCCCAGCGGATTGCCCCGAAACGAGATCGTTCCCTTCGTGGGACGCTCCAGTCCCAGTAGCAGCTTCAACAGGGTCGTCTTGCCGGAGCCGGATTCGCCGACAATGCCGAGATTGTCGCCGGCAGCTACGGTAATGTCGATGTCCTGTAGCACCGGCTTTGCCATGGAATAGCCGAAGGAGAGGCCGGAAAGGTCAAGCAGCGTCAAAGGGCGGCCTCCAGGGCTTGGTCGAAGGCGCGGGCGGCCGCAACCAACCCTTGTGTATAGGGATGGACGGGGCGGTGGAACAGCGGGCCGACCGGCCCCGCCTCGATCAGCTCGCCGTGGCGCATGACTAGGGCTCGTTCGGTGACCGCGGCGACCACCGGCAGGTCGTGGCTGATGAACAGAAGCGCCATGCCCTCGTCGCGCACGAGCCCTTCCAGCAGCTTCAGCACTTCGGCCTGGGTGGTCACGTCAAGCGCCGTGGTCGGCTCGTCCGCAATCAAAAGTTTGGGCCGGCAGGCGAGCGCCATGGCAATCGCCGCGCGCTGGCGCTGGCCGCCCGATATAGCGTGCGGGTAGGCGCGTGCGATACGCTCCGGCTCCGGCAGCGCGACGCGGGCCAGCAGGGTCAGAACGCGCCCCCGCACCTCCGCCCTGCCCGGCGTCTCGCCATCTCGGTTGGCGCGCCGCCTAACCACCTCGCCGACTTGGTCGCCGATCCGCATCAGCGGATCGAGCGCCGTCATCGGCTCCTGGAAGACAGCGGCAACGCTGACGCCGCGCAGCGGCACGAGGTCACGGTCGCGCGCACCGACAACTTCGCGGCCATCGAGCCGCACTGATCCCTCCACGCGCATCGTGTCCGGCAACAGGCCGAGCACCGCCAGCGCCGT
>DPXQ01000026.1:4806-14502 GCA_003527225.1 Rhizobium sp.
CGCAGGCCGTCGGCGAAGAGATTGAGGGCTATGACGAGCGAGACCAGCGCAAGTCCGGGGGCGATGGCGCCGAAGGGCGCTGTGTAGACGGAGGCCTGTGCCTCCTGCAGCAGCCTGCCCCAGGAGGCGTTCGGCGGCGGAGCGCCGAGACCGAGATAGGAGAGCGATGCTTCCGCAATGACCGCCAGCCCGAATTGCAGCGCGAAATTGACGATCAGCGTCGGCCAAATGTTGGGCAAGACATGGATGCGCACGATCGCAGGCCAGGACGTGCCGGAAATGCGCGCGGCGGTTATATAGTCCATCGACAGGATACGCTTGGCGAGGATGCGGGTCAGCCGCGCCACGATGGCCGAGCCGGCAATGCCGATCGCCAGGATCGCTGTCCCAAGGCTTGCGCCATCGCTCGAGGCCACGATCAGCATGGCCAGCAAGAGCGTGGGGAAGGCGATCAGGATGTCGAGGGCCGCGGCCAGCACGTCGTCGAGTGTATGCGTCGCGAAGGCGGCGAGCACGCCGATGGTGACGCCGATGAGGGCGCCGAGTGCCACCGCGCCGCAGCCGACGATGACGGCGATGCGCGAGCCGATCATGATCTGCGTCATCAGATCCCGGCCCAGCCGGTCCGTGCCGGCCAGGTGGATCAGTGAGGGTCCTTCGAGCCGACCGCCGACCATGTCGCCGACGCCGTAGGGCGTCCACACGAGCGAGAGCAGCGCCACGACCAGATGTAGTCCGACCAGCAGGCCGCCCACGACGAAGGGCCAGGGCAGCGCAAATGTCTGGCGTTGTTGGGTTGCCGGTGCGTTCATGCGGCACCTCCCGCCATGTGGCCACGCAGGCGCGGGTCGATCAGCCGCTGGAGAATGTCGGCAGCGAATCCGAGAAGCAGCACCAGCAGCGTCGAGGCGAACAGCACGCCCTGCACATTTGGGTAATCCCGTTGCTCGATCCCGAGCAACAGCATGGAGCCCAGTCCCGGCAAGGCGAAGACCCGCTCCACCACCACGGCGCCGAGCAGCGTGGAGGCTAGCTCGATGCCGAGCACTGATATGACCGGCACGGCGCCGTTGCGGATGCCATGACGGATCAGCGCTTCGGAATAGGTGGCGCCCAAAGCGCGGGCGGTGCGCAGGTAGTCGCTGCCCAGTACGTCCTGGGTTGCCGACCTGACATAGCGGATCAGCGAGGCCGACATGACGATGGCGACGGTGGCGACCGGCAGGACGAGCGCGGTGAGCGCAGCACCCGGCGCCTGCCAGCCGCGCGACGGAAAGCCGCCCGACGGGAAGAGCCGCAGGTTGACCGCGAAGAGGGTGACAAGAAGAATGCCGATCCAGAATACGGGAATGGCGATGCCAAGCTGCGAGACGACCGAAATCAAACCGCCATACCACCTGTTCTGGCGCACCACCGAGAGCATGCCAAGCGGCACGGCAAGGGCAAGGGCGACAACAAAGGCGAGCAAGGTCAGCGGCACAGTCACCATCAGCCGCTTGCCAATCTCAGTGAGAACGGGGGCGCCGGATACGAAGGAATTGCCGAGGTCGAAGCGGGCGAGGTTGCCGGCGAACTGGAGGAATTGCTGGTAGAGAGGCAGATCGGAGCCGACCTGCTTGCGCGCGGCCTCGATCTGCGCGGCATCGGCGCCAACGGAGACCAGCGCATTGGCGGGATCGCCCGGCAGGAGGCGCAGCAGCACGAACAGGATGACGGCGGCTATGACGACCGACAGCACCAGGATGGCGGAACGGCGTATTAGATAGGATAGAATGGTCGTTACCCCCATGCGAAAACGCCGCCGGAACATAGGTCAGGCGGCGTCGTGTGTCGAGTTGGCCTTGTCGGGACCTTTTATTCGGTCTTCGTGATGCCGTAGGCGAAGAACTGCGAGTTCAGGCCATTGACCGGATAGCCACTCACCGTTGCCTTCGAGACGACGATCTGCGGATAGAGGTAGAACCAGTTGCTGGCCGCATCCTCGGCGATCTGGATATTGGCTTCCTTCAGCTTCTCGGCCTGCTCCGCTTCCGTGGCGCTGACTTCCGCCTGCTTGATCAGGTCAACCACCTTGGGGTTGTTGTAGCCCCAGTAGAAGTCGGGATTGCCGTAGAAGACGATGTCGCGGTGGTTCACGTGTTCCTGCAGCGTCGCCTGGAAGTCATGGGCCTTATAGACCTTGGTGTACCACTCGTTGGCGGTGATCACGTTGATCTCCACCTTCACGCCGACCTTGGCCAGTTCGCTCTGGATGAACTGGGCGGCGATCGGGTGCGGGTCGTAGTTCGGCGTATCGATGGTGAAGGTGAAGCCGTCGGCATAGCCCGCTTCCTTCAGCAGCGCCTTGGCGCTTTCCGGATCATAGGCGTCGGTCTTGGCGAGATCGACATACCAGGCATCCGTCGGCGGCACGAAGGAGCCGATCAGCGTGCCGTAATCGCCCCAGACGGCCTTCAGCAGCTTCTCGTCATCGATCGCCCGAGCCAGCGCCTTGCGGACCTTGACGTTGTCGAAGGGGGCGACCCGGTCATTATAGGCGAGCAGCAGCTTCGTCGTCGACTTGCCTTCGCTGACGGTGAATTCCGGATTGTCCTTGAACTGCGCGAGCGAGTCCGGGCTCTGCACCGAGGTGATGATGTCGACCGAGCCGGTGAGCAGCGCATTGTTGAGCGCGGTGGCCTCGGTGAAATACTGGAACACCACGTCGGCGTTCTTCGGCTTGTCGCCCCAGTACTTGTCGAAGCGGGCGAGCGCAAGCGATGAGCCACGGCGCCATTCCTGCAGCGTGTAGGGGCCGGTGCCGTCTTCCTTCGACTGGAGATCGCCTGCCTCGTCGTTGACGATCCAGACATAGCTCAGATTGTAAGGCAGCGAGATCGAGCGGGAGGCAAGCTTCACGACGACGGTCGCATCGTCGGGCGTCTCGACGCCGACGATGGTTTTCAGACTGTTCTTGCGCGAACTCTTCGAGGTCTCCGCCACCACACGCTCGATCGAGAACTTGACATCCTTCGAGGTGAGCGGTGCGCCGGAATGGAAGGTCACGCCCGGCTGCAGGGTGAAGGTATAGGTGAGGCCATCCTCGCTGACCTTGGTGTCCTTGGCGAGGACAGGCTCGACGGTGCCGGCATCGGTCAGGCGGAAGAGGGCTTCGTAGACATTGCCGTTGAAGGCTTCGTTGATGCCCTGGCCTGCGCCTGCGGTGTTGTCGAGATTCTGCGGCTCATAGAGCGAACCGATGTCGATCGTGGCGTCCGGATTGGCGACCTGCGCGAGCGCGGAGCCGAAGATTCCGGTAGCAAGCACGGCGGCAAGCGCCGACGTCAGCGCCCGGTTGCGGATTTTGTAACCGCTCATGTCATTCTCCTGTTTGGCGATCGCCGTCAGCCGGCGTTCATGGCGGAATTATAGCCGCTTTGAAGGGCTTGGCATCGTCGTTCAATCCAATTTCTGGGGTACCCCCGGAATTGTCTTTCAACGAACGTCGAAGCAGAGGATGGATTTCGCGCCGGCGGTGCGGCATACCGGGATGAGACAATGGAGTTGCGATGAGCGAGATCGATCGGGCAAGGGCGCAGACACTGCGAGCCCTGGTAGACTCTATACTGCGCAACGCGACGCTACGTCGGCCCCCGGTGCTCGCCCCGAAATCGCTGCGACGGATTGCGTAGATCACCGAAGGTATCACCGCCAACATCTTCTGGGTGCCGAAAAACTCGACCGGAACAATCGCGGCATCAAGGCGGTTGTCAAACATGGTCAGCAACGGGCCACCCTACAACCGGAGCGGCTGCGTAACGACATCACAGCAATTGAGACGAAGCAAAAAGCGATCGGGGGAGAAGATCGTAGAACGTCTCATGGCCGGAAACGCTGCCATCCCTGCCCTTGATCAGATGCTCGATGAACTGGAACAACAGCCGCTGCCATTGGCTAGCCGGTTGAATACAGTACCGTTGACTTCAGCACCGATGGTAACGCCGCCGCTCAATGCCAGCATACTCAAAAGCGCGATCGCCGCTATCAAGACCATGCTGTCAACACGGGAGAATGGCGTCGAGGAAAGCTGGATATCGATCGCTCGCCAACTGGTGCAGAAGCTGGTGGTCGCACCATCCGCCGACGGCGAATCAGCAGAACTAACCATCCATGGCCGCCTCGCAGCCATTCCGGCCGTCCAGGAAGCATGGCGCGAGGTTTGACAGGAATTGCGGGATCAGCAGTCCACGGACTTCGTCCGCAGACGCTCCGCCGGCGAGTTCGAGTCCTTGGCCGACAAAACAAAATTCCTTTTCCGCTGCGAGGCCTTATTGGCCGAGCAGGAGAAGGAATGGATGTTGTTACAAGTTTTGTTGGTTGCGGGGGCCTGATGGCACAGAGACTTTTAGGTCGTACACCTGTGACACGGATGGCGAAGCTCAGCACTCGTCCTTGGATTTGCACCAAGCGTGGCCAAGCGCCCTGCACCTCACAATGTCAAGGCCGTCGTGTCGCTGGAAATCAGCGCCTTCAGAATACCCTTTTGGGTGTGGTCGCTGTGTTCGACCATGGCGGCACGGGCGAGGTCCGGGTCACGTAGACGTAGCACTTCGACAATGCGTCGGTGATCTGCGCTGGTTTCTGGATTGATGTCCCGACTAACGGCGCCGAGATAGAAGAGGCGCGTGCACTCATCGAGGTGCGCCGCTACCAACGCCAGTAGCCGGGGATTGTTCGCGCCCTCGGCGATCGCCAGATGGAAATCGCGGTTGGCCTTCACGAAGGATTGCACGCTCTCGCCCTGTTGCGGATCATAACGCGCGTCTGCCAGGGCTTCGAGCCGATCGAGATCTTCAGCTGAGAGATTGAGAGCGGCCATGGCCGCGGCCGTGCCTTCGGTCATCGCGCGGATCGCAAAGAGATCATTAATGTCCTTTACCGTCACGGGCGTGACCCGGTAGCCCCGCCTCGGGAAGGCTTCGATCAGACCCTCGGCCACCAATCGACCGAGCGCTTCCCGCACCGGCGTCTTGCTCATGGCAAGCTGGTCTGCCAGTTCGAGCTCAGAAAACTCGGCCCCGGGCCTCAAGGTGCCAGAGAGCACCCGCGCGCGCAGAGAAACATATGCGGTCTCCGTCAGGGAAATTTTCTTCTGCCGGGCCGGCGAGGTATCATTTTCGACGCTGAGGCTCTGCAAGACGGCTTCTCTCCAAGCTCGATAGGATCTGTCGGACCCGCTTGCGGATCATAAGGCTTCACGCCCCTTTCTGTCTTCCTCCACTTTTTCCGACTTCGCAAGACGGCTGGCCTTTGACATGAGATATTTTGTAGTATACTACGATGCATATCACACATTGACGGCTTGGGAGAGCCGCCGTTGGGAGGAACCGTGGCACAGATCCTGGTGATCAATCCGAACAGCTCGAAGGCCGTCACACGCTCGATGGAGGCGTGCCTGAAACCATTCGAAGGCAATGGCCACGAAATCTACTGCACTGAGCTCGAGGGCGCGCCTGTCGGTATAGAGACGGATGCCCATGTCGCCGAAGTCGTGCCGATGCTGATCGAAGCTGTGCAGGCGGCAAAGGCAGACGCCATCGTGATTGCTTGCTTCTCGGATCCCGGCATTTGGGCCATACGAGCCGCAACAAATGTTCCGGTCGTCGGCATCGCCGAAGCGGCCTATCTGACAGCGCTTGGGCTTGGCTGGGGTTTCGGGATCGTGTCGATGGGGCCCTCCTCGATTGACCGCCACCGGCGCTACCTTGAAGCCCTGCAGCTCGACGGTCGGCTTGCAGGCGATCGGTCGATCGACATGACCGTTGCCGAACTCGTTGCGCAGGATGCGGTCATTCCTGTCACACGCATTGCCTCCGTGCTTCGCGATGAGGACGGCGCCGAGGCAGTCATCCTCGGCTGCGCCGGCCTCGGGGCTTACCGGGAGGCTTTGCAGGCGGAACTGGGCTTGCCTGTCATCGACCCGGTTCAGGCCGGCGTCGCGCTTGCCTGCATGCAGGCTGAACTCGGCTATCGCAGGAGGGCGCTTTGAGCATCGATCTCGTCATTCGTGGGCGGATCGTCACGCCTCAGATGATCATTCCCAATGGTTGGGTTGCGGTCTCAGGCTCGATCATCCACGCAGTTGGAGAAGGCGAAGCACCCGCCGCAGCCACCGTTCATGACGTTGGAGACGCTTTCGTCCTGCCAGGTATCGTCGACGGCCAAACCCATGCAGGCAGCTATCTCGGCCTGCCGGGGATCGAGCCGACGACCCGATCTGCCATTGCCGGCGGGGTCACGACCATCGTCGATATGCCTTACGATAACCCGACCCCTTTAAGCACAAGGGAGCACCTCGACGCCAAGGTCGAAGCCGTCGAACGCTTCGCCCATTGCGATGTCGCGCTCTACGGCACGGTCATGCCCGGGCAATCCCTCGACGAAGTGCAATCGCTCGCCGATGGTGGCGTCGTCGCCTTCAAGATCTCCGCTTTCGAGAGCAGCCCCACCCGTTTTCCGAGGATCGATGCGGCACTCGCCCTCGACCTGCTGGAAGCGCTTTCCGCGACCGACCTGCCGCTTGGACTGCACAACGAAGACCAGGAAATCGTGCGCTCACGGGTTTCGCGCGCAAGAACTGAGGGGCGAAACGGCATCACCGCACATTCGCCAAGCCGGCCTGAAGTCGCAGAACTGGCATCGACCGTACACTTCCTCGAACTCGCCGGCAGTGTCGGTGGGCATGCGCATATCGTCCATATCAGCACGCCGCGCGGCTTCAAGCTGGTAGACAATTATGCGAGAGAGGGCTTCAGGGCGACCGGCGAACTCTGCGTCCACTATCTCTGGTTCGACCCCGAACGCGACGGTGAAGAGCTCGGCGCGCGAATGAAGGTGAACCCACCCATTCGTCCCGGGCAGATCGATCGGCTCTGGCAGGAACTGGTGGAAGGCCGGATTGCCTTTGTCAGCTCCGATCATTCCAGCTGGCCGATCGACAACAAGTTCACCGACAGCATCTTCGATGCCGGTGCGGGCGTCCCTGGAATGGAGACGCTGCTGCCTGCCTTCTATACCGTCGCAAAACAGCGCGGCGTCGATGCAGCACGTCTTTGTGCCGAATATCTCGCCGAACGCCCTGCCCGCTTCTTCGGCCTTTATCCGCGCAAGGGGGCTCTCGTTCCCGGGGCCGATGCCGACATCACGATCCTCACCGGTGAGGACGATGTCTGGGACGCGAGCCGCGCCCGGGACGGCCTCAACTGGAGCCCCTATGACGGTCGGCGTTTCGCCGCCCGGGTTGCCGCGACCTATCACGCAGGCAGGCTCGCCTATGACGGCCGCTCGATCCTCAACACGCCCGGCAGCGGACGCTATCTGCGCCGCGGCGAAAGCACATGGTTCCCAAAGGATCTTACAACATGACCGAGGCACCCACCCGGCCGGACCACGGCATCGTCGAGAAGGCCATCACCTTCTTCTACTACGTCGACCTGCCAAGAGCGTTCGACTTCTACACAGAGGTCATGGGCTTCCCGCTCGAGATCGATCAGGGCTGGTCGAAGATTCTGAAGATTGCCGAGCATGCCTATGTCGGTCTCGTTGACGAGACCCGCGGAATGCATCGCGCCAATCCGATCAAGCCCGTGCAGCTTTGCATCCGTGTGCCGGATGTCGATGCCTGGCATCGCTATCTCTCGAGCCAGAACGCGATCGGGCTTACGGAACCAAAAGACAGCGTCTCACTCGGAATTAGAGCCTTCGTGCTGGAGGACCCGGAAGGCTACCAGATCGAGGTGCAATCTGCACTTCGGTGAAAACGCGCATGCAAACGTGTCGGCATACCAAAAAAGGGGAACTAAAATGCTGAATCTTCGCATGAAATCCGGAAGTATCGCGGCGCTTGCCGCATTCGTCCTCTTGAGCTCGACGGCCCTGGGCGGCCTGGTCCACGCCAAGGAACTGACCGTCGGCCTGACGTCGGACGCCGTCAATCTCGACCCCCAGGCGGGCGAGGAGCTGTCCAGCAACATCCTTTTCTACCATATCTACGATCCCTTGGTCCGCCGCAATGCCGACCTGTCCTTCGGACCCGGGCTTGCAGAGAGCTGGGAGCTCAAGGATGACACGACCTGGGTGTTCAAGCTGCGTCAGGGCGTCAAGTTCCACAATGGCGAAGAGTTCAAGGCATCGGATGTTATCTTCACCCTGGACCGTCTGAAGAAGTCGCTGATGGCCAATCTCGGCGCCAACATCGCTTCCTTCACGACGGTCGATGACTACACGGTCGAGATCAAGACGCCCAAGCCCTACGCAGTCCTGCCGAACGATCTGGCAGCCGTCCTGATCCTTAGCGAGAAGTATGCGAAGGAAGTGGGCGACGAGCAGCTGGACCTGAAGCCTGTTGGCACCGGCCCCTACAAGCTGGTCGAGTGGATCAAGGAAGACCACATCACGCTCGCCGCCAATACTGACTATTTCGCCGGCGCACCGAAGATCGAAGAAGTCACGTTCCGCCCGATCACCAATGGTGCCACCCGCACGGCAGCCCTGCTGACCGGCGAAGTCGATGTCATCCAGGATCTCAACGTTCGCGACGTCGACCGCGTCAAGGCGGATGACCGCTACAAGGTCATGACCAAGCCGAGCCTTCTCAACGTCGTGGTCTCGATCGACCATCGTGAGAAGAGCCCGACCATCGCGCTCGACAAGAACCCGATGATGGATCGTCGCGTCCGTGAAGCCATGGTTCGCGCGATCGATGTCAACGCGATCAACAAGATCATCATGAACGGCCTGTCGACACCGTCAGAGCAATATGTCCCAGCTTCCCACACGGGCTACGTCGACGGTGCAAGCTTCCGCGACATGTATCCCTTCGATCTCGATAAGGCCGCAACTCTGATGGCCGAGGCCGGCTATGCAGACGGCTTCACGGTGACCCTCGACACCACCAACAACCGCTATGTCAACGATCAGCAGATCGCTCAGGCGCTCGCTTCGATGCTCGGCAAGATCAAAATCGATCTCAAGCTCAACCTGATGCCGAAGTCCAACTTCTTCGGCTACATCCGGGTCCCGAGCGACAAGTC
The DNA here is from genome assembly GCA_003527225.1 of Rhizobium sp. Next base: position 13,878 of record DPXQ01000026.1, read on the forward strand.
GAGCATGATCATGAGCGGCTGGGACGTTCCGTCCGGTGACGGCGGCTCGATGTACAGCGTGATGTTCTACTCGCGCGATAAGAAAGAAGGTTATGGCCAGGTCAACCGCGGATCCTATTCCAATCCGAAGGTGGACGAACTGATCGACAAGGCCGACGCGACCTCCAAGCTCGAAGAGCGCGACGGATACCTGCAGGAAGTCACCAAGATCCTGATGGAAGACATCCCCATGATCCCGATCCACTACGAGCAGGATCTCTATGCCGCAAAGACCAATGTCGAGATGACACCGCGTGCGGACAAGTTCCTCTGGGCCTACGAGATCGACGTCAAGGAATAAGCCCAACCGAACGAACGCGGGACTGTCGACCTTGCGGACGACAGTCCCGAATTTGTCACTTCTTCATGACGGGACACTGCCTTGCTGGGCTACACGATCAAGCGGCTCCTGCAGATGGTGCTGGTACTCTTTTGCGTATCGGTCATCGTCTTCCTGATGATGAGCTTTACCGGCGATCCCGTTTTCATGGTGATCCCGATCGATTCCACCACCGCAGAGATCGAACAGGCGCGTCGCCTACTGGGTCTCGATCGATCCCTGGTGAGCCAGTATTTCATTTTTCTC